>JBILEB010000062.1:0-36374 GCA_044352295.1 Myxococcaceae bacterium
CGGTGGAGCGGCAGGTGGTGTCTCCGGTGGAGCCGCAGGTGGTGTCTCCGGTGGAGCAGCGGGTGGTGTCTCTGGTGGGGCAGCGGGTGGTGTCTCTGGTGGGGCAGCGGGCGGTGTCTCTGGTGGGGCAGCGGGCGGTGTCTCCGGTGGAGCGGCCGGCGGTGTGTCCGGTGGAGCGGCAGGTGGTGTCTCCGGTGGAGCGGCAGGTGGTGTCTCCGGTGGAGTGGCAGGTGGTGTCTCCGGTGGAGCGGCAGGTGGTGTCTCCGGCGGCTCGGCGGGTGGTGTCTCCGGCGGCTCGGCGGGTGGTGTCTCCGGTGGCTCGAGCGGCGGCTTCTCGGGCGGCATCACTGGAGGCGGCGGTGGCGCGGGAGGCGGAGACCCGTGCTCCGGGCCGATGCCTGCGGAATCACCGTGCGTCGATCCCGTCGGGGCGTTCGACTGCTCGGCTCCAACGCACTACTGCGTGATCCGAAACGGTCGCTGTGTTTCGCTTCCGCAAGCCTGCGACACCATGCTGTGCCGCTTCCGCTCGGACTGCCTCCTCTCCCAACGCTGCATCTTCGGGGGCAATCTCCTGGGAACCGGTGTCCGTGCTGCGTGCTCTGCGGGTATGCCCGGCGCTGGCCAGGAGGAGTTGTGCGACCCGAGCGTGGGCTGCGGCACCGGCCTCTCGTGCGTTCCGTTCAACCCCGGGTTCGGTGAACTCCACCGCTGCAGCACCACCGGAGCGGGCGGAGGCGCCGGAGGGGGCATGGGTGGCGGCTTCGTCACGGCGGGCGGTCTCGCGACCGGGGGCGGCTTCCCAGGTGGCGGCGGGTCCCCAACCGCCGGCGGCTTCCCGACCGCCGGCGGCTTCCCGACAGGTGGCGGGTCAGGCGCAGGCGGAGGCATCGCCTGCGGCTCGATGCTCTGCGGCGCGTTCTGCTGTTACCGCGGCCCTTCGAACTACACCTGCGAGGGAATGCCCCAGTCCTGTCCCGGAAACCTCTCGTTCGGGTGCCGACGTGACAGTGACTGTGGCCCCAACTCGCAATGTACCAGCCCCGCCGGCGCTCCCTTTCTTTCGACGTGTGTCGGACAGGGAAGCCTCGGGACACGCACGTGCACCACCACGCCGCCCGTTCAGGCGTGCACCTCGGGCACGTGCACCCCGACTGGTGCGCCCGACGTCTTCCACTGCCGATGACGACCCCGCCCCTCGCTTTAGCCGCAGCGTCAGCGCTGCCCGACGTCGGAACCCTGCTGGGAGGGAAGTACCAGCTCGTCCGCTTCATCGCGGCGGGCGGCATGGGCGCCGTCTACGAAGCGCAGCACGTCAAGCTTGGGCGTCGGGTCGCCGTGAAGATCCTCCTCCCGCAGCGCAAGAACGAGGGTCAGCTTGCCGCGCGGTTTCTCCGAGAGGCCCGTGCGCTCGCCCGTCTGCGGAACCGCCACGTCGCGCAGGTCATCGACGTCGACGAGACGCCCGAGGGGCTGCCCTACATGGTGCTCGAGTACCTGGAAGGCGACGACCTCTCGAAGTTGATGCCGTCGGCGCACCACCTGCCCGTCGAGACCAAGCTCCGTCACATTCGCGAGGTGTGCGAGGCGCTGGAGGAGGCCCACGCGCAGGGCATCATTCATCGCGACATCAAGCCGGCGAACCTCTTCATGGCGCAGACGCCCGAGGGGCCCTGCCTCAAGCTGTTCGACTTCGGCATCGCGCATACCGCCGAGGAAGGCGCGGACAAACTCACCCAGGGCGTCACGCTGGGCACGCCCGACTTCATGTCGCCGGAGCAGCTCACCGGTGGCGCGCTGAGCCCCGCCAGCGACGTGTGGTCCCTCGCCGTCACCACCTATGAGTGGCTCTGCGAGGCGCTCCCGTTCGAAGGACGCGACGTGCGCGCGAAGACGACCGCCATTCTCACCCGGCCTCCGATTCCCCTCTTGCAGCGGCTGGGCACCTTTCCCGCAGCCGTATGGCCGGTGTTGGAGCACGCGCTCCAGAAGGACCCCTCGCAGCGAACCCCGACGGCCCGTGCCTTCGCCGACGCCCTCGGCAAAGCCCTCGCTGGCAGAACCGACGTGCTGCCACGGAGGACGCCGGCGTCGACTGCGCCAAGACGGTCCCTCGCGGTGCCCGTCGGGGTCGGCCTGGCCCTGGTGCTCGTCGTCGGCGGCGCGCTGGCCCTCGGCCGCCGGGACGTCTCGCCTCCACCACCCGCCGAGACGCCAGCGTCCGCCCCCCTGCCGCGCGTGGTGGACTCCGCGCCAGCGCCGCCGCCGACGCCTGAGCCACCACCGGTCGCCGCCGAGGTTGAGCCGACGCCCAGCCTGCCGGTCGCGCCTCCGGAGCCCCCCCCCACCGATTCACCCAAACCCAAAGCCCCACGCCCGGCCTTGAAACGCGACACACCCGCACCGGCGGAGCCCGCGAACCCGAAGTACCTCTGACATGATCGTCCACCTCGCGCTCACCCTCGCCCTCGCGGCCCCGGGCAAACCACCTGCGAAGAAAGCCGTTCCGCCACCGCCGCCCCAGACCAGCGAGGCCCGGGAAGCCGATGAACGCGCCACCAAAGCCGCCGACGCCAAGAAGCGCGGTGACGCCGCCATGGATGCGGGTCGGCCGGCGGATGCATTCGTCGCGTACTCCGAGGCGTTCCAGCTCAAGCCCGACCCGGCGCTCCACTACAACCGCGCGCGCTCGCTCGAGGCGATGGGCCAGTACCCCGAGGCGCTCGAGCTGTTCGAGCAGTTCCGTCTTGAAGCGCCACCCGAGCTGCTCGCGCGCGTCCCCAGGCTCGACGCGCTGATGGGCGAGGTGACCGGCAAGACCGGCCTGTTGACGGTGAAGTCGTCACCCGAGGGCGCCGAGGTGCGGCTGTCGGGCCGCGTCCTGGGCAAGACGCCGTTGACCCGCAGGCTCGTGGCGGGCGATTACGAGGTGGTCGTCGGCACGCCCGAGACGTTCGAAGCCCAGCGGGCGCTCAAGCTGTCAGGTGGCGCGCGCGTCGAGCTCGACCTGGGCCTGCAATCCCGCGCGACCCACGGGCTCCTGGTCGTGAAGAGCCCAACGGTCGGCGCGAAGGTCTTCATCGACGAAGAGGCGCGCGGCAACGTCCCCGTCGAGGTCGCGCTCGCCGCTGGAGAGCACTTCGTCAAGCTCGCACTCGAAGGGTATGTGCCGTCGGTGAACCAGGTCGTCATGGAGGTGGGGAAGTCGCGCACCCTCGACGTGCCGCTCCTGGCGGAGCCTCGTTTCTACGAGCGCTGGTACTTCTGGGCGGTGGTGGGCCTGGGCGCCGCGGCGATCACGGGCGGCGTCCTCGCCGCAGTCATCGAGCGCCGGGTCGATCCTGGGACGCTCGGCGGGCCCTTCGGGGCTGGCAGCGCGTTCGGCGCCGCGTTCTGAACACCCGCGGCTGCCAGACTCGCTGAGATGCGGCTGCGATGCGTGGAGCTGCTGGTGGGGAGTCTTTCCGCATGTCCCATGACGCCGACTCCGGGAGCGTCAGTGGGCATGAGCCGAACCGAGGCGAAGCTCGCGCTCCGATTGGGGGACGAGGTCCTCACGGCGCAACGTGCCCGATCAATAGTTCGAGTTGTTGTGCTCGGCGAACGTCTTCGTCGTGACCTTCTGGTCGGTTCCCGAGGCGGCGAACGTCTTCGTCTTCGGCGTCACGGACCCTTCGCCGGCCAGCGCGGTCCCAGCGGCGCCGAAGAGCTTGCGAATGTTGTCACCGAACAACGTGATGACACCGATGGCGGCGATCGCGATGAGCGCCACGATGATGATGTACTCGGTCATGCCCTGGCCACGGCGGCGAAGGGTCTTCCGGCGGGTCGGCGTCATGTCGTGCTCCTGGTCGGGCCGCGAGGCGTCGCGGCGTTTCGATACAGGAATCATCGACGGCAGCCCTCGCGGCGAACATCGGCCAGCGGGAGGTCGGCCCGATGACGTATCCGCCATCGGGAGGATGCGACGACGGGGAGCCTCACTCCTCTTCGTCGTCGTAGTCGGGCATCACCTGTTTCTTCGACGGCATGGGCGTCAGCTTCTCGGGCGTCAACGTCACGCGCCGGAAGTAGCCCTCCCCTTCGGTCTTCACCGAGAGCCCCTTCACGGCCCCCGCGGCCTTCACCGCGCGCGCACGATCGTCGACCGACAGCGACATCACCGCGTAGATCCGCCCGGTCTTCACCGACTTCTCGCCGAGCGCGGTGAAGAGCTTCGTGAGCGCCGGGTCGTCCTTCACCTCGAGGCTGCGCTCGTCCGGCTCCTGACCGCGGCGGCCACGGGGCTCCTGCTTCTGGGCCTCGGGCTTCGCGACCCCGTTCGCCTTCGCGGGCCTGGTGCTCGGCGCGCCGCCGGGCGGCGTCTGCGGCTGGGCCTTCGCCACCGGGGCCGCGCGAGGGGCGAGCTCTCTCTCAGCGCGCTCGGGGCGCTCGGGCTTCGCCGGCCGGGGCTCCGGAAACCCGTTGGCCCCCAGCGACACCCAGCGCCGCTCGACGGTGGGCCGGTTGATGGCCTTGTTGACGAGGAACTGGATGCAGTCGAGCAGCCACGAGCGTTTGCCCGGGGTGATCCCCGGCAGCTCCATCGCGTCGAAGTGCACCGCGATGCCGATACCGCCGTCGGGCATGTCCTTCAGCTCGAGGCGCGCGGGGTACTCCATGTGCTGGAGGATGCCGCCCACCAGGGCCTCGACCTGCGCCTTGCGCTCGGGGCTCGCGGGAGAGATGGCGACGACGGGGGCCGCGTCGGTCGCGGCGACGGCGCTCTCGTTCACTTGGCCTCCGCCTTCTTTCCGGTGGTGGCGGGCGGTTTGGTGGGTGGCTTCGGCGCCGCCTGCCCGGTGCGCTCGAGGTACTTCCGCAGCGCGAACTGCTGCGCGATGGACAGCAGGTTGTTGGTGAAGATGTAGAGCGCCAGGCCCGCCGGGTAGTTCATCATGATGGCGGTGAAGAAGATCGGCATGACCCAGGTGATGAGGAAGGCCTGGCCCGGGTCCGTCATCATCTGCGGCTGCAGGCGCTGCGTGACGATCATCGTGACGCCGAGCGCGAGCGGGAGCAGGTACGTCGGATCCTTGTAGGTGAGATCGCCCCACACCCCGAAGAACGGCTCGCCGTACAGCTCGTAGCTGGTGCGCAGGGTGGTGAAGAGCGCGGCCCAGATGGGGAGCTGCACCAACAGCGGCAAACACCCGCCGAGCGGGTTCACCTTCGCCTCGCTGTACAGCTTCATCTGCTCGACCTGCTGCTTCTCGCGGTCGTCCGGGTACTTCTGTTTGATCTTCTCCATCTCGGGCTGGAGCTTCTTCATCTGCTCCGCCGAGACCATCGCCTTGTGCGTGAGCGGCAGCAGGGCCACCTTCACCATCACCGTCAGCAGGATGATCGCGAGGCCCCAGTTCCCGAAGACGCCCTGGAAGAAGCGCAGGAAGAAGAGCAGGCCCTTGCAGATGACGGCCCACATGCCGAAGTCCACCGTGCCATCGAGGCCCACCGAGGCGCTGGCCACCGGCGCGCTCCCGCCAGCAGCGGCGGAGGGCGAGATGGTGCCGACGTTCTGCAGCATCTCGAGGTCCTTGGGCCCCAGGTAGGCGTCGAACTCCCTGGTGAGCGCGCCACCGGCGGGCACCTCGACGGTGAGCGCGATCTGCACGCGCCGCTCCGCCTTCCCGGCGTGCATGAAGCACTTGCCCTCGCTCGCGCCGCCCGAGGGCCAGAGCGCCGTGAGGAAGTACTGCTGATCGATCGCCACCCACGCGATCGACCCCTTCTCTTCGAAGTCGGTCTTCTCCGTGCCGCCGCAGGAGAGGAAGGTGCCCTCTTTCTCACCCGGCATGTGACGGCGCACGTCTTCACCAGCCTTGCAGAGGACCGAGGCCTGGTTGCCGATGCTGCCGAACAGGCTGGGTGGCTCCTCCTCGGACGGATCGACCGCGCGCACGGCCTGCACCACGAGGTCGCCCTTCACCGCAGCCGCGCTGGTGTTGGTGAGCGCGACGCCAAGGTGCACCTGGTACCCCCGTGGGTCGCGCTCGGAGCGCTTCATGTCGGGCGACAGGCCCTTCGCGTTCGGATCCCAGGTGAACGTCTTCACCACCCGCCAGGGGCCCTCGGTGCCGGTGAAGACGACCTTGCCGGGCGACTCCTCCGTCACCTCGTAGCGGAGCGTGCCGGACAGCGGCGCATCTCCGACGATGCTGATTCCGAGCTGCGGCGACTGGCCGGGGACGGGGTTCGCCAGATCCATCTGCTTACCAGGCGGGAACTGCTTGCCGATGAGGCGCTGGTAGCCCTCGGCGACGGTGAGGCGCTGGGTCTCGCGCTCGCGCTTGCCCGTGAGCTCGGCGTCGACGAGGCCTGCGCCCTGCGAGGTGAGCACCATTTTCATCGACGGACGAAGCGCCTCGAGGGTGCGCACGGGCACCTCACGCAGCGGCGGCGGAGCGACCATCGCCACGCCGCCGTCCTCGAGCACCACCGGCTGGGGGACTGGCGCCGGCATCACCTCGGCCACCACCAGGCCCGCGTCGAGGGCGAGCTGGCCGCCGTCCACCAGGGCGACACCACCGTCGAGCGAGGCGAGGCGCGCGCGCTCCTTCTCGGCCTCAGGGCCCCAGATGAAGAGCTGGAACACCATGGTGAGCCCCAGCATGAGGGCGACGGCGAGATAGAGGCGTTTCTGCGTGTCCATGACGTTCGCTTTCAGCGGTGCGGCGGCGCGTCGGGCAAATCAGTCGAGAGCCGGCGAGCGAGCTGTGGATCCAACGTGGAGACGATCGACGCCGCATCGATTCCATTGCGCGGCGGCACCGGGTCGAGCCCACCCGGGTTGAACGGGTGGCACCGGCCGATCCGACGAACGGCCAGGAACAGCCCCTTGAAGGGCCCGTGCACGGTGATGGCGCCCATCGCGTAGACGCTGCACGAGGGGTGGAACCGGCACATCGGCGGGAGCAGCGGCGACAGCACCGCCTTGTAGAGGCGGATGGGCAGCAGCAGCAGCCTCGCCAACCACCCCACGCTGGCGGAGGAAGCGCTCACGACGGAGGGAACCTCTTCTTGAGCTCGACGGTGACGCGATCAAACGCGCGCACGAACGCAGGCCACTCGGCCGTCGCGGCGCTGTTCCTCGCGATGAGCACCATGTCGAGTCCCTTCGGCAGCTCATGACGGCGGGTGCGAACCAGTTGGCGGAGCCGACGACGAACACGGTTTCGCACCACCGCGTTCCCGACCTTGCTCGAAACGGTCAGGCCGACCCGGGTCGGGGTCTCGGCGCCGACGCGTCGTTTGACGAGCGCGAGCACACAATCGGCGGACACCTTGAGGCCGGTGTCCTGCACGACGAGGAACTCACGCCGGTGACGCAGGCGCGCCGACTTCGGGAACGCAAAGGGTCGGGCACCCGCCACGAAGCGCCTTACTTGTCGTAGGCGCGCACCACGAGACGCTTGCGGCCCTTGGCGCGGCGGCGCTTGAGCACTTCACGGCCGGCCTTGGTGGCGTTGCGCTTGCGGAAGCCGTGCGACCGGTTCCGCTTGACCTTCGAGGGCTGGTACGTCGGGATTCGCTTGGCCACTGGGTGGCTCCTTCTTCTCGTCGACGCGGGCAAAACGGCCGGTCAGCATCGCTGCTGCCGTACCGAACCCCACGTTTTTGTTGGGAGACCTCACGAACGTCGCGAGGCGGCGCGCCCGTCTACGCCTACCTTTCCCCTCGCGTCAAACAGGAAGTGTCGACAGGGCCCTCGGGAGGCCCGTGTCCAGACACGCCGGGGAAGGTCCAGCGGCTCGAGGTCGGCGTCCTCAGCTCGCGGGGGCGAAGACGAACGGGAAGGCCACGGCGACCTCGTCTTCGGGCGTGAACGGCAGCACCCAGCTCTTCGCCAGCGACGCGATGCACCCTGCGACGCCCGGGTCCTGCAAGGTGCCTTCGGAGAGATCGAGCCCGGCGACGCGGCCCCGCGGCGTGATGGAGAACTTCACCACCAGACGGCCAGAGAGCTGGTGGTTGCGCTTGAGCTCGCGCTCGTAGCAGACCTGGATGGCCCCGCGGCGCAGCCGCATCCACTTCGACAGCTCGTCAGCCGGCACGTCCGACGTCTCGACGGACACGGCCTCTTCGCGCACCCGGCCCTGCACCGCGATCGCGCCACGCTCGGTGAGCGCCACCTGCTGCGTGCCGTTCGTCCCGATGGTGCCGACCGTCAGCGCAGTGCCTGAGTCGTCACCCTTGAGACCGGTCTTGAGCGCGTCGGCCGCCGAGGCGACCTTGAACCCGTCCGCGCCCTTGAGCGCGTCCGACACGCTCCCCACGACGCTGGCGTCTTTGAGGAGGTCGCCCACCAGGCCCTCTCCGTCCCCCCTCGAGCCGATGACGGCCAGCATGCCGGCGCGCGAGAGCTTCGCCTTCAGCTCGTCCGCCGAGACCGGCTTCGAAGGGGCCTTCGCGACGACCGACTCGGACCGCGCCACCGTCTTCGACGGGCCGCTTGGCGGCGTCTTCGTCGGGGCGATCGGCTCCCGGGTCGCGGGCGCCTGCTTCGGCAGCGGCAACAGGACGGCGGCGTGACGATCGAGCTGGGCCTCGAGGCTGAGCTCCGGCTCGACGGGCGCGGGCTGCGCCATGACGTAGCCTGCGCCAGCCAGGTGGGCGGCGAAGGAGAGCGCGAGGGCCACCACGAACGAGCGATCGAGCTGCGCGATCACCCCCGTCGCCCCCTTCGGCAGCTCGGGCGGGACGACCACCGGCGGCGGGGTGACGAGCTGGAAGAGCACCGTCACGTCACCGACGCGGATGCGGCCCTTCGCGCCTTTGGGCATCACGGCGCCGCGAGGGTGCTCAAAGAGTGGTCGCTCGAGCCCGTCGACCTGCACGCGGCCTTCGAGGGCCGGCTCGGCCACCACCAGCGCACCGGCCTTCGTCACCTGAAAGAGCGTGGTCCGAGTGGTCGTGTCGCTCATCGGCACGCAGAAGGTCGCCTTCGGGTCGGCCCCCACCGAGACCGACTGCCTCTGGCCCGTCGGGAGCGTGCGGTCTTCGATGATGCGGCCGTGGTGGATGATCGCGATTCGCAGCGCCTGAGAGTTCATGGCGGCACCGACAGCGGCCTGGGAAAGCGGGTTCCGCCGCGCGACGTCACCGCCTGGTGTGCCTTTTGCCCACAGGCCGCGCTATGGAAGTGGCGCGTCGCCCGGTTCCCAATGCCCCGTACCTCGTTCGAGATGACATCGCGTGTCGCGCCCATCGCGCTGGCGTTCGCGCAGTCGCGCGGGCTCGACCCGAAGGCGTTGATCGCCGCCCACCAGCTCCCCGCTGATCTCGACTGGCGCCAGGCCGGAAAGATCGAGCTCACCCTGCCGGCGAACCGCCTCAAGGCGCTGCTGGACGACGTCGGCGAGAAGCTCTCGCTGCCGCACCTGGGGCTCGAGCTGGCGAAGGCGTTGCCAAAGGGCTCCTACGGCGTCGCGGAGTTCCTCGTCCGCTCGGTCCCGACGGTGCGCGGCCTCCTCGAGAACCTCGTGCGCTTCAACTCGTTGCTCGCCCCGCATCAGGTGTTCCGCTTCGAAGAGACGGAAACGGAAGCGCAGCTCCACCACGGCGTGCCCGGGAGCCCCGACGCCATGTCGGTCCACCACCACGAGTACACCACGCTGGTGCTCGTCACGACCTTCCTCGGCATGGTCGATGGCGCGAGCATCAACCGGGTGTGGTTCGCCAACCCGAAGCTCGCCGAGCCTGGCCCGCTGTCCGCCGCGTTCGGGACCTCGGCGCTCTCCTTCGACGCCGAGCTCAACGGGTTCTCCTTCGACCGCCGCTTGCTCGACCTGCCAGTGAAGTCAGGCGACCCGGCCCTCTTCGTGTTCCTCGAAGAGCACGCCCTGGCCGCGCTCGCATCGCGCCCGAAGTCCGACGATCTCGTCGACCGTGTCCGCCAGAGCATCCGCGACGCGCTCAAGGGAGGAGAGCCCCACATCGAGCGCATCGCCACCCGGCTGGCGCTCTCGGGCCGCACGCTCCAACGCCGCCTGGCAGACGTCGGGACTTCCTTCCAGTCCGTGCTGGATGACGTCCGGTTCGATCTCGCGCGCGCCTACCTGAAGGACGCCCGGCTCGACGTTACCCAGGTCGCCTACCTCCTTGGCTACTCGGAGCTGCGCGCGTTCGATCGCGCCTTCAAGCGCTGGGCGAACGTCACCCCCCGCGAATGGCGTGAGCAGCGGCCTGGCTGACGCTCGCCTCTTGTGCGCGGGCCGGACAACGGCCTCACCCACGACTTCGCAATTTCTACGCACCGACGTGGCGCGAGGTGTCCAATCCGATGACGCTTCCGTCGTGAAGCTTTCGCGACAACTCGGGCACCTGTGAGCGACGTCATGCACACCGACTCGGACGAATTCAAGATTCCCAGCAAGATCAGGGCCTTCGACGGCGCGCGCGTGCAGCGGGTCAAGCCGGTCGTGGACGAGCACGGCGAATTCAGCGGCGAGCACCGGCTCAGCACGGTCGTCGGCAGCCGCGAGGTCGAGGTTCGCTACGTCGAGTCGAGTGGAGAGTTCGAGCTCATCGAAGACGACGAGGTGCGGGAGCTCTCGCGCAGCGAGCTGAAGGATCTCTCCAAGGCCCTCATGCGGTACCAGCAGGGCGTTCCCTGGGACGACGGCGAGGCGGGCCGGGTGCTGGTGGGGCTCAACGAGGCGATCTTCCCCTCTCGGCTCGAGGGCTTCGTGGTGCGCTCCGTCTCCGATCTCGGCCGGGTGATTCTCGTCGCCGGGCGCACCGACGTTCAGGGCGTCGATCTCGTGCTCGACGCCGTGACCGGCGACCTGTCGCTGCTCCTCTCGCGGGAGGGGCGGGGCACGAAGAAGCGGGCGCCGACGACGCAGGAGGCCCACGATCTTCACCTGGCGCTGCTGCCGATGGTGGAGGGCCGGGCGACGACGCGCAAGACGCTCCTGCTGACCGTGGTGCTCGAAGCCGCGCGTCGTCGCGCCGCGCACTGACTTTGCGCCCCTTCCTGAAGGGCGACAGGCCCCACGGCTCGCGCTAGACCGCCCACGCCCTGCACGCAGGAGGCCGAGCCGTGCGCGGGCGCGAAAGGCGAAAGACGTCGTGCGCTCCATTCCGCTGCTGTTCCTGCTCCTGGCGCTGTCGGGCTGTCCCGGTGAACGACCGCCCTGCAACGCGTCCACCTGCATGGGGTGCTGCACGCAGACGGGCGAGTGTCTGGCGGGCAACGACAAGGCCGCGTGTGGACGCGAGGGACTCTTCTGCCGCGCCTGTGACGAAGCCGACACCTGCAGCAACGGGCGCTGCGATCTGGTGCGCCCCGACGCTGGGGCGTGCCCGGCCGGCTTCCACCGCTGCGGCGAGACCTGCGCGTCCAACACTGACGTCGCGACCTGCGGCGCCCGGTGCTCGCCCTGCCCCGCCTCGACCAGCGGCCGCGCGACGTGCACGAACGAGACGTGCGGGCTGTCATGCAACACCGGCTTCCACCCGTGCGGAACGGTCTGCGCCGACGACACCGCGGTAAACACGTGCGGCGATCGCTGTGGACCGTGCGCGGCGCCGGCGAACTCGGTGGCCTCGTGCACCAACCGCCAGTGTGACTTCGCGTGTGCCAATGGCTTCCACCGGTGCGGTGACGCGTGCGCCGACAGCAGCTCGCCGCAGACCTGTGGCGATCGCTGCACGGTGTGTCCCGCGCCCGCCAACGGGAGCCCGACGTGCCTGCCCCAGACGACGGACGCCGGCCTTACGATTCGGCGTTGCGACTTCGCGTGCAACCCGGGGTTCCACCGCTGCGGGAGCGCCTGTCTGCCCGATGACTCCCCCCTTTCCTGTGGAACCTTCTGCGGGCCGTGCCCCGCCACGGCGAATGGGATGGCCACCTGTGTCGCGGGCCAGTGTGGGCTCTCGTGCAGCGCCGGGTTCAATCTCTGTGGAGGCGCCTGCGTGCCCGCGACCTCGCCGACGGCGTGCGGACCGAGTTGCCAGGCCTGCACGGCCCCGGACGCCGGCGCGCCCATCTGCGCGATGGGTCAGTGCGCCTTCACCTGCGGGAGCGGCTTCAACCCCTGCAACGGGCTGTGCGCGAGCGCGACCGATGTCACGGCGTGTGGCGCGACCTGCACCCGATGCCCGCCCGGCGTGCCCGGAGCCGTCCCCACCTGCGATGGCATGACCTGCGGCACCACCTGCGCCAGCGGCAACACGCGCTGTGGCGGCCCGACCGGGAGCTGCGTCGGCGACGGCGTGGCGGCGGCGTGTGGCTCGGCCTGTACGGCGTGTCCAGGCGGGTCGGCCCTCTCCCGGCCCACGTGCAGCGCTGGCGCGTGCGGCCTCAGCTGCATCGACACCACCTGCGGCGCGACCTGCGCCGATCGTCAGCGCGATCCCTCGAATTGTGGCGCCTGTGGCACGTCGTGCGCGGGTGGCGCCTGCGTCGAGGGGCGCTGTCGTCCGGCCTGCAGCGCGGGGACGTTCTTCGCGGGCATCGGCGAGACGCTCCCGCACTCGCTGGTCAGCACCACCGCCGCTCGCTTCTGGCTCGTCGACGTGACGCAAGACGCGCGGCTCGATCTGGTGGCGACGGAAGGCACCACCCGGCTGTCGTTCACCAACCAGGGGAACGCACGGTTCGCCGCGCCGGTCTCCGCCGACGCCGGAACGACGCTGCTCCCGGTGGGCGTGGCCGACTTCACGCTCGATGGGCGCAGCGATCTGATCGCCGGTGACGCGACGGCGTTGTGGGTCGTCCAGCAGGCCGCGAGCGGGTTCTCGGCGCCGGTCGTGCTGTTCACCAACGGCCAGAACGGGATCACCCTGTCGGCCGACTTCTCCGGTGACGGGCGCGCCGATCTCGTGCGCGTGCCGCAGCTGGGGAACTTCAACGCCGATCTCTGGGTCAACCAATCGGCCGACGGCGGAGCCCCCTTCAGCCAGACGCGCAACGGCGCGCCCAACCTGCAGCAAGCCGAGTTCGCACGGGCCGTCGAGCTCAACGGTGACTCACGGGTCGACGTGGTGACGTACTTTGCCGGCCAGGCGCGCGCGTTTCTGTCGAACGGGCTGACGACGTTCACGAGCGGCACCACGGCCGCGGCGACCCAGCCGGGCGTGGTGGCCATCGCCGCGGGAGACGTCACCCGCGATGGCCGGGCCGATCTGGTGACGGTGACGAGCTCGGCGGTCTTCGTCTGGACTGGCGACGGCGATGGGGGCCTCGGCGCGCCGACGTTGGTGAGCAACGCCGGGACGACCCTCGGCGCGGTGGAGGTCGCCGACCTCGATCAAGACACCTTCGTCGACATCGCGCTCGGCACCGGGCGCGGCCTCGAGGTGTTGTGGAACACGGCGCCAGGCACGTTCTCGGCGGCGGACGTGTACGAGCTCGATGGGTTCACGCCCGCCGCGCCCGCGACCTCGCTCCAGCTGGGCGACGTGACGGGTGACGGGCGGCTCGACGCGGTGCTGTGGAGCAACCAGGTTCGTCCGGTCTTCGCCCGCAACACCCTCGCGCGCGGGTTCGAGCGCACGGTGAAGACGGCGCTGCAGGGCGGGGAGTTCCTGCAAGTGGGCCGGCTCGACGCAGACGCGCGCGAGGATCTGCTCGTCAGCCGGCGCGCGTCGATCATGAGCATGTTGCCCATCACCACCCAGAGCCGGGTGCTGCGCGCGAACGGGACGGGTGGCTTCACCGTGGGGCCGGACGATGCGCTGACCCGCCCCGAAGCGCTGGCCGACTTCGATCAAGACGGCTCGGCGGACGTGCTGCGGCTCGACTGCCCCAGCCCTGCGCTCCCCGATGGAGGCTTGAGCCCGGCGCCCGTGCCCTGCTTCGCGCGCGTCGACTTCGCCACCGCGCAGCGCTTCAACGGACCGTCCGTGTCGCTGGCGCTCAACGAGGTCGCCGCGGAGGTGGTGCTGCGCGTCGCCGACGTCGACGGTGATGGCCGCGCCGACGTGGTGGCGCGGACGCGGGCGGGCTTCTCGACCTTCCGGAACCAGGGCGCGCGGGCCTTCGCATCGCCTCAGGTGACGCCGTTCCTTCCGGCGGTCGCCGACATCGCGGTGGCGGACGTCGATCGGGATGGACGGGCGGATCTGGTGGTGCTCGCCGGGGCGAGCGCGCCTCGGTCGGTCTACGTGCTCCTGGGGCGCGCCTCGGGGTTCGTGCTCGCGCCTCGAGTGACCGGCTTCGACTTCGACAGCGCGCTGGCGGTCGGGCTGGTGACGAACGACGGCTTCCCCGACGTGGCCGGGTCGACGGGCGCCTTCTTCCCCGGCGATGGAACGGCGGCGTTCCCCCGCAGCGGCGACTGGAAGCCGGCGCCGACCTCGGCTGGGGTCTCGTTCATCATCGACACCGACGGCGACGGGCGCGGCGAGGTGGTGAACCGGCAGTTCAGCGCGACGGTGCTGGCGAACCCGGAGCTCCCGCCGCGGGGCTTCTCGGGTCGGGTCGAGCGCTTCGCCGACGTGACGGGTGACGGCCTGCCCGACTGGGTGCAGGTGACCCCGACGGACATCGTCGTGGGGGTCGGTCGCTGTCGCTGAGGTGAGTGAATCGAACACGGCCGGCGCCCGTCAGGTGCCACCGTGCTGCTCGCCTCAGTCGTGTCGATCGCGCTGGCTGCAGAACCGGGTCCTCTCACGACGCGTTTCAGCGCGGGGGTCGACGGCGCAGCGGCTGGCCTGCTCGAGCTCGGCTCAACGCACGAGCGCTTTGCTTCCATCGGCCAGGGCTGGAGCGGGGCGCTCGCGGCTGAGCTCCAGCTCGTCGACGCCAACCGTCGGTGGCTCGTGGTCGGCCTGGGCCTGAGAGGCAACGTGGGGCACTGGCAGGGGACCGACTCGGCCCTTTCGCTGTGGGCGCTCGGGGTTCGCGTCCGTTTCGAGCTCCACCTGTGGCGATTGAGGCCGTGGCTGGGGGTTGGCTACGGGCTTGGAAACGTCAGCGCCCGCGGGCCCATGGTGCAGGAGGCAGCGGTGGGCACGAACAGCCTGGCCGCCGGCCTTCGGTTTCACGTCGCCGGGCCGGTCGTCGTCGGTGTCGGGGCTGAATCGGTCGGCGTGACGCCGTTCAGCCGACCCGACGATCGGCTCAGGACGTGGCAGCTCGGAGGCGAGCTCGTGCTCGAGTTCGACCTCGGGGAGCGCTCGCCGGTCAGTGCGCGGTGACGGTGAATTCAGCCCGGCAGCCCGCCGTCAGCGCATCCCGTGCTCCTCTCGACGATGCTGACCACGGCAGCGCTGGCCGCACCATCGTTCCTGTCCCGGGAGCTGGTGATCTCCGTCGACGGTTCGCGCGCCGCCGCGCTCGAACGACGGATCTGGGCGCACGAGCCAAGCGCGGCGCCCTTCCCGCTCACGACCCACGGAGGTCACGGGGCGATCTCCGCGGCGCTGCGTCTGACCCATGGGAGCCTTCCGAACGTCGGCGTGCTCCTGGGCGTCCGCGGGCGCTTCGGCGGCTGGCCGGGCGGAGGGGACCTCGTTTCGATGTGGGAGTTCGGCCTGCGTCAGCAGATCGAGCTGATCGTCTGGCGACTTCGCCCATGGGTTGGCGTCGGCACCTCGCTGGGCCATGTCAGCGCCCGGGGCGAGACCCGTCGCGACGCGGCCATCCACGCCTTCGATCTCTCAGCAGGGCTGCGTGTTCAGCTCTGGGGCCCAGTCGTGCTGGGCGCCTTCGTGGAGTCGCACACCGCGACGACCTTCGCGCAGCGCCAGGAGCTGTTTTCGACGTGGCTGGTGGGTGGCGACGTGTCGGTGACCTTCGACCTGGGCCCAGCGCCACCGCCTGCGCCAACCGCCCCCTGACGCTTCAGCGGCGCGGCTTGATCCACTCCTGAATCGGCCGGTACTCGCGCTTGGAGTGGGCCTGGGCCTCGAGCGCGCCCACCAGCATGCGCGCGGCCTCGAGGGTGGTGAAGTGCGGCACGCCCTTGAGCAACGACTCGCGGCGAATCGAGAAGGAGTCCGAGATCTCCTTCTTCCCGGCCGTCGTGTTGAACACGAGGGTCACCTCGCCTGCGTGCACGCGATCGACGATGTGCGGGCTGCCCTGGAGCACCTTGTTCACCTTCACGCTCTCGATGCCCTTGCGCTGGAGGTAGTCGTGCGTGCCACCCGTGGCGAGCAGCCCGAAGCCGAGCGCGCGCAAACGGCGGCACAGATCCACCAGGCCCGGCTTGTCGTCGTCCTTCACCGAGACGAAGGCGTTGCCGCCGGTCGGCAGCTTCGTGCCCGCCGCGAGCTGCGACTTCGCGAACGCCGCGTCGAGGCGCACGTCCATGCCCATCACCTCGCCCGTCGACTTCATCTCGGGCCCGAGGATCACGTCGGTGTTCGAGAAGCGCGCGAACGGGAAGACCGACTCCTTCACGGCCACGTGGTGAACGACGGGATCGCTCGTCAGACCCAGGGACGCGAGCGATCGGCCGACCATGCACAGCGAGGCGACCCGCGCGAGCGGCACGCCGGTGGCCTTCGAGATGAACGGCACGGTGCGTGACGCGCGCGGGTTCACCTCGAGCACGTAGATGGCCTTGCCCTGCACGGCGAACTGCACGTTCATCAAGCCGACGACTTTCAGCTCGAGCGCGAGGGCGACGCTGATGTCCTTGAGGCGCTCGATGACGTCGGGCCCCAGCGAGTGCGGCGGCATCACACACGCCGCGTCACCCGAGTGAACGCCCGCCTCTTCGACGTGCTCGAGAATGCCACCGACGATCGCCGCGCCGGTGGTGTCGCACACGAGATCGAGATCGACCTCGGTCGCGTTGCGCAGGAACCGATCGATCAGCACCGGGTGCTCCGGAGACGCCAGCACCGCCTCGCGCATGTAGCGGTCGAGATCGACGCGGTCGTGCACGACCTCCATCGCGCGCCCGCCGAGCACGTACGAGGGCCGCACCATCACGGGGTAGCCGATGACCTCGGCGACGCGGAACGCCTCCTCAGGAGACCGGGCGACGCCGTTCTCCGGCTGCTTGAGGCGCAGCTTCTCGACGAGCTTCGAGAACCGCTCGCGATCCTCGGCGATGTCGATGGCGTCGGGCGTGGTGCCGAGAATGGGAACGCCGGCGGCCTCGAGCGGCTTGGAGAGCTTGAGCGGCGTCTGCCCGCCGAACTGCACGATCACGCCGAGCGGCTTCTCACGGTGGATGATCTCCAGCACGTCCTCGAGGGTGAGCGGCTCGAAGTAGAGACGATCGGAAGTGTCGTAGTCGGTCGACACCGTCTCGGGGTTGCAGTTGACCATGATGGTCTCGTACCCGGCCTCGCGGAGCGCGAACGCGGCGTGCACGCAGCAGTAGTCGAACTCGATGCCCTGGCCGATGCGAATGGGGCCCGAGCCGAGGATGACGACCTTCTGGCGGCTCGTGGGCGGCGCCTCGTCCTCCTCCTCGTAGGTAGAATAGAGGTACGGCGTGTAGGCCTCGAACTCGGCGGCGCAGGTGTCGACGCGCTTGTAGACGGGCCGCAGGTTTCGCATCCACCGCGTCTCACGCACGGTCGCCTCGGGCACGCCGAACGCCTTCGCGAGCTGCGCGTCGGAGAAGCCCCGTGACTTGGCGCCCTTGAGCTCCGCGTCCGAGACCTTCTCGAGCGAGCCCTTCTCGGCGAGCGCGTTGTACTCGCTCACCAGGGCCTCCAGGTGCCGCAGGAACCACGGATCGATGGCGGTGAGGTCGAACACCTTCTCGACGGTCCAGCCGCGCTGGAAGGCCTCGAAGAGCGCCCAGGGCCGATCCGGCGTGGGCACCTTGAGGAGGTCGGTCAGTTCGGAATCGGGGCGCCTGGTCGCCTCGGCCTTCGACGGAATCGCCAACCGGCCCTGCTCGAGTGAGCGCACGGCCTTGAAGAACGACTCGCGGAAGGTGCGGCCGATGGCCATCACCTCGCCCACCGAGCGCATCATCGTGCCGAGCACCTTCGAGGCGCCCTGGAACTTCTCGAAGTTGAACTTGGGGATCTTCGTGACGACGTAGTCGATGGAGGGCTCGAACGACGCCGGCGTGTCACGCGTGATGTCGTTCTTGAGCTCGTCGAGCGTGTACCCGATGGCCAGCTTCGCGGCGATCTTCGCGATGGGGTACCCGGTGGCCTTCGACGCGAGCGCCGAGGAGCGCGACACGCGCGGGTTCATCTCGATGACGACCATGCGGCCGGTGTTCGGATCGACGCCGAACTGCACGTTCGAGCCGCCGGTGTCGACGCCGATCTCGCGCATGATGGCGATCGCCGCCGTGCGCATGCGCTGGTACTCCTTGTCGGTGAGCGTCTGCGCCGGCGCGACGGTGATGCTGTCGCCGGTGTGCACGCCCATCGGGTCGAAGTTCTCGATGCTGCAGATGATGACGACGTTGTCCTTCCGGTCGCGCACCACCTCGAGCTCGTATTCCTTCCACCCGAGCACCGACTGATCGATCTGCACCTGCTTGACGGGGCTGGCGGCGAGCCCGCCCTCGACGATCGTCTTGAACTGCTGCTCGTCGTACGCGATGCCGCCGCCGGTGCCGCCGAGCGTGAAGGCCGGGCGGATGATCGAGGGGAACCCGGTCTCTTTCACGATGGCCCAGGCTTCCTCCATCGTGTGGGCGATGCCGGCCTTCGGGACCTCGAGGCCGATGCGCTCCATGGCCTGCTTGAAGAGCTGCCGGTCTTCGGCCTTGTTGATGCTCTCGAGCTGCGCGCCGATGAGGCGCACGCCGTACTTCTGCAGCACGCCGGCCTCGGCGAGGGCCTTGGCGAGGTTGAGCGCGGTCTGCCCGCCCATGGTGGGGAGCAACGAGTCGGGGCGCTCCTGCTCGATGATGCGCGTGGCCGCCTCGACGGTGATGGGCTCGACGTAGGTCCGGTGCGCGAACTCCGGGTCCGTCATGATGGTGGCCGGGTTCGAGTTGAGGAGGACGACCTCGATGCCCTCCTCCTTGAGCGCCTTCACCGCCTGGGTGCCGGAGTAGTCGAACTCACACGCCTGGCCGATGACGATGGGTCCGGAGCCGATGAGGAGCACTTTCTGGATGTCGGGGCGACGCGGCATGCAGACGGCACTAGCCCAAAACCGGGCGCGATCGGGAGCGCCGAGTGTGTGTCAGCGAAGCGGCGAACCTGGCCTACACGACGATGAGGTCGAGCGTTGGGTCCAGCCGATGCAAGTCGTCTGGATCCGACGTGACGACGACGCCGCCATGTCGCCGGCCGACGAGGGCCACCGATGCGTCGATGACGTCCGAGGTTCCTGAAACCCCACACCGCTGGCCCGCGGCCCGCGCCAGCTCGTCGTCGAGGGCGACGACCGTCACCTCAGGAATGCTGAAGAAGCGGGCCAGCCGCGCCTGCCGCGCACCGTCACGCCAGACCTGCGCGAGCACGCCGGCTGGGACGACGATGGTTCGACCGGCCTTCGTCGCTTCGAGCAGCAGGACGACACATCGGCGGTCGGCGCGCTCGAATGCAATCAAGGCGCCGGAGTCGAGGGTCAACGTGCTCATCGCCGACCGCGGCCAGAACCGGTCTTGAGGGCTCGCCGGGCCTCGAGCAGCTCGGCCTCCGTCGGCGGTCCGCCGCTCTCGAGGAGCATCTCATTGAGAAGGTCCTCCAGGCTCTCGCGCTTGGTCTCGTTCTCGAGCGCGCGCGCGACATAGGCGCTGACGGATGGCGCCCGGCCTGCCTTGACGGCCTTCCGCACCTTCCGCATCAACGCGGGGGGAACACTGATGGCGATCTTCTCGCTGTTTTCGCTCTTCATACCCGCAGTCATACCCGGAATCCGCTCCTCCGCGGAAGGCCCCCGGGCCGGCTCGGTAGCGCGCCGGAACCTCATCGCGCAGACTCTGCCCCGACCGTGTCCGCCCTCGACCTCATCTCCCTGGCGGCGCTCGAGGTGGCCTGCGACGAAGGTGTCACGCCGCACCTGGGCCGGCTCGAAGCGGCGATCGACTCGACGACCGGTCCGCAGCGCTTCGTCCTCGAGCGGGTCCTCGAGGCGCTGCGCATTCACCTGCCGCTCCTGCAGCGCCGACCCGACGCGCTGTGGCCGGCGCTCTACGCGCACTGCGCCTTCGTCGATTCCCCCCGCGCGCGCCGCTTCGGAGTCTCCACGCCAGGCCCCGACATGCCGCTGTCCGATCGGATCGGCCGCTGGCTCGACGAGCGACGGGCGCTTCATGCCGACGCGCCGTGGCTCAAAGCGCTGACCCCCACCACGGCCTGGGGCGGCTCGCTGACGGCCGAGCTGCGGCCACCGAAGGGCACCGAGCTCGTTCGTTTCGACGGACACCACGCCCTGTTGGCCTCGAACGAGGGCTTCACCCGCTGGCACCTGGCATCCGGGCAGACGCGATCCGCGGAACCATCGAGGCCGTCCGGGCCCGCGGGCCTCGTGAGTACGCCGAAGCAGGGAGGGCTCGTCCTCCAGCGCGGCGGACAGAGCCAGTGGCTCCTCGAGCCGAACTGGTTGGTGAGCGCGCAGGTCGTCTCGGAATCGGGAACCGTCGTCGCGTGCGTCGCGTGGGAAGACGAGGGCTTCACCGCGTTCGCGTTCGATCTCACCTCGGGCGCGCAGCTCGCTGGAGAAGACGCCGGCGCGATGCGAGTGGCGCTGTCCCCCAACGGCCGGTTCCTCGCCTTCCGAGCGTTCGACGGGACGACGATCATCCGCGATCTCCAGGGCGGCCCACCTCTCGGGCTGGCCAGTGACGAGCCCAGCTCCTTCGCCGTCTCGGACGATGGGCGGCACCTCGCGCAGGTCGAGGCTGGCGTGGTGCGCTGCTACCGGCCCCACCCGGGCCCCTGGCCTTCGTGTTTCCCGCAGGACCCGCTGCAGACGACCTTCACCCGCGACGGCTCGAAGCTGCTGCTGGGCCAGTACGTGTTCGACGGCGCTGACGGCAGCGTGCTTTCCCGCCACGACTTCGTGACGCCGCAGTTCCTCGAGGGAGGCCCGGCCCCGTTCAGCACGCGGCTGACCCCCGAGCGGTTGTGCGTGAACCAGGCGTTCCGCGTGGTGGTGCTCGAGCTCGGCACCGGCCAGCAGCACAGCGTCGACGAGCTGGGCGCGGCTTCGAGGGCGACGGCGGCGTGGTCGGGCGATGGACGCGTGTACGCCACGGCCCGACGGGGCGCGGACACCGTGCTGCGCTTCGACGGCCGGCAGGTGCAGCGCCTCACCGCCAGCGGCCCGGTCGAGGCCCTCGCGCTCGATGAGACGGGCTCACTGCTGGCCTGCCTGTTGACCGACGGCACCCTCGAGCTCCAACCGCGCGGGCCGAAGCTGCGCCAGATCCCCGGTGGCCGAACGCTCGTGTTCCTCGCGCACGACACCGCCCTCGCCATCAGCGGGAGCGGCTTCACGGTGGCCCTCGGCCTCGACGGCACCGAGCGTTGGCGAAGTCCCGTCGCGTTCGATCCGTCGGACGCTGGCGCCGCCCAGGTCGAGGTCCTCGCGGGGCTACGGCCGCCCTCGGTGGTCGAAGCGCTGGAGCTGGTGACCGAGGCAGGCCTGCTGCGAGCGGGTGACACGGCGGTGTTCCCCGGCTCGCAGACGCGAGAGCCCTGGCTGCGTTCTCCCCGAGGCGCCCTCCTCGCCCGCGGCACCACCCTGCTGTCCTACGAGCAGCGGTAAGTCGTTCGGTCACGGACCGGAGAAAACCGTTCGCATGGGTTGCGAGGCGGGGCTGCTTCGGCCTACGGGTCCCGCTGCCCATGGCCATTGCGCTCACCGATCCGACAGCTGCCCCGACCTACGCCCCGACGCGCTTCCAGAAGTTCCTCGAGTCGCTCCTGTTCGACCCGCGCGACGTCGTCTTCGTGCGCGTGTGGCTCAAGTCGCTGCTGCTCGTCGCGCCGGTGATCGCGCTCACCTACGTCTACTTCTCGTGGTGGCTGGCCCCGCTCGTCTTCGCCTTCCAGGTCGCGTGGATGGCGCCGCCCGTCATCCTCATGCTGCACAACACGATGCACCGGCCGTTCTTCAAGCGGTGGCGGGTGATGGATCGCGTGGTGCCGTACACGATGAGCGCGCTCTTCGGGATCCCCACCGGGTACATGGAGCACCACGTCGCCATGCACCACATGGAGAACAACCTGCGCAGCGATCTCTCGTCGACCATGCGGTACGACCGAGACAACTTCCTGCACTGGCTGCACTACGTCGCGCGCTTCCAGTTCTTCATCCTCTTTGAGCTGAGCGCCTACCTCGTGAAGAAGGGCCGCGCGCCGCTGGCGATTCGAGCCGTGTCGAGCGACGTCGTGCACATGCTGAGCATGGCCGCGCTCTGCTTCGTCAACTGGCAAGCCACGGTGGTGTGCTTCATCGTCCCCTACTTCACCGTGCGCCTGGCGATGATGGCGGGCAACTGGGGGCAGCACGCGTTCATCGACGCCACGCGGCCGGGCGACAGCTACGTCAACAGCATCACGTGCATCAACGCGGGCTACAACGCGCGCTGCTTCAACGACGGGTACCACATCGGCCACCACGTGAAGCAGAACCGCCACTGGACCGAGATGCCGAAGGACTTCCTCGACAACCTCGAGCGCTACCGCAAGGAAGGCTGCGTCGTCTTCCACGGCGTCGACTTCTTCATGGTCTCGGTCCTGCTCTGGACCCGGCAGTACCGCTTCCTCGCGCGACGCTTCGTGCGCATGCCCGGCGACACGCGATCCGACGACGAGATCGTCGACTTCCTCAAGTCCCGCACCCGCGCCATCGCCGACGACGTGCCCGAGGGCGCGGTGATGAATGCCTGACGGGCTGGCCGTCTTCGTCCTCGATGGCGCCCGAGTCGCTGGCCTCGAGGGCTTCTGGGACGAGGTGGAGCGCGTGTTGCTCCCGCCGACGACGGTGTGGGGCCGCAGCCTCGACGCCTTCAACGACGTGCTGCGCGGCGGCTTTGGCACGCCCGATGACGGCTTCGTGCTGCGCATCGTCCACGCCTCGAAGCTGCGCGAAGCCCTGGGCCACCACGAAACGGCGCGCTGGCTCGAAGCCAGGCTTCCCGACGTGCATGCGAGCAACGTGAGCGGCTTCACGCAGCGCCTCGACGAGGCCCGCGCCGGTCGGGGCCCGACGCTCTTCGACGAACTCATGGACATCCTTCACGAGCGCGCGGGCGACGACGTTACGCTCGAGTTGGTCGAGTAGCCCCGCTCACCCCGCGCCGAACGCGTCGATGCCGGTGATGGCCTTGCCGAGGATGAGCGTGTGCACCTCGTGCGTGCCCTCGTACGTGTAGACGCTCTCGAGGTTCAGCATGTGCCGCACCGCCGGGTACTCGTCGGTGATGCCGTTGGCGCCGTAGATGCTGCGCGCGACGCGGGCGATCTCGAGCGCCACCTTCACGTTGTTGCGCTTGCACAAGGACACCTGCTCCGGGAGCACCTTCTGGCCGGAGTCTGCGAGCTGGGCCAATCGGAGCGCCAGCAGCTGGCCCTTGACGATCTCCGACAGCATGTCGGCGAGCTTCTCCTGGGTGAGCTGGAAGGCCGCGATGGGCTTGTTGAACTGCACCCGTGACAAGGCGTACTCACGCGCGCCCTCGAAGCAGGCCACCGCCGCGCCCATGGCCGCGAACGCGATGCCCATGCGCGCCTTGTTGAGGCACGACAACGGCCCGCGGAGGCCCTGCACGCCCGGGAGCAGGTTCTTCGCCGGCACCTTCACGTCCTGGAAAGCGAGCTCGGCGGTGAAGCTGGCGCGCAGCGAGAACTTCCCTTCGATCTCCTTCGCGACGAAGCCCGGCATGCCCTTCTCGACGAGGAAGCCACGAATCGAGTCGGAGCCGCCGTCGTCCACCTTCGCCCACACGATCGCCACGTCGGCGATGGTGCCGTTGGTGATCCACATCTTCGAGCCGTTGAGCACGTAGTGATCGCCCTGCTTCACCGCGCGCGTGCGCATGCCGCCGGGATCGGAGCCGAAGTCCGCCTCGGTCAGGCCGAAGCAGCCGATGATCTTCCCCTGCGCCATGCCGGGCAGGAACCGCTCCTTCTGCTCGTCGCTGCCGAAGCTCCAGATGGGGAACATGCAGAGCGAGGACTGCACCGAGGCGAAGCTGCGCAGGCCCGAGTCTCCGCGCTCGAGTTCCTGGAGGATGAGGCCGTACGCCACGTTCGACAGGCCCGCGCAGCCGTAGCCCTTGAGCGTCGCGCCGAAGATGCCGAGGTCGGCCAGCTTGGGAATGACGTGGGACGGAAACGTGTGGTTGCGAAAATGTTTACCGACGATGGGCAGGTATTCCTGATCGACGAAGCGGGCGACGGTGTCGCGAATCGCGCGGTCCTCGGGCGAGAGGAGATCGTCGATGCGGTAGAGATCGGTCACGGCGGCGCGGGGCATGGAACGAACGCGTACCAACGGCGAGTCGGCGCGGTCAACGTCGCGGGCACCAACTCCGCGCCGCGCTGCGCATGCGGTCCATCAGCGCTGGCCACGAATGATGGCGTAGCCGCCCGAGGTGGACGTCCCCACGAGGAACACCTCGCGGTCCGAGGCCGCCGCGCCATCGATGACCGAGCCGAGCCCGAGCCGCCCCCGGCGGCACCTCCATCAGGACGAACGGGAGACAGAGGACCACAGGCCAGGGCCATCACGCCGACGACCCCGAGAAGGGCTCGCATGAGGTGCGCGGCCTGCCACGCTCGGCTCGACTCCCGACGGCCCCCGGCCTCGTCAGCGCCGCCCGCGAATGATGGCGTAGTTACTCGCGTTGTCGTTGCCAACGAGGAACACCTCGCGGTCACTCGTCGCCCAGGCGTCGCGCACGTTGGTGATGGAGTTGGGCGGCTGGGGCGAGCTCGGCGCCCAGGCGCTCCCGTTCCACGTCATGAAGCGCGGCCCGCCGGTGCCGTTGGGCGTCCCTGCCGCCAGGAATTCGTCCTGGCCGAAGGTGATGACGACGGACAGGTTGGTGCCCGCGGTGTTGGGCGGCAGCGACGTCCAGCTGCTGGTCTGCTGGTTGCGACGCGCGAAGCGGTAGCCTGAACCACCGCCCACCGCGAAGGCGTCACGAATCGTTCCACCTCGAATCGAGAAGGCGAGGCTGTTCCAGTTGGCAGCCGGCTGGCCCATGAAATCGATCGGCTCGGGCGTGAAGCCGCCGTTCTCGTACCGGGCGATGCCGTCGGAGCCGGCGACGTACACCTCGCCCGCAGGACCGAACTGGCACGACCGCGGCGACGTCACGCCAAGGTTCGGAGACACCTTGTTCCAGCCACCGTCGACGAACTGGTACAGCACGCCCGCGCTGGACGAGCCGGTGCCGAACCCGAACACGTCTTCGCCGGAGCCGCACAACCCGGACCAGGTGTCGAGGCTGCTCGCCGTCTGGCCCTGGAGGAAGTTGCTGCCTACCCCGCAGTCGCCGGTGCAAGAGAGGGCCGTGCGGCCCGTACCGACTGCATACACCCTGCCCGAGGGCGAGACGTAGAGGTCGCGCACGCTGGCGAGCGACACACCAGCCACCTCGGCGAAGATCCCGCCGTCGGAGCGGTAGAACCGGCCGTTGTCGAGCACCACCCAGGCGTCGCCAGGCCGGGCCGCGACGGCGACCGCCACGGGAGCCGCCGAGGTGGGCGCCGGCGTCACCCCGATGCCGCTCCAGATGAAGCTGACCGCCCCACCGGCCGTGCCGCCCGCGGTCGAGTTGCCTCCCGAGGTGCCACCAGCCGTTCCACCCGCCGTCATGCCTCCGCTCGAACCGCCGGCCGTGCCGCCCGCGACGGAGTTGCCCCCGCCCGCCGAGCCGCCGCCAGTGACGCTGCCCCCGGCCGAGCCTCCGCCGCTCGCTCCGCCGTCTGGACGAAGGGGCGTCAAGGCACCGCAGGCAACGAGGAGGCTACTGGCCATGACGAGCACACGCATGAAGTGACCGCCTAGCACAGCGGTCGGTGTGGCTGCCGAGCCGTGCTATGGCGCCAAGCCGTCCATGAACACCGTCGTCGTCACCGGCACTTCCCGCGGCATCGGCCTCGCCATCGCCGAGTCGTTCCTCCGCTCCGGCTGGCGCGTGTTCTGTCTGGTGCGAAGCGAGGCCTCGATGGCACCGCTGACGAACGCAGGTGATGCGCGCTTCGTGCCCTTCGACGCATCGTCCACCGAGAGTGTACTGGCCGCGGCAAAGCAGGTGCGCGAGGCGTGCCCGTCGCTGACCGCGCTCGTCAACAACGCGGGCATCGCGCTGTCGGCCAGCCTGGCGAAGACGAGCCTCGAGGACTTCTCGCGCCTTCAGCAGGTGAATGTGACGGCGCCATTCCTGTTGACGCGGGAGTTGCTCCCCAGCCTGCTGGCCGCGAAGGGGCGTGTGGTGAACGTGTGCTCCACGGCGGCGAAGAAGGGCTTCAAGTACACCAGCGCCTACTGCGCCTCGAAGCACGCGCTGCTCGGCATGACGCGAGCGCTGGCGGTGGAGCTGGCGAGCAAACACGTCACCGTCAACGCGGTCTCGCCCGGGTGGACGGACACCGACATGCTGACCGCGAGCGTCGACCGCATCGCCACCGCCACGGGCAAGAGCGCCACCGAGGCGAAGGCCACCCTCGAGTCGATGAACCCGATGGGACGGGCGGTGAAGCCGAACGAGGTCGCGGCGCTCGTCCACTTCCTGTGTGCCAGCGGGGCCGGCGCGGCCATCACCGGCGCCGACTACACCATCGATGGCGGAGAGACGGTCTGATGCCACACACCACGATTCAGCCCGACGGCTGGGTGCCACCACGCGGGTACTCGAACGGCGTCGTCGCCACCGGGCGCATGCTCTTCACCGGCGGCATGGTCGGGTGGGATCCGACGAAGGCCGAGGCGACGTTCCCACCCTCCTTCGAGGCGCAGTTCGATCAGGCGCTCGCGAACGTGATGGCCGTCGTGACGAAGGCCGGAGGCACGGCGACCGATCTCGTGCGCATGACCGTCTACGTCACCGACAAGCGCGAGTACCTCGGGGCACTCAAGGCCATCGGCGCGTCCTGGAAGCAGCACCTGGGCCGCCATTACCCCGCGATGGCGCTCGTGCAGGTCGCGGCGCTGGTGGAAGACGCGGCGAAGGTCGAGATCGAAGCCACCGCGGTGCTCGAGGAGCGATCCACGCCATGAAGCAGCCCACGTCGTTCCGGTTCGAGGTGAAGGAGAGGGTGGGCGTCATCACCTTCACCCGCCCCGACACGCTCAACTCGCTCACCTTTCAGGTGTACCGCGAACTGACCGATCTCTTCTTCGAGCTCGAGAAGGAGCCCTCGGTTCGCGCCGTGGTGGTGACGGGCGAAGGCCGCGGCTTCTGCTCCGGCGGCGATCAACACGACATCATCAAGCCGCTGCTGTCGTACGACATGCCGGCGCAGGTCGAGTTCACGCGCATGACGTGCGAGCTCATTCGCAACATGCGGGCCTTGCGAAGGCCCATCGTCGCGGCGCTCAACGGCACGGCCGCGGGCGCTGGCGCGGTCATCGCGTTGGCGTCGGATCTGCGGGTCGCCAGCGACAAGGCGAAGATCGGCTTCCTCTTCGTGCGCGTGGGCCTCGCCGGGGCGGACATGGGCGCGGCGCACCTGCTCCCTCGGGTGGTCGGCCTGTCGCGCGCGACGGAGTTGCTGATGCTCGGCGACGTCATCGACGCGGCCACCGCCGAGAAGTACGGCCTGTTCAACAAGGTGGTGCCGCACGAGCAGTGCCTGAACGAAGCGATGGCGCTGGCGACCCGGCTGGCGAACGGCCCCACCTTCGCGCTCGGCATGACGAAGGAGATCCTCAACGCCGAGCTCCACATGGACTTGTTCCAGGCGTTGGACAACGAAGCGCGCGCCCAGGCGGTGTGCATGCAGACCCACGATTTCCGCGAGGCCTCCGATGCCTTCTCGAACAAAAGAACGCCGAACTTCCAGGGCCGCTGAGCCCAGGCCGAAGGTGTCGAAGGGACCCTCGGGACAGGGCCTGGTCCTGCTCGAGCGCGCGCTCGAGGCCGGCGCGTTCATGCTGCGGCTGACCGAGACGCTGACGCCGTTCGCCGTCGTCGTGGACGGAGCCGGCCGACCGGGCCTGGTGTCGGTGGACGCGCGCTCGGCCGATCCCGATGAGCTCGAAGTCCAGCTGGTGACGGCGCTCCAGGGCGACGCGCGTGACGGCGTCATCCTGGGCGCTGCGTGGGCCTACACCATCGACGTGCAGACGCCGGACTACGAGGGCCCGGCGCTGAAGGTGTACGTCGACGTGCAGGGGGAGCGGCCCTTCGTCGCGTACACCCCATACACCTTCGTGATGGGCGACCCCGCGGAGCTCGGCGAGACGCACGTGCTCGAGGCCGAGGCGAGTGTGCTGTTCGCCCAGCCCGCGAAGAAGAAGCCGCGGGTGACGACGAAGAAACCCGTGAAGAAGAAGCCTGCGGCGAAGAAGAAGCGCACGCGCTGAAGGGAACGCCGCATGGCCGCGGACGCGCTCGAGGTGGCGTTGGAAGGTGACGACGCGGCGCTCCGGATCCTCAACGACGCGGTGATGGCCAGCGGGCCGATATCGGAGTCGTATCTCCTCGGACGACACGAAGAGACGCGGGAGGCGCTTCGCGACCTGGGGCCTGGCATCCGCGAGCCGCACCGATGGCCTCAGGCCTGGGGCACTGCTCTGAACCGCTTCAGTTCGGCGGACGTGCCAGCTCGATGCTGACCGACCACGGACAGATATTCATCTGAACGGACATCTTGAAGCCAAGAACCGACGGACTGTCGACCGCTTAACGGATAGGCCCGAGATTCAGAGAACCGCGAAGGGGACACGCGGCGTCATGGCCTCCGGCGGCGCGGCGCACTATCGAGCCCGCATGTCCGCTTCCTTCCTCACGCCGGAACACCACGCCCTCAAAGCCCGCGCGGCCGAGTCCTTCGCGAGCCTCGAGGCTGGCACCCTTCACCTCGACGATGCGGGCCTGGCTCAAGCGGTCGCGGCGCAGGGCTACTCCCCCTACCTGGTGCCGGCTACCTTCGGCGGGGTGCACGCACAGGTGCAGGTCATGTCGCTGTGCGTGCTGCGAGAGGAGCTCGCCTTTCGCAACGCCGCGGCGGACTCGATCTTCGCGGTTCAGGGCCTGGGGAGCCACCCGCTCGTGCTGGCCGGAAGCGACGCCCAACGCCAAGCGCTGTTGCCGAAGGTGGCGCGCGGCGAGGTGCTGTTCGCCTTCGCGCTCACCGAACCGGACGCTGGGAGCGACGTCGCGAACCTCAGCACCCGGGCCGAGCGAACCGCCGACGGCTACCGGCTCACCGGCCACAAACGCTTCATCTCGAACGCCGGCGTGGCCACGCACTACACGGTGTTCGCGCGCACGGGAGACGGGCCCAGAGGCATCTCTGCCTTCCTCGTCCCGGCCTCCACGCCCGGGTTTCGCGTCTCGAAGGCGATGGAGCTCCTCGGAGAGCACCCCATCGGCGAGCTCGAGTTCGACGGTTGTGTCGTCCCACCCGACGCGCTGATCGGCGAGCTGGGCGGTGGCCTCAAGCTGGCGCTCTCGACGCTCGATGTCTTCCGGGGCACCGTGGGCGCGGCGGCGGTGGGCATGGCGAGACGTGCGCTCGAAGAGGCGCTCTCGTACGTGAAGACGCGTCGCCAGTTCGGCGCGCCCCTGGCCGAGCTCTCGGCCGTTCAGGCGCTGCTGGCGGACAGCGCGGTGGAGCTCGAGGCGTCGCGGCTGCTCGTGCACATGGCGGCGACGACGAAGGATCAAGGCCAGGCGCGCGTCACGTACGAAGCCGCCGTCTCCAAGCTGTTCGCCACCGAGGCGGCCCAGCGCATCGTCGATCGCTGCCTGCAGGTGCACGGCGGCAACGGCGTGGTGAAGGGCTTCGCGGTCGAGCGGCTGTACCGAGACGTCCGCGCCCTGCGCATCTACGAGGGCGCCAGCGAGGTGCAGCGGCTCGTCATCGCCCGGCACCTGCTCGGCCAGAAGTAAACTCGCCCGACACACGCGCGTGACGCAGACTCGTGGGCACCGTGGAAGCCTACGAGCCCTACCCGTCGCTGGCCCTGGCGCTCCTCATCGGGCTCCTCATCGGCCTGGAGCGTGAGCAGTCGAAGCCAGGTTCGGACAACGGCCGCCGCGGCTTCACCGGAGGCGTGCGCACGTACCCCCTCTTCGCCCTTCTCGGCGCCACGGCCTCGCTCTTCCAGAGCACCGCTGGCGCGCTGCCCCTCTTCGGCGCGGCGATGGGGCTGAGCCTGTTCCTCGCGATCGGCTACTGGCGGGACGCCGAGCAGGGCCACGTCGGGCTCACGAGTGAGGCGAGCGCGCTGTTGACGTTCTTCCTCGGGGCGCTTTCGGCCTCTCACGGAATCATCGAGCCCGTCCGCACGCGCATCTTCGTGGTGGCGAGCATCGCGGTGGCGGCGACGTTCCTGCTGTCGCAGAAGACGCAGCTGCGGCAGTTCTCGGCGAAGCTCTCGCGCGACGACGTCATCGCGACGGTGAAGTTCCTCCTCATCGCGGTGGTGGTGTTGCCGGTGCTGCCGAACGAGCCGCTGGGGCCCTACGGCGCGCTCAACCCGTACCGCATCGGCTTCATGGTGCTCCTCATCGCAGGCATCGGCTTCGTCGGCTACGTCGCCATGCGCCTGTTCGGCCATGGCAAGGGCCTGCTCATCACCGGCGCCATCGGCGGGCTCGTCTCGTCCACCGCCGTCACGCTCGCCTCGGCCGCGCGCGCCAAGCAGACCCCCGCGCTCGCGTCGGTGAGCGCGCTCGCCGTCGTCATCGCCAGCACCATCATGTTCGTGCGGGTGATCATCACCGTGGCGGCGGTCGAGACGTCGCTGTTGCCGAAGCTCGCTTTGCCGCTGGGCGCGATGGCCGCGGTGAGCCTCGTGGCCGTCGGGGTGATGGCGTTTCGCGACCGCGCGCACCGCAACGAAGTGACGAACGTCGAGCTCTCCAACCCGTTCGAGCTGCGCAAGGCGGTGCAGTTCGGCGCCTTCTTCGTCTTCATCCTCATTGCGTCGCGCTGGGCGACGGACACCCTGGGCGACACCGGCACCTACCTCACCGGCCTCCTCGCGGGCCTCACGGACGTCGACGCCATCACGTTGACCATGTCGAACCTCGTGAAGGCCGGCACGATGGAGCCCGCCGTCGCCACGCGCACCATCGTGATCGCGGTCGCGAGCAACACGGTGGTGAAGGCGGTGATGTCGGTCACGCTGGGTGGGTGGGCCTTCGGCCGGCGGATCGTCGAGGTCTCTGCCGCAGCGCTGGTCGGGGGGCTGGGCCTGGCGCTCGCCGTCTAAAACCGGCATCGGTTGCTCCCATGGGCGCTTGCGGGGTAGCCACACCTTCATGCGTCTCGTCGTCCCCGCGCTCGTTGGACTCCTCGTCGGCTTCGCCCCCACAGCCCACGCCCAGTGTGGGCGGCCCGGCGTCAACGGCTACGCGAACTTCACCTTCCCCGACGGGTCCACCAGCGGCGACACGATTCTTTATACGAACGTCGGCATGCTCGGCGGACTGGCTGTCGACGTGCGGGTCACGCGGCTGTCGACGACGCCCTCCACCGGCTTCACGCACACGCTCCAGGGCCTCAACGGCGCGGCGGTGGTGACGTTCGCGAGCGCGATGGCCCCGGGCGCTCCAGGCACGGCCACGCTGCGGCTGCGGTACGAGATCTTTCGAACGGGCACCACCACGCCGGCCTCGGGCGACTTCTCGGCGGAGATTGGCGACCTCGACCGCACCGTCAACTTCACCGAGCGCATCATTCCCACCCTCGGCGGCCTCACCGCCTACGAGCTCGCGCGGACGCCGCCCACCACCGTGCAGGCCGGCGCGCGCGCGACCGAGCTCGTCTTCTCCGGCACGGCCGACAACGGCACCGGCGCCGGCGCGGTCGACAACGCGGTGGTGCTCACCTTCCGCAACCAATCGCGCTTCGACATCGCCTACGAGGTCGAACACGACGGCGCCACGTTCAACCGCTTCTTCGCGCTCGACGCCTCGCTGCCGAACTTCATCACGCCCGCGACGTCGACCGTCTGCGTGCCAGTGGTGGACTCGGACAACGACACGGTGCCGAACCTCATCGACGTCGATGATGATGGCGACGGGCTCGACGACGCGCTCGAGGGCTCTGGCGACGTCGACGGCGATGGCATTCCGAACGTGCTCGATCTCGACAGCGATGGCGACGGCATCACCGACGTGCTCGAGGCAGGCGGCCCGGACGCCACGGTGGACGGCCGGCTCGACGGCTGTCTCCCCGCGCAGGGGAACGGGCGCTGCGCCAACGGAGGCCTCGCCACGCCCCGGCAGACCGACACCGACGGCCGGCCCGACTTCCTCGACGCCGACTCCGATGACGACGGCATCCCCGACGCGCGAGAGTACGGGTACACGGACGCCAACGGTGATGGCCGCGTCGACAACGCGCTCGACGTGAACAACGACGGGCTCCTCGATGCGCCGAGGACGAGCGGAACCAACACCGACGCCGATCTCCTTCCGGACTATCGCGATCCCGACAGCGACGCCGACGGCGTGTCGGACTTCATCGAGGCCTTCGACACCAACAACGACGGCACCGCCGACCGCCTGAAGGCCAACGCCGACGCCGACGCGGACGGCATCGACAACGCGTTCGACGTCAACTGCACGGTGCCCGCGTGTGGTTCCATCGGCGTGGGCGTGACGAGCCCGCTCTCGGTGGCGCGCGATCGTGATGGAGACGGCCTCCCCAACTGGCAGGACACCTGTGCCGACGGCTACTTGCGCGGCGGTGAGGCCTGTGACGACGCGAATGGACAGAACGGAGATGGCTGCACCTCGACCTGCACCCTCGAGCCTGGCTTCTCGTGCACCGGCGCCACCCCCACCCGCTGCATCCAGGTGACGGCGCCAGTCATCAACACCCCGTCGCAGAACGCGACCGTCGGTCCGAATCCTTCCATCTCGGGCACGGGCGTCGCCGGAGCCCTCGTCACCGTGACGCGCATGGGCGGCGCGAGCGTCTGTACGGCCACCGTCAGCGCGAGCGGCGCGTGGAGCTGCATGACGATCCTCGGCAACGGCACCTGGGTCGTGACCGCCTCCCAGACGCTCATGAACGTCACCGGGCCTTCGAGCGCGGCGCGCACCTTCACGGTCTCCGGCACGCTGCCGACGGTCGTCATCGCCATGCCGCCGGCCATCAACGCGATGAACGCGGGAACGTACGTGGTGAGCGGCACCTGCACCGCCGCGGCGGGGAACGTCTCGCTCACCGTCGGCACGCTCCTGTCGATGACGGCCTGCTCGGCCGGAGGCACCTTCACCGCCACCGTCGACACCCGCAGCCTCCCGGACGCCGCGCAGGTCACCTTGAGCGCCTCGCAGACGAACGCGAGCGGCACCGTCGTCGACACGAAGTACGCGCTGAAGGACACCGTCGTGCCCGCAGCTCCGCAGGTGACGTCACCCGCGAACCAGGCGCGCATCACCGACACCCGGCCCGCCATCACCGGCACCGGCGAGCCCAACGCCACCGTCACCGTCACGCTCAACGGAACCGTCGCGGGCACCGCGGTCGCCGATGGGAACGGCCAGTGGACGTTCACACCCGCTTCGGCCCTCATGACGGGCGCCAACACCGTCAGCGCGACGCAAACCGACGTGGCCGGCAACACGAGCCCGTCGAGCCCGACCACCACCTTCACCATCGAGGCGCCGAACCCGCCGCCCGTCATCACGAGCCCGCAGGACGGCGCGATGCTCTCGACGCGCTCGCCGCCGATCTCCGGCACCGCGCCCCCGGGCACCACCGTCACCGTTCGCCTCAACGGCATGGTGCTCGGCACCACCACTACGACGCCGCAGGGCACCTTCAGCGTCACCCCGGCCATGCCGCTCGCGCCGGGCACCTACTCGGCCGTGGCGACCGCGACGAACGCGGGTGGCTCGGTCAGCGCGAACAGCAACACCGTCGTCTTCACCATCGCACCGGGCACACTCGATGCGCCGACCGTCACCGCGCCCGCGAACGGCTCGGTCACCCGAGACACCACGCCCGACATCGAAGGCACCGCCAGCCCCGGAGCCTCCGTCACCGTCCTCATCGATGGCCAGGACGTCGGCAGCGTGACGGCCGACATGATGGGCCGGTGGACCTTCACGCCCACGACGCCGCTCGCCGAAGGCCCGCACGACGTCCGCGCGCGGCAGACCGTCAGCGGCTCCACCAGCGCAGACAGCCCGTCGAACCGCTTCGTCGTCGACACGCGCGGGCCGCCCACCACGCTCACCGTCACGCCGGCCGACAGCAGCGAGGGCACCACCGTCACCGCATCGGGAGTCACCGAGCCCAACGCCCGCGTCACGGTGTTCGTCGGCATGCAGCCGGTCGGCATGGTGACGGCCGATGGCAACGGGCTGTGGCAGCTCCCGCTCCCGGCCGCCGTCGTTCCGCCAGGCGAGTACGGCGTCTCGGCCGAGGCGACCGATGCGGCCGGCAATACCGGGCCTCGCAGTCAGGTCGTCCGCGTCATCGTCCGCAAGTCCGACAGTCAGTGGGGCGGTGGTGGGTTCGGTGGGCTGGGCGGCTGTCACGCGGCGCCCGGGAGTGCGCTCGTCCTCCTTGCGCTGTTCGCGAGACGACGTCGGCGCTCAGGGCTTCGGCACTGAGGCGTCCTGTCGGGCCGCGAGCTCTCGGCGCTGGCGCTTGAACAGCCACAGCAGGTTCAGGAACAGCGTCAGGTTCCCCAGCGAGCCGAAGAGGTCGCGCAGCGACGGCTGCTTCCACGCGAACGTCGCGAACAGGAAGTACCCGATGACCGCCGGCCACACCTGGGGAATGAGCGTGCTTGCGATGACACCCGCGAGGAGGCCCCAGTACCCCAGCAACACCGCGCTCCCCTTGTCACCCACCGGCACCTCGAGCACGACGAGGAGCACCAGCGCGGCCACCACCTGAAAACTCATGCCGAACAGCAGCAGCCGCGCGATGTGTTGATTGAGGGGTGTGCGGTGTCCGATCGGCGTGCGGTGCGCGACGAAGAGGATGATGCCGACCGACAACGCCGCGACGGGAATCGCGGCCAGCACGTCGTTCTGAATGAGGACGCGCGGCCCCATCAGGAACCGCAGGCCAGGGGCGGCCACCCAGAGGAACCCCAGGCCGATGCCAACGAAGAACCGGCGCTGAAACCCGGTGAGCGGATCCAGGCTCTGCGCCATTCGCTGCAGCCGCTCGAGCTCCCTCGCCTTCTCAGCCTCGAGCGCCTCTGCCCGTTCGATCTCGACCACGAGGCTGGCAGAGGGCGCCGGGAGATCGACGAGCAACGCCCGCGCCGCGCTCACCGCGCCCCGCTGCAGCTCGACGCGCACCATGCGCTCGACGACCCGCGCCAGCCCTTCCGCCGCCGCGACGTTGCCGGGCCAGCTCCGCAGCGCCTGCTGAAAGCCGAAGCGGCACTCCGAGAAGACGCGGGCCATGGCCTGTGCATCGGGCGCCGGCTGCGCGAGGAGCACCTCGAACTCCCGAGCGCGTTCGGCCGACTGGGCGGCGAGCTCACGGGAGCCCTGATGCTCGAGAAAGGCCTCCAACGACTGCCGAACGGCGAGCGCCGAGACCGGCCGGTCCTCGGGTCGAGGCACCATGCACGCACGGATGAACGCAGCGAACTCGTCGGGGACGTCTGGCGGCACCACGGGTGAAGACGCCAGCACGCTGGCCACCATCTCTTTGACACGCTCCTTCAGGTGGGGCGGTCGGCCCGTGGCGACCTCGAACAGGATGCTCCCGAGCAGGTACACGTCGGTGCGCGGCGAGAGGACGGCGCCGTGCCCGCCCAGCATCTCTGGTGCCATGTAGGCGGGCGTTCCCGCGAACTGCGTGGTGGGGCCTTCCTGCGTCGCGATGCCCCAGTCCACCAGGTAGACCTCGCCGAAGCGCCCGAGCATCACGTTGTCGGGCTTCAGATCGCGGTGCACCACGCCGCGCGCGTTGGCGAAGTGCACGGCGTTGCACAGCTGTATCGCGATGCGCAGGTGCGACTCCAGCCGCGTGCGACCCGGAGCGTAGGTGGCGCGCTCGTCGTCATGCGAGAGCAGGTGCGACCAGGTGACACCCTCGATGTGCTTCATCACCAGCTGCGGCCGGCCATCGGCGCCGAGGGCGAGCGCGTAGATGGGGAGAATGCCCGGGTGCTCGAGCGACCCGGCGAGCCACGCCTCGGAGAGCAGCGCCTCGACGTCGCCGTCCTTGCTGCTGTTCTTGAGCGTCTTCACCGCCACGGAGCGATCCAGCGCGACCTGCCGCGCGCGCGTGATGATGCCCATGGCGCCTTGTCCGAGCACCGACTCCTCCACGAGGGCGTTCGGATCGTGCGTCAGCCCGCGCAGCACTTCGAGCGCACGGCGGCC
>JBILEB010000319.1:0-3387 GCA_044352295.1 Myxococcaceae bacterium
AAGCAGGAAACGGGGCGCAGGGTCGAGTGCCGAGCCGGCAGGCATGGACCCAGAGAGCTCGCTGAGGAGAGGGCCGGACCGGCGCGGAGGGTGAGCGCGTCGGGCGGCAGACACACGCCGACAGAGGCGGAGCCCGCAGGAGCGACGAGACTTCACTCTCTTTCGAGGGCGCGGGCGCCGTCGTCATCGGCACCAGCAGCTCGAGCTCCTGGAGGAACGCGCCCACCGACGGGTAGCGGTCTTCCGGCGCGGGCTTGAGGCAGCGCGAGACGATGGCGTCGAGGCGCTTGTCGATGCCGGGCTTCTTCACCGACGGCGGGTCGAACTGCCCCAGCGGCAGCTCACCGGTGAGCAGCTCGTACAGCATCACGCCCAGCAGAATTCGCCACACGGCCGCACCTCCGCCTGCTCGAGCGCTTCACCACCAGGAAGCCTCCCCAACAATCCGTTCACTGAAGCTGTAAGAGTTCTGTGAGACTGCAAAGAATCTCGGTGCCGCGTGAGCCGGTAAGTGCCTGAACTCAGGGCTTGATGCGGGGTCTATCGCTCGGTTTCCCGCTTTGTTTCTCTTGTCCGTTACCAACTTCAGACCTTCTTCACTTCACCGCGCGCGAAAGGCCCCGTTGAACCCGTCGACGCTCGGCCAGCCCGAAGGCGCGGCACCGATGCCCGGCAGCTCGTACACCACGAGGCCTTGCGGAGTTCTTCCGAAGGCGCGCCCGCTCGAGACTCGAACCTCGGAAGCGGACAGTTCGCACGCTTCGAACAGCGCGCCGGTCGCCGAGTACAGCCGAAGGGTGGAACCTCCGTCGGGATGACTCGTCGACGTCGCCACGCCGCCATCAGTGAGCAACTGCACCACCCTGCTGCTGGGGTCGAGTGGCACCAGGAACCGGACTCCGCCGTCGAGGTCGACGCGAAGGAGCTCCGAGGTTCCTGCCGCCGTGCGCGAGTTCATCGTGAGGAGGTCGTCTTCCCAGAGCACCGCCCATGGCACGGCCGAGGTCGCCGAGACCTCACGCGCTGACCCGTCGGGAGCCAGCTGAAGGACCTGATTCCGCGTCGTGACGATCGGCGTGTCGCCGGCCATGGCTCGCAGCTCCCACGGCACCACCCGCTCGTGCAGCGATTGACCGGCGCTCGAGATGCGCGTGACTGATTCCGTCTGACCAGAGCAGGGGCTCGAGGTGAGCCACGTCTCGCCGCTGCGGCTCACGAAGAGTCGCCCGTGGCCGTGCCGTTGGACGCGCCACTTCTGCGTGCCGGTTGCGCCTTCGAGCTCGATGGCGTGCAGCGTGTGGCTCTGGTTTCCCTCCATCACCAGCAGCACCACGTCACCCTGTCCACCAGAGGCGATGCGCTGAAGCATGAAGTTCGCCCGTCCGTTGCTCGGGTCGTTCACGGGAATCGCGAGGCTCGTGAGCGCGCGTTGCCAGAGACGCGCGCCAGTGCGGCGGTCGCGGCACGAGACCTGGGTCTCAAGTCGTGGGCCGTGTTCCGTGACGACGCACAGCACTGCCGCGTCGTCGTCGAGCACGGTCCTGACCCTCTCGATGGTGGAGTCCTCGGCGGAGAGGTCGATGGAGAACTCGACGAGGCCGTTGGCGTCGAACACCTGCATCCAGAGCTCCGAGCCCTGCGAGCCCTCGGTGACGACGGTGGTCTTTCCGACGTGCGTCGTCGTCCACCACACCAGGCGGCGCCCAGCAGGAGGTGAGACCCGCCAGGCGACGCGCGGTGAAGTGCTCAATCCTGGTCCGCAGGTGCCATCGGCGAGACACTGACCGGCGCCGCGACACGCGCTCGCAGTGCCGCAGGTCGAACCGATGGGCGCCGCGCGCAGCTCGCAGTGCCCGCTCAGACAAATCGGCGCGGTGCGGCAGTCGCCCACGCCGCACGCCGTTCCGTCGATGACCGGCGCGAAGCTGCACCCTGACGTCGCATGACACACCGGTGCTTCGCAGGGGTTGGTGGAGGAGGGGCAGACGCGCGCCTCATGCAGGCAGCCCTGCGTGGTGCTGCAGCTGTCGACGGTGCATGGGTCGCCGTCATCACACGAGCGTGCCCGCCCGACGCAGCGGCCTGCCGCGCACACGCCTTCGATGATGCAGCGCTCCGCCGCGCAGCTCGTTCCGTCAGGTTCGTTCGTCGTGACGCACTGGCCGGTCTCGAGGTCGAAGGTGCTCTGTCGGCAAGACTCGAGCGAGCAGACGCCCGCAGCGGCGCCGGTCCCGATGAGTCGAATGCCAGTCAGGTGATGCTCGTCACCCAACGTGATGAGACCCTCTGCGGGCCCTGCGCGCTGTGGTTGGAATTGAATCGTGAGCCGGTTCTCGCCGGAAGCCAGTTCGACCTCGTCGGGGCCGGTGAACTCGCCCTGCAGGGCCACGCGGCTGAGGCGAGGGGGGCCACCGCTCACCACCTGAAAGGAACACGCCGTCGAGCTGCCAACCAGGGCCCGCCCGCAGTCCACGACGTCGGGAACAGAGAGCGGCTCGAGCGCGCCGACGAGCAGCGGGTCTCTGCACCCGAGCAACACCGCGACGAAGACGAGGGAGGCCCGCATGACGAGGCAGGTGCCGCTGCGCGCCGGGAGCTTCACGGAATCGGACCCACAGAGAGAAGAAAAAAGCTGAAAACGGGGAGGGCGTCGAGGGGGCGTTGGGGCCCGCCGGGCTGCGGGGAAGGGTTTTCGGGACCGCGCACGGGGAGACCGAGGGCGGAACTCCCGGCCCTGGGGGTCCCCTGGACAGACGAGTGCCTCACGGACGAGCGCGGTGGACCTGCTTGACGCTTTCCGTCAACCAGCCAGGGGCTGAAGGTGGTGAATGACGGCACCTGCGTCGGCACCACGCACTGGCCGGCCTGCCGCACCGTGCCCGCACCACACGCCGCCGGGTTGAGCTCACAGCGCCCGTTCACCGAACGCGTGCCCGGGCCGCACAACGTCGAGAACTGCGGCACGCAGGTGTCTCCCGAGCGGGTGGTGCCGGGGGCGCAGGTGACGCGACCGACGCAGGGGTTGCCTGACGCAATGGTGTCGGTCGAGCAGACGGTGCCGACGTCGACGCTGCACGTGTTGCCGACCGCAGCCGTGCCTGCGCCGCACACCAGGCCCTACGAGACACACTGGGAGCCCATCGCCACCGTCCCCGCGCCACACGACTGCAGGGTGGCGACGCAGGTGGTGCCCTGCGCGGTGGTGCCGGCTCCGCAGGTGAGCGGATTCTCGGGTACGCACGAGCCATTGGTGTTCACGCCTTCAGCGCTCTCCAGAAACGACCCACCTCTGCTCTGTAGAACCGGACCAGGCGAGGAACGCGATCGCGACTGCGGAGTCAGCGAACAAGACACATGGTCACCGGTCCCTCTCCCTCAGAGCCCGCG
>JBILEB010000200.1:0-11739 GCA_044352295.1 Myxococcaceae bacterium
CCTTCGGCGCGGTTCTCCCACCACTCCGTCACCGGCCCGTGGCTCGCCATGAGGCGCAGCAGCGGCGTGCCGTCGACGTCCACCGCGCCGTCCGTCCGCGGCCCTCCCTCCTCGAAGTCAGCGGGCGCCACCGGCTCGAGCGACTGCCTGCCCCACGACGTCAGCGTCAGCTGCACCGTGGGCCCGTCTTCCGTGCGGGGCTGCACCGACACGCCGTCGTCGCCCCACCGCGCACGCAGGCCCTGGGCCCGGTTCCCTGCCTCCCAGCCGTCGGCGCCTCTGCGAATCCGGTACTCGCTGTCGCTGATGCGCCGTTGCACGCGCTGCTGCCAGTCGTCCGTGACTGCTTGGTTCGCGGCGGGCGGTGGAGGATGGGACGGCGCATCCTCCTGCGCTGGGCTGCTGCACTTGAGCAGCACCGCCACCGCCGCAAGCCATCGCCACGCACCGGGCATTTTCACCAGGCCGCCTCCAGGCGATTGCTGCTCAAGCCGACAAACAAAGCTGAAAACGGGGAAGGCGTCGAGCGGGCATAGGGGCCCGCCAGGCTGCGGGGAAGGGTTTTCGTGGCTGCGAACGGGGAGACCGAGGGCGGAACTCCTGGCCCTGGAGGCCCCTGGACAGACGAGTGCCTCACGGACGAGCGCGGTGGACCTGCTTGACGCTGTCCGTCAACCAGCCAGGGGCAGCGAGGGCTGGGCGGGGGTGGGCGGAAGGATGATTCGCGAGGGGAGTTGATGGCCGAGCTGAAGCAGGCGCTCCTTTGCCGTTTTGCGGGTGGCGTGAATGGCGTGAATGCGGCGGCGGACACCACAAGGGCAGCGCAGGACGTCGACTCCGAAGGTGTGCTGATGAAGGGAGGCCCAGTCCAGTCTTCGTGTGGTGCGAGGCTTCGTCTTCTTCGTGTACTTCGACGGTGACGGCGGCGCAGGCGGAGCAGCTGGCGGAGGCATCGTCACCCTCGGGCGCAAGGCGGCATGCGGTGCGTAGACGCCATGGAAGCTCGTCAGGTGCGCCTTCGCCTTTCGGCACCAGGGACACCAGGCGGCGCACGAGGGCTTCGGCCGTCAGCGTGAAGGTGACTCCTTTCTTTGGCGTGTCCTGGTACCGCCCGTCTTCCAGGCGACGCAGGCGAGACTTTTGAGACTGGTCCGCGGGCTCCGTACCGGCACCCGCATCACGCCAGCGGACGAGCGCGTCTTCACGATGAGGGCAGCATGCCCCTCTTCGGCCGGGCCGTGGCCGACGCGCCACCCTGTGAGGTGACGATTCTGAGAGGCGACACGCCAGCCGGTCAGGCCGTCGGCACCCGTCAACTCGAAGGGAGCGTCTTTCTCGACGCCGTCGAGGCCGAGCGGCTCTTGCGTCGTGAAGCCTGCGCGGCCGGCGCCGACGCCGTGCACATCGCCCACGAGGCCTACGCCGTGCCTTTCTTCGGCACCCAGGTGGTCGCGACCCGGGTCGTTGCCCAAGGTGGCGGAGCTGCAGTGCTTCGGGCGTGGCGCATCACGTGTTATTCAGGCGAGGCATGCCGACCAGGCTTCTCGTCTTCGCGGTGCTCGTTGGTGGATGCTCGAAGCCCGCCACCATGGAGCCAGTGGCGCCATCGCCGATCGGCGATGGCGCTGCGCTCTATGCGGCGCAATGCGCGAGCTGCCATGGGTCGGCTGCTCGCGGAGGCATCGGGCACGCGCTCGTGCCGCTGAAACAGACCGCCGAGGCGCTCCGGCTTCGCATCGTCACCACCATGCCGCCGGGAAACGAAGGTTCGTGTGACGAGAGCTGTGCGCGCGCCATCGTGACGTGGCTGATGTCCCTGCCGGCTGATCAGCCGCCTCTGGTGTGTGACTCGTTTCCGCCGGCCCGTCGTCAGCTTCGACTGCTCACCCGCCGCGAGTACGCCAACAGCATCGCCGACCTGCTCGGCGCACCGGCGGGCCGCGCTTGCACGTCTGACGCAGCCTGCACCATCGCCACCGAATCGTGCGTGAGCGGCGCGTGCGTGCCTGATGGCTGTGGCGTGCGCACGTTTCTCTGGCGCGCGAATGGCCGGCGACCCACCTCGATTCACGTGGCGGGCTCGTTCAACGGCTGGCCTGCAACGGTGGCGGCCGGCGGGTGGGCGATGACGCTCGTCGCGGGCTCCGACTCGTACGTCGTGAAGCGGCCGCTCGCGAACGGTGCGCACCAGTACAAGTTCGTCATCGACGGACAGTGGGTGCTCGACGACACCAACCCGGAGCGCGCGTCGGACGGCTTCGGCGGCAACAACTCGGTGCTCACCGTGCAGTGCAGTGGAACGAGCGCGCCTGGACCGATGCCCGACCTGGTCGCCGCGTTTCCTCCCGAGTCGCGACCGAAGGGCTTCGTGTTCGACAACAACGCCGAGGCCGGGCTCGTCACCTCGGGCCATGTCGAGGCGTCCCTCGGCGCCGCGGCCTCCATCGCGGGGCGCGTGACGTCGCCCTGCCGGCCAACCGGCTCCGACCGGCGCCCCTGCGCGGAGCAGTTCATCACCAGCTTCGGTCGAAAGGTGTTTCGCCGGCCGCTCTCGGCAGCGGAGGTGACGCGCTATTCGAACGTGGTCGTCGCGGCGCCCGACTTCGACGCCGGCGTGAAGCAGGCCGCGGAGTGGCTGTTCTCGTCACCGCACTTTCTCTACCGGAGCGAGCTCGGCGTCGCGCAGCCTGACGGCACCTTCCGCCTCACGCCGTGGGAGCTCGCGACCGCCCTCTCCTACTCGTTGTGGCAGACGACTCCGGACGACGCGCTCCTCGACGCCGCGGCGCAGGGAAAGCTGGCGACGTCGGAGGACGTGTCTCGCGAAGCCCGGCGGATGCTGACCGACCCGCGCGCGCGAGCGGCGCTGCGCACCTTCGCGACGCAGTGGTTGGGCATCGAGCGGCTCACGACGGTGGACAAGGCGCCGGGCGTGTACCCCTCGTTCACGCCCGAGCTGCGCGCGTCGATGGCGGATGAGACCCCGGCGTTCTTCGAGCACGTGGTGTTCGATGGCACCGGCCGCTTCGAGGAGCTCTTCACGGCGCCCTACTCGTTCGTCGACGCGCCGCTGGCCCGCCACTACGGCCTCGAGTCCCCGCCAGCGACACGTGAGAAGCGCGACGTTCCTGTCGTGCGCGCGGCCGGCCTGCTGGGACACGCCAGTGTGCTGTCGAGCTATGCGCACTCGGATCAGTCATCCCCCGTGAAGCGCGGCGTCTTCGTGCGAGAGCACCTGCTCTGTCAGGACTTCCCCACGCCGCCCGCGAACGCCGGTGGCGTCCCGAAGGTGGACCCGAACGCGACGACGCGGGAGCGCTTCCGTCAGCACGCCGCAGATGCCTCGTGCCGGGCGTGCCACCAGTACATCGACGAGGTCGGCTTCGGGTTCGAGGGCTTTGACGCCATCGGTGGAGCGCGCGCTCTCGAGAACGGGAAGACCATCGACACCACCGGCGAGCTGCGCGACGTCGAGGCGTTCGGAGCAGGGACCTCGACGAGCTTCACGTCGCTCCCGCAGCTGGCGACTCAGCTCGCGCAGAGCCAACGCGCGAAGTCGTGCTTCGCCACCATGGTGTTCCGCCAGACGCGCGGCCGGCACGAACGAGAGGCCGAGCGCTGCACCGTCGAGGCGTTGTCGAGCGGCTTCCTGAAGACCGGCGGTGACGTGCGCGAGCTGTTCGTGCAGGCGCTGGCCGATGAACGATTCCTCACGCGGTCGAGCGAGGTGGCGCCATGACGTTCTCGAGGCGGTCGGCGTTGAAGGCGCTCGGGCACACGGCTCTGGCGCTGCCGTTCTTCGAGGCGCTGCGCTCCGGGCGGGCCAACGCCCAGGCGGCGCGGCAGGCGAAGCGCGTCATCTTCTTCTACTTCCCCGACGGCGTGCTCGGGCCCAGCGCCCAGGGGCAACCGAGCCGATGGCACTGCACGGGCTCCGAGACGAACTTCACGATGCCGGATCAGCTCAACCCGCTCGCCGCCTTCAAGCGCGACTGCCTCTTCTTCAATGGCCTCACCATGGGCGGCACCGACTCGGGCAGTCACCCGGGCGGCGCGAAGAAGCTCCTCACCGGAGTCGATGGCGGCAACGGCGAGAGCGTCGACCACTACCTCTCGCGAACCGTCGGCGCGTCGGCAGCGTGGCGGCACCTGTACCTCGGCGCGATGGCCACGCAGAACAACGCGTCGGGCGACAAGTTCATCGTCTACCCGACCGCTGGCCAGACGGTGGCGCCACGCGACAACCCACGGCAGGTGTTTCAACAGCTCTTCGCGAACGCGATGGCGGGCGACGCTGGCGTACCCCGCCCGGCGCTCACCGACACGCGCCTGTCCGTCATCGACAACGCGAAGGCGGAGCTCGACACGCTGAAGACGAAGCTGGGCGGCTCCGAGGCGCGCAAGCTGGACCTGCACCTCGAAGCACTGCGCGAGGTGGAGCGCCGCTTGAAACCGATGGGCAACACGCCACCGCCGTCGTCCTGTGTGACGCCGGTCATCGACCTGTCTGGCTTCACCGACAACCAGCTCTACGACGCCTCGAAGTTCGGCCACATCCTCCGTGCGCAGATTGACGTCCTGGTGACGGCGATGGCGTGCGGGCTGACGAAGGTGGGGACGCTCCAGGCCTCGATGCACACCAGTGAGCTCATCTTGAGCCGCATGCCGGGCACCGAAATGTACGAGCCCGGCTTCGACATGCGCAGCCACCAGGCGTCTCACTACGGTGACTCGCACGACTTCGCGAAGCGCGAGGTGCGGGCCTACCTGCAGCAGCGGCGGTGGTTCGTAGAGCAGTTCGCGTACCTGCTCGGCGAGCTGAAGAAGCGGCCCGATGGCGACGGCACGATGCTCGACTCGTCGGTGGTGATGCTGTGCACCGAGGTCTGCGACGGCAACACGCACCTGCACGACAACATGCCGTTCATCGTCGCGGGCCGGGCCGGCGGGCGGATCAACCCCGGACGGTTGCTGCAGACCAACGGCACGCGGCACGGTGCGCTCCTGGCGGCGCTGGCGCAGTCGATGGGCGCGAACGTGCAGGGCTGGGGCGACGGCAACTCGGGTCCGCTCGGCGGCGTGCTGAGCTGACGCGTCAGTCGCGGGAGTCCACCGCCGCGCCGCCCGGCGTCTGCACGCGCGCGTTTCAGGTGCCCGCTGGTGCTCTCTGACTGGATGAGCTGGAGCAGGTTGTCGTCACCTTCGATGGTCAGCGAGGCCGGCCCTCGTGAGACCTCGAGCCGAACGCCGTCGGTGGCGACAGCACGCTCGGGCTGCTCTCTCAGCTGGTCGACACCGCCCTCCCACCCCGCAGCACCTCGCGAGACGCTCGGTGCGGCGCTCAAGCAGGTGAGGTGTTCGAGCCGCGCAAGGCCCGGGCCGGCTCGGCGTGCGCGCGTGCCAGGGCGTCGACGCGCTTCACCAGCGTCGGCAGTCGGTACGGCCCGTGGAGCTGACGGACGTGCTCGAGCGCCGTCGACGTCGAAAGGCCGATGCACGTGAGGAACAGCGGCTTCACGCTGCCGGGACGTGGCACCGCGTGCGCGAACGTCGAGCCCTTGAAGGCCGTCTTGGCCAGCCCGATGACAGGCACGGCGCCGAGCGCCTCGTGCAGGTGCGCGCCGAGCCCCTTCGTGCCGGCGTCGTCGAGGAAGACGTAGCCGTCGATGACCACCACCTCGAGCGGCGGCGCGCGGCGCAGCACCTCGAGCAGACACGGCAGCTCGCGCTTGAAGAACGCTCCCGGCTCGTACGGCGCGATGGGCGCGACGCGGCAGGTCCACTCGGTCGCCGGCGCGCTCGCGTCCCAGCGGTCGACGAGCACGCACGCCGCGAGGGCCTCGTCGGTGCCGTAGTGGACGTCGGTGAAGGCGATGGTGGGCATGGGGGTCGAGATGCGCCAGCACGGACGGACCTGACGTCATTCCCGCAGGCGCGCAAGGAAGACCCGCTCGACCTCGAGCCCGCGAGGACTGGAGCCGCGCGCCTCCACTGAGGACTGGGCCGTCACACCCCGAGCGCCAAGTCCGTGCTTTCGCGTCGGGTCCGCGGCGGCATCGCGGTTGCTTTTCTGCTGTGGACCGGCGCTGCATGTCGCGGCGCCACACCCGGAGAGCCCATGGCCATCACTGGACTGAGCGCAGGTGGTTTCGCCGCTGGAGGCCTCGGGCCCACGGGTGGTTTCGCCCCGCCGCCGCCTCCTCCCCCGCCCCCCATCGCGCCGCCACCTGCGCCCGCGGTGGGCTTCTCGGCAGAGAGCTCGTTCGATGGAGCACCCCGGCTCGACCCCACGGCCGCGCCGAAGCCCAGCGTCATTCAGAGCCGCGCCGCGGCGCCCTCGAGCCTGACGGCGATTTCAGGGCAGAGCGACTTCGAGCCCAGCACTTCGCCCGTCGCGGCGGCGAGCCGGTCCCGCGCGGACGAGGTGCGCGACCTTCAGACGCGGCTCCACGCCAGCGGCTTCGACCCCGGCCCGGTGGACGGAAGGTTTGGGCCGCGCACCGAAGGCGCCATCACCCGGCTCCGGGGCGCCGAGCACCTCCCGGCCACCACCGAGGCCCAGGCGGTAGGCGACCGCGCCGCACCACCGCCTCCGAACGGCGTCGCGCGCCTCGACGAGGTGCGTGGCACGCGCGGGCTCACCACCGGCCGCCTCACCGTGAACGGCAACACCTACGACTTCAACTCCGGCAACTCACGGCGCCTCTCGGTGCCGCAGGGCGAGTTCCGGGTGACGCAGCACCTCAACTCACGCAACGACCGCGGCTTCGTGCGCGACGGCGTCGGCTATTCCTTTACGATGGAGGACCCCAACCGCCCCGGCGCCGACCGCTTCTTCGACGCGCGCGCCGGGAAGGACCGGGAGCACCTGCGCCTTCACCCGGACGGAGGCCCCACGGGCACCGCCGGCTGCATCGGCATCGTGGGCGACGGTGCCACGCAGCGTCGGTTCCGCGACGACCTCAACGCCGAGCTCGCCCGGAACGGCGGCGTGTTCCGCCTCCGCGTGGAGTGAGCGTCACCGTCGTGCTCGTGCAGGTGGAGTTGGGTCCCGCCGATGGCGTGTCCGTGGGCTGGTGACGGGAAAGTCGAACTCGCCCCGCCCCAGCAGGTGTAGCGTCCGCGCGCCCCTCGACTGGAGCCCCCCGCCATGGCCGAAATCCGCCTGCCCGCCGAGCAGAAGTACCAGAAGGAGCTCGCCGCCCTCGCCGCCTCGGACCAAGCGGCCAAACCGCCCGGCTGGGCGCTCTCTCCGAAGGCCGTCGAGACGTACGTGATGGGCAGCGACAAACCCATCGGCGGCGTCGCCATCACGCCCAAGTACGTCGGCGACAAGTCCACCGTGCAGGTGGCCATCGCGACGCTCGCCTCGGACCGCGCCCTCATGCTGGCGGGCGAGCCCGGCACCGCGAAGTCCTGGCTGTCCGAACACCTCTCGGCGGCCATCAGCGGCACCAGCACCCTCATCGTGCAGGGCACCGCCGGCACCAGCGAGGAGCACCTCAAGTACGGGTGGAACTACGCGCTGCTGCTCGCGGAAGGGCCCAGCCCCAAGGCGCTCGTCCCCTCCCCCATCCTGCGTGGCATGCGCGAGGGCCGGTGCGTGCGCTTCGAAGAGGTGACGCGCACCTCGAGCGAGATTCAGGACTCGCTCATCTCCATTCTGTCGGAGAAGCAGGTCTCGATTCCCGAGCTCAATGAGGTCGTCAGCGCCGAGCGCGGCTTCAACATCATCGCCACCGCCAACACCCGCGACCGCGGCGTCAACGAGATGTCCTCGGCCCTCAAGCGACGATTCAACTTCGTCACCGTGCCCGTCGTCGACGACCTCGAGCAGGAGATTCGCATCGTCACGCGCCGCGAGGCCGAGCTGCGCTCAGACTACCTGGTGGGCAGCGAGCCGCCGGCCGAGCTCTCCCGCCTGCTGGTGACCTTGTTCCAGGAATTGCGCGCCGGCGTGACGAAGGACGGCAAGACGAAGGTGAAGGCCCCGGGCAGCGTGCTGTCGACGGCCGAGGCCATCTCGGTGTTGTTCAACTCCGGCATCCTCGCGCAGAGCTTCGGCACCGGCGCCGTCACCGCCGAGGAGCTGTCACGCTCGCTGCTGGGCGCCGTGGCCAAGGAGAGCGGCGACGACGTCAAGGCGCTGCGGGAGTACTGCGAGACGGTGGCGAAGTCGCGCAGCGGGGCGTGGAAGGACTTCTACGCGGCGTCGAAGAAGCACCTGAAGGGCTGACTGCCATGGCGGCCCTCTCGGACGCGACGAGGCGCGCGCTCGAAGGCGTGCACCTCTTTCCGGTACGTCACCACTCGCCCCGCACCAGCAAGGTGCTGCGCGCCTTCCTCGACGCCACCAGGCCGAAGGTGGTGCTCGTCGAAGGCCCCCAGGACGCCGAGGTGTGTCTCGACGTGTTGCTCGACCCGGAGACGGTGCCGCCGGTGGCGATTCTCGGCTACCGCACCGATGGGCAGAGCGGCAGCTCGCTGTACCCGTTTGCCAGTTATTCACCGGAATACGTCGCGCTCGCCTGGGCAAAACAACACCACGCCCGCGCGCACTTCATCGACCTCACGCTGGGCCAGAGCCTCGGGTACCAGCCACCCGCTCCCGTGGAAGCGGAGTCCGACGCCGACGAAGACCACGACATCCCGCCGCCGCCATCGATGGACGAGCGCATCGCCGAGGCGACTGGACACCGCAGCTTCGAAGAATTCTGGGAGGCCTCCTTCGAGGCGCCCGCGCACGAGCCCGAGGGGTTTCGCCGCGCGCTGCTCGGGTGGGCCGACCTCATCCGGCATGAAGGCACGCGCGTCACCTACCACCGCGCTCGCGACGCGCTGATGGCCCGCCTCATCACGGAGGTGGTGGCGAGCGGCGTCGAGCCCTCGCACATCGTGGTGGTGGTGGGCGCAGCGCACGCGGCGGCCTTCGCGCAGCTCGACGTCGACCCACAGCTCGAGGCCCACCTGTCGAACACGGTGCCCACCGCCGTGACGATGATTCCCTACAGCTTCACGCGGCTGGCCGAGCAGACGGGCTACGGCGCCGGCAACCGCGCGCCCCGGTACTACCAGCGCGCCCACGACGCGAACGTCGACTTCCGACGCGCGACGCTCGAGGTCCTGTGTGAGTTCACCGACCACCTGCGGCTGCGCGGCTTCACCGTCTCGCTCGCCGACACCATCGAGGCGTACCGGCTGGCCACCATGCTGTCCGACCTTCGCGGCAAATCGGGGCCGGGGCTCGACGAGGTGCGCGACGCCTCCATCGCCACGCTGTGTCGCGGCGACGCCCAGCACGTCGACGGCTTCCTCTGGGCCACCGTCATCGGCCACGCCATCGGCAAGGTGGCGGCGCGCATCGGCCGCAACTCGCTCCAGCAGGAGTTCTGGCGGGAGGTCGAACACCGGCGCCTGCCGAAGACGGACGAAGCGGCGCAGTTCACCTTGAAGCTGAATGACCCGGTGCAGGTCGAGACGAGCGTCTTCCTCCACCGCCTGCGCGTCGCGGACGTGCCCTACGCGGCCTTCGTGGGCACCTCCACGGGCCGTGGGGCGAAGAGGGCCGACGTGGAAGCGGTGGGAGGCCACGCCGCGCTGGCTCGCGTGCGCGAGGCCTGGGAGGGCCAGTGGACGCCCTCCACCGACGTGGCCCTCGTCGAGCGCATCGTCGATGGAGACTCGCTCCAGCAGGTGTGTGAGCGGCGGCTGGGCCGCGCGTTGGATGCGGCGACGTCCACGGGCGCGACGGCGGGCGTGTTGATGGAGGCCGTCGTCACGCTGGCGCCCGAGGTGATGGCGCGCGCGCTCGCCGCCACGGACCGGCTCGCGTCGACCGATGACGACCTCCCCTCGCTGGCCTCGGCGTGTCGCGCGCTCTCGGGCCTGGCGAGCTACGGCTCCTCCCGCAAAGGCACCGCGCTCGGAGACGACGTCCTCACCTCGTTGTGCAGCAAGACGTTCGAGCGCGCGGTGCTGCGCGTGCGGGCCGCGTGTACTGGAAATGAAGAAGCCGTCGCGCCCACGCGGGAGGCGCTCAAGACGTTGCACGACCTCGCGATGAGCCAGCGCCTCGTCGACGGCGAGTCGTGGTTCACCGAGGCGCACGAAGTGGTGAACAGCTACCTCGTGCACCCCACCTGCTCCGGGCTCGCGTGTGGACTGCTCTACCTGGGCCAGCGGCTCTCCGAGGCCGACGTCGCGCAGGTGGTGCAGCAGCGCCTCTCGACGCTCTCGGAGCCCGCCGCCGCCGCCGGCTTCCTCGCGGGCTTCTTCGAGGTGAACGCGCTGGTGTTGGTGAAGAGCAAGCCGGTGGTGCAGGCGCTCGATGGGTTCCTCCTCTCCATCGAGCCCGACCGTTTCAAGGACACGCTGCCGACGTTGCGCCGGGCGTTCGCGCCGCTGGGCCCCACCGAGCGCCGCTACCTGCTGGAGAACCTGCTGGGCCTTCGCCAGCTCCACGAGCACGCGCGCGAGGCCCAGGCCGTCATCGCAGAGCAGGACAAGGAGAAGCTGAAAGCGCTGAGCTCGGACATGGCCAAGGTGATGGACGACCTGGATGACCTCCTATGAGTGACGGGCTGTCGGACAAGGACAAGGACGCGCTGTTGCGCTGGCGGCTGGCGTTGGGCCCTGGCGCCGAGAAGGTGTCCCCGCAGTTCGGCATGAAGGGGCTGCGTGGCGCGGGTGGCCAGTTGGGCCTGGAGCCGACGCGATTGGACGAGCTCGATGACGCGCTCGACTTCCTCTACGGCGACCGGGTGGGCGGCTCGAGCGGCTCGCGGCCCTACATCCCGAAGTGGCTGGGCCTGGTGCGTGAGTTCTTCTCGAAGGACGTGGTGGCCTTCGTCCAGAAAGAGGCCATCGAGCGCAAGGGCCTCACGCAGTTGTTGTTCGAGCCCGAGACGCTGCCGTACCTCGAGAAGAACGTCGACCTCGTCACCACACTGATGAGCGCGAAGGGTCTCATCCCCGACGAGGCGAAGGAGCTCGCCCGCGGCATCGTCAAGGAGGTCGTCGACGAGCTGCGTAAGAAGATGGAGAGCGAGGTGCGCACCGCCATCATCGGCGCCGTGCGACGCCACAGCGACAGCCCGCTCAAGGTGGCGCGGAACATCGACTGGAAGCGCACCATTCGCCGCAACCTCAAGGGCTGGGATGCGGACGCGAAGCGCCTGGTGCCGGAGCGCTTCTACTTCTGGGCGAACCAACGCCGACACCACGAGTGGGACGTCACGCTGTGCGTCGACCAGTCCGGCTCGATGGCGGAGAGCTGTGTGTACGCCTCGGTGATGGCGGCCATCTTCGCGTCGCTCGACGTGCTGAAGACGCGGCTGGTGGTGTTCGACACCGAGGTCGTCGACTTGACGCCCATTCTCGTCGACCCGGTGGAGGTGCTCTTCACCGCGCAGCTCGGCGGCGGCACCGACATCAACCGCGCGGTGGCGTGGACGCAGCAGAACGCCATCGAGCGGCCCGAGAAGACCATCTTCATCCTCATCACCGACCTCTTCGAAGGCGGCAACGCCGAGGAGCTGGTGGTGCGCATGCGCCAGCTCGTCGACGCGAAGGTGAAGGCGATGGTGCTGCTCGCGCTCTCGGACTCCGGAAAGCCCTCGTACGACCACCAGCTCGCCGCGCGCCTGCAGGAGATGGGCGTGCCGTGTTTCGGCTGCACCCCCAAGCGCCTCATCGGCGTCATGGAGCGCGTCATGAAGGGCCAGGACCTCACCGCATACC
>JBILEB010000063.1:0-36216 GCA_044352295.1 Myxococcaceae bacterium
GTGAACGGCCACTTCGTCGAGAAGGCGAGTCCTTCGTCGGAGCATGGCGTCACCCAGACAAGGGTCGGCATTCAGGTCGGTGGTCCATTCATGCGACGCACAGGCGGCAGCAAGCCTGGCGGCTGGTGGATCGCCACCGAGGTGGACATTCTGGTGGGCAACGACCTCTTTCGACCCGACCTCATCGGCTGGCGCCGCGCGCCCGTTCGCGAGCTCGTCCTCGAGGGGGGCGTGCCGGTGCATGCGACGGTCGCGCGACCCATCGAGTGGAGCCCCGCCTGCTCGACGCTCGAGAGCCTCAGCCTCATCTCCGGGCAGGTCGAGTTGGTGCTCGAGCCCGGCCTGTGACGAGCTCCTCGCCACCGTACGCACTGGAGTCACGCCCGAAGCGCGGTTGCTTCGCGCCCTTCGCGTGGCGCTGAAGTCCTTCGCGCCGGCCGCGCGAACGGCCTGCCTCGAACGGTTCCCAAAGCCCGTGCCGTCGACGCGCCACCCTGAGCCACGTGCGGCGCTCGACTCAGCGCAGCGCCAGCCACACGCCCAGAAACCCCAGCCCCACCGCCACGAAGAACACCCCGCCGAACAACGCCACCCGCTGCCAGAGCAATGCGCTCTGGAACGCCGCCGTGTTGCCCTCGCCCGAGACGTACGGCTCCTCGTCGCCCGTGGCGTCAATCTCTTGAATCAGGCTCTGCTCGATGAGCGGCTCCTGCACTTCGCCGAACGTCAGCCCGAAGCTCTTCCGCTGCTCCATCAGTCGCCCATCGAGCGGCCGCGTCATCAACCGCGGGTCCCTCGCCGGCGTCGGCGTGCCATCGTCGGCCAGCGTCGGGTCCGGCTTCCCCGGGTCGGTGACGTCGTCGTTCGACTTGAGGATGTCGGCCGGCGCCATCACCGCGGTGTGCTCGAAGGCCAGCGCGGTCGGCGGCACCAGCGCGAGCTGCCTGGTCTTGTCGCTCGCCAGCGGCGTCACCGTCTTGCCGTAGACGACCTCCATCAGCACCGAGTCTTCGCTCGACTTCTCCTTGTGGAACACCCGCGAGAGCAGCTCGCCGAGGTCGCGCTCCTTCACGTTGGGCGCGTGCCGCAGCCGCGCCTTCTTCAGCGCCTCACCGAACTCCGCCGCGTTGTTCCACCGCTCGCCCGGCTCCTTCTTGAGCGCCTTGAGCAAGAGCTCGTCGACGTCCCTCGGCACGGCGCCGTTGTGTTTGCTCGGCGCGTCCCACGCAGGGTTCGCCGCCTTGCGCCAGCGCTCGATGGGGTCGCCCTTCTGCGGCAGCGCGTGCCACGCGAGCAGCTCCCACAACATCACGCCGCACGAGTACACGTCGGCCCGGCCGTCGACGATGAGCTTCTTCGCCTGCTCTGGCGCCATGTACGTGAGGTTGCCGATGACGACCCGCGGCGCCGTCTGCTCTTCCTTCAGCGTCGACTGCGCCGCGCCGAAGTCGATGATTTTCACCTCACCGCGATAGCTGATGCACACGTTCGCCGGAGAGAGGTCCCGGTGCACCAGATGCAACGGGCTGCCCGTCTCGTCCTTCGCCTCGTGCGCGTACTGCAGGCCCTGACACACCTTCTCGCCGAGCAACAGGATGAGCCCCAGCGGCATCTCGGCCTTGCGGTCGCGCAGGCGCTTGGTGAAGCGGCTCACCGTCTTGCCCTGCACGTACTCCATCGTGAGGAAGTACTCCCCGCCGACGTCGCCCATCGCGTACACGCGCGCGATGTTGGTGTGCTTGAGCCGCACCACCACCTTCGCCTCGTCGAGGAAGCGCCCCACGAAGGCCCGGTTCGCCACCAGGTTCGGCAGCACCTTCTTCACCACGCACGCGCGCGGGTGCTCGCCACCTTCACGCGCGAGGAAGACCTCGCCCATGCCGCCTGCTCCAATTCGGCGAATGAGCTGGTAGCGCCCGAACGGAACGGGCGCTTCCGGCGTGGGCTCCTGCAACATGAAGTTCGGAGTGTGGGGCCGACGCTGCGCTGGAGCAAGCACAGGACGCCCAGCCTCCGGCGTCATCACGTCCAGACTGGTCGGGTCGCTGTTCATCGCCGAAGACACACTCTGTCCGACATGGACGCACCCATTGTCGACATGGCGCGTCACAGAGTTGTGGATATCGCTAAAGTCTAAGTGAATTCAGACTCTTAGCGGACCTGGCGGACGGGCAATGACGGCCCTGGGCGGAAGATGGGCGCCGGAGGGGGTTGCGGTTGGGGCGGCGGAGTCGGTTGGGGTGGGACGGGTGCCACGCCATTGGCGATGGCGGCCGCGCGGGCTTTTCGCAGCTCGAGTTCCTCGGGCGAAGGAATGTCGGCGGGGTCGATGCAGGTGTTGGCGCGTTGAGACTTCGCGCGTTCGACCAGCCGCGCGGCGCGTTTGGTGAGCGCTCGCATCATGGTGTCGAGGCCTGCGTCGGTGAGCAGCGACGAGTTGAAGTCGAACCCCACGGCGTCGTTCAGCACTGGACAGTTCTGCGTCTCGAGTTTCCAGGTGAAGCGCACCTTCGGACCTCCATCGAGGGGCGCCAGCACGCCCTTGAGCGCGACGTCGCCGCGAATGTCTTCTCCGGTGGAGAGGTAGTGCTCGGCCCACTTGTCCTTCGCGGTGCGCTCGAGCGCCCGAATGGTGGCGTCTTCGAGCCGCGGCGTCGGCCAGTCATCGAGCTCGCTGCGCAGGCTCTCGACCCGCACCCCGATGCCCGATTGAATCAACAGCGGCACCACCACCACCCATGCAGTCATCGAAGGGCTCCTGACGTCGAACGTACCGTGTCTGCCTGAGCGAGTGGAGCCTCGAGCACGCGCTGGCCGTTCATCCGGGCGCGATGGACGGGCACCGACTCACCGCCTCTGCGATACATCGGCTCTGGCTTCCTCATGAGCGACGCGCCCTCCGCCCCACCACCGACGAGCCGCCTGCGACGGTGGAAGCAGGCGTATGATTCACGGCCCTGGCTGCGGTGGGTGGTGGACGGCGTGTTGCTGGTGTCCATCGTCGCAGGCGTCGGCCTGTGGCAGACCCGCGCGCACGTGAAGGGAGTGGCGGTGCCGGCGTTGACGCTCCGAAGCCTCACCGGAGCCCCCGTCGCGACCGCCTCGTTGTCCGGCAAGCCCACCTTGCTGGCCTTCTGGGCGCCGTGGTGCACCGTGTGTGAGACCGAATCACGCAACCTCGGGTGGGCCCGCTCGCTGGTGGGTGACCGAGCCAACGTGGTGTCCGTCGCGACGGCCTTCGAGGCCGAGGGCCAGGTGCACGCGTACGTGCAGCGCAACGACGTCGATTATCCCGTGCTGCTGGACGAGGCCGGGCTGGCCGAGGCGCTCAAGGTGAACTCGTTTCCGACGGTCTTCTTCCTGGATGAGACGGGGCGCATCAAAGGCAGCGTCGTCGGGTACACCACGACCGCCGGGCTGGTGCTGCGCACGGTGTGGTGACGAAAGGCCGAGTCGTGATGCCTACAGCCGCCCCAGCCAGTCGATGAGCTGCGCGGACACGTTGGCGTCGCCGAGCAGGTCCAGGTGAGCCAGGCCCGTGAGAACGCGCGTTCGCTCCGGCGGGAACGCGAGGTTCAGCTCGGGCTTCTCGTGTCGCCCCAGGGCGGAGTCGACCGGTACCAGGCCATCTCCGACGGGGCCTGAGGTGGGGTCCTTCGACATCGTCGCGGCGATGGCGAAACACGCGACGTCCTTCGGCAGCTCGATGGCCGTGCGCGGGTCGGCCTCGGGCGCGAAGCGGTCACCGCCCTGCCACTCTTCGTCCTTCGTGAGGCCGAAGCGCAGGTCCGTCACTCCGGCACTTCGCAGATGGGAGAGCCGTTCGAGCGGCGCGCTGTACCGGCTGATGCCCAGCATGGTGCCGACGACGTTGCCGACGCGCTCGAGCGGCGCGCCCTGGTGCGGCGTGCCGAGCGTCACGAAGGCCTTGAGCACCGCACGCCAGCCCAACGTGCGGGCCTCGGCGGAGCGGCACGCCGCGCGCGTCACCAGCCCGCCCATGCTGTGCGCGACGATGACGAGCTCGGTGACGGGAACGGGCCACGCCTCGACGAGGGCCTGGAGCGCGTCGGCGAACTCGTGCCCGTTCGTCGAGACGTGCTTGCCCGAGTTGTAGCGCAGCGCCACCCACGTGAAGCCCAGCCCGCGCTCGAGCGCCTCGCCGTGGTGCTGCCCCTTGCGCGACCAGCAGGCGTCGGTGGCCGAGGAGCCGTGCACGAGGACCAGCAGTCGCCCCGAGACGCCCTGGGGCACCGGTGGAATCGGGGTGTTGGCGCGGCGAAAGCCCGTGGCGATGGCCAGCGAGGAGCTCCGCTGCGCGAGCACGTCACCCACCACCCCGTTGAGGGCTCCGACGACGGCGTCCTGCTCGGGACTGTCACCGCCCGGACCCAGCACCGGGTCGAGCTGGGCGAGCACCACGTCGAGCCCCGCGCCCACGAGCTGCGTCACCAGCTTCACCCCGGCATAGGCGGGGGCGGAGAAGAGCTTCACCAGACCCTCGAGGGGCCGGCCGAGGAAGTCGGGGCCTCCGCCGATGGCGTGGTGCATCTGTTGAACGGTGTTCGTCACCCCGAGGGTCGCTTCGACGGCGAGGCGAATCGCTTCCCTCAGCTCTTCGGCGCGCGTCGGCATTGCCACCGCGTAGCACGGCTCCGTCGGTCAGCGCTTCACGCAGGTCGGCCAGCTCATGCAGGAGCCGAGACACATTCGTTCGGGGCGGACCAAAGCTCGCTCGAACGGACCGTCGGGACTAAGGACTCGAGCGCTGGGGGCCGCTCCCGAAAGGAATTCGTGATGCAACGTCAACTCGTCACCGTGCTGGTGGTGGTCGTCTCTGCGTGCAGCGGTCCTGCACCCGGACCGGCTGGTGGTGGGAGCGCAGGAGGCACGTCACCTTCGGGCGGCGGAGCGTCGGCGGGCGGCTCGAGTGGCGGAAGCATGGCCGGTGGAGCGGCTGGCGGTTCCTCCATGGCCGGCGGCATGGCGGGTGGTGACGCGGGTGGCACGGCGGGTGGCAGCACGGCCGGTGGCATGGCGGGCGGAACCACCGCGGGCGGAGACGCCGGTGGCATGGCGATGATGGGCGGCATCGGCAGCTTCGTGCGCGTGGGCTTCTTCAACCAGCACCTCGCGACCGGCCCTGATGGACGCATGCATCTGACCTTCCTCGAGGGCGCCGCCGAACGCGTCTTCTACGGGAGCTGCGCCCAGAACTGCTTCACCGACGCGGCGTGGAGCCCGGTGCAGCTCCGCTCGAGCGCGCAGCTCGGCGTCACCACCGTGGGCCCGTACGGCGTCCGCGTCGACTCGACCAACCGCGTGCACCTGCTCGTCGGCGCCGTCACCGGACTCGGCTCGAGCGCCAACGCGATTCAGTACGGCACCTGCGCCAGCAACTGTGGCACGGCGAGCAACTGGACGTGGACGGACCTCTCGTCGGTCTCCAGCGGCCGCTCCATCATCGGCACCAACCGCACCTTCATGGTGCGGCCCAGCGGCGCGGTGTCGTTCTTCACCAGCGAGGGGGTGTACTTCACGTGCTCGGGCACCTGCTCGACGCTGGCGAACTGGACCGCGCCGGTGACGCTCAACGCCGAGGTGCTTCACGCGGTCGTCGACGGCACCGGCGTCAGCCACGCGCTCCTCAACAAGGGCCGTAGCGCCAACAACGAGTCGCTGCTCGGCTACGCGCGTTGCGCGACGAACTGTCAGCTCCCGGCGAGCTGGCAGATTTCCCAGCTCGGCTTCCTGTCGAACGCGCCGGTGTTCACCGCGAGCCTCACCGCGACCGCCTCGGGCCGGGTCTTCATGGCCTACAACCAGGGCGTCATCAGCGTGTCCATGCAGGACAACCGGAAGCTCTTCATCGCGAGCTGCCCAGCAAACGGCACCTGCCTCGACCTGAACAGCTGGACGTCCTTCACGCTCGGCGCGCTCGACGAAGGCGACAGCGGTGCGTGGGCCGAAGCGGCGGGCGAGGGCGTGCTGCTGGCGAGCACCACCGTGAGCGAGCTCAACCTGCGCGGGTGTGACCAGGACTGTCACCTGCTGGCGAACTGGGCCCCTGGCATCACCGTCGACACCAGCATGGCCGTGGCGCAGGTCGTCCCGCCGGCGCTGGGGAGCAGCTGCCCGAACACCGCCACCTTCGCCGCCTGGTATCCCCGCCGGCCCATCGTGGGCCTCAGCGCCTCGGGGGTCGCGGTCGTTCACAACCCGAGCGCGTTGGTGACGTGTCCTGGCAGCACCGGGCCCGCGACCCGCCCGCCCATCGGGCGCATCATCACGACGTTCTGAGCAGGAGCTCGCGCTCGTCATCGACCGAGCCGTGGGGGCGCCGACTCCAAAGGGGGTGTCACGTGGGTGACGGAAAAGCGTCACCCAGGTTGACACCCCCTGGGACACCGACCGCCTCCTCGGACCATTTCGCACGGAGTGGGTGAGGCCTCGGAGTGCGCTCCTGGCCCCCTCACCCCTCGAGGCCGTTTGGCTGCGACGGTGACGCGGGAGGTTTGCTGTGAAGTTCGCGTAGACGAAAGCCGGGCGGCGCTCCGATGCGCTGGGGCCTTCTCCTCGCGCTCACGGCCTCAGCACTCCAGCCTGGATGAGCGCCAGCGTCGACCCACCGACGAGGCCCCACAACACCACGCCCAGCACGAGCGGTCGCGCACCCACCGTCTCGAGCGCGACGCGATTCACCCCCGTGCCGATGAGGAAGAGGGTCAGCACGAGCACCTGCCGCGCCCCGGCGGCGAGCCCCTTGCCGACCTCGGACAGCACCGGCACCCACGTGACCAGCGCCGCCACCGCGAGAAAGCCGAGAATGAACCACGGCTTCTTCGTCGCCTTCGCGCCGTCCTCCGACTTCACCAGCCGCGCGAGCACCAGCGTCAGCGGGACGATCCACAGCGCGCGCGTCAGCTTCACCGTCGTCCCCACCTGCAGCGCCGTCTCACCGAACTGCATCGACGCGCCCACCACCGACGACGTGTCGTGAATGGCGAGGGCGCTCCACAGGCCGAAGGCGGGCTCCGACAGGCCGACCGCGTGGCCGATGGGAGGAAACAGCACGAGCGCGGCGGCGTTGAGCAGGAACACGACCGCCAGCGCCACCGACACCTGGTGGCTCTTCGCCCCGATGGCTGGAGCGACCGCCGCGATGGCCGAGCCTCCGCAGATGGCCGTGCCGACCCCGATGAGGAGCGAGGTGATGCGCTCGATGCCCAACGCGTTGGCGAGCGCGACGCTCACCGCCAGCGTCGCGGTGATGGCCAGGAGCGTCTGGCCCACGCCCTGCGCGCCGACCCGCAGCACCACCTCGAGGTTCATCGCCGCGCCGAGGCCGACCACCGAGCCCTGGAGCAGCCACGTCGAGGCCTGCTTCGTCTTCTCCGGAAACGGGTGCTCGACCGTCAGCCCGAAGCCGAGGCCCGCGAGCAGCGCCGCCCACGCAGGCACGACGGGGAGCAGCGACGCCAGGGCCAGGACGACGAAGACGGCGCGCGTCACTTCCAGTTCGACATGCCGCCGAGGTTGTGGACCTTCGTGAAGCCCACCGCGAGGAGCACCTTCTTGCCCCGCTCACTGCGCGCGCCGCTGCGGCAATACAACACGAGGTCGGCGTCCTTCTTCAGCTCTCCCTTGCGCGCCTCGAGGTCGTCGATGGGGATGTTGACGGCGCCCTCGATGTGCCCGCCGGCGAACTCCTCTGGGGTGCGCACGTCGACGAGGGTTGCGCCCTGCTTCACCAGCGCCCTCGCTTCTTGAGCAGGAATGAACTGTCCCGACGCACAGGCCGTCACCGACAGCAACGACACCACCAGCGCCACCACCAGAAAACGCATCATGCGAGCGACTCCAGAACCACGGGTGCGCGCTGGAGCCTGGGCCCAGAAGGAAGGATTCATGGCCTCACCCTGCCGAACCCCGCCGCCGGGCGCCAGCCTCTCACCCTGCACCATGCACGACCCTTCAGTCACCCCCGCGGAACTGCTCACGAAGAGCCGACTCGCGAAGGACCAGGGCTGGCAGTGGCTCACCGCCGGCGCCGGCGTTGGAGCCATCGGCGCCCTGGGTGCGTTGGCGGGCGCGGTGTGTCCCTTGTGCGTGGTCGCGACGCCGGCCTTGCTCGGCGCAGGACTCGCCCGAACGGCCTGGGCCAGGTCCCTCGAGCGGCGCGCACAGGCGCAGGCCGCTCAGGACACCAGCAGCCAGATGATCAAGGCCACCACCAACACCGAGCCACCCCCGATGGCGACGTAAATCCACGGTGGGGTGTCAGCGCGGAAGGCCTCTCGCATCGTGCCGTGCCGCGGCCGCACGCCGTCCGGGCTCGAGTCGGTCACCTCATCGAGGCCCGGCAGCGTCGAGGCCGAGGTGCTGGGCGCGTGCGGGTCGGTGTGCTCGACGGGCGGCAGCGCGGCCAGGGTTCGCGCAGAGTCGGCCGTCGAGCTCGGCGTCACCTCGGACAACGTCGGCTGCGACACCGAGGCAAGCCCCACCATGGTCTCTGCGGGTGCCTCGCTCTGCGTGACGACCGGCACCTCGACGGCGGTGCGCGCGGGGGGCTCCTCCTTCGGGGCCTCGACGATGGGCGCCGAGGTGTCGGTGCGCGCCACTTCCTGCACCTTCCCGCGCCGCCGGGCCGAGACCGTCTGCTCGTCGTCATCCGGCACCGGCTTTTGCCGCCCGGGGTCTCCCTTCGGCACCCGCCGTGCGCCCGACGCACTCCCCGCGGACGGAGGTCCCATCGCCGTCGAGCTCGCGACCGCGTCCTGCAACTGTTGCCAGAGCGCTGCGACCGAGGCCTGCCGGGCCGAGGGCTTCTTCGCCAGCGCAGTGAGCAGCACCACCGACACCGCGTTGGGAATGAGGGGGTTCAGCTCGGTCGCCGTCGCCGGCAGTTTCTCGAGGTGCGCCAACAACATCGCGTGCGCGTCGCTCTCGCTGAACGGCCGCTTGCCAGAGAACAGCTCCGTCAGCACCACGCCCAGGGTGTAGAGGTCGCTGCGCGCGTCCACCGGCTCCCCGATGGCCTGCTCTGGCGACATGTAGAACGGACTCCCGATGGCCATGCCCGGCCGCGTCAGCCCGCTGTCTACCCGCGAGCGGATGAGGCCAAAGTCGAGCACCGTGACGTGCCCGTCGTCCGAGACGATGACGTTGCCCGGCTTGAAGTCCCGGTGGATGTAGCCCTGGCTGTGCAACGTGGTGAGCGCCGCGGTGAGCTGCTTGACGAGCGGCATCGCCTCATGGAGCGGCAGGAAGCCGCGCTCCTTGATGAGCCGCGCCAGCGTGCGGCCGGCGACGTACTTCATCACCAGGAAGGGCACCTCGCCGTCGCGCTCGACGCCGTAGAGCGTCACCAGGTTCGGGTGGTCGACCTTCGCCATCACCCGCGCCTCCTGCTCGAAGCGCGCGCGGTATTCCGTCTCGGCCGCCAGCGCGGGCAGCAGGAACTTCAGCGCGACCGGCCGGTCCACCGAGAGGTCCGTCGCCAGGTACACGGTGCCCATGCCGCCTGCGCCGAGCTTCTTCTCGATGCGCCACTTTCCCGCCACGGTGCGGCCGATGAACGCGTCCTCGAAGCCCGGCTTCGACGTCTCACCGTTCCCCGACGACGTCATCGGCATGTCCCCTGGCTCCCGCGCGTGATGCTTATCGCCACGCGGAGCGCGCCGCGACCACCCAACCGCACACAAAGCGACCACCATCTCGTCCTGCGAAACGTGGAGGTGACGCTGTTCACAACAGTCTCCAACGCAGGCCCGCCTCGGCGAGGAAGAACCAGACGCGGTCGAAGCGGCTTCCCGGCAGCAGACTCGCAGCGCCCGAGAGGAAGACGCCAAAGCGCCGGGGCGGCGTCACACCCAGAGCCCGCGGCTGCGGCCCGTCGACGGCCCACTCGAGGCTGACGCGCGGGCCATGTCCCACGCGCGGAAACCGCTCGCCCTCGAAGCCCGCGTTCACCTGCAGCAGGTCGACCCCGTAGCTCGCGAACACCGTGAGGCGGTCGAGCCCCGGCCGCACACCCACCTCGAGGCCAGCCAGTCGGCCGTTGCCACCGCGCAGCACCAGGTTCGCTTCGAACCACCGCGAGAAGAACCCGGCGTAGCCCTCGACGACCCCCACGAACCCCGAGAAGCCGAGGCGTGACGGAGCCAACGGCGTCGCGAGCGAGGGGCCCACGCTGGTGCCGCCAGAGAACCGTAGCCCGGCCTGGAAGGGGCTGGCGACGGGCGCCTCGACCGGCTCCTTTTCGGACACGATGACGAGCGGCTCGAGCGGCAGCGGCGCCCCGTTCGTCGACACCGCGTCCTTGAACTCCAGAATGAACCGGTCTGGCTGTCGCAGCCGCGCGAGGAACGTCACCCGACGCCGCGCGCCCGCCAGCAGCGTCACGGTCGAAGGTCCGTCGAGGAGGTCGAGGTCGAGGACCTTCTGGACACCGATGGGCAGCCCGCCCCCCTCGAGGCTGAGCTTCGACACGTCCACCATCACCGTCGAGCCGCTGTCGTTGACGAACAGGAGAACGAACTCCACCCCGTTCCCGTTCACCGACAGGCGTGGGCCCGCGCTCACCCGCAGGCCGGTGGCCTCGACGGTTCGAAGCGTTTTTGGCGCCGCCACGAACGGCAGCGTGCACGACGAGAGGACCACCGCGAAGACACTCCAGCGCATCATTGGGCTGGCAGGTCATCGAGGCGGAACCGGCGCGCGGGGTTCTTCCCTGTCACCACCTTCAACGACAGCCGACGCTTCACGCCGTCGGTCCCCAGAATCGTCAGCATGTGCGTACCCGGGGGCAGCTTGAACGAGACGAGGGAGCCCTTCGCGAGCTCGTCCTTCCCTCGGAAGACAGTGGCCTCGGGCAACAGCGCCAGGGTCACCTCTCCGGTCGCCGCCGCAGCGCCTGGAGACCCGGTCGGCTTCGGGCGCTTGACCTCGACGCGCTCGAGCGCGTTCGCGGGCCCCGGGATGGGCTCGCTGCCGGCGTTCTCTGCGTCCCCCGTCTCGCCCTCCTGCAGGCCGGGAATCACCAAAGGGTCGGCCACGGCTGGCGTTCCAGAGGGGCCGGTGGGGCCCTTCGACTTCGCGTTCGGTTCCTCGGGCTCGCCGTCCCACATCAAAAGGCCGCTCGACGACACCCGCTTGTCCGAGAAGAACACCCGGTTGGTCAGCCCGATGAGGAGCAGCACCACCACCCCGGCGACGACGAAGCCACCCCACGTGCGAGGCAGTGGAGGCTCGCTCCCCATCGCGCCGTTGGCCACCTGGTCGACCCGAATCGCCAGCTCGAGCAGCTTCTCGTCTTCGGCCGAGCGTTGCTTGCCCTTCGCGGGCTTCTTCGCTGCGCTCACCCGGGGCCGGCCTTCAAGCGGCGTCAACACCGGCTGCGACATGGCGCTCTCTTGAATCGACTTCGCGAGCTGGCGCACCTCGACGTCGACGGTGGCGTCCTTCTTCACCTTCGAGAGGTCGAACAGCTTCTGCGTCGCCTGAATGCGGTCGGCGAAGAGCTCCTTCATGAAGCCGCTGCGTTGCTCCTGGTCGAACAGCAGGTCGCTGCAGCGCGTGGTGAGCTCCCGGGAGAACTCCCTGGCGCTGGTGAAGCGGCCAGCCGGCTCGCGCGCGAGCGCCCGCATGATGATGTCGGAGAGCTCGCCGGGCACCACGGGCTCGACGACGTCCGGGCGCTGCACCTTCCCATCGAGGATGAGCTTCATCTCGGCGAGCTCGGTCCCGGCCGAGAACAGACGCTGGCCCGTCACCATCTCCCACGACACCACGCCCAGCGAGAAGACATCGGAGCGTCCATCGACCGCCTTCCCCAGCACCTGCTCCGGAGACATGTAGCCGGCCGTGCCCTTCACCGTGCCCACCTTCGTGCGCGAGAGCGTGTTGGCTGCCTTCGCGATGCCGAAGTCGAGCAGCTTCGTCTGCCCGTCCCAGGCCACCATGATGTTCTTCTGCGCGACGTCGCGATGCACCACCGGGTACGACTCGCCCGATGGCTTCACGTAGGTGTGCGCGGAGTGCAACGCGAGCGCGCAGTCGTTGAGCACCGAGAGCGAGAAGCCCAGCGGCAACACCTGCTGCTTCTTCGCGCAGGCCGACACCACCTGGTTGAGGTTCTGCCCGGGGATGAACTCCATCACCACGTACAGCCCCTGCTCGTCTTCACCGAGGTCGAACACCTGCGCGATGTTCGGGTGATTGAAGCCTGCGGTGATGCGCGCCTCGTCGAGGAACATGCGCACGAAGCCTTCGTCGCGCGACGCGTCGGGCAGGATGCGCTTGATGACGACGTGCTTCTGGAAGCCGCCAGGGCCCATCGTGGAGCCGATGAAGAGCTCCGCCATGCCGCCCGTGGTGAGCGGCGTCAGAATCTCGTACTTACCAACGCGGTCCCCACGCGAAGCCATCGCCATCGCTGCGCGACTGTAGCCCCAAAGCCCTCGTTCACTGCCTGTGGACTGCCATGTGCGAACGTCGGGGAAAGCCCTGTCAGACGTTCGGAAGCATGTGGGGAAGTGGGGCTGATGGAGGCGGCATGTGGGACAGCGTGGAAAGGCGGCTGAATTCTCCACACCGTCGGTTCCTCCAAGCTCTTGAGGTTCTTCGGGTTTTGAACTCTTCCACAGGAAAACCCGCCCCTACTGCTTCCACTGCTGATCTGAAGATCATTCACACAGTGGAAGCAGGCAGGGCGCTGGCACGGGGCTCGTAAGTCTTCTGGGCCAATGACAGAATCGTGTCAGGTGCTCGCGCGCTTTGGTGGTGGCGGTTCCAGCCGACCCAGCCGACTCCTTCTGGCTGTGGCGGCGGTGTACCTGGCCGGGTGCCGCGACGAGCGACTGGAAGACACGACCAACACGCTGCGCTTCACCAGCGACGTCGTGCGGTTCGAGCCGGTGTTCGCTGATGGCCAGCGCAAACAGGCAACGGTGGGCCTCGTGAACGAGGGGCGCTCGAGCCTGCAGGTGACGTGGCAGGTGCCCGATGCGCCGATGGAGCTGATGGCGCCGCCCGAGGTCTTGCCGCCTGGAGAGACGACGCTCACGCTCGAGTTTACCGCCTCTGTTCCCGGGCGGCTCTCACGCACGCTGTCGGTGAAGGCCGCGGCGCTCCGGCCGGTGAGCGTGGGCATCGACGCGACGGTGCGTACCATTCCGAGCTGTACGCCCTCGTCGAGCTGCGGCGCCTCGGTGTTCGACGTCGCGCAGCAGAAGTGCGTCGAGACGGTGCAGCCCGATGGAACTGGCTGCGACCCGCAGTCCGCTTGCATCGAGAACGCCACCTGCCAGGCCGGGCGCTGCGTCGGCGCACCCAGGGTGTGTGACGACGCCAATGCCTGCACCATCGACGTGTGCAACGCGACGCTGGGGTGTGAGTTTCTCCCGGCGCCGCCATGCCCGGGTGATGGGAAGTGCCAGCAGGGCGTGTGTCACCCGCGCGCCGGGTGTGGGCTCGAGCCGGTGGCCGACGGGACGACCTGCGGAACCCGCCAGTCCTGTGATGCGGCCGAAGTGTGCCTCGAGGGTGCGTGCGTGGTGCGCGACCCGCCCGATGGCTACGTCTGCGCCCAGGCGTCTCCCTGTCAGCCGCGGGGCGTCTGCGTGAACGACGTCTGTCTTCGTCCTCCGGCCGCCGCGCTCACCCCCTCGTGGACGTTCGACACGCTCGGGCTCGATGGCGGGACCCAGGCGCCGCAGCTCCACGACTTCCTCATGGAGCCCAACGGCGCGATGACGCTCGGCGGCTTCTTCCAGACGCCCGTCATTCTCCGCGCGAACACCGCGCAGGCGAAGCCGACGCCGTTGGGTGTGTCCCGCCGATGCATCTTCTGGGGGCCGCGGCTGGTGTGTGCCGACTACCCGGCGAGTCCGAACGGGCGAGTGACTGCCATCGACCCATCGACCGGCGCGACCCAGTGGAGCTTCGACGTACGCACGGCGCGCCCGGACTTTCTCCCCCTCGTCTCGCAGATCTTCCTCGCGCGGCTGGTGGTGCAGACCTCGGACCGCATCGCCGCGCTCTTCGAGGCCTACCCCTCGAACGCGTCGAACTCGAGCACCCAGTGCCGCCGGTATTTCATGGTGACGCTCGACGCGAACGGCCAGCCCATCAACGGGCAGCGCATCACGGATCCGCTCCTCGACGCGTGCAACCACCCGCACCCGTACGGCGTCGCGGCAGACAGCGTCGGCAACATCTTCATCGCGTTCTCACCGACCGCGAGCCAGCAGGCGCCACTCAAGCCCGACAAGCCGACGCTGTTGACCAGCTTCACCCGCGATGGGGTGTTCCGCTGGAAGGTGACGGACCCGTCCATGCCTGGCGGCGAGCTCGCCGTCGCGCGCGGGCTGCTCTACCCGGAGAACGGCACGGTGGCGTTGCTCGCCGCGACGGGACAGCCGGCGTTCTCCCTCCCTGATGCGCTGGGCCGCATCGTGGTGTCCGACGCGCGCTTCATTCCCGCGCCCGTCGAAGGGAGCAACCGGCTCAATGGTTATGAAGCCGGCCTCAACACCTTGCGGTGGACCCACCAGCTCCCGGTGGGGGTGTCGTTCTGGTCGGATCAGATTCGGCTCGGAAAGTGGACCGTGCCCCAGGGGCACCGCACCGTCGCGCTCACCTTCATCCAGGACCGGGCGAACCCCCTGACGCCCATCGCCCTGCGCGCCATTCACGTCAACGATGGGAGCGAAGCCTTCACCTGCCCGATGTTGATGCTGCCGAGAACACCGGCGCAGCTCGTCGAGCTGGGTCACGAAACGCTGGGGGTGATGGAGGGCGCGCTCGACCCGAGCGGAGGGCCGGCCTGCAGCAAGTGTGACCCACCATTCGCCGGAAGCTCCGCGGCCTTCCGGCACTTCCACGTCCCGGGGCTCGACGTGCCGCTCGAGCCGTGGATTGGGACGTTCGGCGGGCCGTCGCACGACCACCGGGAAGAGGCGGTCAGCGGGCCCATCGGGCCGAACTGAGCGGGTGGTTCCGAGCTACTTGACCGACGTTCCGTTGACCTGCTCGCGCACCGGTTCGACGAACGACTCGCGCTCGTGCCCGAAGGGGCCCAGGCCGAGCGCGTAGAGAATCGAGAGCACCGCGGCGATGAAGAGCGGCACGAGGATGAGCAGCACCATGACGGTGGAGCGGTTGCTCCGCACGCTCGCGACCGTCTCGCGGAAGTCGTCATCTTCCTCGTTGGTGACCTCGGCCTCGGGGAGCGAGGGCTCGGTGACGACGGCGGTCGGCGGGCCCCTGCGAAGCGGGGTGGGTCGCTTGGCGCCCGTCTCGAACGGGAGCCCGATGGCCGTCTTCGCGTCGGGCTCGTCGTCGGCCCACTGGGAGGGGTCGGCGCGGCTGGTGATGCTCAGCGTGTCGCCCGTCGTCGTCCGTGCTGGACCTGGGACCGGCATGTTCGGAATCGAGACGGGAGGCACCATGGCGCCCGCTGGAATCGTCTTCACCAGGTTCGGCGGCTGCGGGACCCGCGGGGGCTCCGGGGCCACCACCACCGACTGCGGGCTGTGCGCGGGAACCCCTCCAGGTTCGGTCGAGCGCTGCGGTTTCTGCTGCGCCAGAAGCTTCCCTCGCAGGGCCTTGATTTCATCGGGGAGCGCCGCGGCCGGAATCGTCTTCGCCTCGCTGTCGTCGGCGTCGTAGTTCGACGGCGGGTCCAGGCGCACCACGAGGGGATTGAAGGGCGTTGGGGCGGCTGGGGCTTCAGACGTCACCGCGGTGCTGCCCCCTCGCAACACGCGAGGCAGGGCGGGGTTGGTGCTCGGCTCGGGAAAGGGCTCCATCGGGGTCGCCGGTGGAGGGGGCCGTCGCGCGGCGTTCGGCGCGGCCGTGGGCGGGGTCGGCGCGGGCACCGGAGGCCCTGGCTTCTTGAGGCTGTTGGGCACGCCCGTCGGCGGGGTGGCCGTCGGTGCGGAGAGCGGGCTGGGCGTCTGCGACGAGGGCGGCGCGGTGGGCGCGCTCGCCCGGGCCTCGGCGCCCGTCACCTTCACCTGCGCGATGAGGGAGTCGATGCGGATTTCGCCCGTCGTCTCCGAGCCGTAGTTCGTCGCCTCGAGGATGCGGCGGGTCTCCTGGCGGCGGTCGGCGAAGTGCCTCGAGACGAGCTCGGCGGACTGCTCGGGGTGCCAGATGCGGCCGGGCGCGGCCTTCTCGATGGCGCGGGCGAACTCGAGCGCGGTGGTGAAGCGGTCGTCCCGCTTGCGCTGCAGCGACTTCATCACCACCGCGTCGACCTCCGGCGTGACGTCGGGGTTGCTGCGCGAGGGCGGCGCGACGGCCGAGTTGAGCGCCGCCATCATGCCCTCTTCGGCGTTCTTCCCGTGGAAGAGGCGCAAGCCCGTGAGGCACTCGTGCAGCACCACGCCGAGCGAGAAGATGTCGCTGCGCGGGTCGAGAGGCTCTCCGCGAATCTGCTCCGGCGACATGTAGCCCGAGGTGCCCTTCACCATACCGATGTTGGTTCGGCTCGACCGCCCGAGCGCCTTGGCAATGCCGAAGTCGAGCAGCTTGGTGACACCCTCGTACGTCACCATGATGTTCTTCTCGGCGACGTCGCGGTGAATGACGGTTTGTTTCCGGCCGCGCGCGTCGGTGAAGTTGTGCGCGTAGTGGAGCGCCAGCGCCGTGTCCCGCACGCTCTGGAGCGTGAAGCCGATGGGAATGGGCTCCTTCGCCGCGCGGCAGGCCTTGGCCATCTCGACCAGCGTGCACCCCTGGACGAACTCCATCGCCATGAAGAGCTCACCGGCGTCGACGTCGAGCTCGAAGACCTGCGCGATGTTGGGGTGGTTGAAGGCGGCGGTGGTGCGCGCCTCTTCCAGGAACATGCGCACGAAGTCTTCTTCGCCGCCGATGTCCGGAAGAATCGTCTTGAGGACGACCAGCTTCTTGAAGCCCCCGATGCCCGATTGGGTCGCGAGGTAGATCTGACTCATGCCGCCAGCGGAAAGGCGACACAAGACCTCGAACTTCCCCAGCCGCCGGCGGTCGAGCGCCGTCGAGGGGGCGATGAAAGGCTGACCCGCCACGAAGTGGGGACGAGTCTACACGCCCCGATGCAGCCGTCGTGTTTCCAGCACACGAGGTCGTACCGGCACCTACCCGGGACGGCGACGAAACGGTTTCACTGCGAGCGGACGTGGGGATTGTCGCCGGGGACGCGGGAATGTTGCCGGAGGGCGCCGATCAACACCCCCGTGACACACAGTGAGGCGCCCGCAGCCGAGAGCGGCACCACCGCCTCGGTGAGGAACGTCACGCCAAGCACCCAGGCGAGCACCGGCACCAGCTGGGTGATGGCGCTGCCCGCCGAGGCGCTGGTGAAGCCCATGCCGAAGGTGAAGAGCAGCTGCCCGCCGACCGACAGCAGGCCCATGACGAGGCAGAGGACGAGGAGCGTGCCCTCGAGCGGAACCCACCCGGGCGCGGCAAGGGGCCCGCTGATCAACCCACCGACGACGGAGAAGGCAAAGAAGACAGTGGGGGCGTTGGTGTCCTGGCGGAGCGAGCGGATGACGGTGATGGCGGCACCGCCGAAGAGACCCGAGGCCAGGCCGGCGAGGCCACCGAGGCCGGGCGACAGGGGCTCCTTGAACTCACCCGTCGCGACCGAGACGAGGACGGCGCCGATGGTGGCGAGACCCAGCCCGATTCTCGCGAGGCCCGAAGGGCGCTCGTGGAGCAGCACGCCCGCGAAGACGGCCGCCCAGATGGGCGAGCAGTAGTTGAGCACCGTGGCCGGGCCACTGCCGAGGCGCTCGATGGCGACGAAGTAGGTGAGGACGGCGCCGGTGCCGAAGAGGCCACGCAGCAGCAGCAGGCCGGCGCGGCGAACGTCGGGAAGCCTCCGTCGCACCACGAAGTAGCCCGCCATGAGGGTCGCCCCCACGGTGAAGCGCACGAAGGAGAGCTGGGGGGCCGGCACGGTGGCCGAGAGGTGACGCGCCAGCACCGCCATCAACGAGAAGAAGACGGAGGAGACGATGATGAGCCAGGTGCCGCGAGACGACTGCACGAGGGAGCGCATAGACGCGGGTTGCGCCGCGCCGTCAGGGAAAAAACGAGACCCCGTCCATCAGGTCCTCAGCGCCCGGCCGATGAGGCCCCACACGCATTCGGATGTCGCAGGTTCGAATCCTGCCGGCCGCTCTCGCTTCATGCGGCCGTAGCTCAGTCCGGTAGAGCACCGCCCTTCCACGGCGGGGGAGCAATCCCCTCTGTGGCTTCTTCACTCGGGCGCTGAGACTTGTTTTTCCTGGAGGCGCTCTAGCGACCGACGAGCGCGCGCCGGAACTCACCCGCGAGCCGGGCGGCCTCGGCAGGGGAGGCTGCATGCACGACGAAGTGGCCCATCTTCCGCTTCGGCCGGGCCTCGCGCTTGCCGTACAGATAGACGTCGACGACCTCGGGAAAGCGCCGCCACGCCGAGAGGTCGAGGGGCCCACCGGAGCGTCCCTGCGCGAGCCACACGTCCCCCAGCAGGTTCCCCATGCACCACCCGCCGGGATGCAGCTGTGGCGTGGTGAGCGGCACGTCGGAGAGGATGCGCGCCAGCGCGTCGAACTGGCTCACCGTGCACGCCTGACGCGTCACGTGCCCGGAGTTGTGCACCCTCGGCGCCAGCTCGTTGACGAAGAGCCGTCGCGCGCCGTCGCGCCCGGTGCCGATGAAGAACTCCACGGTGAGCAGCCCCACCACGTCGAGCGCGCGCGAGATGGCCAGCGCCGTTCGCCGGGCCTCCTCCTGCAGCGCCTCGTCGACCCGCGCCGGCAGCACGGTGACGTCGAGAATGTGGTCGACGTGGACGTTCTCGAAGACGGGGAAGGTGAAGTCCGAGCCCTGGCCGTCGCGCGCGACGATGCACGACACCTCGGCCTCGAGGGAGAGCACCTCTTCGAGGACCCAGGCGTGGCCGACGTCGGGCAACGCCTTCACGTCCTCGACCGACCGCAACCGGTGTTGGCCCTTGCCGTCGTAGCCACCGAGCGACGACTTCACGATGCACGGCGCCTGGAACGCGCGGACGGCCGCGTGGAGTGACGCGGTGGGCTCCACCACGGCGAAGTGCACGGGACGGAAGCCGTGCTGCGAAAGGAACGTCTTCTCGAGCGCGCGGTGCTGCGAGGTCGTCAACACCGCGAGCGACGGCGCCAACCGGCTCGCGAACGGCGACAGGGGCTGCGAGGGAATGTTCTCGGAGTCGAAGGTGGCGCGGTCGACGCCGCGGAAGAACTCGGTGAGCGCCTCGGGGTCATCGAGCCGTCGCGCCAGCACCCCGGCGAGGCGCTGCGCGCAGGGCGCCTCGGCGTCTGGCTCGAGCACCCGCACCGGCGTGTCGAGCTTGCGCAACGACTCGGCCAGCATCAGCCCCAACTGGCCGCCGCCGAGGATGCCGACCGTCATCGCTTCGCCTTCTTCTTCGCCAAAAGGCCGCTGTCCTCCGACAGGACGAGCTCGGCGGTCGAAGCCTTCGCCTTCTCTGCGTTCTCGACGCGGTAGGCCTCGAGCCTCTGGTGGAGCCCCTCGTCCTCGAGCGCCAACAGTCGCACGGCGAAGAGGGCGGCGTTCGTCGCGCCGGCCGGGCCGATGGCGAAGGTGGCGGTCGGCACGCCCGCGGGCATCTGCACGATGGACAACAGCGAGTCGACGCCCGACAGCATCTTCGACTGCACGGGGACTCCGAGGACGGGCAGGGACGTCAGCGACGCCACCATGCCCGGCAGGTGCGCTGCGCCGCCCGCGCCCGCGATGATGAGGCGTACGCCGCGCGCGCGCGCTTCCCGCGCGAAGTCCACCATGACCTCGGGCGTGCGATGCGCCGACACCACCCGCCGCTCACTTGGCACACCGAAGCGATTGAGCGTCTCGACGGCGTGGCGCATCGTCTCCCAGTCCGACGCGCTGCCCATGATGACGGCGACGGCTGGGGAGGCCGCAAGGCCTGGACTCGTGGGGGAGCGGGGCATGGAGGCGCGGCACCCTACACCTGGACGGCGGCTGAATCGACGCTCCGCTCGGGTGCTTCGGTGAACGCGTTCGTGACAGCCGGCAGGCCTGGCGCCGTGCACCCCACGCTCCCCGATGGGTGTCGATGAAGTGACCAATGGTCACATAAGGGCATGAAGGACGGTGGCGCTCCGGTGCGCCTCGACCTCGAGGGACCGACCGCGATGGTCGACGAAGTGTTCGGCGGCTGTGAGCGCGAGCGGTGTGCTCACGTCGACGCTGAACTCGAGGCGCTGAAGGCGCGTCGTCGGCCATCCCCCGAGCTCGAAGCGCCCTGCGGCAGGCGCCGATGCGGATTCCGAAGGCCTCTTCGGCCTGCCGAAGGAAGTGCTGCGGCTACGTCTTCATCCGCAGCCGATGCTCGTGCACGCCCTCGGGTGGAGGCTCCTTCGCGGCCGCCTGCTTGAGCAGCCGCGTCACCTGTGGGCCGAGCACGTCGAGCTCGGTCGAGGTGTAGCGCTCTGCGCCGAAGCGCTTCACCTGCTCCGTCTGGCGCCGCAGCATCACCGCGTCCTGCGCGAAGATGGCCGACGCCACCGGCGCGACGAAGGGCTTCACCAGCCATCCTGGGAGCGGCAGCGTGAACGTCACCACCGCGAACACCCGCGTCTGTGTGTCCGTCACCGGTGTCAACGCGCTGGTCGCGAGCAGCTGGCTGCGGTCCCCCAGCCGGTACTCCACCTGTGCGATGGACGGCAGGAGGAAGCGGTCGAAGTGCACGGTGACGCCACCGCGCGGCGCCAGCAGCCGTCCAATGAGGCCCTTCGGCGCCGGCTCCCCGATGAACTCGGCCTCGGCGTACGTCCCGTGGCGCCGCACCACCACCTCGATGACGTTCGACTTCTGCGCCGTGCGGAACAGCCCGCCGTGCAAGAAGGCCGTGTGTGGGACGTCGAGCGTGTTCTCCACCACGGCGTGCACCGAGGCCTCGACCTCGAACTCGCGCACCACCGTGGCCCAGGCCCGTTCGCCCACGTGCGGAAAGGTGAACGGCGCGGTGGTGGGGACGACGTTGGGCGTCGAGTACACCCACACGAAGCCCTGCTGCTCGACGCACGCCCACGTCTCGGCGCACCGCGAGCGCAGCGACACCTCTGCGTCCACCAACCCCGGCACCGCCACGCACTGGCCGTCGCCCGAGAAGCGCCAGCCGTGGTACCGGCACTGGAGCGTCCCGTTCACCACTTCGCCCATCGACAGCGGCACGTTCCGATGCGGGCAGCGGTCGGTGAAGGCCGACGGCACGCCGCCCTCACCGCGAAACACCACGAGCGGCCGCCCTTGAAGGGTGAGCGCCACCGGGCTGCGCGTCAGGCGGTTGGAACGACACGCGACGAACCAGGCATCTGGCAACGTCAGGCCCGGCGGCGGAACGGCGCTCATCGCCGGGAAGTGTAGCGTGTGAAGCGGCTGCAATCTTCCAGGTGAAACGAATCAGCGCCCGCGCGCCACTGAGGGTTGCTATGGCAGACGTCATGGGGGCGGAACCAGACACGAGGCCGGTCGTCGTGTACGTCGAGGACGACGCCGACACGTTCAAGTTGGCGTGTCTGCGCCTGAAGACCCGGTATCGCCTGCTGTGGGCGAAGAATGACCGCGAGGCGGCCGACCTCCTCACCCATCACCGGCGAGAGCTCTTCGCCGTGCTGATGGACATCGAGCTGGCTGGCTCGGTGCTCGACGGGCTGGCGCTCACGCAGTTGCTCCGCGGGCGCGCCATCGGCAAAGCGCTGCCTGACTTCGCGCAGAAGCTCCCGGTGCTGCCGAACCTGCCCATCATCCTGCTGACGGCGTACACCACGCGGTACACCGAGGCCGAAACGAAGGCCTTCGGCGCGTCGCACTTCGCCACCAAGCCCATCGACTTCACCCGCCTGTCCCTGGCGTTGGCCCAGGCGAACATCAAGGCCGTCATGCAGCGGCTCGAGCCCATGGCGTCGCCTGAGAAGGTCGCCGTGCCACCGCCTCGCCGGTCGCCGGGAAGCCGATAGGCACCAGCGCGCCAGGTTCAGCACATGGACGGAGTGATCCACACCCCGTCCGGTGCGACGCCGTGCTTGCTCGTGCGCGAGAAGGTGGGACGCTCCGGCCATGGGTGCTCTCTGGGCCAGACTGTCGCTTCGTGTGCAGGCGGGCATCGCGGTCGCCGTTCCGTGCGTCGTCATCGCCCTCTTCGCCGCCATCTACTTCCCCGCCCGGCTCAACCAGCAGGCCGGTGACGCCCTGCAGAGCCAGGCCACGGCCCTCGCCCAGCTCGCCGCCACCAACGCCGCGCCCACCGTTCGCCTCGTCGTCGATGGCCTGGCCCAGCCCGACGAGCTCGAAAGCCTCTTCCGCGGGCTGCGCGCGAACAAAGACCTCACCAGCTCCGGTGTCCTCCTCCTCGACCCCGCCCGGGTGAAGTCCGACGCGTCCGGTCGCGCGCTCGACCTCGCGCGCACCGACAAGGCCCTCGTCTACGGCGACCTCCCTTCGGGCCGGTACCCACTCGCCCCCGAAGGCGAGTGCCTGGCCAGCCGCAGCGAGACGCTCGATGTGCGCTGCACCGCGAAGGACAAGGACACCGAGGTGATGGTGGTGCTGCGTTTCTCCCTCGCCCGGTTCGCCGAGCAGCAGCGCGACAACCAGGTCGTCGGCGTCTGGGTGTTGTTCGCGGCGCTCGCGCTCGGCCTGCTGCTGGCCCTCCTCGTGTCGAACGCCATCGCCGGCCCCCTCGGCGTCGTCACCCGCCTGGCCCGGGAGCTCGCCTCGGGCGACGTCACGGTGAAGACGGTCGAGGTGGGCGGCGCGCAGGAGGTGCAGTCGATGGCCTCGTCGGTCAACGAGATGGTCGGCAGCCTCAAGGGCCTGGTGGGTGAGATGGTGTCGCTCTCGGGCCGCTTGTCGAACGCCGCGAAGGGCCTCATCGCCGCCTCGAGCGACCAGGAGCACGTCACCAGCCAGCAATCCGCCTACGCCCAGCAAATCGCCGCCACCTTCGAGGAGCTCTCCCGCACCGCCGAGATGATTACGCGCTCCACCGAGACGGTCGAGCAGGCCGCGGGCCGCACCAACCAGGCCGTCGACGATGCCCGCAGCACCTTCTCGCAGATGGTCGCCTCGATGACCGACATTCGCCGCGAGTCCAAGGAGGTCGCCGAGGCCATCTCGCGCCTCAACGGCGACTTGCAGCAGGTCTCGCGTATCGCCGCCGTCATCAAGCAGGTGGCCGACCGCTCCGACCTGCTCGCGCTCAACGCCGCGCTCGAGGGCACCAAGGCCGGAGAGGTGGGGCGTGGCTTCTCGGTGGTGGCGGCCGAGATGCGCAAGCTCGCCGAGAGCGTCGCCCAGTCGGCGCGCGACATCGGCCGCATCGTCGAGAGCGTGCAGCAGTCTGGCGACACCGCCGTCACCCGCTCGAAGAAGGGCGTCGAGGCCTCGGAGCGCGGCACCCACATCGCCCAGCAGGCCTCTACCTCGTTCCAGCAAATCGTCGAGCTCTCCAGGGGAACCAAGGAGGCCGCGCAGCAGATCGCCGTCGCCACCCGCCAGCAGCGCCAATCGAGCGAACAGGCCGTGGCCGGCGCCCGCAACGTGGCCGACCTCGTCAAGCAGGGCGTCGACGCCACCGGCCGCACCACCCGCATCGCCCAGGACCTGCAGAAGTCGGTCGACGCGCTGACCGTCGTCACGGGCCGCTTCAAGGTCGATGAGGCGCCCCGCTAACCCTCGTCGATTTGGTTGCGTTCCTTTGGTCTCGTCGCGAGACAGCGGCAGCACGTTCATTCTTCCGACGAGTCTGGGGGGCCTGACCGATGGCGTGGCTGAACTACCACCACCTGCTGTACTTCTGGACGGTCGCCCGCACCGGCACCATCGCCAACGCGAGCCGCGAGCTGCACCTCTCGCAGCCCACCATCTCGACGCAGCTCAAGACGCTCGAGGACGCGCTGGGGCAGAAACTCTTCCAACGCGCGGGCCGGCGGCTGGTGCTGACGGACGTGGGCCGCACGACGTACCGCTACGCCGACGAAATCTTCCGCCTCGGCCGCGAGCTGCAGGAGTCCATCACGCGCGGCCCGATGAGCCGCCAGGTGCGCTTCTCGGTGGGCGTGGCCGACGTGGTGCCCAAGCTGGTGGCCGAGCGGTTGCTCCAGCCGGCGTACACGGTCGTTCCCGACCTGCAGCTCGAGGTGCACGAGGGCGGGCTCAACCAGCTGCTGGCGCGCCTGGCGCTGCATGAGCTCGACGTGGTGCTCAGCGACCAGCCGGCGCCCAACGACGTGAAGGTGCGCGCCTTCAGCCACAAGCTCGGCGAGAGCGGGCTGTCGTTCTTCGCCAAGGGCGCGATGGCGACGGCGCTGAAGAAGAACTTCCCCCAGACGCTCGACCAGGCCCCCACCCTGTTGCCGCAGCCGGGGAGCTCGTCGCGCTTGGCGCTCGACCAGTGGTTCGAGAAGAAGGGCGTGCGCCCGCGCATCGTCGGAGAGTTCGACGACTCGGCGTTGATGAAGGTGTTCGGCGCCTCGGGCCGGGGCGTGTTCGCCTCGCCGACGACCATCGAAGCCGAGGTCGTGCGTCAGTTCGAAGTGCAGCCCATCGGCCGCACCGAGGAGATTACGCAGGCGTACTACGCCATCTCGGTGGAGCGGCGGCTGCGGCACCCGGCGGTGGTGGCCGTCGCCGAGAGCGCCCGCAAAGAGCTCGGCTGAGGGTGTGGAGCCGAAAGTGGAGGCGTTCCGCGGAACCGGCGCTCGGCCATCAGCTGGCATGGAGTCAAGCCACAGCATGGGTCTCCACCCCAGACTCCGCGGTGCCTTGAACGAGAAGGCGCCCAGGCGTTGAGGTCACCAGCTCCAGGCGGCTTCGTGGAGCGCCAGCGCCGCAGCCATGACGACCCCAGACGCGATCAGACAGCCCAGGCCTCGACGCGTGGCCGCGACCGCGCGTCCCAACGATGCCCAGCACCGACGCGACGGCGACGAGGGCCTGAAGAAGGACCATCGCGACGCCCAACGAGCCGCTGGGCTCGCCAGTGCCTGAGGGTGCGTGTCAGGGGTTCGAGCATCGAGAGCCATCTCCACTGAACAGGTGTTTCACGTGGAACAAAGGCGCGCTGGTGTATGGGCCCGCGGGTGCAGGCGCTCCCCTCGCTCGGCCTCGGGCTCTCGTCCAATGCGCAGGTCGTCGACGTGCCGCGGCCGTATGAGCTGCTGCGTCGGAACCCCGGCGCCTTCGACTACCTCGAGTACAGCGCACCGCTCGAGGTCGACGCGGCCGCACGAGAGGCCACGTTGTTCCCCGAGATGCTGCAGCGCCGCGCCGAGGTGCCGCTCGTCTTCCACCCCGTACACCTCAACCTCTACGGGCCCCAGCTCGAGGCGCCGCACCGGCTCGCCGCCATCCGCAGGCACTGTGAGCTCGTCCAGAGTCCCTGGGTGTCGAACGACGTGGCCTGGTGGCACCACGGCGAGGGGACGTTCCCGGGCGCTCTGTACCTCTCGCCCCCGCTGACGTTGGAGGCGTTGAGCGTCTGCGTGCGCCACGCCCGCGCGGTGCGCGAGGCGGTGGGCGTGCCGCTGCTGCTCGAGAACCCCACGGTGCCGTGCGCGCGCGGACCGCTCCACGTGCTGGACTTCATGGAGCGCCTGTCGCGGGAGACGGACTGCTGGCTGCTCCTGGACGTGGGCCACCTCGTCTCGCACCAGCTCACGTGCGGCAACGGGCTGCTGGACGGCCTCGAGGGCTTCGACTTCGGCCGGGTCGCGCAGCTCCATGTGGCGGGCGGCGTCATCACCACGCGGGGGGCCCGCCAGCACTACGTGGATGACCACCCGCAGCCGGTGCGGGACGAAGTGTGGGCGCTCCTGTCGTTCATCGCCCCGCGGTGCCACGCCCTGCGCGCGCTCACCTTCGAGGCCGATGGCCACCCCGACGCCCAGGCCCTGCGGGGGCTTTCGCGGCTCCGTCCCTTCGCGCCTCATCCACACGCGGAGCCAGCGCACGCCACCGCCCCTCAGGTCGCGTCTGGGCCGTCCACGCTCACCCAGGCCGAAGTCGACGCCTGCTGGCAGCTCTTCGACGACGTGCACGCGGGCCGGGGCGCGGACGTGGAGGGAGCGCGCGCGGAGCTCGACTTCCGACTGGCCGTGCTGGCCCAGCAGCTCGATGCCGAGGTGCCGTGGGCTCGCCTCGCCGCTGCCCGCACGCGCGAGGCGTTGGCCACCTTCCAGCAGAGCACGGCCTTCCGGGGCGCCGTCGCGCACGGCGTCGGGCTCCAGGACGCCTTTCTGTCCTGGGCACAGACGAGCGCCGAGGCGGCCGGGGAGGGGGCGAGGCGCCTGCTCGACTTCGAGCGCGCGCTCCGCCGTCATCGAGTCGGGCCGGTGCGTGGGCCGACGGGGCTGGGTCCTGGCGTGACGGTGGCCACCTTCGACGTCGACTTCGCCGAGGTGGTGTTCGCGGAGCAGGCCCTTCGCCGACACCTGCGCGACCGCGCGGCCTGGTCGACGGACGGCGTCGAGGGCTCGGGGCTCGAGGGCGTCCTTCAGGCCGCGGCGCGGGCACCAGCGGGGCCGTGGACGGTGGCGCTCCGACGCGTCGGGCCCCGCCTCGAGGTGCATGCGCTTTCCAGCGAGGAGCTCGCCGTGCTGCGCCAGCTCGAGACCGGCGCTTCGGTCGACGTGCCAGGCGACCTGGCGACCCGGCTGCTCCGTCGCGGGCTCGTCTCCCGCTCGGGTCGATAGCCCTCACCGCCGGTGTTTCACGTGAAACACCCGTTCAGTGGTGCGTCACCAGCCATGCCAGTGGAGGCCGCAATGGGCGGTGGTCGCGCTCGGCTCCGCGAGCGCGTGTGATGAACCCCGACCCGAGCAAGGCCGCCGCGCGCGACCGCATGCCTGCGACGCCAACTCCCCGGAACGGAGGAGGCCTCCCTCGCGGGGCCGAGTCAGACCGGTGAATCTCCCGTGTACCGGGGCCCTGCGGTCGAGCCACCATCGCGCAAGACGCCGTGGGCCTGCGACGCTGACTGGTCGAACGCGGTGGCGCCCTGGCCCTCGTCGAAGTGCAGCAGGAGGACGGTGTCGGGGTCGGTGGTGAAGGGCGCGCTGGCCCGCGCGAAGCCCCCGTCGTCGCGGACGACGCGCGAGAGGCGCACCTCGTCGAGGAGCCCCGAGTACCGACCCACATCCCGCGGCGCCGCGTCGTGCTTCTCGGCGCCAAAGACGAGGAACGGGTCGGACTGCGGGTACGTGGTGGCGCGGCCGGCCCCGTACGACCCGTCTTTGCCCGCGCCCAGCACCGTGCCGTCGAGCCGCCCGTCGACCCAGAGCTGTTGCCGCCCGTCGCTCGCGCGCCGGGTGACCGCGACGTGGTGCCAGCCGCCCTCGGACGCGCGACGGCGTGCAGCGCCCACGCAGCGTGGGTGTTATTCCCCGCCCACCAGTCATGGAGCCGTCGTCCCTTCTGGTCGCGGAGCTCGGCCCCACCAACACGGGCAAGACCTTTCGCGCCATCGAGCGAATGCTCGAGCACGACACCGGCATGATGGGCCTGCCGCTGCGGCTGCTCGCCCGGGAGGTCTACGACACCGTCAGCGCGCGGGTGGGCGAGGGGCGCGTCGCGCTGGTGACGGGTGAAGAGAAGCGCATTCCACGCCACCCCGCGTACTGGGTCTGCACCGTCGAAGCGATGCCGGTAGGCGCGCCCGTCGACTTCCTCGCCGTCGATGAGATTCAGCTCTGCGCGCACCGCGAGCGCGGGCACGTCTTCACCGACCGGCTGCTCCGCGCCCGGGGCCGTCGCGAGACGTGGTTCCTGGGCGCCGAGACGATGGCGCCGGTCCTGCGGGCCCTCTTGCCCGAGGTGACGTTTCGGCGCAGCGAGCGCCTCTCACAGCTGCGCAGCTTCGGCACCCGGTCGCTCAAGAGCCTGCCCCCGCGCTCGGCCGTCGTCACCTTCTCGACGGAGCGCGTCTACGAGCTCGCGCAGTCGCTGCGGCAGCTGCGGGGCGGGGTGGCCGTCGTCCTGGGCGCGCTCTCGCCCCGCACCCGCAACGCGCAGGTGGCCCTCTACCAGTCGGGCGAAGTCGAATACCTCGTCGCCACCGACGCCATCGGGCTGGGGCTCAACCTCGACCTCGAGCGGGTGGCCTTCGCGTCCCTCTCGAAGTTCGACGGCTTCGAGCAGCGGGAGCTCACCGTCGACGAGCTCGGGCAAATCGCCGGGCGCGCGGGACGGCACGTGCGCGATGGCGAGTTCGGCACCCTCACCAACACGCCGGAGCTGTCGCCCAGGACCATCGCGGCCATCGAGGCCCACCGCTTTCCCCAGGTGCAGCGGCTCGTCTGGCGCAGCAGCGCGTTGGACTTCGGCAGCCCTCGCGCGCTCCTCGATTCGTTGTCGGTCGGCCCGCCGCACGACGGCTTCACCCGCGTGGAGCGCGCCGACGACTTCGACGCCCTCAAGGCGCTGTCGACGGACGCCGAGGTGCTGGCGCTCACGGGCGACCGGGACGGCGTCGAACGCCTCTGGGAAGTGTGCCGTATTCCCGACTTCCGCAAGGGCCTCCTGGGCGAACACCCACGCCTGGTGAAGGAGCTCTTCCTGCAGCTCGCCCGCGGTGAGGGGCGCCTGCGAGAGGACTGGCTGCGCCGCCAGGTGGAGCCGCTCGACGACGTGAAGGGCGACCTCCACACGTTGACGGCGCGGCTCGAGTCGATTCGTACGTGGACCTACGTGTCGCACCAGTCGGGCTGGTTGACGGACGCGACGGCCTGGCAGGAGCGCACGCGCGCCATCGAAGACGCGCTCGGAGACGCGTTGCACCAACGCCTCGTCGAGCGCTTCGTGCAGAAGTCTGCGGTGACGGCGAGGCGTCGGCGGGTCCGCGCGCCGGTCTCGGTGGGGAGCGGCCCCTTCTCCCAGCTCGCGCGGCTGGTGGACCGGGGCGAGGCAGAGGATGACTTCGTGCAGCGCCTCGTCGACGCCCGGGGCGAAGCGCTGACGGTGGACGCGTTCGGCCTCATCTCGTTCGAGGGCGACGCGGTGGGCCGGCTCGTGCGGGGGAGCGACCTCCTCACGCCGGGCGTGGCGCTGCTCGGCGCCGACGGGTGGAATGGCGGTCAACGCGCGCAGGTCGAGCGCCGGCTCGCCGCGTGTGCGCGCGACGTGGTGGCGCAGGCGATGGGAGGCTTCCCGCTGCAGGCGCTCACCTCGGACGTCCGGCCGCCGCCGCTCCGCGCGATGGCGTGGCGGTTCGCGCGCGGGCTGGGCCTCGTACGGTGGGACGCGGCGCTGCGTGAGCAGGTGGGGCTGCTCGACGCCGACTCGCATCGGCGGCTCGACGAGGTGGGGGTGCGGCAGGGCGCGCGGTTTCTCCTCGTGGAGCAGGCGACGACGGCCGCCGCGTTCGAGCGGCGCGTGATGGTGACGGCTTTGTTCGAGGAGCAGCTCCGCCCACCCGACGTGCCCCGCGCGGCGCTCGTGCGACACGACACCCTGCGGGGACGCGCTCCGGAAGCCTGGGGCTACGAGCGCGTCGGGCCGGTCGCGGTGCGCATCGACGTGCTCGAAACCGTCCTCGCGGAGCTCGGGCCCCCGGCGCGCGCAGAGGCGGCCTGCCGTTCGTTCGGTCTCGACGGGCCGACCGCGAAGTGGCTCGTGCGAACGCTCAGCCACGGGGGTTGACGGTCGGGCGGCGCGCGGTGGCCGGGTCGACCTCCTCCGGCTCGCACGACGTACGCGGAAATCGAAGCGCGCTATACCGAAACGGGTGGACTCCGGGATGGACGACACCGCGCCGGGGAGCGCTCCGAAGCCGACACCTCCCGTGGGCACCTTCTCACGGGGCCGGCAGGTCGCGCGCTACGTCGTGCTCGAGCTGCTCGGCAGTGGAGCGATGGGCGCCGTCTACGCCGCGTGGGACCCGCAGCTCGACCGCCGCGTCGCGCTGAAGCTGGTGCGGCAGGACGCGCTGCGGGCGCACGGCACCGACGCCACGGAGCGGCTGCTGCGTGAAGCCCGGGCGCTGGCGAAGCTCTCGCACCCGTGCGTCGTGCAGGTGTTCGACGCGGGCGAGGTCGAAGGGCAGGTGTTCCTCGCGATGGAGTACGTCGCCGGCGAGACGCTCGACGACTTCAGCCGGGCCACCCACTCGCTCGACGAGAAGCTGACGGTGCTGCGCTCGGCTGGCAGGGGCCTGGCCGCCGCCCACGCCGCCGGCATCGCGCACCGTGACTTCAAGCCGGCCAACGTGATGGTGGGCCTCGACGGGCGCACGCGGGTCGTCGACTTCGGGCTCGCCCGGCCGGCGGCGTCGGTGGCGCGTGGCGCCGTGGACTCCGGGTCGTTGGCCGCCGCGCCCGTCACCGCGCCACCCATCGACCTCGGCAAGGCGCTGACGCAGCGGGGCGCGCTGGTGGGCACGCCGCGGTACATGTCTGCGGAGCAGTTTCGCGGAGAGCGCGCCGACGCCGCGAGCGACCAGTTCGCCTTCTGCATCACGGCCTGGGAGCTGCTCTTCGGTGAGCTGCCCTTCGCAGGCCAGGACCTCGAGGCGTTGCGAACGGCGGTGGTCGAGGGAAAGCGCCGGCCCGCGCCCGCGAACGTGGTGCCCGCTGCGGTGACGGCGGCGCTCGAGCGGGGCCTCTCGACGGACGCGAAGGCGAGGTTCCCCTCGATGGACGAGCTGCTGCGCGCGCTGGAGCCGGTCGAGCCCCGGGTGAAGCGGCCGCCGCGCTGGCTCCTGGGCGCTGCGGCGCTCGTCGTCGCGGGGCTCGGCGCCGGTGGAACGAGAGTCGCCCGCTGTCGGGGGGAAGCGGCGGAGGCGGTGGGCACCTTCCGCGACGGCGACGCGATGGCGCTCAGCGCTGCGTTCGAGACGACGAGGGTGCCCTTCGCGAAGGACACGGCGACGCGGGCGACGGCAGCGCTCAGGGCGTGGACGCAGTCCTTCGGGCGCGCGACGGGTCAGGCCTGTCTTGGGGAGCCGCTGGTGGGCGCGCGCTCGTCGGCCGACCTCGAGCGACGCACCTGTCTCGACGCCTCTTCACGGCAGCTGTCGGTGCTGCTCGAGGCCTTTCGCACGCCCGACGCGAAGGTCGTCGAGAACGCGGCGCGCGCCATCGGCAACCTGCCCGACGTCTCGCAGTGTGCGAGTGGGCGACAGGTGTTGGAGCAGCCGGGTGACGCCTCGCAACGCGCGACCGCGGAGCAGGTGCGCGCGCGGCTCGCCGAGAGCGCGGCGCTGGCCGACCTCGGCCGTCTCGACCAGGCTGATTCCGCCGCGGCGACGGCGCTCGAGGAGGCGCGTCAGCTGGCCTTCCCACCGCTGCTCGCGTCGGCAGCGTTGCAGGCGGGGAAGGTGCGCTTCGAGTCGGGCAAGCTCGACGAGGCCTCTGGGCTGGCGCGCGAGACGGCGCGGGTCGCGCTGGCGTCGGGCGCCGACGTCACCGCGCTGCACGCAACGGTGCTGGCGACGCGCATCGAGGCCAAACGGTCGCACACCGACGAGATGCGCACGTGGTTGTCGTTGGCGCAGGCCCTGGATGAGCGGCTGGGGCGCGCGCCGCCGCTGTCCGCCACGGTGTTCGAGGCGAAGGGGTTGGTGAGCCGCTCGCTCTCCGAGTTCGACGAAGCCGTCAGCGCCTTCGGGAAGGCCCGCACCCTCGCCCGGGAGGCCGGCCTGACGGGCCTGGAGTTGACGGCGGCGTTCGGTGAAGGCGCGGCACTCCAGCGGCTCGGTCGATGCCCCGACGCGGAGGCGGTGTTTCGCGACGGCCTCGCCCGGCTCGAGGCGGTGGCGGGGCCGTCGCACGTGCGCCTGGCCGGCCCGCTGAACAACCTCGCCCTGTGCGTGTCGATGCGCAGCCCGGATGAGGCGCGCGGGCTGTACGAGCGGGCGCTGGCCATCACGACTGCCGTTGGTCCGGACAGTGGGTTGGTGGCAGCGCCGTTGCTGAACCTCGCCGAGTTCGAGCTGCGGCGCGGAGAGGTGGCGCGCGCGAAGCCGTACCTAGAGCGGGGACGGAGGGCGGCGGCGGCGCTGGGGCCCGGTCACTCCATGGCCGCCTACGCAGAGGGCCTTGTGGCCAAGCTGGCGTTCGCCGAAGGAGACGTCGACGGCGCGGACGCGGCCTTTCGACGCGGCCTCGAGACGATGGAGCGAGCGCGCGGACCGGGAAACGCCGAGACGGCCGACTTTCTGCTGGGGCTCGGGCTGTGTGCCGAGCGGAGGGGCCGGGTCGCCGAAGCGAAGCAGCAGCTGACGCTGTCGTTGTCGCGGCTCGACCGCGCGACCGTCACGCCCTACAGCCGCGCCGAGGGACACCTCGCGCTCGCCCGGCTGGCGCTGGCGGAAGGTGAGCTGGAGACGAGCCGTTCCTTGCTGGCCCAGGTGCGCGTCGACCTGACGACGCTGGGCGCGATGGGCCAACGACTGGCGCAGGAGGCGGAGGTGGTGGCGTCGGGGCTCCAGTGACAGCCGCAGCGGTCGCTGCACCGGCGGTTGACGGGCCGGCTCATCGGGCCCCTCGCACCTGCGCGAGGATGAGGCCCACCGCGGCGGTGTCCTCGGGGCGAACCACCACCTCGGGAGCGAGCGGCGGCTCGTAGGCGACATCGAGGCCCGGGAGTGCCGGCTGACGTCGGGCATAGAGGCCCTTGGTGTCGCGCGCTGAACACACCCCGGCCGGCGTGTCGACGAAGACCTCGATGAAGCGTGGCGCCCGTTGACGAGCTCGGTCCCGCGCAGAGCGACGGTGCGCGGTCGCGGCCACCAGCACCACGTGACCGCGGCGAGCCAACCCCGCGGCCGTGTTGGCCAGGGTGTCATAGAAAGCGTCTCGCTCGGACGCCTCGTAGCCGGGCGTGGGGACCAGCCACTGCCGCACCTCGTCGCCGTCGAGCACCACGGCGTTCGATACCGCCCGCGCCACCGCGCTCGCGAGCGTCGATTTGCCCGACGAGGGCAGCCCGGTGAACCAGACGACGACGCCCGGGGCCGGCGCGCGCTCGAGCCGACCCGCCACCACCGCCTCACCCCAGGCGGGGTCGAACCGCGCCGAGTCCAGCGCCCGTTCGGCGAGGCCCAGCAGCGCATCGCGCTCGTGCTCGCTGACGTGGGGGTACCAGGCTGGGTTCGCCAGGACGAGCAACCGCCACGCCAGCCACGGCGCCACCACGTCGAGCAGCTCGTCGTCGGCGCGCTGCGCGGCGTGCGCCCAGGTCATTCGCCAGAGCACGCCCAGGCCGCGCTCCCAGGCGCCCGGGTGGGTGAGCGCAAAAAACACGTCATTCACCGCCAGGCAGGCCACGTCGTCGGCCGGGTCGCCTTCGGAGCCCCGGCTGGTGTCCAGCAGCGTCGGCGTCGACGCGCCCTCGGCGAACACGAGGTTGAAGGGGTGGAAGTCTCCGTGGGTGCGCCGCAGGCGGTGGGTGCGGCGGCGAAGCCGGTGACGCCACTCGAGGCACCGTCGCTCGAGCGCGTCGAGTCGATGTCGCGGCGCGCCTGGTACGTCGTCTGGAGCCCCATCGACGATGCCCGCGATGCCTTCGCCGCTGCCGACGAGGTCGCGCACCGCCCGGGTGTAGGCCGCTGGGTGGGTGCCGGGCTGTCGGTGGAGTTCATCCAAACAGGTGAGCAGCGCCTGCCGGCGAGCGACGTCCAGCGGGGTGGCCACGCCGGACTGAGCGATGCGTCGCAGGTCGGCGGCGTACACAGCGCCCTCGGCCCAGGTGGTGAGGAGGTAGAACTCTCCGCTGTCCGACAACGACACCAGCGCGCCGTCAGCCTGGACTGCGCCCACGTCGAGCGCGCGGGTGTGGAGGGGCACCAGGCCGAAGGTGTCGAAGGCGAGCAGCTGGGCCGCGGCGCGGTCGCTGCGCCGGTCGTGGCCGAAGTCGTCGGCGTTGGCCACGTGCAGCACCACGTCCTGGCGCGCGCCGGAGGGCGAGGCCAGCGTCACTCGCAGCGGCCGCCCGTAGCCCAGCCCCTTGGTGGTGTCGTGGCGACGGTCGTCATCGGCGCCAATCGCACGCGTCGCCACCACCACCCAGCCGGGGAACAACTCGACGAGACGGCGCGCGAGACCGTCAGGAAGGTTCGCCTCGGGCATCGGCGGGCAGCGTACGCTGGAGCCTCGTTCGAACCGAACCTCTTTGGAACCAGGCGCCGCACCTGAAGGCCTCCAACACCGAGGGTGCTGACTGCTTCGGCGTCGTCTCGTTGAGCGCCAATGGCAGTACGTTCGCCGTTCGCGCGCCGAGAGAAGACAGGAATGCCACCGGGGTGAGCGCCAGTCAGACGAACCGTCCCCTACCGGAAGTACGGGCGCTCGAAGATGAACAGGCCGTCCTTCGCGGCGCGGCGCCAGGTGGCTGGAGCCTGGGCGCCCAACACGAGCGTCCCCATCGCGAAGACGATGGCGCGTTGGCGCACGTCGAAGCCCTCCAGCGCCGCTTCGAGGCGCTGCGGCGTGCGGGCGAGCGTGCGGTCCGTCAGCGCCGCGAGCACCGCCTCGTGCGCCGCGGGTGACGACACGCCTGGCACCAGCGCTCCGGGACGCTCCACCAATTGGCCCGCTCTCACCTGCATCGCGACCTTGAGCCACTGATCCACCGAGGGGCCTTCCAGCGCCCGCATCGCCGCCTCCACCTGCGCCTTCGTCGCGCCGTCCGACGCGCCCACCAGCACCTTCATGCGCGCCGCGAGCCCCGGGTCCTTCGACGCGTTCGCCTCGCGCAGGGCCTGGTCGAGCTGCCCCTTGAGCAACGCCCGCCACGCGCGTGGCACCTCCCAGTCGTCTTTCTGCCCACCGCCCTCGATGCGCCGCAGGAACGCGAGCGGAGAACCCTCGGCCGCGTTCAGGAGCGCCGCGTTCTCCTTCACCGCGCCACCGGCGCTGCGCACCAGCCGCACGTACTCGAGCTGACCCGACGGCTTCATCGCCGCCAGCGCCTTCGCCGACAACGCGTGCGCCATCGCGTCGACGCCGTCCTTCCATCGGCCCGCGGCGGCCAGCTCCCCCGCCACCGCCCAGCTCAACCACGGGTTGTCGCGATGCGCCTCCCACGCCTCGAGGAACGTCGCCGTCGACGCGCGCTCACAGCGCAGGTGGAGGTAGGTGAAGTCGCCCTCTTTCGGCGCCGCCTCATGCTGGGTGCGCACGCGGGCGCACACCTGCTCGCGAGCGTCCTCCACCTCCATCGCCAGCCGTTGCAGCATCACGTCTTTCGGGTTCGACGCAGCGCGCTCCAGCAAGACGGGCCGCAGCGCCGGCTGGTCGAGCGCGAGGTCGACCCACGCGGCGAACCGTTCGCTCGTGGACGGGTCGAAGCGCAGGTGGCTCGTCAACATCGCCTGCCGCGTCGCCTCGTCCGTCACCGCGCGCAGCTGGCCCGGGGGAGACATGGCGTGGAGCGCCTCCACCACCCGCTTGCGCGCCGTCTGCCCGCGCTTGAGCGACATGCTCGTCGGCGGCGTCTGAAAGACGTAGTCCTGCGGCGCATCCATCCACCGGGTGGCGCCGATGGGGCGGTCGGGCGAGTCACTGCCCGCGCCCGCGCCGTACACCGCCGTCCACTCGATGAGCGGCACCGCCTGCCCCACGTTGTAGATGGCGTGCGAGAAGCCCCCACCCACCTCGACGTCGAACGAGTCGACGGTGGCGCCGTCGAGGGTGCGCGTCTCGACGTGGGCCTGGCCCGAGGGCTCGACGTCGAAGCGGTCGCTCCCATGCGCCGGCACGACGTGCTTCTTCCCCTCGAACGTCACCACCACCGGCGTGTCGAGGCCGTTCACCACGTGCACCGTCGAGGAACCCACGTGGCCGCCGATGAAGAGCGCGGGCAACAACACGCCCGAGGCCACCGCGGCCCGCAGCGCGCCCGGTACCACGCCGTCGGCCGTCTGGAAGCGGTCCCACCAGCCGAGCTTCTTCTGCCGCTCGCGCTCCTGCCCCACCACGCAGGTGCCGTACTTCGCCGGCAGCACCGCGGCGGCGGGCGCGTCGGGAATGTCGCCGCCCTCGGTGGCCCAGCGCGCGACGTCGCCCTCCACCTCGAGCAGTCGGTCCAGCGTCACGTCGGCCAGCACCTTGAGGTCGCCGATGGCGCCTTGCGCCCAGCCCTCCATCACCTTGAGCCAGTCGCCGAGGTTCTGCTCGTTGGCCTGGTTGAGGCCGAGGTCTTCTCGCAGCGCGG
>JBILEB010000201.1:0-11643 GCA_044352295.1 Myxococcaceae bacterium
TGCCCGTCTTGGAGCGGACGATGAGGTCCTTCCCGGCGCGCGCGGGGCCGTAGGCCTTGGCCTGCACGGGCGTCGGGTGGGTGTAGCCACGGTCGCCAATCGCGCGGCGGAGCTCGGGGGAGAGGCCGAGCTCGTCGAAGCTGACGTCCGCGACGTACTCCTGCGGGCGCTCCGAGGAGCCTGTGGGCATCACGTCTGCTTTCGCGTCACTCATTGCGGCGGACGTGTAGCACCGCGCGGGTGGGGAGCAATGACGACGGTGCGCCTCCCCGAACGTCGAGCCGCCTCGGACGCCGTGGCGAAAACTGCGCGATGCGGTATTCCTCCACCTCATGGCGGCGCGTCGAAAGAAGGGCGGTGTGCCCGAGGAGTCGAAGGCTCCCGCCGACCCTGAGGTCGTCGACGCGGAGATCGTCGAAGACGCCCCGAAGCCCGCCCGCGCGAAGAAGCTCCGCTCCACCGAGGTCGTCGTCGACGCGAAGGCCGTCTCGAAGGACGATGAGGAAGACCGCGACGAGAAGGCCGAGGCCGCCGAGCCCGAAGTGGGTGAGCCCGAGCCCGCGGAGCTCGAGGCCGAGGCGGTCGACGAGACGGCGCTCGCGCCCACCGTGTCGCGTACGCGCCTGGCGAAGGGCGACCCGCTCGCCGCGTACATGGCCGAGGTGACGCGCCACCCCCTGCTGACCCGCGAGCAGGAGATCGAGCTCAGCAAGCGCTTCCGCGACACCGGCGACGTGCGGGCCGCCTACACCCTGGTGGCGTCGAACCTGCGGCTCGTCGTCAAGCTGGCGCACGAGTACCACCGCAACCCGCTCGCGCTGCTGGACCTCGTGCAGGAGGGCAACATCGGGCTCATGCAGGCGGTGAAGAAGTTCGACCCGGAGCGCGGCGTGAAGCTGTCGAGCTACGCGGCCTGGTGGATCCGGGCGTACATCCTCCGGTACATCATGGACAACTGGAAGATGGTGAAGCTGGGCACGACGGAGGCCCAGCGGAAGCTCTTCTTCAAGTTGCGCCAGGAGCAGGAGCGCCTCGCCAAGCAGGGCATCGAAGTCACCCCCAAGCTGCTCGCCGAACGCCTCAACGTCACCGAGCAGGACATCGTCGAGATGGATCAACGGCTGGGCAACGACGAGGTGAGCATCGACGCGCCGCTCAACGTCGACGATGACCGCGAGTCCCGCGCCGATCGCCTGCTCCCGGCCAGCGTGCCCGCTGCCGATGACACGCTGGCCAACGCCGAGCTGCGAGGCATGTTCAAGGACAAGCTGGCCGACTTCGCGAAGGACCTCAACGAGAAGGATCGGTTCATCTTCGACAAGCGCCTCATCTCGGACGAGCCGATGACGTTGCAGGACATCGGCGCGCACTACGGCGTGTCACGAGAGCGCGCGCGGCAGATCGAAGCGGCGCTCATCGTGCGCATGCGCAAGTACATGCAGGAGCACATTCCCGACTTCAACCTGCTCGAGAGCGAAGACTGATCAGCCGCGAGATGGAGGCCAGAGCGAACGAGGGCGCGCGGGACCTCGAAGGACTTCGTGACCTGCGACTCCGCGCCGGGTGATCAGCCGTTGCGGAAACGGTACATGCGCTGCCGGTGCGTCGAGCCGTCGAGGGCTTCGAAGAGGAAGCCGCGGAACACCATCGCGACGTGCAGGAAGATGCCACCGACGAGCCCAACGCCGATCGCGCCCACCAGGCCGGCCACCAGCGCGCCGAGCGCGACCGCCGCGAACCCGAGTCCGATGAGCAGGGCGTTTGGAATGAACCATTCGATCCAGCTCTCCTGCAGGAAGCCGAAGCTGCGCGTGATGGTCTCGAGGCCGCCGCGGGTCCCCTTCTGGTACACGACCTCGGGCACGGCGTTGAGCGCGATGAGCTTCACCAACGTGAAGGGCACCGCGAGGTCCGGGTTGGTCTTGAACACCGGCGTCAGGACGAGATCGACGACCCACAGCACGAAGAAGATGCTGATCCACGACCAGAAGTAGGCGCCGAGGCTCGCCTTGAGCTGGTCGAGCCCCACCTTCTGATTGGCCACCAGTCCGCCCAGGAAGAAGCAGTAGATGCTCAGCGCCGCCGAGCGCGCCAGGCCGATGAGGAAGCCTCCCGAGAACGGGTCGAGCATCGAGCCGAGGAGCGTCCCCAGCACCTGCCACGCCACCGCGAGCCCCATGGGCAACAGCAACGTCCACGGGTTCTTCGCGATGGCGGCGAGCGCGTCGGTGAAGGCCTTCGCGTAGATCCGCGCGTACACGGCAACGATGTTCATCGTGCGCGCCCCGTAATCACTTTTCGAAAGGCCGCCAACCGATGCGAGCGCGCGCCTCACCGGACGGGGGTGTCACTTCTCGGGCTTCAAGTCCGCGACGAGCGCTTGCGTCTGCGTCGTCAGGTCGCCGGTTCGCTCGAGCAGGGTGTCGAGCTCGGTGAAGATGGCCTCGACCTCCTTCGCCGACGTCGGTGCAGGCACGTCGCCGGTGTGGCCGAGGCGGTCCAGCAGCGTCACCACGCGCAGCAGGTGCTCGTGCGCCGTCAGCAGATCCCTCCCGGCGCGCGCGCCCACCTTCGTGAAGAGCGAGCCCGTCGTGTACAGCTTGCCGATGGCCTTGCGGTTGGTGCGGATGACAGTGTCGAGGCGCTCGCGGTACGTCGTCAGCCGCCGCGCGAGGCGCGCCTCGGCGAAGGAGAAGACTTCGGCCGTCCTGGCGCCCCGGCGTGGCATTGCGCGTGGCTCTACCAGACGCGCAAACGCCGAATCCAGCCTGACGCATCGGGACTGCGCCAAAGCCATTGTGCCGTTCGGACGCCGTGGGTATTCGCCCGGCCGTATTCGCGCGCGTGGTAGAGACGCCGCGCCGGAAAGGGTGAACGCGCCATGTTCAAGAAGATCCTCGTCGCCAACCGCGGAGAGATTGCCCGCCGCATCATCGCCGTCGCCCGGCAGCTGGGCATGCAGACGGTGGCGGTGTACTCGGACGCCGACGTCGACCTGCCCTTCGTGAAGGAGGCCGACGAGGCCGTGCGAATCGGCCCCGCGCCCGCGAAGGACAGCTACCTCAACGTGGCCGCGCTGCTCGACGCCGCGAAGCGCACGAAGGCCGAGGCGATTCACCCGGGCTACGGCTTCATCTCGGAGAACGCCGAGTTCGCGCGCACCGTCTCTGAGAACGGCATCGTCTTCGTCGGCCCGCCGCCCGAGGCGATGCTGCGCATGAAGGACAAGAGCGAGGCGCGCCGGCTCGTCGCCGCCGCAGGCGTGCCCATCGTGCCTGGAACCGAAGGCACGCTCCCAGACGTGGCCACCGCGCTGTCCGAGGCCGAGCGCATCGGCTACCCCGTCCTCATCAAGGCGGCGGGTGGTGGTGGTGGCATCGGCATGTCCATCGCGAACAGCCCGGCTGAGCTCGAGAAGGGCTACCGCGCCTCCGTCGACCGCGCGCGCGCTGCGTTCGGCCGCGACACCGTCTACCTCGAGAAGTACTTCCCGGCGCCGCGGCACCTCGAGGTGCAGATTCTCGGAGACCTCCAGGGCCACACGCTCCACCTCCTCGAGCGCGAGTGCTCGATTCAGCGCCGCCACCAGAAGGTCGTGGAAGAGGCCGGCAGCCCGCTGTTCCTGGACGGGAAGAACGCCGAGGTGCGCGCGAAGCTCTTCGACGCCGCGCTCAAGGCGTCCCGGGCCTTCGGCTACGCCAACGCCGGCACCGTGGAGTGTCTGTACTCGGACGGCGGCGTGTACTTCATCGAGATGAACGCGCGCCTGCAGGTCGAGCACCCGGTGACGGAGCTCACCACCGGCGTCGACCTCATCGGCTGGCAGTTCCGCATCGCGGCCGGCGAGGCGCTCACGCTGAAGCAGGACGACATCACGCGAACGGGTCACGCGCTCGAGTTCCGCATCTACGCGGAGGACCCGGTGAAGTTCTTCCCCTCACCCGGGCCGCTCAAGGTGTACCAGCCACCTTCGGGGCCCGGCGTTCGGCTCGACTCGGGCTATGTCGAAGGCAACGTGGTGACGCCCAACTACGACCCGATGATCGCCAAGCTCATCATCTCCGGTGACGACCGCTCGCACGCCATCGCGCGCGCGAAGGAGGCGCTGGCCAGCTTCCGCATCGAGGGCATCAAGCACAACGTGCCCCTTCACCAGCGCATCCTCGAGGCGAGCGCCTTCGTCGAAGGCCGCCTCGACACGAAGTTCCTCGAGCACCACGCGAAGCCCTGACTCATTTCCCGCAGCACCCTGGAGCAACGACCGATATGGCCGACGTGACCGCACACATCACCGGAACGGTGTGGAAGATCGAGTGCAAGGTGGGGCAGACGGTGAACGCGGGCGACACCCTCGTCATCCTCGAATCGATGAAGATGGAGATGCCCGTCGAGGCCACCGACGGCGGCGTGGTGAAGGAGCTCCGCGTCACCGAGGCCCAGGCCGTGAACGAAGGCGACGTGCTCGTCGTCCTCGGCTGACGCCATGGCGGGACGGGTCCTCGTCGAAGACGCGCCCGGCGGCGTGCGGGTGGTGACGCTCTCGAACCCGGGGCGCAAGAACGCGCTCGACGGGGTGATGCTCGACCAGCTCGCCGAGGCGTTCGACACCAGCGACGGCGTGCGCGTGTTCCTGCTGCGCGGCGACGGTGAGGGCGTCTTCAGCGCCGGGTGGGACCTCAATGACCTGTCGAGCTACGCGCCCGAGGCCCGCCTGCCCGACGAGCACCTGACCGACGTGCTCGACCGCATCGCCGCGCATCCCGCGCCCTCGGTGGCGGTCATCGATGGGCCGGCGTTCGGCGCCGCCTGCGAGCTGTCGGTCGTCTGTGATGTCCGCGTGGGCAGCGCCAACGCGGTGTTCTCGATGCCGCCCGCCCGGCTCGGCGTCGTCTACTCGCTGCAGGGGCTCTCGCGGTTCCGGGAGCGGCTCGGCGACGCCACCACCCGCTACCTCTTCCTCACCGGCCGGCGCGTGGGCGCGGAGGAGGCGCTGCGGCGAAACCTGCTCGACGTGTGCGTGGACCGTCCCCGAGAGGCCGCGCTGGAGCTGTGCGTCGAGCTCGCCGGACATGCGCCGCTCGCCATGGAGGGCCTCAAGCAGGGCCTGCGGTTGCTCGAGCGGAACGGTGGCTCGGACGAGGAGCGTGCGGCCTTTCAGGCGCTGCGACGACGCTCCTTCAACAGCGCCGACGCGAACGAAGGCCGGCTGGCCATTCTCGAGAAACGAAAGCCGGTCTTCCGCGGCGAGGAGGGCGGCCTTTAGACGTCCGCGAACAGCTCGCTCATGCGCACGCGCAGGGCGGTGGCGATGCGATACAGCGACGCGATGGAGGCCGAGCTCTCGGCCCGCTCGATCTGCGAGAGCAGCGACACCGACAGCCCCGTGCGGCGTGCGAGCTGCTTGAGCGTGAGGTCTTGCCGGGTGCGGCCTTCGCGAATGAAGCGGCCGATGCTCCGGTGCAGCTCGGCCTCGGGGTCGCGGGTGATGCCCTTCTTGTCGAGCACCCGCTTGACCGTCTCGATGAAGACCGGCGGGTCGACCGGCTTGCGCACGTAGTCGCTCGCCGCGTTCTTGAGGCTCGCCACCGCCGACTCCACCGTCGGGAAACCCGTCGCGATGATGACGGCGATGTCGTCGTCGAAGGTGCGAATCTTCTCGAGGACCTCGGTGCCGCTCATCTTCGGCATCATCACGTCGAGGATGACGAGGTGAAAGTCATGCTCCTTGAGCATCGACAGCACCTTCGTCGGGTCGGACGTCGTCGAGACGCCGTAGCCCTCGCGCGCGAGCAACGCCTCGAAGAGCTGGGCGTTGTCGGACTCATCGTCGACGACGAGGATCTTGATTTGAGGAGAGCCGCGCACGTGATGACCTCGCTACTTCAGGAGTTCCTCGACCTTGGGCCGACGACGGTCATCCTTCGGAGCGATCTGCAGGAAGCGCTGGTAGTACTCCTTGGCCTTCTCGTTGTCCTTGGCATTGTTGTCCTGCGAGCCGCGCTTCGCGAAGGCCGAGCCGAGCACCACCGTGCAGTCCGCGTTCTGCTTGTCGAGCTTGAGACAGTCGGTGAGCAGCGTGATGGCGGTGGTGTACTGGCTGTCCTTCAGCTCCGCGCGGGCCTGCTTGAGGAGCGCCTCCTCCTGGTCGTCGCTGCTCGGCTGCGGCGGAGGCGGCGGGTTGGCCTTGGCGAGCTCGGCCTTGCGATGCTGCTCTTCCAAGGCGAGGCCGACGAGCTCCTTGCGGCGGGCTTCGAGCTCCGCGAGTCGGCCCTTCTGGTACTGGGTTTTCACGGCGTTCTCGAGCATGCGCTGCGCCGTGGCGAGCTCTCCGGCCTCGAGCGCGGTGGCGGCGCCCTCGAGGGCCTCGAAGACCTGCTTCTCGTTCGAGAACGCGGTGAGGAGCGGCTTGCCCGCGGGGCACTGCGACTCGCCCACCTTGCACTTCCTGAGGTACGCCTCGGCCGCGAAGAAGTCGCCTTTGGCCATCGCGGCCGTCGCTTCGGCGATGAGTTTGTCGTTCTCCGCGGAAGTGTCGACCGGAGGCTTGCCCTCGGGCGGCGTGGTCGGCCTGGCCGGCTCGACCTCGACGGCGTTCGCGACGGGCTTCGCCACGGGCGGGTTCGGCTTCACCGGTTCGGTCGTTCCGCCGCCAGTGCCGTTCGAGGTCGAGCGGTAGAAGGCATAGCCCCCGCCACCGGCGACGACGACGAGGAGCGCCACCACGACCGCAATGATGGGTCCGCGGGAGGAGCCCTGGCCGGCCTCGCTCTCGCTCGTGACGTTGCTGGACGAGGCCCCGTTGATGGTGACGGCGTCTCCGGCGCCCACGAACTTGAGCTTCACGTGGCCAAGCTCGAGCACGTCACCCAGCCGCAGCGTCACCTGGGCGTAGGGCTCTCCATTGACCATGAGCCCATTGGCGGACTGCATGTCGATGACCTTCCACTCGCCGGAGTCCTCGCGCACCACCTTGCAGTGCGTGCGGGACAGCGAGCGGTGGTCGATGGCGATGTCGTTGTCGTCGGTGCGGCCGATGCGCAGCTCGGTCCTGGTGCAGGCGAACTCACGGCCAGCGAAGTCGGTGTTGAGCACCACCAGGCGCGGGGCCTCGTTCGCGTCGATGGCGACGTGCGAGCGCTGCGGGCGCGAGGACTGAACCTGGTCGATGCGAATGACTGCGGTCGACTGGTGGCGCGGCACTTCCTCCGACGGCGCCTCTTGAATGTCTTCGTCGCGCACCTCGGGCACCGATACGATTGGGAGCGCCGGCAGGGTGGCGTTGGGGTCGGGCAGCTTCTGCGTTGGCGCGGGGCCAGACGAGCGGGTGGGCGCGGTGTCGAGCGGAACGGTGGCGCCGGCGCGCGCATCTTCCTCGCGCTGAACGGCGAGGTCATAATCGCCGATCTGAATGAGGTCGCCGTCCTGGACCTGCACCTGGCCGGTGATGCGGTCGCCGTTGACCTTGATTCCGTTGTAGCTGCCCAGGTCTTCGATGAGGACATTGGTCTGCTGCCGCAGCAAGCGGGCATGCCGACGAGACACGTTCCGTTCGGTCAGGCGGATGGTGTTCCCCTCCTGCCGACCAATGGTGATCTCGTCCCGCACGAAAGGAACGACGGTCTTCCGGCCCTCGTCGTCTTCGATGATCAGCTTCAGCACGCAAGGAAGGTTTCTAGCACCACTGTAGAATCGAGTGCACCAACCCTCTTCGTCGCTCAACGACGGTGAACGGAGCCGGGGTGTGGTCGGTGGTAAGATGCCACTGGAAGACGCTATGGCCGCTCCAGTCACCCTGCGCACGGAGGTCGGCGACGAGTCCCTCGACTTGTCGGAGTTCGAGGCGCGGATCAGCCGGGGCGAGGTGTCGCCGCAGAGCCTGGTGCGCCTGCCGGCGGTGACGGGCGACCGCTTCGTGCCGGCGTGCGAGCTGGAGCTGTGGCAGCGGCTGCAGGACGGGCGGCGGGCCTACTTCGCGCGGGCGTTCTCGCTGGCGCGGTTCCCGTTCTTCACCTCGGCGGTCATCCTGGTGAACCTCGCGGCGTTCCTCGCGACGGCCGAGGGCGGGGTGATGCAGCTGGATGACATGGTTCGCTACGGCGGCAAGGTGGGGCCGCTGGTGTTCGACCTGGCCGAGGTGTGGAGGCTCTTCACGGCGAACCTGCTCCATCGCGATGGGCTGCACCTGGGCCTCAACATGTTCGTCCTCTTCAACGTGGGCGGCATGATGGAGAACACCTACCGCTCGCTCGACTACCTCTGGCTGCTGGTGTTCTCGGGGCTGGCGACGATGGGCACCTCGTTGATGCTGAACGAGGCCATCACCATCGGCGCGTCGGGCATGGTGTTCGGCTGCCTCGGCGGGGTGGTGGCGTTTGGGCTGAAGTACCGCAGCCAGTTGTCGGCGTTTCACCGCAGCGTGATGGGCGACGCGGCGATTCCGACGGCGCTGGGGTTGCTCCTCATCGGCATCACCTCGCAAGGCGTGGACAACTGGGCGCACGGAGGCGGCCTGGTGGCAGGCCTGGCGACGGGCTCGTTCCTGCGGCCGCGGTTGCTCGCCGAGGGCCAGCGGTGGTGGTGGGAGCCGGCGCTGCGGGCGCTGCCATCGGTGGGGCTCTTGATGGTGCTGCTGTTTGGCCAGGTGCTCTTCGGCGACGTGTTGCCACCGATGCGGCTGGAGCGGGACGACCTGTACGGCTTCTCCATTCCGGTGCCGGCGACGTGGGGGCGGGGCGCGACGCCGTTGGGACGGGTGGCCTGGTACAACGGCCTCCCCGGGTTGGGCCGTGCGAGCTTCGCGGCCGAGGCGGTGCAGATGAACGAGGGCGCGGACGCGCAAGGTGCGGCGCAGCGCTTCCTCGACGAGCGGCTCTCGACGAGGGCGTTGGGCCCGGACGTGACGCGGGTGCGGGCCGAGGCGCCGGAGCCCGTGCGCGTGGGCGAACGGACGGGCGTGCGGGTGCGCGCGGTGGTGGACGAGACGTCGGGCGCGACGCGGCTGTCGGCCTATTTCGTGCCGCGCGGGCGCGTCGTGTACCAGCTCGTCTTCCAGTGGTCGGCGGACTTCCCCCGCTACGGGCACGTGGTGGAGCAGATGCTCTCGGGCGTGCGTTTCGAAGAGGGCCAGGGCTTGCGGTTGGCACGCGCGGAGGCGTTGTTGTTTCCCAACTCGGGGCCGGTGCTGGCGCGGCTGGGGCTGGCGCTCCTCGAGCAGGGCGACGCGGCGCCGGCGGCGGAGGCGCTCACCACGGCGGTGAAGGTCGACCCGTCGAACGGGCCTGCGCGGGTGTTGCTGTCGAAGGCGTGGCTGACGGCGAACGAGGTGGAGCGCGCGTGCGCGGCGGCGCAGGACGCGGTGACGTACGCGCCCGATGACGTCGAGGCGCTCGAAGCCGAGGCGCGGTGCGAGTTGGCGCTGGGGCATCCGCGACGGGCGCTGTTCAAGCTGCAGTCCGCGCGCGCGCTGGAGCCACAGAACAAGCACCTACAGGACGCCGAGCGGCGGCTGAAGGAGACGCTCCCCGAGTACTTTGGCGGGGAGTGAGAATTCGCGACAGTGCCCTCGCGTCGAGGGTGGCGTAAGTCTCCCTGACCATGCGCCGACTGCTCACGCTCTTCGTCACCAGCCTCTCGCTCGCCGCCTTCGCGGAGGAGTCCGCCGCGGACATCTCGAAGAAGTCGAAAGAGAAGGGCGCGCTCAACCTGGTAGGCCTGTCCGCGGAGCTGAAGCTCGTCACCACCGCCTCCGATGGGAAGGTGAAGGAGCAGCAGTTGTCGAGCTCGAGCCGCACCATCAACGGGCGCTCCCATGCGCTGGCGCGGTTCTCGAGTCCGGCCGGGGTGGCGGGCGTGGCGGTGCTGACGGTCGAGGGCGCGTCGGGTGAAGGCGATGACGTGTCGTTGTACCTGCCGAAGCTGAAGCGGGTGCGGAAGGTGGCGAAGAGCGACCGCTCCAAGGCGTTCATGGATACGGACTTCGCCTACGCCGACATCGCGTCGAACGGGGCGCGGGACTCGGACGTGAAGCGCCTCGCGGACGAGAAGGCCGAAGGGCGCGATTGTTTCGTGCTGGTGGGTTCAGGTGACGAGGCGTCGGGCTACGGCGAGGTGAAGCTGTTCGTCGACAAGCAGACGTACGTGCCGATGCGCGTGGAGTACGCGGACAAGGCGGGGAAGCCGTTCAAGCGGTACCGCACGCTGAAGCTCAAGGCCTTCAAGGAGCGCGTCATCGCCGCCGAGGCGATGATGGAGAACCTGCAGACGGGCTCGAAGACGCAGATGACGGTGCTGAAGCTCGAGGACTCGACGGTGGGAGATGACGCCTTCACCGAGCAGGCCCTCGAGCGCGGGTGAGGGCTTTCTTACTTAGGCAACAGGATCGGTAAACTATTCAATTGTGGCAGCGGAAAAAACTCCTGTCTCGCTCTAGTAGACGATGTCGTTAACAACAAGGTATTTGCCGGTGCACACCGACGGAAGGTCCAAGAGAAGACGCGCAGGCCCGGCGTTGTCAGAACTAAAAGTCGTTACAGATTCCTCAGTCGGACATCCTGCTTTGCCAGTCTTTCCTGGAACGCGACGCTGTACGAATTTCCAGCTGAGATTCTCTTCGAGATCCAGCGTAATCAGGAAGTTGTTCTTGCAGGCGCCTCTCTCGCTGAGGTGGACCCAGTGGCCGGGTGATTGCCTCGTGAAGCTGAACTCCATTCGCGCGAGGGACAGGACGCAACTCTGAGAGTTCCGTCGAACCTGGCTGAGGGCAGATCGAAAGCACGTTGTGCTTTCGCAGTTGCAAGCATCGGCAATAGCGTTCTTCCAATCAACTGAAGGCTTGAGAAGTGCTTCGTGAGTTTCCCTGTCGGCTGCAGCAGCAAACTGTGTGTAGAGGTTGTTAGACCCAGTGCAGAACTTGCCCTTGAGATTGGGCAGTTTGTCAGACCCTGCCAGCACGCTATCTACCTGTTGGCTGAGAGGTTCGTGAGTCCCGAAAGGAACATGATCTGAGATAATTGACAGTTGACGACTTCGTAAGGAGGACTTCCAAAGCACCAAAGGTGCAGAAATGCCGGCGATGCCTTGTCGCTGGACGGCAAGAACCCAGTGCTGGGTGGCCCAAGGAAGAATCTGGCTGCGATTTCGTTCGGATCAGGCTGCGTCCGGCTTTCGAGCGGACGTTGCTGAGATCGCGTTGCCTTCAGGGAAGGAAGGACATCGGACGTCGAGGGTCGCGGTTGTGCCCAAACACGCGCGATTGATGTCAACGCCAGCACCAAGGGGAAGACAGTAGTTCTGGTCATGCGGAGCCACGTGCCTTGAAGTCATGCGCCAGCCAGAGCCAAACACCCGCAATCCGACCTACTAACTGACTGCTACCAAATGAGTGATTTCTGGGTAAGCGTAACTGTTGCGTTGGCGTACTGCAAGTGCCTGCGAGAAGCAGGTCGGGCTTGGGCGTGCAATGAACGTGGGAGTGCAGCGAGTCGCAAGAGCGCGAATGCGAGTGGCTCACTTTGCTGGTACGCGTTCACGGGGGGATCGACAGGGGTCACCAAGTATGATCTCTCCTGACCTGTGGACCCGGTCGACCCCCGCGACGCACGCATCGCCGAACTGGAGGGCCAGCTCAAGCAGGCTCTCGAGCAG
>JBILEB010000320.1:0-3344 GCA_044352295.1 Myxococcaceae bacterium
CGAGGCTGCGCAGCGTGGTGAGCAATTGGCCGACGTTGCGAATGCGGAAGGTCGACTTCGCGCCCATGCCCTGCACGGGCTTGAGCACCATGGGGAACCCCACGCGCTCGGCGAAGGCCTTCGCGTCGGACAAGGTGCGCAGAATCGCGTTGCGCGCCACCGGCAGGCCCGCCTTCGCGAGCGCGGCCTTCATGCGCGACTTGTCGCGGAACAGCTCGGCCACCTGGGGCGAGGTGCCGGGCACGCCGAAGTGGGCGCGCACCTCGGCGAGCTGCACCTGCACCGCCTCGAGGATGCCGACGATGCGGTACGGCTGGCCATAGCGGCGTTTGAGCTCACCGACGCCTTCGATGAGCGACTGGGTGTCGAGCGGGCGCTCCACGCGCACGAGGTCGTCGTAGACGCGCGCGTCGTCTCCGCCGGGAGGGGTGTGGACGACGCCCAGCACGCGGACATCGGAGAGCCGGGACACGGCGCGCGCGAAGCGCTGGGTCACCTCGGCAGGAAACGGCGCGACGAAGACGATGTTTCGGGGCACGGCGACGACTGTACCCGGCTCCCCCCTTCGTCGAGCAGCGAAAGCACCACCCACCACCGCCGCGGGAGGAACGGCGCGAGGAGCTGCCCCGGCCACCGCGCTGGCACGCCCATCGGGAAGGCCTCATCCCCCTCCACGCCCGGGTGGTGTGTTCCGAAGACGACGTCACACCACGGCGAGAGGTTGCCGAAGTTCGACCGTTCGTCCGTCCGCGGAGCCCAGGCTCCAGTTCGCGACGCCGGAGGGCTCGACCACCAGCGCGGTGATGCCTGGCGAAACGCGTGCGTTCTCCAGCTAGCCTGCGTCGTTCATGACGTCGGCCATCGGACGGAAGCCGTGGGTGGCGGTGGTGCTGTCGCTGGGCTCGTCGGGCCTGGGGTTCCTCTACCTGGGGCGCGCGGGCCTGGCGGTGGCGGCGATGGTGCTCCCAGGTGGCGTCTTCGCCCTGGCCACGCTGGTGGGGCTGTACGTTCCCACGCTGCAGGTCCCCGCGATTCTCGGAGGCGCGGCTTTGCTGGCGGCCTCGTACCCCCTCGAGGTCGTCGCGTCGTTCATCCTCGCGCGCCGCCATCGGACCCACTTCGAGCCCAGGCCCTTCAACCACGTGGCAGTGTACGTGGCGTTCGCCCTCGTCAGTGCCGTCTGGACGCGAGGCGTGGCGTTGACGGTTCGGCTGGCGCTCCTCGAGCCCTTCGTGGTTCCAAGCGAGTCGATGCGTCCCGGCCTGCTCGAGGGCGACCAGTTCTTCGTGGCGAAAGTGGGCCCGTCCTCGGCCGTGCGGCATGGGGACGTCGTCGTGGTTCGTCGACCGAACCGGGCCGGAGGTGAAGCACTCGATTCCGTCCGGCGGGTCGTCGCGGTCGGCCCAGAGACCGTCGCCTTCGACGACGATGGAGTGCCGCTTATCGACGGCCGCCGGCTGGCGTCGACGCCGTGTGCGCTGGCGAAGACGCAATACGTGTCGGTCGACCCGACCGGACCGGGTCAGTCAGTCGTGCCGGTGCAGTGCGCGCAGGAGTCGACGGCCGCCGGCACGACGTACGAGGTCTTCACCAACGCCGAGCGCGCGCCGAACCCGGTTCCGCCCGTGGAGCTCGCTCCTACCCAGTTCTTCCTCGTCGGAGACAATCGCGACAACTCGTCCGACGACCGGTTCATCGGCCCGTCGGAGCAGAGCCAGCTCGTCGGGCGGGCCGTCTTCGTGTGGTTCTCGTACTCGGCGGTCGACGGTATTCGATGGCAGCGCCTCGGCCGCCGGCTCTGACGGCGATGGGCGCGACGGGTGTGCGTGTCGGCCCTCCCTTCACACTGCGGAAGGCCCGGTCGATGACCCTTCGGTTCATCGTGTTGTCAGCGCTCTGCCTGGCATGTGGTGGTGTCTCTCGCGTCGACGCAGGCACACCGGGGGGCGGTGCGGCGGGCGGCTTCTTCCGAGGTGGCGGCGGGCTGGCGGGCGGAGGGGCCGCGGGGCTCCCGCCTCGTTCCAGCGGCCGGGTCATGTCTTGAACAGGTTCTTCAGCCTGTCGAGGAGCCCGGGAGGCCGCGCAGCGACGTTTGAGCCAGCCAACCGCGCGTCGAGCGCAAGTTGTGCTTCGAGCTGGGTGTCGTCCTGGCCCCTCGGTTCGAAGTCCTCGTCGTAGGGTCGCACCTGCTTCTCGCGGACGACCTCGCCCGTGCGGCTGATGGTCGCGAACAGCCGATAGTTCACCGATTCGTCTTCGTTCTGGTCGCCGTACTCGCAGTACGCGGCGAACAGGCTCGGCAGATCGTCCGCCGCAAGCAGGGCTCCTTCCACCTCATCCACCGACGGGGCCCCCCACCTTCGAGGGCCGAACCGTCACGTGGACGTCGTCGAGTCCCTCGTCGTTCCAGTGCTGCGCGACGAAGCAGGACTCGACGCGAGCGCGCGGTCGACGGAGGCCTCGTCGCCAAGGAGATAGGGCGGGTACATCACCTCGAGCACCCCGAACGCGCCCTGCTCGAAGCGCGACCACCACGCGGCCTCGTCGACCTGGCCCTGCCTGGGCGGGTGCACCGAATCTGCATGGACCGCGAGCGAGCCGTCCGGCTTCCAGACGGAGACGTGCGGCCGGGACCACGAGAACCCGTGATGCGTGCGAACGGTCAACTGGCCTGCGGCGGCCCTCGCGGCCAGCCCGGGGAGATTGCCGGGGCAAAGCTGCAGGTGGCTGATTCCGTGTGACTCGCAGAAGGAGATGACGTCGGTGAGCGGCTGACCCTGGAAGCAGCTCGAAGCGAGGTACATCGGGCCCATGCATGCCTCGCGTAGCACACGGAACCGGCACCGGAAGGCGTCGCCCCGGCCAGGGCGCGTTCCACCTGCCTGCGCGGCGTCGACTCCTGCGAGCGTCGGAGTTACACCTTCCCCGTGGACGCTCCTTCCGCCCCCCCCAGCAAAGGCCGCCTGCTCGTCGTCGACGACCAGCGCAACATGCGCGCCACCACCGCGCTGCTCCTGCGCGCCGAGGGCTTCACCGTCGACGAGGCCGGCGGCGGCGAGGAGGCCCTGGGGCTGCTCGCGCAGCGCAGCTACGACCTGCTGTTGACCGACCTGAAGATGGAGCCGATGGACGGGCTCACGCTCCTCAAGCGCGCGCTCGACAGCGCCATCGGCCTGCAGGTCATCGTGATGACGGCCTACGGGAGCATCGAGACGGCCGTGGAGGCCATTCGCTCGGGGGCGTACGACTACATCACCAAGCCCTTCAAGGACGGGGAGCTCGTCTACCGGGTGCAGAAGGCGCTCGAGCGCGCGCGCCTCCTTCGCACCGTCGACACCTTCGCG
>JBILEB010000064.1:0-36018 GCA_044352295.1 Myxococcaceae bacterium
GGTTGGACGGCAGCGCGTCGGCGACGTTGCCTCCGCGCGGCTTCGTCACCTCGGGCGAGGGCATCTCGTTGGCGACCGCGATGTCCTGCCGAGCCACCGGCTGGGAGCCGCGCGTGATGGGCTTGTCGGCCTTCGACGAGGTGGGCGGCTGGTTTCCGCCGGCGAAGATGGGGCTCACCTCGGGAAGGTCCGACGCGCGCTTCCAGTCCGTCATGCCGGCCTTCCACAGGTAGGTGCGCAGCGTCACCTCTCCGGCGGTCACCTTGCCCATCAACGCCTTCACATCGAACGGGCCTTGCTGCACCCCGCCAATCATCGCGTGCCACTGGATGGTGGGGTCCAGGGCGGGCACGGCCTTGGTGGCCTCGTCTTCCCACGGGCTCTTGCCGGCCGCGGCGACAGGCTGTTGCATCGCCGCCATCGCGACCGCGCCCGAGGAGCGCACGCCTGATGCGCTGACGCCAGACGGACTGCTGGAGACGTCTGACGACACCGCCGCAGACCCGGAGGCTACGTCGATGGAGATGAGGCTCTGACACTGCTTGCAGCGGATCTTGACGGACGTCTTCCCGGCGACCTTGTCGTCCGAGAGCACGTAGCGCTTACCGCAGTTGGTACAGGAGACGTTCACGTGGGTCGAGCCGGCCCTTCGAAGGTAACGGATGAATCGTAGCGTGGCCACCGTTGACTTGAAACGGGTGCGCAACTAGTCACCCGCCCTCGTTCAAAGGTTCTGCTCATCCAGGGGGTTGCTCCATATGCCCGCGAAAGACTTCGGTACCAAGTTCGTCTGCTTCAAGTGCAGCACGAAGTTCTACGACATGAAGAAGCCGGACCCGATTTGCCCGAAGTGTGGGGCCGATCAACGGGAAGCGGCCGCCACCAAGGCCTCGGAGAGCCGGCGCAGCCGCCTGGCCGCCGTACCGAAGATCATCGAGCCCGTCGAGGCCGTCGAGGGTGGAACCCCGGAGGCTTCTGAAGAAGAAGAGGACGAGGACGAGGCCGAGGAAGAAATCCTCGCCGACGAAGACTGAACGGTCAGGCGGTCGCGGCGGCCAACTGCCGAATCGCCAGCGTCACCTGAACCCACGCCTGGGCGCTCAACGTCTTGAGCACTCGGCCCTTCTTTCGGGGCACGGGTCGCTTGATGTGGTTGGCGTGACGCATGGAGAACCTCCAGAAGCCCTCTGAGCAAGGGGCCTGCCAGATTCAACGAACGACGGGCCCTGCGGATTTCGGTGGGTTCGAGCCGGAGCCCCGGCACGTCACCTGACACGCCTGTCAGGTGCATGGCGGCTGGCGTAAGTTACGCGCTCGTCACGCAGCGCTCGGCCGGGGAGGACACACTCTCGTCATGGAAGTGCAGCTCCTCCCCGTTTCCGCCGCTGACGCCTGGAAGGCCTTCTGTGACGTGGGCCAGCAACGCCGGTGGGTTCCGGGGGTGAAGAAGGTGAAGGTGGTGCGTGGGGATTCCTCGGGCCGGCCGCTCGAGGTCTTCTACGAGTTCGGCGAGACGCTGGCGTACGCCCTCGTCTTCCACTGGGACGATGCGAGCCGGAAGGTGCGCTGGGTGCCGTCCTCCGGAGTGCTCGACGGCGTCTCGGGGAGCGCCTGGTTCGAAGAGACACCAGGAGGGTGTGTGCTTCACTACCACCTCGAGGCACTCAAGGGACGTCCGCAGGGGCATGAGCGCGAGGTGGTGGCGGCCTTCCTGGGGTGGCTCGGCCAGCGCTGAGGCTCAGTGTTTCGCGGTCGTCTCGACGTGCGCGAGCAGGTCGTCGAGGGAGACGAACTCGAGGGCCTTCTCGTGCGTGCACTCCAGCCGTACGGGAGGCGCGACGCCGGCCTGAAGGGCTTCCCGCCAGCGCGTGGCGCACAGGCACCAGCGATCGCCCGGCTTGAGGCCCGGGAAGCGGTATTCTGGACGCGGGGTGACGAGGTCGTTCCCGCGCGACACGGTGAAGTCGAGGAAGGCCTTCGTCATGGTGGCGCAGACGACATGGGTGCCGTGGTCTTCGGGGCCCGTCGAGCAGACGCCCGTGCGGTAAAAGCCGGTCTTCGGGGACTGCGAGCAGGGCGTGAGCAGCTGGCGCAACACGTTCTTCTCAGGCGTCTTCGGGTCGGTCATGGCAGGAGTCGGGCGAGCCGGGAGGCAGACGGGAACGCCTCCGTCGGCAGCGTGCACGAGGCAGGGCAAGGTGAGGAAGAGCAAGCTGAGGCGTTGCACGAGAGCCGAGGTAACCGGCTCCCTCACCTGCTGCACGACCACGGTCTGGCCGGTTTCAGGCGTCGAGGTCGACGCGGGTGAGGCGCTCGTCATGCCGGGCGCCCTCGTACACGTGCCACCCCGCCACGAGGTCGATGACGGGCGGGGTGGTGGCGAGGAAGACGGTGACATCCGAAGGCGTCCCTCGTGCCGGCAGCCGGCCATCGAGCACGTCCGCGAGCGCCGTGACGCCGAGCGGGGCCCACGGGCGTGAAGGCTCCCGGGTCTCACTGAAGACCCGCGCGCGTGTCAGGAGCGAACCCGGCACGGGGGCATCGTCGAACTGCTCGGCGGCCATCACGGTCACGTGCGCGCCGTTTCGAATCGCGTCCGTCGGCAACGTGACCTGCCCGGTGAGGACGATGAGGTCGGCGCGGGACACGGCCTCCTCGGCGCTCTCGCACGCGCGCACCGGCATCGAGAGGCTCTGGTGGAGCGCGAGCGCCTGCGTCGTCGAGCTCACCAGGTCCGGGTCGTAGAGGGCGACACGCTCCAGCGAGCGAACCAGGCGCAACGCCTTGAGCGCGCTCGAGGCCGGCGGTCCGCAGCCCAGCACCGCCACCGTGGCCGCGTCAGGACGGGCCAGGGCATCGGCGGCGAGCGCGCCCACCACGGCCTGGCTCAAGGTGCCCAGGTGGCCCGCGTCCATCGAGGCGAGGAGCCGGCCGCTCGGCGCGTCGTAGAGGTGGAGCAGCGCTCCGGTGCTGCGGGCATCGGCGCGCAGGGACGGTCGGACCGTGAGGCTGAAGGCTGGAATCGATGCCAGCGTGGCGTGCCGGAAAGCAGTCGGTCCGTGCGGACCGCTCGCCTGAGCGACGAAGGTCGAGGACGACAGCCTGGCCTGGGCGACCAGGGCCTCACGCAGCTCGCGCAGCAGGTGGAGCGCGCGGGCGTGCCGCACCACTTCACTGCGCGCGAGGAACGTCGTCAGCACCGCGCGTCAGTTCGTCTGGAGCGAGGGCTGCTGCGCCTCGCCGCCCGGCCCGGACAGGGTGACCAACTCGACCCAGTGGTTGTTGCCCCAATTGCTGTCCCAGAGCTTCTCACCGGCTTCGGTGTCGAGCTCGAACCAGTACTCGAGCAGCTTCGCGGACTCGGGCAGCTCGATTCGTCCCGCGGTGCGCACGAGGCGGCCGTCGGCGTCGAGGGTGGCGAGGGTGACCGCGGGGAGCTCCACGCCGTCGAGGCGCGCGTGCAGCACGATGCTCGACAGGCGCGCCGTGGGCTGCGCGGGGTGGGTCGGCTCTTTCCAGTACGACACCTCGAGGACGGCGCCCGCTGCCACGCGAGAGGCCGTGACGGCGCCGCCAGGAACGAGGCGCGTCAGCAGGCTGAAGCCGCTGCCGAGCTGGAGCGCGTACACGTCGCGCGCCGAGGTGACGGTCGCGAGGGCCGGGAGCGGAAGGCCCTCGGCATGGGCCTGAGGGGCCGTTGCGGGCGTCTTCGTCGTGCGCTTCGCGGTGGGCCGCGGCGCGGGTGCCGTCTTCGAGCTGCTGGAGCTGGTGGTCGTCTTCTTCGCCATGGTGGTTCTCCCCCTGTGGTGGATGGCGGAGCCCCTCTACACCAGCGGCGCCACGGTGGAAGGGTCCGTCTGCGCCCATGGCAGGCGCGTCTCTGGGGCGTGTCAGCCCGGTGAGCGCCTCAGCGCCGAATGATGCGGCCGCCGACCTTCACGCGCTGGAGGACGCCGGCCACGTCGGGTTCCGAACCAGCGCGAATCACCTGGGACCGACGCGCACCACGAACGACTGGCTCGTCACCGCCGTCATTCCGATTCGGGTGGCGAGGGACTCTTGCAACTCGTTCGGGAGCCTCCACGTCTGCCCCGTCTGCTGAATCACCGTGATGGAATACCGCCCATCGGGCACGCCCTTGAGCGGCACCGGCCGTCGGCTATCACTCGCATCGAGCGCCAGCGGGCGAAGCACCAGCGGCAACCGCGTCATCGGCGTCGGCATCGGCTTCACCCGGCCCATCGCATCCAACAACTGCGGAGCCAGCTCGGTCACGTTCAGGCCGGCCGCCAGCACCACCGCGTCGGGCTTTCCGTCGGCCGCCATCGTCTGGTGTTCGTAGTCGACCCCCGTCTCATCGAGGATGCCGTTGCGGTCGAGGTCGTTCTCGTCGGCCAGCGGATTCACGCCAGGCCCTTCGGCCGCCAGCTTTCGCACCACCACCCGCGGCCATACTTCGGGAATGCCGTCGCCGTTGGCGTCGTCGGGCACTCCGTCGTTGTCGTCGTCGACGAAGCGCACCAGGAACACCGGCGCGGGCTGCTTCACGAACTCGTTCACCACGGGCCTCACCTGCAGGTCCAGCAGCAGCGGAGCGCCCTGGAGCGTGGCCTCGGTGACGGGCGCCGTCGTCCCGGTGGTCGCCACCTCGAAGGCTGGGCGGTCCACTGGCACGCGCGCGGTGTCTGCCACGGTGACGGGCACGTCCACGGCGGCCGGCGGGTTTCCCGACTCCGTCACTGCGATGTCGATGGTGAGCGGCCCCCGGCTGGTGGAGTCGAGCGCGGCACCGCCGACGTCTCCGGCGTTCACCTCGCTCGTCACGCCGAACCAGGGAATGAAGTCGTCGTTCGCGTCGAGGAACGCGCGCAGCTGGTACTGCCCCGGGTTCACCAGCGAGAACGCGAACGGCGCGGTGAACGGTCCGGTGTCGAAGTCGCGTGCGCCCTCGAAGAGCGTCGCGCGCGGCACCACGGTGAACGTGAGCGGCCGGCCCGTGCCCGTCGGCGGCGGCGGACGGGTCGCATCGAACAACAACACCACCACGCGGCCCCGCGCAGCCGACGAGACCACCACCGTGCCTTCGATGCGCGTGGAGCGGGTGTTCTGCCGGCGGTCGGCTCCGGGGAAGACCGGCGGCGGCTCACAGCCCACCAGCACCGACACCGCGACGAGGACGAGGGCCTGTCTCATGGCTGCACCGAGAGCTGCGCGAAGACGCGGCGGTTGACGTTGTTGCCGAAGGGGTGCTCCTGGTGCGCGGGCCCGAGCTGCTGGCCCACCACCGCGAAGGTGATTCGGTCGTTCAGCAGCCGGTACGCCACCCGCGCGTTGATGACGGCGAACCCCCCGAGCGGGTTCTGCACGTTGAGGATCTGCGTCGGGTCGGTCGGAGACGGCTCGCGCTCCACCCACGTCGTCGCCGAGACGTACGAGACGTCGGCCGAGAGGTCGAGGTTCACCGGCGTGCGGTAGATGAAGCCGCCGTTCACCTTCACCGCGGGCGCCTGCGTGCACGGGCCGCACACCGGGCGGTTCTCCACCGATTGAATCGTCTGCAGCGCCGTCGACAGGCGGAAGTCGAGGCCCTTCGTCGCGTTCCACGTCACGCCCACCTCGCCGCCGATGGCCCGGTACACGCCCAGGTCGTTCTCGAAGAGCGAGCGACCCACGAGGAACGACTGGCTGCGCTCGTCGAAGGCCTGGTCCCCCGGCAGCGGATTCACCGCCGACAGCACGATGAGGTTGCGCACGAAGTTGACGTAGCCGGCCACGTCCCACGACAGGCCCAGCCGCGCGGCCTCACCGCGGTAGCCGAGCTCGAACGAGAGCAGCGACTCGGGTGTCAACGTGCGGTTGCCCTGCGTCAGCACCGAGACGCCCGGCGCGCCTGGCGCCGGCACCGGCAGATTCACGTAGCTCTCGAGGAAGGTCGGCTGCCGGAACGCGCTCGCCACCATGCCGCGAACGGCCTGTCCCTCGAAGGGCATGAAGACGACCGACAACCGTGGAGACGCCACCAGGCCCGGGTTGCCCTTGTCGATGAGCGGGTGGCGGTCGAGGCGGAAGCTGCCCACCACCGAGAGGCTGTTGATGAGGCGCCACTCGTCCTGGATGAAGACGGCGCCGTGGAGCTCCTGCGTCAGCGGGCCGATGTAGCCCCACGCCAGCCGCTTGAGCCGCCCCGACACGCCGAGGGAGAGCTGGTGGCGCCCGCCGAGGTCGAAGCCCTGCTGAAACAGCGCCTCGGCGTCGAAGACGTTGGAGTCCAGGGTCGTCTGGAGTCCCCGCTGGCCCTGCACCGCGTACTGCGGGCCGGCCACGGCGTTGAGGTGGTTCCAGAAGAGGCGCACCTTCACCGGGCCGCCCGTGAAGTCGACCTTCGCGTAGCCGCCCAGCCCGTCGAGGAAGTAGTTGCGCAGCAACCCGAGGCCGTAGACCTCGGTGAACAGCCGGTTGACGCCGCCCGAGGCCGAAAGGCTGACGTTCTTGTTGAAGGCGTAGAACGCGGTGAGGTTTCCGCGCGCCGAGCGGAGGGCGAGGTTGGGCTCCACAGAGGCGCTCAGGACGTCGGGTCGCCCTTCGGCGAAGTCACGGCTGAACTTGTCGGCCTGCTGGTAGCCTGCCGAGGCGCGGAACTTCACCGCGTCACCGCCCGAGGCCACGAAGCTGCCGCCCGCGAGGTTTCCGTTCCCCACCAGGCCAGTCGCCTCGGCCCGCGGCCCGGTGCCCGGCGCGCGCGTGATGATGTTGATGACGCCCAGCATGGCGTTGGCGCCGTAGAGCGCGCCCGCCGGCCCGCGGATGACCTCGATGCGTTCGATCTCCTCCACGCCGATGGGCAGCACCGGCCACAGCGTCACCCCGAGGAAGTCCTGGTACTCGGGACGGCCGTCGATGAGCACGAGCACCTTGTTGTTGATGCGCTGGTTGAAGCCGCGAATCGACAGGTTGGCGCTCGACCAGCCCATCGTCATCACCTCGGCGCCGGGCACCCGGCGGAGGATCTCGGGAATGGTGGTGAGGCCGGACGCGCGAATCTCGTCGCCAGTGATGACGGTGGTGGCGTTGGGCGCCTCGAGCGAGGACTGGCTGCGGCGCGCGGCGGCGACCACCGTCTCTTCGTACGGCACCGCGAAGTCGTCGACGGGTGCAGGTGCTGTCTCTCCGGGGGCCGGCTTCTCGGTGGGGAGCGCGTCGTCCGCGCTGGCGCGCCGCTCGGCCCGGGCTACGGCCTCCTCGAGCCGCTCGGTCAGCGCCGCCACCTTCGCCAGCGTCGCCTCGTCGATGGCGGGCGCAAGGGAAGGGCGGCTCTTCGGGTCGAGGGGGCGCACGGGCTCTTCGGGTCGCGGCTCGACCTTCTTCGGCACCAGCGGCTCGAGCCTGGCCACCGTCTCACGCACCGAGGCCGCGTCGGGCGGGTTCGCGTCGAGGTAGCGACGGTAGAAGGCGAGCGCTTCGGCAGGCCGGCTGGCCGCTTCGTGCGCGCGCGCGACGTTGAAGAGCACGTTGGGGTGCGGCTTGATGGCGTACGCCTCGAGCAGCTCCGCGATGGCCTCGTCGTACTTGCCCTCGTTGATGAGGAACATGCCCGTCTTGAAGTGACGGCGCGCCTCGACGCGCGGGTCGGCGAGCGCGGCCTGGCTCCACACCAGCACCACGGCCAGCGCGAGGCGGGCCCACCTGTGGGTCGTCATCGGTACGGGTCGTCCTTGTAGCCGGGGTCCGTTTCCTTCGGCGTCTTCGGCGTCCTCGGGGTCTTCGGCTTCACCGGAGCCACCGTCTTCTTCTTCGTCAGCGTGGGCCGCACCGGCACCGTCCCGTTGAGGCCCTGCGCCACCATCGTCGTGCCCTGGTACCCGTCGAGGGAGAAGGTGAGCTCGACGCTCGCGGGCGTGTCTCCCACCCGGGCGACCGACAAGGAGAACGGCGTCGTGCCCACCACGGCCCCATCACGCATCACGGTGGCGCCGGGCGGTTCACTGTCGACGGCGAAGGTGACCTCGGCGGGCCCGACCGCGGGTGGCGGCGTCGGCTTCGTCTCGGGCGGCGTGGTCGGCTTCTGCGTGGTGGGCGTTTCCGTCGGACGGCTCGGGCCAGGCGTGGTGGTGGTGCGCCCGGCACTCGTGAGCGCCACGGCGCCGCCCACGCCGAGCCCCAGCGCCGCCAGGCCGACGACCGCGAACACGACCGTGCGCTTCGACTGTGTGCCCGGGTGCGTGCCCGACTCGGTGATCTCCACCTCGAGCGACGGATCGCCCGCCGGCGAGAGCGGACCGTCGGCCGGCACGATGGGCGACACCACCCGCATGCGCGCGGAGCTGGGCGCGCGGTTGGCCTGTGAGGTGTGCGAGGGCACCTGCGGGTTCGACGAGGTGCGCGGGTCGATGAAGATGCCCGACATGCCCTGGCCGGACAGCGCGACCCGCATCGCCTCGAGGAGCTCGTCCATCGACTGGTAGCGGCTCGCCGGCGACTTCTCGAGGCACTTCATCACCAGCGTGTTCACCTCGAACGGAATGTTGGACGCGAGCGAGGCCAGCTCGGGCGGCTTTTCTCTCACGTGCTTGACGATGATGTCGATCGACTCGCGGCCCTGGAACGGCGGGCGGCCGGCCATGCACTGAAAGAGCAACACTCCCAGCGAGTAGATGTCGGTGCGTTGATCCGTCTCGGCCTTCGCCTGCTCTGGCGCCATGTAGAGCGGGCTGCCCAGCAGCACGCCGGCCTGCGTCAGCTCGGTGTCGCTCTTCTGCATGAGGTCCGAGGCGAAGGCCTTCACCAGCCCGAAGTCGAGTACCTTCACCACGTCGCCGCCGGTGCCCTCGGACAGGAGCATCACGTTCGCGGGCTTGAGGTCGCGGTGCACCAGGCCCAGCTTGTGCGCCTCGCGCAGCGACCGCGCCACCTGTGCGCCGACCGCCAGCGCGCGCTGCCACGGCATCGGTCCTTCACGCACGAGCACCTGCTGGAGCGTCTCGCCGTCGAGGTACTCCATCGCGATGAAGTAGATGCCCTCGTCGGTGCGGCCGTAGTCGTGCACCGTGATGGTGTTGGGGTGCTTGAGCTTCGCGGTCATCGACGCTTCGAGGAAGAAGCGCCGCTCGAAGCCGGGGTCCCGCGTGCCGTCGTAGCGGGGGTTGAGCACCTTGAGCGCCACCACGCGGTCGAGCGGCTGCTGAATCGCCTTGTAGACACGGCCCATGCCGCCCACGCCGAGGGGCTCGACGATCTGAAAACGGCCGCTCAGGACCTTGCCGAGGAGCGGATCGTCGACGCCAGCTTCCGACATGACACTCCCGCGGCTTCGAGGTGATACGGCGGCCGCCGCGACGAGTCGATGTACCACGGCCCCGCAGCCCATCGAAGGACGGCTGTCGGTCGTTGGCCAGCCGGTCTGTTGCGGTGGCCTCGTGGGACGCTACCGTGTGCCGCATGTCGAGCCCGTGGAAGGTCCTCGTCGCGACAGCGGCGCTCTCGGTGGTGGCCTCGTGCGGGTGCTTCCAGCCCGTGGTCGAACGTCAGTGTGACGACACGACGCCGTGCGGCAGCGGCTGGCGGTGCGTCGCGTTCCAGTGCGTCCCGCCGCTCCCGGGAGATGGTGGCGTCGGGGGCGGAAGCGTCGGCGGTGGTCGCGCGGGTGGCACCGCGGGCGGGGTGGCGGGCGGCCGAGCCGGAGGTGTCGCGGGCGGCGGTGGCTTCGCGGGCGGTGTCGCCGGCGGCGGCGGCTTCGCGGGTGGTGGGGTCGGTGGCGGCGGTGGCTTTGGGGGTGGGGGGGGCGGTGGCGGTGGTGGCTTCGGGGGTGGTGGGGTCGGCGGTGGTGGCGGGGGAGGCGGGGCGGGCGGCGGCGGTGGCTGCGCTGGCTGTGTTCTCAACAACGTCTGCATCGACCCGACGGGAACGCCCTTCTGCGGCAGCAACGCCCAGCTCTGCGCCGAGTGCCCCGGCGCCGATGAGACCTGCCAGGGCGGGCGTTGTGTCTCCACGTCGACGTGTAGCCCGGCAAACTGTCCGGGGTGCTGTCAGAGCGGCCAATGCGTGCCGCTGTTCGCCCAGGTGAACTTTGCGTGCGGCCGTGGCGGGCAGACGTGCACCACCTGTCCGATGGGGACGAACTGCTCGCCGCAAGGCCAGTGCGTCCCGGGGCCGCCGTGCGGGCCGATGTCCTGTGCCGGCTGCTGCATTCAGGGCTCGTGCATCGCGACGTTCCTGCAGGACGACATGTTGTGCGGCTCGCTGGGCGCGATGTGCAACTCGTGTGGTGCGGGCCAGACCTGCACGAACGGCATCTGCACCGGCGGCCCGGTGTGCAACGCGCAGACGTGTCCTCAGGGCTGTTGTCAGAGCGGCCGCTGCGTGCCGCTCGCCCAGCAGAGTCCCTTCACCTGCGGCTTCGGGGGCCAGCAGTGCCAGCAGTGCCCCGCGGGAGGCGTGTGTCAGAACGGCGTGTGCGGGGCGACGACGTGCACCCCGCAGTCCTGTCGCAACGGCTGCTGTGACAGCGGGCGGTGCATCACCTTGCCCAATCAGTCGTCCATTCAGTGCGGCAGCAATGGGCAGCTGTGCGCCGGCTGTCCTGGCGGGTTGGTGTGCAGCAACGGCGTGTGCACGACGCCGACGTGCAACGGCCAGACGTGTCCGTCGGGGTGCTGTCAGGGGAACCGCTGTGTCCCCATCGCCCAGCAGGGGCAAGGGCAGTGCGGGTTCGGAGGCCAGCAGTGCAGTGCATGTCCTCCGGGGCTGAGCTGCTCGGGAGGCGTCTGCCGCCCGCCATCGTGTGGACCGGGCACGTGCACGGGCTGCTGCAGGGCTGGGGTCTGTCAGCCAGGCGACGACGAGTTCTCCTGTGGGCGCTTCGGGCAGCAATGCACGACGTGCAACTTTGGCCAGACCTGCAGCGTGGGTGTGTGCACCACCTCGAGCTGCACGCCGCAGACCTGCAGCGGCTGCTGTGACCAGGGGCAGTGCGTACAGACGGGCCAGCAAGACCCCTCGCGCTGTGGCGGTGGCGGCCAAGTCTGCACGTCATGCCCGCTCGGGTGGAGCTGCACCAACGGCGCCTGCACGCCCCCCTCGTGCGGCCCGTTCTCCTGCGGCGGTTGTTGTCTGAACGGCGTGTGTCAAACGGGAACGCTGCCTTCGGCGTGCGGCCGGCAGGGCAACACCTGCGTGAGCTGTCCTGTGGGCGCGACCTGCTCCAACGGGTTCTGTCAGTTCGCCGTCGACGCGGGTCCCGGGCCGGGGCCAGCCCTGCCGACGGGCTCGAGCTGCACCGCGGGCTCCCAATGCGAGCCCTCCGGCAGCGGCCAGTGCATCACGGCGTGGCCGGGCGGCTACTGCTCGTCGCTGTGCGGCACCGGCGCGAGTTGTCAGCCCTTCCAGATGTGTCCCGGCATGTGCCCGCCCGGGGGTGTGTGCCTCGGCAGCGGCGGAAACGTCTCGTTCTGCGCGCGCTTGTGTCCGTCGCCAGGCACGGGGCAGTCGACCTGCCGCACGGGCTACGTCTGCGCGTTCACCACCGGGAGCATGACAGGGGGCTTCTGCCTGCCCGACTGCCGCACCTCGGGCTGCCTCAACGGAGGCACCTGCAACATGGCCACCGGGTACTGCCAGTAACCGCTTCCTCGAACGCCAGGTTGCGCTCGACGTCGGCCGGGTTGGACGCGGCGGCGCGCGCCGTCTCGACGCTGATGACGCCAGCCTTGACGAGCTCCGACAGGTGCTGCTCGAAGGACTGCATGCCGTCGCTGCGGCCCTTCTCGATGAGGTCTTGAGGCCGCCCGTGCGCGTGCCGTCGAGGATGTATTCTGAGATGGACATCGTCTGGACCATGACCTCCATCGCCAGCGACATGGTACCGCCTTCGGTGCTCGGGAGCAGCCGCTGCGAGACGGTGGCCTGCAGCGCCTCTGACAGTCGGCCACGCACCGCCTGCTGCTCGTCGACGGGGAAGAACGAGAGCAGCCGGCTGATGGTCTTGATGGCGTCGGTGGTGTGCACCGCCGAGAGCACGAGGTGGCCAATCTCGGCGGCCTTGAGCGCGATGTCGACGGTCTCGTGGTCGCGCAGCTCCCCGACGAGGATGACGTCGGGGTCCTGCCGCGGGGCCGAGCGCATGGCCGCGGCGAAGTCGGCCGGGTCGTGCCCGAGCTCTCGCTGCGAGAGGCTCGAGCGGATGTTGCGGTGCATGAACTCGATGGGGTCCTCGATGGTGAGGATGGGCACCGAGTCGTTGCGGTTGATGTGGTCGACCATCGCCGCCAGCGGCGTCGACTTGCCGGCGCCGGTGCTGCCCGTCACGAGGATGAGGCCGCGCTCGTTCGACGCGCTGGTCAGGTGGCCGCTCGATGCAATGTGGCCTTGCGCCGACATGGGCGCCGTCGCCGGACAAGCGAAAGGCCCGGCATCCTCGAAGGGAGCACCGGGCCTTCCGGTCATCAGGTCGTCAGGGGTGTGAGCGCGTCAGGCGGCGGCCTTGACGTGCTGGGCCTGCAGGCCCTTGGGCCCGCGCGTGACTTCGAAGGTCACCCGCTGCCCTTCGGCGAGGGTGCGGAACCCGTCCATCTCGATCGCCGTGTGGTGGCAGAAGACGTCTTCACCGCCGCCGTCCTGCACGAGAAAACCAAACCCCTTCGCATCGTTGAACCACTTCACCGTTCCAGTTGCCATGCAGCTCGAGTCCTTGATTGCAGCGGCCGACGCGACGTGCATCGGCCGGTCCCCCCACTGGAGACAAACGAGAACCCTAGCGAAGCCGAGGCGGAAAGATCCACGGCCCCCCCGTCACCGTCCAGTCACGCCCGTCAGGGTTTGGTGAACAGGGGGTCGTCAGCGAGCTGGCCGTGCGTCTCGGCGCGTACCTCGGCGTGGAAGGCCTCGTACTCGCGGCGCTCGACGACCTCCATGCGGTCGAGGGCGAACTCGAGCTGCGCGCGGGTACGAACCAGCTGCTTCTTCGCGTCGTCGCTCAAACGGCCCAGCGCGAGGTACTCAGTGGCCGCTTCACCGGCGATCCCGTCTTTCTTGAGCTCGGCCATGCGGGCCTCGGCGCCGTCGAGGGCGGCCTGAAGGCGATCGAGCTCCTGCTGCTTCTCGAAGGCCATCTTCTGCGCCGACGACTTGAGGCGGTCGAGGTTGGCGCGTGAGCCGCTGGCCTGACGCATGGCTTTGGCCTGCGCGGCGAGGTGTTGCATCTGCAGAATGAGCTCGTCGGCGCTGGTCATGGCAGGTCTCCTCGAAATCGCTTGAAGACAGCCTCTCTGAAACGCCGCGCGGGCGCCACCGATTGCCAGGGAGCGCCCGCGGGAACGACCAGGGAGCGGTTCGTCACACTTCGAGCAGAATGCGCTCCGGGTCCTCGATGCAGTCCTTGATGCGCACGAGGAACTGCACGGCCTCGCGCCCGTCGATGAGCCGGTGGTCGTAGGAGAGCGCCAGGTACATGATGGGCCGAATCACCACCTGCCCATCGCGCACCACCGGCCGCTCGACGATGTTGTGCATGCCGAGGATGCCGGTCTGTGGCGGGTTCAAGATGGGCGTCGACAGCATCGAGCCGAAGATGCCGCCGTTGGTGATGCTGAAGGTGCCGCCCTGGAGCTCCGAGAGCGTCAGCTTGTCGTTCTTCGCGCGCCCACCGAAGTCCGAGATGACCTTCTCGAGCTCGGCCATCGACTTCTGATCCGCGTCGCGAATGATGGGCACCACGAGGCCACGGCTGCCCGACACTGCGATGCCGACGTCGTAGTAGTGGTGGAAGACGACCTCTTCGCCCTCGATGAAGGCGTTGACGGCCGGGAAGCTCTTGAGCGCCTCGATGGCGGCCTTCACGAAGAAGCTCATGAAGCCGAGCTTCACGCCGTGCTTCTTCTCGTACCGCTCGCCGTACTGCTTCCGGAGCGCCATCACGCCGCTCATGTCGACTTCGTTGAACGTGGTGAGAATGGCCGCGTTCGACTGGGCCTGGAGCAACCGCTCGGCGACGCGCTTGCGCAGCGGCGTCATGCGAACGCGCTCCTCACCGCGAGGGCCGGACGGCACGTTCAGCGTGGTGGCCGCCGGGGCGCTCACGGGCGCCGGAGCCTGGGTCTGCGCGACGGGCGCCTGCGCGGCCTTGAGCACGTCGTCCTTCATCACCCGGCCGTTGGTGCCCGAGCCCTGCACCTTCGCCGGGTCGACGCCAGTGGCCGCCGCGACGTTGCGCGCGACAGGCGTGATGGAAGGACCGCTCGACGCGGGAGCCGCCGTCACCTGGGGCGCCGGGGCCTGGACGGTGGCAGGCGGAACGGTCGCGCCAGAGGCCTTCGCCGCGACGGCGCCGGGCGAGAGCTTGCCGATGACGTCGCCAATCTTCACCTTGGCGCCCTCGGTGAACGTGATGGCCTCGAGCGTGCCGGCCTCGGGCGACTGTACGTCGATGGTCACCTTGTCGGTCTCGAGCACCGCGACGGGCTCGTCCACCGCCACCGCGTCGCCCACCTTCTTGTGCCACTTCCCGACGATGGCCTCGGTGATGGACTCTCCGAGGGTCGGAACCTTGATCTCAACGGACATTGCTTCCTCGCGTCAGCGCTTCGTCGACGAGCAGCTTCTGCTCGTACTGGTGGGTCGAAAAGAAACCGGTGGCCGGGCTGGCCGACTCGGGACGCCCGACGTACTGCAGGCGCGGCCGGCTCGGCAGCTCGTTCACCATCGTCATCAGCGGCTCGAGCAGGTAGCGCCACGCCCCGCTGTTCTTCGGCTCCTCCTGCACCCAGAAGACCTCCTTGAGTGAGGAGAACGACTTCAGCAGCGCGCGCAGCTCCTCCTCGGGGAGCGGGTAGAGCTGCTCGACCCGGGCGAGGTGGGTGGCGAAGTCCTTCGACTTGTCGCGCGCCGCTGCGAGGTCGAAGTACACCTTGCCGCTGCAGAGGATGAGGCGCGTCACGGCCTGCGTGCGCACGTCGACGTTCGGATCGACGATGACCTTCTTGAAGGTGCCTTGCGTGAACTCGCTCCAGGGGCTGGTCGCCTCGTCGAGGCGAAGGAGCGACTTGGGCGTCATCACCACCAGCGGCTTGCGAATGGTGCGCGTCGCCTGCCGGCGCAGGAGGTGGAAGATCTGCGAGGCGCTCGTCGGGTAACAGACCTGCAGGTTGTCCTCGGCGGCGAGCTCGAGGAAGCGCTCCAGCCGCGCCGACGAGTGCTCGGGCCCGGCGCCCTCGTAGCCGTGCGGCAACAGCAGCACGAGACCGGTCATGCGCTTCCACTTGTCTTCGCTCGAGGCGAGGAACTGATCGATCAGCACCTGCGCGTTGTTGGCGAAGTCACCGAACTGCGCCTCCCACACCACGAGCGCGTCGGGGTAGTCGAGGCTGTAGCCGTACTCGAACGCCATGCAGCCCATCTCGGACAGCGGGCTGTTCACCACCAGCGCCTTGCCCGGCCCGAACGCCCCCAGCGGGAACGCCTTCGTGCCCGACTTCTGGTCGTGGAGCAGGGCCTGGCGATGGGCGAAGGTGCCGCGCTCGGTGTCCTGCCCGGTGACGCGTACGTTGAGGCCTTCGATGAGCACCGAGGCGTACGCCAGCATCTCGCCGGAGCCCCAGTTCACGTTCCGCTGATCGGCGAGCATCTGCTGCCGGGCATCGATGACACCCTTCTGCACGTTGGGGTGAAGCGTGAAGCCTTCGGGCACCTGCGCGAGCGGCGTTAACAGCCGCTTGAGCACGTCCAGCGGGAGGCCCGTCGTCACCTGCGGTGAGTCTTTGTCGAGACCGCCAACATACTTGGTCCACACCCCGAGGAGGTGACTGGGGTCCTTCACCAAGGCGCCAGCCGAGCTCTTCGACTTCGCGAACGCCTCGCTGAAGCGCTGGAGGGCCTCGGCGTGAACCTGGGCGGAGTCCTCCGCCGAGACGCGGCGCTGGTCCTCGAGCACTCTGGCGTAGATGGCGCGCGGCGGCGGCTTGCCGTCGATGACCGAGTACATCTTCGGCTGCGTGAACCGGGGCTCGTCGCTCTCGTTGTGGCCGTACTTGCGATAGCAGACGAGGTCGATGACGACGTCGGTGTGGAACTTCTGGCGGTACTCCGCCGCGAGCCGCGCCACGTGCGCGCAGGCCTCCACGTCGTCGCCGTTGACGTGGAAGATGGGGATGTCGAGCATCTGCGCCTGGCCGGTGCAGTACAGCGGCGTGCGGCCCTGCTCCGCCTCGGTCGTGTACCCGACCTGGTTGTTGATGATCAGGTGAATGGTGCCGCCGGTGTCGTACGCCTCGAGCCCGCCGAGGTTGAGCGTCTCGGCGATGAGGCCCTGGCCGGCGAACGCCGCGTCGCCGTGAATGACGAAGGGCACGATGGCGTGACGGGCCGCGTCTCCACCGCCGATGCGGTCCTGCTTGGCGCGCACGCGGCCCTCGACGACCGGGTGCACGAAGCCCAGGTGCGAGGGGTTGAACGCCATCGACAGGTGGAGCTTCTTCTTCCCGGCGGTGACGTAATCGTTCGAGTACCCCATGTGGTACTTCACGTCGCCGCGGTTCAAGTACTTCGACGGGTCCGACGGGCCGGCGATCTCCGCGAAGATCTCTTCCGGCGGTTTGCCCAGGATGTTCGTCAGCACGTTGAGGCGGCCGCGGTGGGCCATGCCGAAGACGACCTCCTGCATGCCGAGCTCACCACCGAGCTCCAAAAACTCCTGAATCATCGGCAGCTGCACCTCGCCGCCCTCGGCCGAGAAGCGCTTCTGGCCCTGAAACTTGGTGTGAATCGTCACCTCGAAGGCCTCGGCCTCCGAGAGCTTCTTGAGCATGCGCCGCTGCTCCTCGAGGGAGAACTCGGTGCGGTTCTCGCTGTGCTCCATGCGCTTGAGCAGCCAGCGGCGGCGCTCGGAGTTGTACATGTGCGCGTACTCGACGCCGATCTGCCGCGTGTACGTGTTGCGCAGGCGCTCCAGCAGGCGGCGCAGCGGCACCCGCGGCTCGTCGAAGGTGAGGCCGGGGGCGATCTGCGTGTTCAGCTCGGCTTCGGTGAACATCGCGTTCGACACCATCGCGGCGTCGGCGACGTGGTCGAGCGGAGGCCGCGGCACGCCGAGCGGGTCGAGGTGCGCGGCGAGGTGTCCACGCAGGCGGTGGCTGGTGACGACCTGGTCGGCCTTGCCCTGGAGCTCGTACGCCTCGGTGCCCACGCCATTGGTGGCCTTGCCGGCGGTGGCGCCCGCGGGCTTGGGCCGGGGCAGGACGAGGCCGTCGATGATGAGGGGCTTGCCCTCGCGCTCAAGAGAGGTGAAGAGGTCGCGCCAACTGGTCTCGACCGTGGTGGGGTCGGCCAGGAAACGCGCATACTGCGCCTCGAGGAAGTCGATGTTCGCGCCCGTGAGAAAGGAATCGGTGAGAGCCATGGCAGGGGCCTTTTACGCGGAGCGGTGGATGCGCTCCATGATTCGTTGTGCCCTCATGGCCACCATCGTGGCGGCGGGCACGTCGTTCGCGGATCCGCCGAAGTTCTCTCAAGGAGGGTTTCTCTTCAGCATCAGTTATGGGCCTGGCTTCTGGTCGTTCGACCGGGCGCTGTTGGGCTCGCAGGTCGGCCAGGCGAACGCCGACGCCTTCGCGAACGACGCCGTCAGCCCCAGTCACGCCGTGGCCTTGCGCGCCGGGTACAACATTCTCGGGCACGCCTCGATTGGCGCCGACTTCACGGCCACCGGGTGGGACATCACCCAGCCCAACCGGGGCGGCGCAGGCTTCCTCACCGGCTACCTGGCCTGGCACCCGCTCGAGCTGGTGTGGATGAAGAAGCAGCAGCGCCCCATCGGCCTCGACGTGTCGACGATGTTCGGCGTCGGCTACGGCATCATGGGCGAGACGCGCGGCATGGACGGTCTGGTGCTGCAGTGGGGCTTCAACGCCGACTACTTCTTCGCGCGGTACTTCGGCGCGGGGCTCTTCGCCAAGGGCACCTTCCTGCAGTGGGACAAGTTCTACCTCGACTACTACGGGCGAGATCAGCCGGGGAACACGGTGCCGACGCCGCGGGGCTCTGGCGGCTCGTTCTGGATGCTGGGCATCGCGCTGACGTTCCGCGCCGGCGACTGAGCGCCTCCTCCGGCCCCGACGGAAAATCGCCAGAAATTCGACCTCGAACTGTCAGCATCGTTGGCACCGTTCTCGGGAAACGAGGTGGGCCAGATACGGACAATGAAGGTGTCTTCCACACGGAGAGCACCTCATGCTTCGAGTCGGTTCGCGCGGTTCTGATGTCACCCGGTTGCAGAGCAGCCTCAACGCAGCGGGCTTCAACGCGGGCGGTGCGGACGGCGTCTTCGGTCCTCGGACAGCAAACGCCGTGCGGGCCTTCCAGCGGGCGCGCGGCCTGTCGTCCGACGGCGTGGTCGGGCCCAACACCTCGAGCCGGCTCTTTGGCTCCAGCGACCGGAAGTTCTACGACGGGGTGAGCGATTTCCAGGCCGGCGGGACGGGCGGCACGCGCGGGAGCAGCGGTCTGTCAGCCGGGGGCGGGTGGGGCGGCTCCGAGGGCGTCGCTGACCGGGCCAAGTCCATCGCGCGCTCGATGGGCATTCCCATCACCAGCACCAAGCGCGACCTCGCCACCACGCGGCGGGTGGGGTCGACGACGGGCTCGGACCACTACACCGGCAACCGCAACGCCTACGCGGTGGACTTCGGGGTCCGAGGCAGCCGCGGCGACGACCTCGCCCGCCGCCTCGCCGACGACTACGGCATTCCGCGCTCGTCCATCGGCACCTACAACCGGCACACCATCAACGTCGACGGCCAGCGCTTCTCGGTGCAGCTGTTGTGGCGCGTGTCGGGGCACTACGACCACGTGCACCTCGGCATCCGCCGCGCGTGAGCCGCAGTTGGCTCCCAGGCGGTCCCCGACACCGGAGCCGTCCGTGAGGGTCAGCGCTCGTCCGGCTTGAGCCCGTGCTTGCGCATCAGCCGATAGAGCGAGACGCGGTCGACGTCGGCCTCGACGGCCGCATGGGACACCTTGCCCTGGTGCCGCTCCAGCAACGCCTCGAGGTACCTCGTGCACCCGTGTGACACCGTGAGCTCCCTGGTGCCTGACGGAGACACGGTTCGCAACACCACCATCCGTGATGCCGCGACGAACACCATCGGCTTCCAGCGGAGCTGGATCGTGAGCGGCAACGCGGGCGCGATGAGCGTGAACCTCCTCGACGCGGGGAAGGGGAACGCCGTCGAGGGGCTCACGTGGCGGCAGTCGGGCTTCTCCATCTTCAACACCGCGATGGGCACCACGTGCGCAGGGGCCTGCGAGGAGTCGCTCGCCTCGAGGGGGACAGAGGGCGCGAGGGGGCGCTCGTCCGGCGTCGGTAGACCCACGGGCGTTTTGGTTGGAACGCTCCGTGGGGCGCAGTACACGCGCGCGCATGCTCCTCAAGGACAAGAAGCTGCTCATCACCGGCGTGCTGACGCCGCAGTCGATTGCCTACGGTGTCGCCGAGCTCGCGCTGAAGGAAGGCGCTGAAGTCATCCTCACGTCCTTCGGCCGGCCGATGTCGCTCACCCAGCGCACGGCCCGCAAGCTCGGCGCGACCCCCCCCGAGGTGCTCGAGCTCGACGTCACCAACCCTGAGCACTTCCCAAAGCTGACCGAGACGCTGAAGAGCACGTGGGGGCGGGTCGATGGGGCGCTCCACGCCATTGCGTACGCGCCCGAGGATGCGCTGGGCGGGAAGTTCCTCACCACCCCGTGGGAGTCGGTGCAGCAGGCGTTCCGCATCTCGACGTTCTCGCTCAAGGAGCTCGCCGCGGCGGTGGCGCCCGTGATGACCAACGGCGGCAGCATCGTCACGCTCGACTTCGACAACTCGACCCAGGCCTGGCCGCTCTACGACTGGATGGGCGTGTGCAAGGCCGGCCTGCTCGCCACCGTGCGCTATCTCGCGCGCGACCTCGGTCCGAAGGGGATTCGCGTCAACGCGCTCGCCGCCGGCCCCATCGCCACCATCGCCGCCAAGGGCATTCCCGGCTTCAAGCACCTCGAGAACAAGTGGGGCGCGCAGGCGCCGCTGGGTTGGGACGCGCGCAGTGACGCCGCCAGTGATGCCGTCGCCCGCACCGCCTGCGCCATGTTGTCCGACTGGATGCCGAAGACGACGGGCGAGCAGATCCGCGTCGACGGAGGCTTTCACGCGCTGGGCGCCGAGCCGGTCGACCTTGCCGCCATCGCCGCCGAAGAAGCCGCTGCCAAGGCTGCTCGTGACGCCAAGAAGCCGTAATCAAAGGGATTTTTGACCCGCCTTGTCTTTGGTGGGCCAGTGTAGGCAAAGAGGCGCTCGGCTCCATCCAGATTCGAGTGCCCATGAAAACCTTCATTCGCGTTGAGCTCCTTTCAGTCCTGGTGGCGACGCTGGCGGCGTGTGACTGCGGGCGGCCCGGCGCGCGGTGTCAGGCCTCGGCGGACTGCGTGGAAGACGGCCGCACGCACTGTTCTCCCGAGCTGCTGATGTGCGTGGAGTGCGTGACCGACGACCACTGCGGCGTCGGCCAGACGTGCGTGGCGGGGCTCTGCGGGCCGGGCTGCCGGGACGAGCGTGGACCCTGCGAGTTGGGGCAGTACTGCAAGCCGGGCGCGGCCTGTGTCGAGTGCACCAGGGACACGCACTGCGGGCCCGGGCGGCTGTGTCGTAACGACGCGTGCGTGCCGGGGTGCTCGGCGCAACATCCCGTGTGTCCGTCCGGCCTGGTGTGTGACGCCAGCGCGGGCCAGTGCGTGCAGTGCACGACGAACGCGCAGTGCACCACGCCGGGCCTCCCCGTTTGCAACCCCGCCACCCGCACCTGCGTGGGCTGCGTGGCGAACGGAGACTGCACGACGCCGGGGGCGCCGGTGTGCAACCCGACCACCAACACCTGCGTCGGCTGCGTGATGGATGCGCAGTGTCCGCGCGGTCAGGTGTGTCAGCGGAACGCCTGTGTGCCGGGCTGCAGCCCCACCCAGCCGTGTCCGATGGGGCAGGTGTGCAGCGCCTCGGGCCAGTGCGTGCAGTGCACGTCGGACGCGCAGTGCGGCGGCGCGACGCCCCGGTGCGAGCTGGGGACCAACCGCTGTGTCGCCTGCTTGCCGGGCGCGACCGACAACTGCCCCATGGGCCAGGCGTGCCGGCCGGACTTCACCTGCGAGCGAGGCTGCAAGACGGGCGCTGACTGTCCCTCGGGCGTCTGCCGGAGCGACCGCAGCTGCGAGACGTGCACCCAGGACTCGCAGTGCGCCGCCGGCAACGTGTGCGTCAACGGCACCTGCACCGCGGCGTGCAGCGCGACCAACCCGTGTGGTTCCGGCCGCGATTGCTGCAACGGCCGGTGCATCGACCCGCAGACTGACGTGGCGAACTGTGGCGCGTGTGGAACGGCCTGTGGCGCAGGCTCGGCGTGTTGCCAGGGCTCGTGTCGGGCGCTCACCACGGTGACGAACTGCGGAGCCTGCGGGGTGAGCTGCGGCGCCTCGTCGACGTGCTGTGGCGGCGCCTGTACGCCGACGAACTCGCTCACCAACTGCGGCGGCTGCAACGTGCGCTGCGGGGCCGACCAGTTCTGCGACGGCACGGTGTGTCGCAACCAGACGTTCCCCGAGTTCTGCGCCAACCGGAACGTCTTCGCCATCTACGACGGCCGGCCGCTCGACGACGCCGCCACCAACGTGCTGGCGAGCACCATTCGCAACAACTGCTCGATGCAGACGCTCATCCAGTACGGGCCGCAGACGAACGCGGCGTGGGTGAACCAGACGAACGGGGCGCTGCTGCTGGGCGGAGGCTCCACCGTCGTCACCGCCGGAGGCCCCTTCCCGAACCGCCCCGTGCAGTGGCTCGAGCGCACCCGGCAGGTGACGCGGGTGTACTTCGCGAGCAACGGCGTCGACACGTTCTACTTCCGGCGCCGCAGTGACAACTCGAACGTCGTCACCTTCCCGCAGGCAAGCTGTTCGCCCAACCGCGACGTCTTCCTGGTGCACCTGGTGACTGACCCGTCGAGCGGCACGCTGGTGCTGCTGTCGTACGGCCTGTGCTCGGGCGGCTACGGCACCCAGACGGGGGCCTGGTACTGGGCCAACGTCATGCTGCCCAACCGCTCGAATTTCCCGGACAGTTGGTACATCTACGAGTGGTTGGACACGAACCTGAACACCCAGCCGGACCTGGGCGACACGTTCACCCTCCGCGCGAACGGCCGCTAAAGAAAATTGCACCCCTTCGTCCACTTCCGGGTCTCAACACCGGGCGTGGCCGTGCACGCCCAACCGTGGGGTCCTGGACGTGACGCTGACGCTCATCATCGTGGTGGCTGGACTGGGGCTGGTGTGGTGGCTGCGGCACAGCCGCCGGCAGTTTCGGCTCGCGGTTCGCGAAGGCACCGTCACCGTGACGCACGGCTGGTTGCCGGGGCCGATGCTGGCCGACTACCGCAGTGCCCTGCGGCAGGTGCGCGAGGCGGTGGTGGAGGGGCACCGGGAGGAAGGTGGCCTTCAGGTGACGGGGGACCTCGATGACTTCACGATGCAGCGGCTGCGGAACATCGCGCGGCTGTACCCGGTGGGCGCGTTCCGGGCGTCGACGCGCTCCGAGCGCAAGGCGATGCATGCGACCGCGGTGGCTGGGCTCACGGCCGCGGTGACGTCATCAGCTCGCGAACGTGACGTGTAAACGCGCGGTCGAACGCGCTCTGCGCGCTCAGCCCCTTCGCGACGCGCTCGACCAGCTTGCGCTCCTGCAGGTCGGCGTGGCCGTCGATGAACACCAGCTCGAGCAGCGCTTCGACGAGCGCGTTCGATTGGTGGCGGCTCCAGCGGCCTTTGGGGAGCTCGGTGGTCGAGGGACGCGCGAGCGCGGCGGCGAGGGCCTCTGACTCCAGACCCAGGCGGCTCGTGAATCGCTCGAGGGTCGAACGCTCACCGTCGTCCAGCGTCCCGTCCATCATCGCCACGCCGGCCGCGAGCTCGAGCAGCGCCACCCGGTCGACGCGGGGGAGCGACGACAACAACGTTCCATTCGCCGTCGCGATGTCGGTGAACGCCCGCACGGCCTCGACGTGTTGGGCTTGCCACGCCTCGAACGGCACCAGCGCCTCCAGCCGCCACGTGTCTGCGAAGTCAGTCCCGCACGAGGCGCAGGTGCTCGAGGCCGACACCTCGACGGGCGCCAGGCCTGACTCACGGCCGCCTGATGCCAGCGCCAGAAGATGACGCTCGCGCGGTCTTCCAGGTCGGCAGCCGTCAACTCCGGGTCCTGCACCCGCACGCCCGACAGGTCGACCACGGCGGGCCGCTCCGACTCCGCGCCAGGCGACACCTGACACAGGACCCAGTCGAACACACCCGAGCTGACGATGGCGCCGCAGTGCGCGCAGGCCGTCTGGCGCACCACCGCCAGCGGCGCGCCGCAGTGGGGACAGGCGCGGGCAGCGAACAGCGCGAAGCAGGGCTCGAAGCCGGTCACGCCTCGGCGGTCGCGAACGTCGGCTCGATGCCGCTGCCGTCGGCCTTCACGTCGAAGTGCGCCGTGCCGCCGTTCTTGAGCTCACCGAACAGCAACGCCTCGGCGAGCTGCTTCTTGATGGCCTGGTCGACGAGCCGCGCCATGGGTCGCGCACCGAACTCCGGGTCGTACCCCTTCTCGGCCATCCACTCGCGGGCCTGCGGCGAGAGCGCCACCTTCACCTTCTTCTCCAGCAACAGCTCGCCCAGCGCCTTCACTTCCTTGTCCACCACCCGGAGGATGATGTCCTTCGTGAGGCCGCCGAACGGTACGGTGGCGTCGAGGCGGTTGCGGAACTCAGGCGAGAACGCGCGCTCGAGCGCCTCCTTCGCGCGCGAGGGGTCGACCATCGGCCGCTCGCCGAAGCCCACCGACTTCGCCTTCATCTCCCGCGCGCCGGCGTTCGTCGTCATGATGACGATGACGTTGCGGAAGTCGGCCTTGCGGCCGTTGTTGTCGGTCAGCGTCGCGTGGTCCATCACCTGGAGGAGGATGTTGAAGAGCTCCGGGTGCGCCTTTTCAATCTCGTCGAGCAGCACCACCGCGTGCGGGTGTTTGCGGACGGCGTCGGTGAGGAGCCCGCCCTGGTCGAAGCCCACGTAGCCCGGGGGGGCGCCGATGAGGCGCGAGACGGTGTGCCGCTCGCCGTACTCCGACATGTCGAAGCGCAAGAACTCGATGCCCAGCACCTTGGCGAGCTGCTTGGCGAGCTCGGTCTTGCCGACGCCGGTGGGGCCCGCGAAGAGGAACGAGCCGATGGGCTTCTCGGGCGAGCGCAGGCCCGAGCGCGACAGCTTGATGGAGGCCGACAGCTCGTCGATGGCGCGGTCCTGGCCGAAGATGACGGCCTTCAAGTCCTTCTCGAGGCGCTGCAGCGCGGCCCGCTCGTCGACCGCCACCGACTTGGGCGGAATGCGCGCCATCTTCGCCACCACGGCCTCGACGTCGGGCACCGTCACCTTGCCGGTGCGCGGGGTTCGGAGGCGGTCGATGGCGCCGGACTCGTCGATGACGTCGATGGCCTTGTCGGGCAGGAACTTCTCGTTGATGTACTTGGCGGACAGCTCGGCGGCGACGCGCAGGGCGTCGGGCTCGTAGGTCACCTTGTGGTGCTCCTCGTAGCGGCTCTTGAGGCCCTCGAGAATCTTGATGGTGTCTTCGACCGAGGGCTCACCGATGTCGATCTTCTGGAAGCGGCGGGACAGCGCGCGGTCGCGCTCGAAGCTGGCCTTGTACTCCTGGTACGTCGTCGAGCCGATGCAGCGCAGCCGGCCCGAGGCGAGCGCGGGCTTGAGCAGGTTCGACGCGTCCATCGAGCCGCCGCTGGTGGCGCCCGCGCCGACGATGGTGTGAATCTCGTCGATGAAGAGCACCGCGTCTTCCTGCTGCGAGAGGGCCTTCAGGACGGCCTTGAGGCGCTCCTCGAACTGGCCGCGGAACTTGGTGCCGGCGAGCAGCGCGCCCATGTCGAGGGAGAAGACGCGCGCGTTCGCCAGCGCCTCGGGCACCTTCTTCTCGAAGATGGACAGCGCGAGGCCTTCGGCGATGGCCGTCTTGCCGACGCCGGCGTCGCCCACGTAGAGCGGGTTGTTCTTTCGGCGGCGGCAGAGCACCTGAATGGTGCGCTCGAGCTCCATGGTGCGGCCGATGAGCGGGTCGATGCGGCCGGCCTTCGCCTCGGAGTTGAGGTCGGTGCAGTAGGCCTCGAGCGGGTTCTTCGCAGGGCCGGGGGCGTCGTCGTCGTCGCCACTGGTCGCCGGGGCTTCACGCTCCTCACCGGTCTGGCTGGCGCCCTCGCCGTCCTTCTTGATGCCGTGTGAGATGTAGTTGAGCAGGTCGTAGCGGGTGATGCCCTCCTCCTTGATGAAGAAGAGCGCCTGGCTGTCGACCTCGCGGAAGAGCGCCACCAGCACGTCGGCCGAGTCCATCACCTTCTGCTCGGCGGACAGCGCGTGGTACGCAGCGCGCTGGAGCACGCGCTCGACCGACATCGTCTGCTGCGGCTCGGCCTCGGCCCCCTCGGGCAGCCGCTCGACGGTCTCTTCCACGAACTTCTCGAGCCGTTGCTTGATGCGCTCGGGCCGCGCGCCGCAGGCCTTGAGGACCTCGAGCGTGCGCGGGTCGCGCATGAGGCCCAGCAGCAGGTGCTCGAGGGTGAGGTACTCGTGGCGCAGCCGCTTGGCCTCGGCGAGCGCGAAGCGGATGGAGGCCTGCAGTTCCTTGGCGATGATGGGAGAAGCCATCTTTAGGGGTCCTCTGGTTCCAGGCTCAGCTTGAGGGGGTACTCGTGCTCTTTGGCCAGCGCGTGGGTCTTCTCGACCTTCGTCTCGGCGACTTCACGCGTGTACACGCCGGCGACGCCGATGCCGGTCTGGTGGATGTGCAGCATGATGGTGACCGCGTCCGACTCCGACTTGTGGAACACGGAGCGCAGCACGAACACGACGAACTCCATCGTCGTGTAGTTGTCGTTGTGGAAGACCACCCGGTACAGCGGCGGCTTCTTCAGCGACTCCTTCTTCTTCGTCTCTGTCACGACTCCGGTGTCGCCATCGTCGGCGCCGGGCCCATGCTTCATCGCCATCGGTGCGCGGAAAGGTAACAGAGGACGAGGCGAACGCCTCGGAGTCAAAAGGGCGGGTGCCTGTCCTTTCGGAGCGGGGCCCTGGTGCGACGGGCCTGAAGCACCCGCGACACGGCGTCCTTGAAGAGGCGTGGCGGCAGGGTGGCCAGCATCGAGTCGAGGTCGCCCACGTCCACGCGGTGCGCCCGGCGGCCCCGGCGCAGCGCGGCGAAGTGCCCATCGGACGACGAGACGAGCCACACGCCACAGCGGCCCGTGCCCGGCGGCCACACGGCGCGGTAGAGCACGTCGACCATCGCGTGCACGATGTCCGGGGCGACGGCGCCGAAGACGCGCTGCACCTCGAGGCGCCTCGAGGTGGCGAGGAGGTTTCTGGCGAGCGCGAACGACTCGGCGCGGGGCCGCTCGTGCTCGAGCTGGAAGACGAGCTCGACGACGTTGCGGGAGGCGCAGCGGGACGCCCCCGGCAGGCGCTGGCGATGGGCCGCGGCCTCGCGAATGGCGCGCGTGAGGGAGTCGAGGCCAGGCGCTCCCGGGAGCATCGGGTGGCGAATCGATGGGAGCAGCTTGACGGGCGCGGTCAGGAATCGCCGCGCGTCTTCGATGGCGGCGCGCACCTCGACGCTGGGCTGGCCCTGGTTGCGACGGGCGAAGCGCTCGGCGAGCCACAACACGAGCGCCACCTCGTCATCGGCCGACAGCTCGAGCGGCACGTGCCCGTCCCGAGCCCGGTCGAGCCAGGGAGACACGTGCGTGACGGCGCGCCACAGGGGATGCATCGCCGTTGAGTGTGGGCGCGTGTGGGGGGGCGAGGAAACACCCGAACGGGGCAGTTCAAAGCAAACAACGAATGGGCGCCGACGCTGTGAGGGAACCGAACTCCCGTCGATCAGCCCGGCTCCCCGTCGGTCGATGGGGCCGCCTTCTTCCCGAGCGGCTTCTTCGCCTTCGGCCCCGGCTTCGCTGCGGCGCTCGCCTTCTTCGCGCCACGGCCGACCGTCTTCTTCGCGGGCTTCTTCGGCGCGGGGGCTGGAGGCGGTGGCTCCATCGTCGGCGGCGCGGCGTTGACCGGCGTGGGGTTCGGTGCGGGGGCCTCGTCGATGGGGCGGGTGGCGGTCTGCTTGAACTGCTTGGCCACCTCCGTCAGCGCGCCCTCGGCCTGCTTCACGCCGACCTCGACGAGCGAGGCGAGCTCCTGCGCCGTCTTGCGGGCCCACACCGAGGCCTCTTGAACGCCCTCGCGCACCTTGGCCTGGCGCTCGGGGTCCTGGACCTCCTTCATGAGGCGCTCGGCCTCCTTCTTCACGTCGGTGGCGGCGCGCTTGAAGTCGTCTCCGGTGCGCTTGAGGAACGTCTTGAGCTTCAGGTCCCACTCGGCGTCGGTTGGCATGGCGAACATTGTGGCAAAACAACGCGCGCCCGCCTCCATGATTTCCAGCCTGTCTGCTTCAGGGGGCCTTCGGGGGCTCCGTCGGCGGCGTCTCGGGCTTGGGCGGCGGGGTCGGCCCGTGTTCCCACTCGGGCGGGAACTCCATCTGGCGGAACTTGATCCAGATGACCGTCACCAGAATGCCGACGAAGACCAGGCCGATGATCTCCCGCACCGACCAGCCGTCTGCGAGCTCGAGCGCGAGAGGCACCATGGCGACACTCTAACCCGGTCGCGGGTCCACGATCTGAGCGTGACACCGTGCCCGAGAAGCCCACGTGAGACGAGGCGTAAGCGAGCCCGCGGGTTCGGTGGGCACGTGCGGGCCCATGTCACCTGACAGCTCACCGGGACCCGAGGAAAGCGAAGCCGGAGTCGAACCGGAAAGGCGTGAGACCGCTTGAGAAGGCCGACCAGTCAGTCGACGAAGAAGTCCGGGAGCGGCTCGACCTTCGGATCCACTGCGTACGGGGTGAAGTCGGTGACGCCGGACTCGCGCAGGAACACCTCGTCGATGAGGAAGCGGCCGGTGAAGTCGAGGCCCTTGGTGAAGAGGTGCCAGGCCGCGTCGGCCATGATCTCCGGCTTGCGGCTCGCGCGCATCATGTCCTCACCGCCCAGCATGTTGACGGCGGCGGTCGCGATGGTCGTCTTCGGCCACAGCGCGTTGACGGCCACCTTGCCGGCGAACTCCTCGGCCATGCCCAGCACGCACATCGACATGCCGTACTTCGCCATCGTGTAGGCCACGTGCGGGCCGAACCAGCGCGGCTTCATCGACAGCGGCGGCGAGAGGTTCAGGATGTGCGGCGTGAACTTCGACTGGAGCAGGTGCGGCAGGCACTGCTGCGAGACGACGAAGGTGCCGCGGGTGTTGACCTGGTGCATCAGGTCGTACCGCTTCATGGCCGTCTCGAGCGTGCCGGTGAGCTGAATGGCCGAGGCGTTGTTGACGCAGATGTCGATGGCGCCGAAGCGCTCCACTGTCTGCTGCACGGCCGCGTGCACCTGATCCTCCGAGCGGATGTCGCAGAGAATCGGCAGCGCCTTGCCGCCCGCGTCCTCGATGGCCTTGGCGGCCGAGTAGATGGTTCCCTCGAGCTTGGGGTGGGGCTCGGCGGTCTTGGCGGCGATGGCGACGTTGGCGCCGTCACGGGCCGCGCGCAGCGCGATGGAAAGTCCAATGCCGCGGCTGGCGCCGCTGATGAAGAGGGTTCGGTTCTGGAGTGTGGGCATGAGGCGCGTATAGCCTCGTTCCGGCCGATGACGCGCGCGTGGTGGCTGGTGCCAGTGCTGGGAGCCTGTTCGGCGTCGCTGCCGGCGCTGCAGGTCCAGGCCGTCGAGCCCGCCGCGGTGTTCCAGCAGGCCGACACGCTGGTGGTGTTGCGCGGGGCGTTCCCCATCAAGGTGAAGGTGGACTTCCAACAGCCGGCCAACTCGACGCGTGAGGTGCTGTACACCGCGCAGCTCGAGCGCGACCAGGACGTCATCGGGCTGTTCGACGTCGCGCTCACCTCCACGGGAACGCTCACCGCGCGGGTGCCGGCGGGCCTGCTGCTGGGGACGTGGAGCCTGCGGGTGACCGACCCCTTCGGCCGCCAGGCCCGCCTCGCCGCCGCGCTCGAGGTGGTGGACTGCTCGGTGACGGCGTGTGTCTTCGAAGACGGGGGTGTCCTCGACGCGGGGCGACCCCGGCTGCCCGATGGAGGCTCGGCGGGCGGCGCAGACGCGGGCGTCGATGATGGTGGCGACGAAGAGGACGCGGGCCCGCCCGATGCCGGTCCGCAGCCCTGCGGGACCCTGACCTTCGCCGACGACGACCTCGATGGGTTCGGCCGGCCGGACTCCGGCGCGATGCTGTGTGGCTCCGGGCGCGCGGCGATGGTGGGTGACTGTGATGACGTCGACCCGGCCACGTTTCCGGGAGCGCCCGAGGCCTGCAATCGCGTCGATGATGACTGCGATGGCATGGCCGACGAGGGCGTCTGTCCCGTGCTCAACCCGAACTGGATTCGGCGCCTCGACACCGGCGGCACCGACAAGCGCTGGGCCACGGTGGCGCCGTTCGGCCTCGGCCGCCTCTGGATTGCGGGGAACGACGACGTCTGGGTGCGCGCCGACGGAGGCTTCTTCGAAGACGTGAGCCCCGGTTGTCCCAACGACATCGGCGCCAGCTGGGCCGCGCCGTCGGGAGAAGCCTTCATCGCGGGCGGCAACCCGGCGCTCGGGCGACTGACGACCCATCAAGTCGGCACCGGCGGCTGCACGGGCACGCGCATGCTGAGCGACCCGGTGGTGGGCCTGGTCGGAGGCGTGGGGAGCGACGGTGGCCTCCTCGTGCTCGGCGCCTTGCGCAACGGCCGCGTCTTCGAGTGGCAATCGCCCGGTCAGCCGCTCGAGTACCCGTCGAACCTGCCCTCGAACGTGCGCCTCGAGGACGCGCACGCCCAGGGGCTCGACTCGTTCTTCGCGGTGGGCACGGACACGGCGTCGAACACGATGAAGGTCTACCGCTACGACTTCCCGGCACGGACGTGGCGCGAAGAGCGGCTGTCCTCCCGGCTGCAGCTCCCGGCAGGCCAGTTGCGTGGGGTCTGGGTTCGCAGCGCGACGCAGCTGGTCGCCGTCGGAGACGAGGGCGTGGTGCTCGAGAAGCGAGAGGGCGTGTGGCGACGCCTCCCCTCGCCGACCGGCAGCCGCATCACCGCCGTGCGCGCGTTCAACCAGGCGCGCATCTACGTCACGCAGCTCGACGGCGCCGTGCGCAAGTGGAACGGACGCGCCTGGCAGACGCTGTACGCGAATGACGCGGGCGTGGAGTTCCTCGACCTCGGCGGCGTGAACGAGAGCGACCTCTGGGCCGTCGGCACGCGCGGCTTCGTCATCCACTGGGCCGAATAGCTGGCACGCGAGCTGCTCTGTCGGGGCTCATGTTCACTCGCGCTGCCAGTTTCCTGCTGGTGCTGTGCTGCTGTGGGCCGACCCCCGTGTCCGGCCAGTTCGACGTCCTCCCGGTGATGAAGACCCCCTGTGGGGTTGCGGCGGTGGCGCCGGTGGGGCTTCGACAAGGTGAGGTCACCACCATCTCCCTCGAGCCGAGCCGCAGTGACGTCGCCCTCTCACTCCACCTCGTTCCCGACGACGTCGAGGCCGATTTGCAGGAGACGCGCCTGACGCTCCGCGCCGGTTACCGAGGGGCCGGTGCCAGCGTGCTGGCGGTCCGAATGGAATGTGAGGGCGCGCAGTCGCTCATCGAGGTGCCGCTGCGGGTCGAGCCGAGGCTCCGCTGGGGCGCGCCGCTCACGTGGACCGTGGGCCCAACCGAGCGGGAGCACCCCGCGCTGCTCATCGACCCGGCCTCGCCAGACGTGCTGTGGCTCTACGGGGGCTTCGGCTTCGTGCCGCGGCAGTTCACGGTGATGAACGACCTCTGGCGGCTCGACCTGCGCACCAACACCTGGGCCGAGGTGCCGACGGAGCAGGCGCCGCTGGTGGCTGGAGGCCGGCTCGCGGTGACGAAGACGCCAGGGGTCTTCCTCCTCTTCTCGGGCCAGGACCCGGCCGACGAGATTTCGACGGCGGTCTTCCAGCTCGACACCCGCAGCACGCCCGTCCGCTTCTCCGTGCTCCAGGTGGCAGCGCCGCACGGCTCGACACTCAACGCCTTCGTCTTCGATGCGCCGCGCGACCGGTGGGTGGCCTTCGGTGGCTTCACCGGCGTCGACCCGTCGAACGCGGCCCACACCCTCACGTTGAGCGGGGCGCCCGGGTGGATGGCCGCGCGCGTGACAGGGCAGGCACCCTCGGCGCGGTACGGCTTCTTCTCGGCCCTCGATGGCGACCGGCTCCTGGTGGCGTCGGGGGCGCAGCGGCCGCTCGCGGGCAACCCCATCAACCCGGCGAAGGACACCTGGGCGCTCGACCTGAGTCGGCTCGAGTGGACGCGCGTCGAGGCGGGCGGGGCCGAGGCGCCTGCGCGGCGCAATGGCTGTGGCGGCTTCGACCCAACGACGCGGCGGCTCTTCGCCTGGGGTGGCACGGCGAACGGAGCCACCGCCGTCGACGCGCTGTCGGTGCTGACGCTCGAGGGCTCGGGTGGCCGCTGGCAGACGGCGACGCCGCAGGGACGGGCCCCGGTGCGCGCGAGCTGTTCGGGGGTCTTCGACGCCGCGCGCCGCCGAGTGCTGCTGGGCTTCGGCAACACCTCGAGCGCGCGCTACGCCGACTTGCAGGTGCTGGAATTGCTCGACGGTCCCTGAGGGCTGTGGGACACGGCTGGCGACGCGTTCGTGGGGAGCGCGCACCTTCTCTTTTCCCGGGACGTCACCATGAAGACCTTGTTCGCATTCTCGCTCGTCGCTGGCCTCGCGTTCCTCGTCGGCTGTGGTGGTGGAGAGATGACCACCACGACGAGCAGCTCCATGACGTGCACCAACGCCCACGAGTGCATCAACTCCGCGTGCAAGTGCACCGCGCAGAACTCCCAGAAGGACAAGACCTGCTGCGACCCGAGCAGCACGACGTGCACCACGAACAAGTGCGACACGTTCTGTCGCGTCTGCAACTGAGCTGAGCGGCTGAATGAGGTGAAGGTGGGTGGGCGCCCGAGTACGAAGGCGCCCATGCCCTGGAACGTCACCGACATCGCCGACCAGACCGGCCGCGTCTTCGTCATCACTGGCGCCAACTCGGGCCTCGGCCTCGAAGCGACGAAGGTGCTCGCCCAGCGCGGCGCCACCGTCGTGATGGCGTGTCGCACGGTGGAGAAGGCCGAGGCCGTGGCCGCGCCGATCCGCGCCGCCGCGCCGACGGCGACCCTCGAGGTGATGGCGCTCGACCTCTCGTCCCTCGACAGCGTGGGGCGCTTCGCCGAGGCGCTCGCCGCGAAGTGTCCGCGCGTCGACGTGTTGATGAACAACGCGGGCGTCATGGCGTTGCCGTACCGGAAGACCGCCGACGGCTTCGAGATGCAGTTCGGCACCAACCACCTCGGCCACTACGCGCTCACCGCGAAGGTGTTGCCCCTCCTCGAGGCGTCGGGGCGCGCCCGCGTCGTCACGGTCAGCAGTCTGGCCCACCAGATGGGCACCATCCGCTTCGAGGACCTGCAGTGGGAGAAGGGCTACTCGAAGTGGCCCGCCTACGGGCAGTCGAAGCTCGCCAACCTGCTCTTCACGTACGAGCTCGAGCGCTGGCTGCGACGCAACGGCAAGTCCACCATCGCGATGGCGGCGCACCCCGGCTACGCGGCGACCAACCTCCAGGCGGTCGGGCCGCAGATGGAGCAGTCGACGGTGGGCTCGCTCTTCATGAAGCTGGGCAACTCGGTGTTGGCGCAGTCCGCCGAGATGGGCGCGCTCCCGCAGCTCTACGCAGCGGTGCACCCCGACGTGAAGGGCGGCCAGTACGTCGGGCCCGATGGCCTCATGGAGATGTCGGGCTTCCCGAAGGTCGGCGACTCGAACGCGAAGTCGAAGGACGAGTCCGTGGCGGCGAGGCTGTGGGAGGTGTCGGCCTCACTGACGAAGGTGGCGTTCGCGCCGTAAGCCGAAGGCGAGCGCGAAGCCGGAGTCGAAACGAGCACCCCAAAAGGGGTTGCGCGGCGAGCGGCGGGACTTACTCACTGAGCCCTTTCGACCTGGAGCCCTGCGTGCCCATCAAGTCCACGTCACTCGCCTTCAGCCTCATCAACGCCTCGCGCTCTGCGTCCAGCCCGGCCGGAGAGCTCGTCTCCCGCAGCGAAATGCTGGCCGCCCTCAAGATGCTGGGCACCTCCATCTCGCGTGATGAGTTCGAGACGGTGCTGCAGCGCACCAGCGCCTCGACGCGCCTGACCGGAGAGGCTCGCCGCGAGGTGAATCGCTTCCTCGCGCGCGGCGGCGACGACTCCGCTACCGACAGCTACCCGGCGCCGAAGGGCATGGACATGGTGATGGAGGTGTTCGAGAGCCCGCGCTCCCAGGCGGGCTCGCTGGTGACGAAGGACGAGGTCTCGGCGCTGCTGAAGATGGCGACCGACACGCCCGACGTCGACACCGTCGCGGGCGTGGCGCATCTGCTCAAGCGTCTCGAGGGGCTGCCGACCGAACAGGTCGAACCGGGCGTCATCGACCTGGTGCGTGGCTTCTTCAAGTCGCAGCCGGCCCCCGAGGCCTTCACCCAGGGCTTCGAAGCGATTCGCGGCGAGCTCTTCGTTCCTGGCGTCACCATGGCCAACGTAGCGACGCTGAGTGTGCTGGGCAGCGGCGCGAGCCTGGCTGACATTCGCACCGCCCTGGGCGCGACCGAGACGAACCGCGACGCCGCGCAGCCGTTCGATGACTGGGCTGGGACGCAGCGCATGACGGGGGCCGAGCAGGAGAAGTTCGAGAAGCTGCGCGCCTTCCTCGAGAACTCGCTGCGCGAGGTGCAGGTCTACACCCTCGGGGACTCGCTGTACGTCCTGGGCCGGAGCGGACCGGAGCCCACGATCGAGTCGTTGCCCGAGGCCGAGCGCAGCGCGGTGATCAGCAACAACGTCGGTACGCCCTATGACGTTCGCCTCGTGGGCAATGGGCAGCTCGAGTACTCAGCGCGCGGCGCCAACTCGTGGACCCGGGCGAACATCGAGCGCACCGCGACGGATCCGTTCTGGACGACGGCCCGCCAGCTCGAAGCGTCGGTGCTCGGGAAGCTGGTCGACCCGAAGTTCGACACCGCGGGTGTGGTGGGCCTCAAGCTGCGCTGACGTCTTCAAGCCTCACGGTGCGGCGCGGGCGGCCACCGGGTCGACCCGCCCCAGCGAGAAGGTGCCGCGCGAGAGCCCTCGCCACAGCGCCTCGAGCGGGCCAACGGTGAAGCGGGTCGTCCACCACCACGCGAGCGCGAGTTGCACCACCCAGAGGACGAACGGCGCCAGCAGGAGCGCCACTCGGCTCCACGTGCCGAACTGGCCCAGGCCGTGGCCGCCGAAGACGAGCGTGCCCACCACCGAGTGCATCAGGTACGCGCTGAAGGCGACGCGCCCCAGCCGCGCGATGGCCTGCGTCGCCAGCGCGCCGTCGAAGCGCCGGGCCAGGGTGATGATGCCGAGCCCCAGGCCGGCCGCGACGCCGATGGAGCCCAGCTCGTGCAGCGCTTGGGCGAGGAACCACGTTCGCAGCCCAAAGCCGCTCGACCACTGCAGCCACAGCCCCACGCCGGAGACGACGAGGCCGGGCCCGAGCGTGAGCCGGACCCACGGCCACGCCGGCACCGCGCCCTCGAAGACCCGGCTGCGCACCGCCGCCATGCCCAGCAGCATGCAGCCCGCCGCGCGCCAGCCTGATTCGAGCAGCGTGCCGCTGACGTGGTTGCCGAAGGTGATGGGCGCGCGCACGGCGAATTGCTCCAGCCACCCGCTCCGGAAGGCCTGCACCTCGGCGGCCACGCTCGACGGCTCGTAGTGCGCGCGCACGTCGTCGAGGATGAAGGCGGGCACCGTGTCGAAGAAGGCGAAGCCGAAGGCGGCGATGAGCGACGAGACGACGAGCAACGCCAGGCCCACCGTCACCTGCCGGCGCACCGTCCACGTGAGGGCCGGGAGGACCGCCAGGCCGACGACGCCGTAGGTGAAGAGAATGTCGCCGTACCAGACGAGGTAGCCGTGCAGCAGACCGAAGCCCACCAGCCACAGCAGCCGCCGCCGGGGGTTCGACGCCGTGCCGGCCAGCACGAGCGAAGCGCCGAAGAGCGTCGAGAACAGGCTGATGAACTTGAAGTCGAAGAAGAGCCGGCCGAGCGACCAGGCCACGCCTTCGAGCCCGTCGAGCGAGCCGAACGCGGTGGGGTTCAGGTACGCCGTGTGCGGCATCGCGAAGGACTGGATGTTCATCACCAGGATGCCCACCAGGGCCACCCCGCGGAGCACGTCGATGGAGGCCACCCGTTTCGGTTCGGTCATGGTTCTCAAAATACGAATGAACGCTCGTGTTTTTGACTCGCGCCGGGCTCGTGTTCGGTGAACACTCTGGCATGCCTCCGATTCGGTCGGTGCTTCCCGTGGGGTTCTCTCCCGTCTCCCTCGGGAAGCGCGACCCCGCGAGGGCCCGCAAACTCCCCAGCCAGGCGCGCAGCCGCGCCCTGGTCGAGTCACTCCTGGAAGCGACTGCTCGCATTTTGATGCAGGACGGCTGGGACGCGCTGACGACCAATCGCGTCGCGAAGGCCGCCGGCGTCAGCGTCGGCAGCCTGTACCAGTACTTCCCCAACAAGGAGGCGCTGGTGTCGGGCCTCGTGGAGGGCTGGGCCGACGAGCTGACGCAGCATCTGGTCGCGCTCGGCCCCGCGCTGGCCGACGCGCCGGTGCACGAGGCCATCGGCACCCTCGTCGAGGCGACCCTCGCCGTCACGCGGGAGGACGCCTCGCTCCATCGCTCCGTGCTCCTGCAGCTGCCGCGCATCGGCGCCCTGGAGTTCTTCGAGCGCCTCAACCAGCGCGTGGCCGACGTGCTCGCGGAGTGGATCGCCCTGCGCCGT
>JBILEB010000321.1:0-3339 GCA_044352295.1 Myxococcaceae bacterium
ATGCTGAAACGTGGGTCCATGCTCCAGCACATCCTCATCGCGATCGATGGCTCTCCATCTGCCCACCACGCAGCGAACCAGGGCTTCGGGCTGGCCCGGCAGACGCGCTCGAAGGTGACGCTCGCGTTCGTGCTCGAGACGCCACCGGTGATCCCCGTGGGGCCGTTGTCGGGGTACGTGATGACGGCGCCGCCGCGCACCGAAGCCGATCTCGCCAGGGCCCGCGCCGAGTTGGCAGAGCTGGCCCGTGACGCGGGCGTTCCCGTCGACACGCGGGTCGAGCTGGGCGCGCCGGCGGACGTGCTGTGCGAGCTGGCGCAGCAGCTCGGGGTCGATCTGATCGTCATCGGCGCCCGAGGGTTGAGCACGGGCTCCCGGTGGCTGCTCGGCTCGGTGAGCGACCGGGTGGTGCACCACGCGCCGTGCCCAGTGATGGTGGTGCGCGAGCGGCAGCGCTGACGGGGCTCGTCAGAACTTCACGCGACGCATGACGAAGCGGGGCATGGCCTTGATGGCGGTCATGACGGCGCGCCACACCGGCGGGGCGTAGACGACGGGCGTGCCGACCTCGATGGCCTCGAGCACCACGTCGGCGACGTCGTCGGGCTCTCCGGCGAAGGGGGGCGTCTTGAGGCCCTCGGTCATGCCCGTGCGCACGAAGCCGGGCTTCACGCAGACGGTGACGAGGCCGTCGCGGCGGTACTTGTGATCGAGTCCCTCGAGGTAGGCCGACAGGCCCGCCTTGGCCGCGCCGTACATGATGACGGGTGAGCGGCCGCGATCTCCGGCGACGGAAGAGAAGGCACACAAGGTGCCACCGCCGCGCATGAGGAGCTTCTTCCGTGCCTCTTCACAGAACAGCACGGTGTTGGCGAAGTCGACGGTGAGGACCTTCGCGGCGAGCGCGGGATCCCGCTCGAGGGCGTCCTGGGTGGCGAAGGCGCCGGCGGTGACGACGATGGTGTCGAGGCCGTCGAGGCGCTGCTCCGCTTGTTCGAGGGCCGGCTTGAAGGTCTCGGGCTTCTCGAGGTCGCACGTGATGCCGACGACGCGGGTCCCGGGCACGCCGCGGGCCTCGAGATCGGAGACGCTGCGCTTGACCTCGTCGTCACCGCGGCCGAGCACCGCGACGAAGTCACCGCGTTCGACGAACCGGCGCGCGAGGGAGCGGCCCATGCCGCGAGTGGCTCCGAGAATCGCGACGCGCTTCATGGCGTGTCCCCGAAGAGGCGCACGGACTGCGCGCTGCGGAAGCGGTGCTGGGGATCCCACTTCTCTCGGACCTCGAGGAAGTGCGCGAGGCGGGGCTCCATGGCGCGGAAGTGCTCGGGGCGGGTGAAGGTGTCCTTCGCGAGGTAGATGCGGCCGCCTTCCTTCAGCACGTGCTCGTTGAGCTCGTCGACGAGCGACTGGGTGTCGTTGCGAATGGCGATATCGAGCGCGACCGAGATGCCGGGCTTCGGGAACGACAGGAACGCGGGGCTCTCGGCGCCACAGTCCTTGATGACGCACAAGAAGCTGGCGCCACCGCGGCGGGTGAGGACGTCGAGGAATCGTCGAGCGGCCCCCGCGCCGGCCTCGTTCGGCAGCACGCACTGGTACTGGGTGAAGCCGCGGCGGCCGTACATGCGGTTCCAGCCCTTGACGAAATCGAGCGGCCAGAAGAACGAGAAGGGGCTGACGATGCCGGAGAGCGTTCGCGGCAGGTGCTTCCAGTAGAACGCGAAGTTGAACGCGCGAATGGAGAGCGGGTTGAGGAGCCACTCGGGCGCCTCGACGGGGAACGCGACGTTCGGCGGCTCGCTGGGGAAGCGCGACGGGGCCTCGTGGGAGTGCGCCCAGCGCCCCTTCATGAGAATGCCGCGGCCCATGTTCTTGCCGGGGGTGAGGCAGTCGATCCACCCGACGGTCATGGGCCACTTCGGCGCGGCCTCCTTGAGCTTCTCGATGTACTCGTCGATGTCCGAGACGCGCTCGGACTCCTGCCAGATCCACGGCGTGGGGATGCGCACCATCGGGAACTCGACCTCGAGGATCTGCCCGGTGAGGCCCATGCCGCCGACGGTGGCGAGGAAGAGCTCGCGCTCGAGATCGGGCCCGCACTCGAGGACCCGGCCGTCGGCGACGCGCATCTTGAGGCGCTTGACGTGGGCGCCGAAGCAGCCGTCGACGTGGTGGTTCTTTCCGTGGACGTCGGCGGCCACGGCGCCGCCCAGGGTGACGAACTGGGTGCCCGGCGTGACGGGGACGAACCAGCCGCGCGGGAGCATCGTGCGGTGGAGGTCGAGCAACGACAGGCCGGCTTCTCCGCGGAGGAGCCCGGTGGCGCCGTCGAAGGCCAGCATGCGGTTGGCGCGGGTGGTGTTGACGACGACGGGGCTGGCCGCGGACGGGAGCGACGAGTCGCCGTAGCTGCGGCCAAGCCCGCGGAAGAGCACGGGTGGAGACTGCTCGAGGGTGTCGGGCTGGAGCTCGGTGCCAACGACAGCGGTACGGCCCCAGCCTTCGATGCGTGAATCAGTCATCACGCGTGGCAGGTAGCCCCGTCCGCCGCGGGGCGCAAGGCGTGGGACGGGTGAGGCATCAGCGGGGCTTGTGGTGTCGGGACGGTTTCGGCTCAGGAAGCTGTCCGAGTTTCACTTTCCTCTCGCAGATGAGCGCTTCTCTTGCCCAGCCTCGATCACTCGACTGGTACAGAAGAATTGGTACCTCTCGCCACTGGCCGACGACCAGTGTCGAACGGAGCAACCTTCTTCTCCACACACGCAGACCAGCCCGGACGGACAGTCTGAGTCTTGTCGACAGCTCGGCGCATCGTCGGGGTGAACCACTGAAGTCATGGGCGGCGCTGACTCCGCTGTCGAGTGGCACCGACAACTCACAGCAAGAACCCAGAGCAGGACCGAGCAGCCCACTTCTGGGCAACGACGACCTACGAGCGCGCAAACCATCTGCGACGAGCCTCAATCATGACACCCAACAGCGAGACGAGCGCGATCGAAACGCCAAACACCTGCGGAATCGGACTGGCCGAAAGCCAAATCCAGAGCGCAGCCAGAACTTGCACAACCATGAGCACGAGCGTTGGCCGGACCAAGTTCATGCACCCAACAACCACCAAGACCCCGAATTCAGACCAACAACTGCGAAACCCCGTGTCGGAAACGAAGAACGGAAGAAACAGGCCGACGACAGACGCCAACGACGCGAGAACGCACAGCAGCCTCATCGATGGCCCCGTACGCGTTCACGGGGGATCGACAGGGATCGCCAAGTATGATCTCTCCTGACCTGTGGACCCGGTCGACCCCCGCGACGCACGCATCGCCGAATTGGAGG
>JBILEB010000202.1:0-11506 GCA_044352295.1 Myxococcaceae bacterium
CCAGCGCGCCATTGTTGCAGTTGGGGCGGCAGTACCCGATGAGCGCACCGGGCGTCGGCGCGATGGCGCACACGTAGCCCTGACGGCAGGTCGACTGACCGGTGCCCGGCCCGGCGCAGGTCGAGCGGCACGAGCTGGCCATCATCCCGAAGACGTTCTCCGTGACGCAGACGCCAGAGGCGCACGGCTGGTTGGGCGCGCAGGTGGCCGTGCAGTACCCGCCCGGGAACCCCGACTGTTGACCGAATTGGGACGCCTCGAGGCAGAAGCCGTCGCACACACTCATCGCGGTGCAGGCGCTCCCGGCGGGCAGCGTGGGCGGCAGGCCTCCGTCGGGCAGGGTGTTGGGCAGGCAGGCGCCCATGGTGCAGGTGCTTCCGCCCATGCATTGCTGGCACATCGCGCCGCCCAGGCCGCAGGTGAAGTTCGACTGCTGCATGATGCACCGGCCAAACGCGCAGCAGCCCGTCGGACACGAGAGCGCGCTGCAGCCCGGCGTCCCCGCATCGACGGTGGTGCCGCCCTGGCAGGTGCCGTTGACGCACGAGTTCCCGCGGGGGCACTGCTGGCACATGCCGCCACCGGTACCGCACGCGAAGTCCTGCTGCTGGTTCGGAGGCACGCATCGGCCGAAGCCGCAGCAGCCCGAGGCGCACGTCATCGGCCCGCACGGCTGCGCCTGCTGGCACGTCCCGTTGACGCAGTCCTGGCCGCTGGGGCAGCGGCTGCACATGCTGCCGCCCAGGCCACAGGTGAAGCTGCTCTGGAACGCCGTCGTCAAGCACGAGTTCCGCGGCGCGCAGCAGCCGTTGCAGGTGCCCGGCCCGCAGGCCGCCATCACACACGCGCCGTTGACGCACTGCTCTCCGAAGTTGCAGCGCATGCACTGGGCGCCATTGGCCCCACACTGAACGGGAGAGTCGCCGGGTTGACATTGACCGCCGCCGGTCCGGCAGCCGCAGGTGCCCGCGTCGACCGCGCTCCCTCCGCCGGCAGCCCCGCCAGCCGCGGAGCCTCCGCCCTGGCCCGCGTCGACATCGCCGCCCGCCGTTCCGCCAGCGGTCGCTGCCCCGCCGCCCGTGCCCGAGGTGCCGCCAGCCGCGCCGCCGTCACCCGCCCGGCACCGGAAGTCGATGCACGACAGGCCGCCGGTGCAGTCGGCGTCGGTCGCGCACTGCGCCTCGCCCACGGGTGAGAAACACGCGCTCGCCAGGCCCGCCAGCGCCAGCGTCAGGACGAAGGACCTCATCTTCACACCTCGTTGAAACGGGTTCGGCCATCCCCGCTGAAGGGGTCACACCACCGCGCCCGCGGACACGCAAGCGCCGGCGCAGGACCCTTCGAGGTCGCCTGTCATCCGCCTGACGCGCAGCGGCGTCACGTCAACAGCTGCCGGAAGCCCAGGTGCAACAACCCCGCCATCAGCATCGACACCGGCAACGTGAGCAGCCACGCCAGCGCGATGTTGCGCACGGTGCCCACGTTCAACCCCGACTTGTGCGCCACCATGGTGCCCGCGATGCCCGACGACAACACGTGCGTCGTGCTCACCGGCAGCCCCGACAGCGACGCGAACCCGATGGCGCTGGCCGCGACGAGCTCGGCCGACATGCCCTGCGCGTAGGTGAGGTGCGACTTGCCGATCTTCTCGCCCACCGTCACGACGATCCGCTTCCAGCCCACCATCGTGCCGACGCCCAGCGCGAGCGCGATGGCCACCAGCACCCACGACGGCGCGTACTCAGTGAGGCTCCGCAGATCCTTGCGGGATGCGTCCAGCGCCTTGCGCTCCTCGGAGGTGAGTCCCAGGTGCCCGCGCTCCAGCAGCGCGGCGATGCTGCGGTCGGCGAGCAGGATGTCCTGTCGAATCGGGAAGCGTCCATCCTTGTCCAGACCCGAGACCGACGACACCCCCGACAACCGACGGGCGAGATCCTCCAACTCGCTGGTGGCCTTGGCGATCTCCTGCTGCCCCCGCGCGTCGCCATGCACCCGGAGCGACTCGATGAGCGCTTTCGCCGCGCCACGGGTGCGCTCCATCGCGGCCTCGTCGGCGTCTGGACGGAGCGCGAAGTTCGCCGGCAACAGACCCATGAGGATCAACATCACCAGGCCCACGCCCTTCTGCCCGTCGTTGGAGCCGTGCGCGAAGCTGACCGCGGCGCAGGTGCCGATGAGCGTCGAGCGCGTTCCGATCGGCGGCGGCGCGTCGCCTTTGGGCGCTTCGAGCAGGGCCGGGTTCCTCGAGGAGCGGCGAATCAACGCGAAGAGCAGGAACGCCGCGCCGAAGCCCACCAGCGGGCTCACCAGGAGCGACAGCCCAATCTCCTGCGCTTTGGTCCAGTTCACGCCGTCGCCGAACGCGTGGCCGGGAGTCAGCGAGTTGGCGAGGCCCACGCCGAGGATCGACCCGATGAGCGTGTGGCTGCTCGACGAAGGCAGGCCGAGCGCCCAGGTGCCCAGGTTCCAGCCGATCGCCGAGAACAGGAGCGCCAGCACCATCGCCAGGCCCGCACCGGGACCGCTGCTGACGAGCAGCTCGACCGGGAGCAACTTGATGATGCCCATCGCCACGCCGATGCCGCCGGCGAACACGCCGACGAAGTTGCACACGCCCGACACCACCACCGCGACCTGGGGCTTGAGCGAGTTCGTGTAGATGACCGTGGCGACCGCGTTGGCCGTGTCGTGAAAGCCGTTGACGAACTCGAACGCGAGCGCCGCCAGCAGACAGAACAGCAACAGCGCCGTGCTGCCGGTCGTGAGGGAGTGATCGAAGAGGGCTTCCATCGCCGGAGTGCTGACAGAACGCGAAGCGCTGGCGGAAGGCCCGTGACGTTTGGGTGACGCCCGCTCAGCGCGTGCCGTCGAGCATGCGGGCCAGCTCGTCGCGCTCTCCGGGGAGGGCGGCGCGGGCCACGTCGGCGCCGGGGCCACGCACGAGCCGCTTGGTGAGGGCATAGCCGCTGCCCGTGAGGTGGCCGAGGTGCCGCGCGTGCATCTTCGCGGCGGCGAGGAGCGACTCGGGCGCGTGCAACATCTCCGCGTCGTGCATGCTGAGGGCCTCGTGCGGCGTGAGCACCCGGCCGTGCACGACGAGCTCCGTGAGGCGCGACGACGACACCGCGGCGCGCGCCAGCTCGATCGCGAAGGACGGCACGAAGAGGCCCGCAGGCACTTCGTTGAGGCCGAACGTGAAGAGGCCCTCGGCGAAGACGCGCAGGTCGGCGGCGAGGGCGAACATCGCACCTGCGCCCAGTGCATGGCCCGACACCGCGGCCACCACCGGGCGGGGAAAGAGGAACAGCTTGAGCACCGCGCTCGCCATGGCGCGCACGACGTCCTTCTACTCCTCCATCGACAGGCCCGGGAGCGCCTCCACGTCGAGGCCCGCCGACAAGGAGCCCGGGCGGCCCGTGAGAATGACGGCGCTCGCGGGCGAGGCCGCCACCTCGTCGAGCGCCACCTCGAGGGACTGGAACTCGGGCGCCAGCACCGCGTTCGCCTTGCCGTCGTCGAGCCAGACGGTCGCCACCTCTGCGTCGTACGTCACCTGCCAGGTCGCCATGGAGACTCCTGGAGAGACACGGCCTACCTGAAGTCTCTGCCCTCACAGAGGCCGCAATCGAGCTGAGGCAGCCGGCCCCGCGAGACCGCCGTCACGTCGCCCTCGAGCGAAAAGCCCGTGTCTGTGATGCCGAGGGACGGCGCTGGCTCCCCGCGACGGTCGTAGGTCCACTTCGCGCCCATGCGGGAGCGCAACCAGTCGCGCGCCTTGGCTTCGCTCTGCGCGCCGATCACCGAGTGCTCGAAGCCGTGGTACCCGCTCACCGGCAGCGTCACCACCATCGTCGACGTGCCCAGCGGCAGCGGGAGTCGTCGCACCACGGCGCTCCGTGGATCGACCCGATGGTCGTCCTCCACTTCGCACTCGTGCAGCGGGCGAATGGGCATCGAGACCGCGAAGAGCCGGCGCGCGCGCGAGGCGTCGACGACGACCTCGAGCACGGGTGCGGGATCGGCAAGGTGCGCGACGTCCAGCATCGCGCGCACGGTGTCGAGCGACTTCGGGCTCGGGCCCGTGCAGGGCGTTCGCAGGTCGAGGTCAGTGAGGCACACCGCGTCGGGCAGGCGCGGCTTCGCGGTCGTCCAGGTGGCCTTCTCGAGCGGTCCCCGGCACGCGAAGGCAACGCGTGCGCGCGTCGGCGTCACCCACACCCGCTCGAGGGCGGCGCGGGCCACCCAGGACGGTCGCCGGGCGCGCCACGCGGCCTCGAGCAGCTTCGCGCGGACCCCCTCGGTGGGACGGAGGAGGAAGAGGCGGTGCCAGCGCACGAGCGCGCGGTCGTGACCGTCGTCGGTGTTGGGCTCCTGCGCGGCGTCGGTGGCGATGGCGGTCGCGTCGAGGGGCGCCCGCACGAGGAACTCGCGTGGCACGATCCCCGACACCTGCTTCCACGTCACCGCCGCCGGCTCGACGCCCGAAGGCCCGAAGTCGACGCGCGTGGCGAGCGGCACGGTGACCGTCGCGGTGGTCTCGTCGAGCGCCTCGACGGTGACGCGGGTCCCAGCCGGCAACGAGGCGAGCACTGCGCCCGGCGTGCCTCCCTTCTTGCGCGGCCCCGCGCGTACGTCCGCCAGGGCCACGCCGACGAAGGCCTCGCCCACGGCATCGAGCGGCGCGCCGGACGCCGGCAGCGGTGGAAGTTGGGTCTTGTCCAGCGGAGCGTCGGGGCCGGGGAGCCCCCGACCGCGGGCCAGGGCGGACACCACCGCGACGTGAAACGCGCTCGGTGCGGGGGTTTGCTCGAACACGCGCACGAGCCGCTCGGGATCTCGAAGCAAGAGCCGCTGAAGCGCGGCGTCCCGCAGGTCGTCGGTGGAAAAGACCGGATCGTCCGGAAGCCCCGGGGCCGGCTCTCCATCGAGCGGATCCTCAGGCACCGACACCACGGGCGGCCCCGCGTCCACCACGGCCGGTCGAGGTGGTGGTGCTGGCGCAACGGCAGGAGTCGGCGGCGGTGGTTTCTCGCAGGCCCACAGGCCCAACAGCGCGACGACGACGAAGCGACGCATCGACCCTCCCGTCGAACACCAGACCATAAGCGCGCCTGGCCTGCATCGATGTGTGCAATCGGCCTGCGTCGTCCCTAGACACCGCCCATGCCGCACATCCCATTGCTCGACGAGGTGGCCCTCATCGCCGCCCTCGGCGTGCTCGTGACCCTGGTGCTCTCACGGCTGCAGCTCCCGGCGGTCGCGGGCCTGCTCCTCACCGGCGCCATCATGGGCCCCTCGGGGCTGGGCCTGGTGAAGTCGCTCACCGCCATCGAGGTGCTGGCCGAGGTGGGCGTGGTGTTGCTCCTCTTCACCATCGGGCTGGAGTTCTCGCTCGCGCGGCTCACCACCATCTTCAAGCAGGTCGCGCTGGGCGGGGCGCTGCAGGTCGGGCTGACGGCTGGCGCGGTGACCGGCATCGCGGTGGCGTTCGGTCAGCCGGTGGGCCGCTCGGTCTTCCTGGGCTTCGTCTTCGCGCTGTCGTCGACGGCCATCGTGCTGCGCGCGTTGACGGAGCGCCGCGAACTCGACGCGCCCCACGGCCGCTTCATCGTCGGCACGCTCATCTTCCAGGACCTCTGTGTGATCCCCATGGTCCTCATCGTCCCGCTCCTGGGCAGCGCGAAGGACACGGCGAGCCCGGCGGTGGCGGTGCTGGTGGCGCTGGCGAAGGCGGCGGGCGTCGTCATCGTCACCATCGCGCTGGCCCGGGTGCTGGTGCCGCGGCTGTTCGCGTGGGTCGACTCGAGCAAGAGCCGCGAGGTGTTCCTCCTGGCGGTGCTGGCGCTGTGTCTGGGCACGGCCTGGCTCACCGGGCTGGCCGGGTTGTCGCTCGCGCTCGGCGCCTTCCTGGGCGGCATGGTGGTGGCCGACACCGAATACGGCCACCGGGCGATGGGCGAGGTGATGCCGCTGCGAGACGCGTTCGTGTCGGTCTTCTTCGTCTCGCTCGGCATGTTCTTCGACCTGAACGTGGTGCTGTCACAGCCGGGGCTGGTGGCGGTGCTGACGGCCGGCTTCATCTTCGGCAAGGGCTTCCTGGCGACGCTGGCGGCGTTGGTGATGCGCTTCCCGGCGCGGGTGGCGTGGCTCGCCGGCGTGGGGCTGGCGCAGTTTGGTGAGTTCGGCTTCGTGCTGGCGCGCCTGGCGCAGGCGAGCGGCGTCATCGACGCGGAGGGCGTCGCGCCCGTACTCTCGGCAGGCATCATCTCGATGTTCTTCACGCCGCTGCTGGTGCGGGCCGCGCCGCACGTTCGCGCCGGAGAGAAGCTGCTGCTCCCGCTGGAGCGCGTCATCGGTGCGCGCTCCATCGACGAGGAGGACGCGGAGGCCGGCCACGCGATGAAGGGCCACGTCGTCATCGTCGGCTACGGACTGGCGGGTCGGGCCATCGCGAAGGCCCTCCAGTCGACGGGCCAGCCGCACGTGGTGCTCGAGCTCAACGCCGAGACGGTGCGCTCGGCGCGGGCGCGGGGAGAGCCGGTCTTCTACGGCGACGCGACCTCGCCCGAAGCGCTCGCCCACGCCCACCTCGCCGACGCGCGAGCGATGGTGCTGGTGCTGAACGATCCGTCTGCCGCGCAGCGCATCGTCGACGCGGTGAAGCGCACGGCGCCAGCGGTGCCCATTCTCATGCGGGCGCGCTACCTGAAGGAGGCCGACGCGCTCATGGCGCTGGGGGCCCAGGACGTCGTCGCCGAAGAGGTGGAGGGCGGGCTCGAGCTGTTGGTCCGCCTGCTCCGCACGCTCGAGACGCCGCGCAACGTCATCGACGCACGGGTGAAAGAGGCCCGCGAGGCGACGCACACCTCGGAGCGCAAGCCCACCATGCCGCGGCCCACGCTGGGTGAAGTGAGCCTGCTCTCGGCGCTCAAGGTGGAGCCGATTCGCGTCGAGGCCGGCACCCAGGCCGTTGGCCGCTCGGCGGTGGAGCTCGATCTGCGTCGCGCGAGCGGCGCGCTGGTGGTGGGCGTCGCGAGGGCCGGAGGGCTCGTCCAGGGGTGGTCGCCCGCCGAGGTCTTCCACGCTGGCGATGTCGTGTTCCTCGCTGGCGAGGGCACGGCCCTGCGCGAGGCCACGAAGCTCTTCACCACGCCGGTGAGCTCCGCGCGCTGAGCCCCCCGCCACGGGAGGGCCACACAGCGTTGGCGCTGGTCCTTCGAGTCGGCCGTGACGGCGCCCGACGCTTCACGTGGGACGAGGCCTGCGACGGTCACCCGTTCGAGCCACTGGGCTCGCAGCTTCAGCGCCTCGAGGCGGCCGCGGCGCCGTCGTTCCGCCTGCGCGCAGGGACCCCGTACGCCGCCCGAGCCGCGGCCATCGGGGCCTCCCCGCCTCGCGCTGCTCGTTCGGGGGGCTCCGTGCCACCTCTGGTCGCCTCGCTGCGTGAGGGGCTCACCGGGCGCACTGGCACGTCGACCGGAGCCGTCCAGCTTCCAGCCGGTCCATCAGATGATCGACCCTCCCCAGGCCGCCTGGTGGCGAGCTCCAGACGTCTTCCAGCGCGCGGCGGACCGCTCGCCGACGGGTGCTGGCCCGCGCGGCGAGGTCGGGCGGGCCGCACGTCGAGGTCTGGCGTGCCGTTGGTCGACGCAGGAAGGACCGTTGGTCGAGCGCGGGGGCCCGTTGGTTGACGGAGGATGGACCGTTGGTCGAGGCCGGGCGCACCGTTGGTCGACGTCAGGGGTGCCGCTCGTCGACGGCCCACCGCCCGGTCGTCGACCATGCGTGCCTCATCGCCGGCGCGAGGCGATGCGTGCGGTCCTCGGAAGCGGGATGGCGGGGACGGCGAGGTCGACCTCGCGCGCGGTCGCGAAGGCGTCGTGGAGGTAGGCGAGCTCCCGGAGCACGCGGCCCTCGACGGTGCTGGTCGTGCCCGAGTCGTTGGTGGCCTGGTTCGCCCAGGTTCCCTGGACGACGACCCGCAGTGCCGAGCTGGCCGCCTCGACTTCCTCGATGAGCGCCTCGGTCAGTCCGCAGTCATCGGCGAGCAGCCGCGCGTCGGCGGTCGCCCGTTGCGCTCGCGCGAACGGCACGAGGCGGTCCAGTGCCTCGTACTGGCCTTGCGGTGATGGCTTCGGATCGTTCAGCGCTGCCACGCGCCGCTGGTACGGGGCGTCTGCGGGGGCGAGGCGCTTGAGCGCGGCCACCAACCGGCGCCGGAGCGGATCGACCCGGGCCGAGTGGCCTCGGGCTTCGGCGCGCACGAGGCGCTGGGTGGGCAAGTCGTCGTCTTCGATGGACTGCTGGAGCGCGACGACGAGCTCACACAGCCACGCGAGCCGGTGGAGCGGGTATCCCGTCACCTCGCGCTTGTGGAGCACCTTCGACGCTGCGCCCACCGTGCGTTCGGCGTCGCCCAGTACGTTCCTCGCCCACGTGCGCGAGCCCCACGCCCGGCACTGCACGTCGGTGAACTGCGCGCGGTAGAGCCGACGGCGTCGCTCGTCCAGCTTCGGGAGCGTCTTCAGCAGCCTCGCGGCGGCCCGCTCCGTCATGGCTGCCCCTCGAAGCGCCAGGGCCCGCGGCGGGTCTCGGCCTGCGACAGGCGCTCGACCGCCGCCAGGAAGTCCGGCCTCGGCCACGGCTCGGCGCCGAAGCGCGCGAGGTGCGCGGTCTCCTGCTGGCAGTCGATGAGCTCGACGCCCCAGCCGCGCATCCACTCCACCAGGGTGACGAAGGCGAGCTTCGAGGCGTCGTCGGCGCGCGCGAACATCGACTCGCCGAAGAACACCCGCCCCAGGCTCACGCCGTACAGGCCGCCCACCAGCTCGTCTCCGCGCCAGGCCTCGCACGAGTGGGCCAGCCCCAGCAGGTGCAGGGTGACGTAGGCCTTGCGCATGTCGCGGGTGATCCACGTGCCCCGCTGCCCGGCGCGCTTCGTCTTCGCGCACCCGTCGATGACCGCCTCGAACGCCGTGTCGAGCGTCAGGCGGTAGGGCTGCGCCTTCGCGGTCTTCTTGAGCGACTTCGGCACGTGCAGCTTTTTCGGCTCGAGCACGAAGCGCGGGTCGGGGCAGTGCCAGAGAATGGGCAGCCCCTCGGAGTACCAGGGGAAGATGCCGCGCTGGTACGCCGCCACCAGCCGCGCCGGAGAGAGATCTCCGCCCACCGCCACGATGCCGTCTTCGTTCGCTGTGGACGCAGGCGGGAAGGCGTTGGGGTCGGCGGTGAGGAAGTGCATGCCAGGCCCGACGCGCTACTCCTTCGAGGCCTTCAGCTTGAACTCGCCCTTCGCGGTGAGCGGCTCGCTGGAGAGCGCGGTCTTCAGCTCTCCGACGATCTCGTACGGCACCACCAGGCCCTTGATGAGCTTCTTGACGTCCTTGCCGTGCGACTCCTCGTTCATCGAGGCGGTGACGTCGAACACGTCGGTCGCCGAGACGGTCGTCTTGATGCCCGCGCCCTGCGTGCCCTCGGCCACCTTCTTGCCAGCCATCGTCACCGTGTAGGTGATGGACGAGATGGTGATGGGGAAGGGGTTGGGGTTGTTGACGTGCAGGTGGAAGACGGCCTGCACCTCGGACTCCGAGAAGCGGCCCGCCTCGGCCTCACCCAGCTTGATGTGCGGCAGGCGCGGCGTGCGCACCTCGCGGCTGCGCGCGAACGGCAGCTCGACGGCCACCGCCTGCATCGTGGCCTTCCCGTCCACCATCACCTCACGCTGCACCGTGCCCAGCAGGTTGCCGCGCAGCGCGATGAGGAGCGAGCCGCCCCGCGTGTCCATCGCCTTGAGATCGTCAGCGCTCGCGACGTAGGTGAAGGACTCCTCGAAGCCGAAGGGGCTGGCCTGGCCGGGGGCGAGGGAGAGCGAGAGGGACTCCTGCTTCGTGGACAAGACGTTGCCGTCGACGACGAACTCGACGCTCGCGCCGGTCACCGTGAGCGCCTCGTCACCGGCCAGCGCCTCGCCCGTCAGCTTCACCGTCACCTCGGTGAGCGTCTGCAAGACGATCTGCATCTCCTGTTTCGGCAGCTCGGGCGGCCTGGCTTCGGGGCGCGCTTCCGGCGCCGACTTGCAGGCGGCCAACGCGAAGACGACGACGAGGACGGCGGGGCGGAGGGCGTTCATGATCAGGGCGTTCCTGTGGAGCAGGGCTCGGTGCCGCCATCGGGCGTGCCGACGTCGCGAATGCGCTGCAGGTGGACCGGCGTCGGGTTGCCGCCGGCGATGTTGAAGGAGGTGACGATCTGCGTGAAGCCGACCTCGCGTACGAACACGCGCCGGGGATCGGCGCCGCGATCCGGGTTCTGGGTGGTGAGCACCAGCAGGCCATCGGCGTACGTCGCGGCGGGTGTCTTGAGGAGCGACGCCTGGGCGGTGGTGGTCGACACGCGGTACGTACCCGGCTCCACTGTCCCGGTGCCCGACGAGTTGACGATGAAGCCCTGGGTGTTCGTCGTTTGCGATTGGCCAGGCCCGACGTCGGGGAGCAGCCAGGTGACGCCGGTGATGGCCATGGCCTCGTTGCGGAAGGTGATCGACTGGCCCTGACCGACGAACTCCCGGCGCATCAGCTTGAGCGAGCCGTCGGCGCCGAAGGCGAAGTTGTCGGTCATGCGCGTCTGGCCGCCCACGCGGTAGTCGACCGGCAGCACCTGCACGCCGCCCTCGAGGGTGAAGACGGGCTTCACGAAGACACCCAGCGCGGGTGGGTCGTTCGGCATGCTCTCGCTGGCCGAGTACTCGAAGCAGCGGTTGACGATGAGCCCGAACGTCTTCTGGGCCACGCAGTCGAGGCCGCACGAGGTGTCGACGGCGCCGCCATCGGGACGGGGCCGCATGGGGCCGCAGGCGAACAGGCTGACGAAGGCAAGGCCACTGAGGAGGGTGCGCATGACGGCTCTGGCGCATAGCACGAGCGCCCAGCCGTTCACTCCCCCAGCAGCATCTGGATGGGGGCCCTACTTGGTGGCCGTGGACTTCTCCCGCAGCGGCACCAGGAAGGCGTTGTGGCAGCTCATGCAGGTGCCCATCATCTGGTTGAAGCTGGCCAGCAGCTCGTCCGGCTTCTTCGCCTCACAGGCGGCCACCAACGCACTGGCCTGCTTGCGAAGCCCGTCCTGGAGGCTGAAGAACGCCTCGGGCAGGTCGACGGACTGACCCGCCGCCTTGTCGAGGCGTGGCGCGTTGGCGATGCCCTGTGCGTACCGTTTGCACTCGTCGAACTTGAGGGTCGCCACCGCCAGGACGAGATCCTTCATGTCCTTGTTGTGCGCCTTCATCTTGCCCTTGATGAAGGCCTTCACGTCGGCCGAGATCTGCTGCGGCTCGAGCAGCTTGGCCATCTCGCGCTCCTGCTTCGATGGGAAGACGGACTCCTGGGCGAAGGCCGTGACGGCGGTGAGCGAGACGAGAACGATGGCGAAGCGGCGCATGAAACCCCCGGGTGGGTGCTGGGTGCGCCTGCGCGTGTGCAACTGCGACGCCAGCGCGACGTCAGCGCTG
>JBILEB010000065.1:0-35794 GCA_044352295.1 Myxococcaceae bacterium
AGGCGCTGGCGGAAGTCGGCCGGGAGCGTCTTCTCGGTGAGCTCTTCGGGGCGCCCGAGCTTCGAGTTCAATTCGAAGCCCTGGAAGTTGGTCGAGAAGAAGACCGCTCCGCCGGGGGCCAGCCGGTCGAGGCAGCGCTCGACGAGCCAGTGGTGATCTCGCTGCACCTCGAAGCGCCGGCCCATCTTCTTCGACGACGAGAAGGAGGGCGGGTCGACGACGATCAGATCGTATTGGCCGCGGTCGTGCTCGAGCCACGCGAGGACGTCGTCGCGGATCACCCGGTGCTTCGGTGCGGGAGCGAATCCGTTGAGCGCGAGGTTCCGTTCGGCCCAGGCGCAGTAGGTGTTGGAGAGATCGACCGTCGTGGTCTCGCTCGCGCCGCCGGCCCGGGCGTGGACGGTGAAGCTGCCGGTGTAGGCGAAGAGGTTGAGGACGCGCTTCCCTCTGGCCTCGTCGCCGACCAGCCGCCGTGTGAGGCGGTGATCGAGGAAGAGTCCCGTGTCGAGGAAGTCGGTGAGGTTGCACTCGAAGCGTCGTCCGTACTCTTCGACGGCGACCAGGCGCGTGGGGCCCGGGAGCCGGGTGAACGGCGCTTCACCCCAGGGTTTGGGTTCGTGGACCTTCACGATGACGTCGGTCGGTGGAACGCCGAGGCCCGTGGCGCACGCCGTGACGACTTCGGCGGTCAGCGCGTCGACACCGGCCTTCAGCTGCTTCTTGCGCGGGTAGGCGATGACGTGGACGACGCCTGCGTACTCGTCGATGGAGACCGGCCACTCCGGCATGTCGAGATCGTAGAGCCGGAAGGCGGTGACGCCCTCGCGCTTCGCCCACGCGCGGCGGGCTTTCACGTTCTTCGCGAGACGATTGGCGAGCGCGTCGGCAGACATCGGGCGCGGTGTTTGGGCCGACGCGCGCCGGGGTGCAAGGGACTTCAGAGTGACGGTGGCAGGAGCAGGAACGCGACCTTGAAGGGATCGGCGAGTTGGGCCGCGATCGCATGGGGAGTCACTGCCACGACCCGTCCTTGCGTCTTGACGCGAACGAAACGTGTGCCCACCAGGCGGTAGGCCAACCGCGCAACCTGCGGCGCGTAGTCCTGGAACAACCGATCGCCCCCTCGCGGTGGTGGGACCAGGTGGAGTGGCGAGCGTTGCCTCACGCCCTGCTCATGCCACGAAACGGGAAAACGGCTCACCGGGCCGCTCCCGTCTGAAACGGCGAGGGTCTCCGGCTACGGTGAGGCCATGACGGTTCGCATCGAGAAGCAGGGCGCGGTCACGACCGTGGTCCTCCATCGGCCCGAGGCGCGCAATGCGGTCGATGGGCCGACCGGGGCCGCGCTGGAGGAAGCGTTTCGCTCGTTCGACGCTGACACTTCTGCGCGGGTGGCGGTGCTGTTCGGCGACGGGGGGACGTTTTGCGCCGGAGCCGATCTCAAGGCCATCGGCACGGAGCGACAGAACCGCGTGGAACCGACCGGCGCCGGTCCGATGGGGCCTTCGCGGCTGGTCTTGTCCAAGCCCGTCATCGCGGCGGTGGCAGGGCACGCGGTAGCCGGTGGGCTCGAGCTGGCGTGCTGGTGCGATCTGCGCGTCGTCGAGGAAGACGCGGTGTTCGGCGTGTTCTGTCGCCGCTGGGGCGTGCCGCTGATTGACGGCGGGACGATTCGGCTTCCACGGCTCATCGGCCAGTCGCGGGCGCTGGACTTGATCCTCACGGGCCGGCCCGTCGACGCGACCGAGGCGCTCGCCATGGGCCTTGCGAACCGGGTGGTGAAGAAGGGCGAGGCCCGAGCCGCCGCCGAGGCGCTGGCGCGCGAGCTGGCCGCGTTTCCACAGACGTGTCTGCGGGCAGACCGGCAGTCCGTTCTCGCGCAGTGGAGCCTCGAGGAGCCACAGGCCCTCCGGCGAGAGCTCGAGGGCGGACTCGAGGCATTGAGGGTGGACGGGGTTCACGGCGCGGCGCGCTTCGCGAAAGGAGCGGGACGTCATGGTCGGTTCGGGTGAGCTGCTCGTCCTTCTCATGCTGGGAGGCATGTTCGGGGTCCCGCTGGCCATCGGTTTCGGGCTGTTCTGGTGGCTGGGGACGCGGAGCAACCGGGCGATGAAGAAGGGCCGGGCGCAGCTCGCGGAAGGGCGCGTGCTCGAGGCCTATGAGACCTTCGACGTGTGCAATGACAAGCTGATCCTGCGTGGCCAGGCGTCGCTGTGGCTGTGGCGGCTCAACCAGGCGCGCACCGAACTCGACCTCGCCGCGAGCGTCTTCGAGCACCGGGACGAGGGCCTCGTGGCTCCGTTCATGGCCCTGGTGGCGGCGATTCGCGACGATCGCGACGTCGAGCCGTGGCTGGTGCGAGCTGATGCGCGTGCGTCCAACGCGCCGCCCGAGGCGAAGCTCGCGCTGGCGATCTTCGAGCTCCGTCGCGGTCGATTCGCTGAAGCGTTGAACGCCGTTCCACCCGGGCTCGACAATCCTCGCGCCCGGGCGCTGGGCTCGGTGCTTCGCGACTGGGTGCAGGTGCACCGCACCGGCGAGTCCCGTCCGCTCGATGCGGTCGCGTTCCTGGGAGAGGGCGGACCGACTGAACTCGAGCGCCATTGGCCTGAGCTCACCCGCGCCCTCAGAGTTGGTCGGCTCGAACCGGCCTCAGGCGCTCCAACACCTTCTGCATGACTGGGCAGGCCAGGCCGTGAAACCCCACGGTGACAGGCGGCTGCTCCGGCGGCACCCGCTCGGTCCTGATGTGGTACCGAGGCCCGCTCCATGAACCCCTCGCTCACGTTCCTCGAACCATTGGTGGTGGCCAGCTCGGCGTTGTCAGCAGGCCTCGCGCTGGTCCTGAACCTTGCGCTGGCGGTCTCGCTCCTCACGCCGTTGCTGTTGCTGCTGCTCGCGAGCCGGCCCGGGCAGGGGTTCTGGCGATGGCCCGCGGCGTGGCTCGTGCCAGCCGTCGTCGCCTGGCTCCTCCTCGGGCTGATCGTTCGTGGCGCAGGCGCGACGGTTCACGAGGTGCCCGTGACGACCTGGGTTGCGCTCGGGGCCTATTCCGTCTGGGGCCTGGCGGTGTGCCTCGTTGGGCTGCTGCACGTGGCGGTACGGGTAGCGCGTTTTCTGTTCGGCTCGGAGATCCTCGAGCCTCGACGCCGCGCCCTCTTTTCCCGGATGGTGTACGGCCACGGGGCCCTTCTCTCCAGCGTTGGCTTCCTGACTGGCGCGGTCGCCAGCTGGTCGCGCGGCGGTCTCTGGCTGGCGCTCTGCGGCTTCGCTCTGGGCGGCCTGGGCTGGCTCCACGCGGGCGCCGAGGAGCGACGAATCACTCGAACGCTGCCCGCCGGCCGTGGCCGAGTGTCGTGGCTCGTCGGCTCGTCGATCGTGGCCATCGCCGCTCCGGGGGCCGTCCTCCTGGGCACCGCCGCGATGGTTCATGGTGTTCCCAGGGTGGCGTCCGGCCAGCTTCCGACTGGAGTGGTGCTGCTCGCCGTGATGCTCCTTGCCCTTGTCGCGGGGGCGTGGATGACGCGCGCGGCGAAGTGGCAATCCCGTCAGGCCTCCGAGTTGGCTGGCTGAGCGGCTGGGCGATCCTTCGCGAGCCCGCCGACCTCGAAACGCCCGCGCAAACGGCCCGTCCCTGCGGTAGGTGCCGGCCTCATGAGCGTCGAACGCGTCGACAAGCAGTGGAAGACGAAGGGGCTGTCTGGCTACTCCACCGTGGCCATCCTCGGCACGCTGGGGCACTACGGCGTCGCAGTGGACGAGGCGGGCTTCCGCACCCTGGCGGTGGGCCAATACCCGATGCAGATCGCCGGCGACTGGAAGCGATCCTGGAAAGGCACCGGGCCGTTTCTTCCGTTCCCGTACGCGGCGGCCGATGAGCTGATGCGCCGTTTCTTCCCGGAGCGCGTGACGCCGGCGCACCTCGCCGAGAAGCTCGTCATGCTGCTGGGCCGCGCGAGCGATGTCCTGCACGGGAAGGCCGCCGAGCTGGACCCGGTCTTCGCCGAGCTCGAGCCCCTCGTCGCCTCGCTCCCTCCGCCTGGAGAGACGCGCACCTTGTTCACCAGCGAGCTCGTGTCGTTCCTCGATCGCTTCGCTTCCGCCTTCGAGCAGCTCCCCTCGGCCTTCCAGCGTGCGGGCCATCAGACCCTCGCCACGCGCGCCGCGACGCTCCAGGAGACGCTCTTCCCGGACCGGAAGGGTGTCGTCACCGCGCTCCTCGAGGCCGAAGCGGGCGCGCGTGACGCAGGCATCGAGAAGCTCCGCGGCCTCGTCTCCCCCGCGGAGGGCCGCTCCATCTTCACCCGCTACTGGGCCCTTGACGCGCTCTCGCAGCTCGACGCCGACGACGCGCTCAAGGCACACGGCCTCGGCCTCTTCGACGACGCGGCGCAGGAGAACCGCTGGCCGCTCGCCGACAGCATCATTCACCTCATGGCCCGGCTGCTGGAGCGATCCGCGACGCTGAAGGCCGACGCCGCGTTCACCAGCGAGGTCGTCGCGCGCTTCGAAGAAGCACACCGCCGCGTGGGGCACCATGGCCACTGAGCGCGTCGACAAGGGCTGGCAGACGAAGGGCATCGACACCTACGGCGACGAGGCGATCCTCGGCACCCTCAAGCACTACGGCGTGACCATCGATCAGCCTGGCTTCCTCGCGCTCACGGAGAAGGCGTTCCCGCTGTCGATCGCGATGCAGTGGCACGAGGGCTGGAAGGGGACCGGCCAGTTCTCGCACTTCCCGGCCGCCGCGGCTGAGGAGCTCTGGCGTCGCTGGCGACCCGGGGTGATCGCACCGACCGACGTCGCGCTCGCGGTCATCAACCTCATCAAGGATCTCGTCGATCAGCTCGACGGCAAGCCTGATGCGGGCACGCTCGACACGCGCTTCAAGGTGGTCGAGGCGTACCTGCCGAAGTTCCCCACCGACGCCGAGACGAAGGACCGCTTCGTCGGTGAATGCCTGGGCGCGCTCAACGACTGGATGGAGCCCTTCGACGGCATGGCGGAGTCGCTGGCGAAGAAGAAGTTCGACGCGCTCGCCGACCGCTTCGTCGCGATCGAAGAGACCCTCATCGAGCAACGCAAGGACGTCGCGAAGGCCATCGTCCAGGCGACCCGCGGGGACGGAGACGGCGCTTTCAAGGCCCTTCACGCGCTCGCGATGGACCCGGCGCGGGATCCCTGGAACCGCTCGTGCGCGATCGACGCGCTCAACGACTTCGAGCAGCGCGATCTTGGAAAGCAGGCGACCCTGGTGCTGTTCGACGACGCGGAGCGGCTGAAGGATCTCGAGCTCCTCTCCTGGTGCGTCGAGCAGCTGGCCGAGCTGCTCCGCGACGACCCCGCGATGTCCGAGCGCCACGCGATTCGCGAGCGCATCGAGCGGCTGGCCCGCGAGCTGGGCCCCGATCACGGCGAGTGATCGTCACGGGGTCGGCGTCTCGTCCCCCGCGGCGAGCTTCCGGTAGATGGTGCGGGCGGCGATGCCGAGCATGCGCGCGGCGAGGTTCTTGTCGCCCTTGGTGTGACGAAGCGTCTCGTGAATCACGCGGCGCTCGATCTCCTCCATGGGCGTGCCGATGGGGATGACGATCTGCTGCGCAGCGCCCATCGGCCCCTTGCGCACGCCGTCGGGGAGGTCTGTCACGTTCACCGTGTCACTCCGGCACAGCACCACCGCGCGCTCGACCGCGTGCTCGAGCTCGCGGATGTTGCCTGGCCACGCGTAGTTCTCCATCACCTGCCGCGCCTCTTCCGAGAACCCCTTCAGCGGCTTCGAGTTCTTCGCGGAGAACCGACGCAGGAAGTGATCGGCCAGGAGCGGAATGTCCTCGCGCCGTGACGCCAGTGAGGGAATGCGCACCTCGACGACGTTGAGGCGGTAGTAGAGGTCTTCGCGGAAGCGGCCCTCCTTGACCTCGGTCATCAGGTCCTTGTTCGTCGCCGCCACCACGCGCACGTCCACCTTCAGCGTCTGCGTGCCGCCCAGGCGCTCGAGCTCGCCTTCCTGCAGCACGCGCAAGAGCTTCACCTGCGCCGAGGGGCTCATCTCGCCGACCTCGTCGAGGAAGAGCGTTCCGCCGTTGGCGCGCTCGAAGCGACCTTCTTTGCGGGCGACTGCGCCGGTGAAGGCGCCGCGCTCCACGCCGAAGAGTTCGGCCTCGAGGATGCTCTCGGGCAGCGCCGCACAGTTCACCGCGACGAACGGGCCCTTCACCCGCGGAGAGTGTTCGTGGACGAACCGGGCCGCCAGCTCCTTGCCCGTGCCCGATTCACCCTGCAGCAGCACGGTCGCGGTCGAGGGAGACGCCTGTTCCAGCAGGTCCATGAAGGCGCGGAAGGCGGGCGAGTTGCCGACGATCGACTTCTGGCCCATCGCCGCGAGCTGGGCCTTGAGATCCCGGTTCTCGGCCGAGAGGGCCTGCTTCTCCATCGCCTTCTGCACGGCCTTCACCAGCGAGTGGCGCTTGAGCGGCTTGGTGATGAAGTCGTACGCGCCGTCCTGCATCGCGGTCACGGCGGTCTCGACGGTGGCGTAGGCCGTCATGAGCACCACCTCGACGTCGGGGCGCATCGCGCGCGAGGCCTTGAGGAGCGCCTGCCCGTCCAGCCCCGGCATCATGAGGTCGGTCACCAGCACGCCCACCTCGGGCCGTCGCAGCAGGTCGAGCGCCTTCTGGCCATCGGGCGCGGCCAGCGTGGCGACCCCCTCCTTCTGGAAGATGCGGCAGACCGAATCGAGGTTGGCGGAGTCGTCGTCGACGACGAGCACGGTGGTGGTCACGGCGTCAGAACGTACAGGAGCCGACGAAACAGATCCCGGAACAGCACTCGCGATCGTTGACGCAGGCGCTGAGGGGAGTCCGGCACGTGCAGGTGCCCGCGGAGCAGAGTCCTGAGCAGCAATCACTGGGACCTCCGAGAATGCAGGGCACGCCCACGCCGAGGCACTGACACCCTTGCGGGCCTCCAGAGAACAGCGGCCAGCACTTGTAATTGTCCGTGGTGCGACAGCCGCCCGCCGAGCCGTTCGTCCCCGTGCAGCGCCGGTAGCAGATGCCGAGGTTGTCGCCGATGTCCGGCTCGGTGTTGCAGACGCCGTCGGGCGCGCAGTTCGAGGTGTCGCGGCGGCAGATGCCCGAGCAGCTCCCGTTGGGGAAGAAGCGTGCGTCGGTCAGGCAGAAGCCTCCCTCGCACTGGAGGTTGCTGGTGCAGGGCGCGCCGTACTTCGGCAGGCCCCGGTCCTTCTGCGTGCAGAGCTTGAGCCATGGATTGCAGCCGTAACCGGTGCCCGTCCCGCTGCATTCCTGATCGCTCGCGCAGACCGGCCGGCAGGTGCTGTCGGCGGTCGCCTGGTTGCCGTCGGCGTCGACGCAGATGAAGCCGGGCCGGCAGGCGATCGCGCCCGTGGTGCCGCGGCCCGAGCAGGGTGCCAGACACGAGGGCGTTCCACCGAGGAGCACACACCGGCCTCCGTTGCACCCGGTCTGCGAGGCGACGTCGCACGGCTGGGAGTTGGTGCAGACGCCATTGGGCACGCCGGTCGCGGCCTCGGAGCGGCACCGCCCACTCGCGCACTGGTTGGTGAACTGGCACGGGCGGCCGTCCGGCTGACTCAAGCAGGCCGCGTTGCCGGTGCACTTCGAGTCCCCGCAATCGACCGCGCGGTCACAGGTGTTGTCGACGCCATCGGTGCAGTTCTCGGTGCCCACGCCGAAGCAGTCGGTGTCGGCGCAGTCGCGCGGCCCGTCACCGTCGTTGTCGAGGCCGTCGGCGCAGGACGTCTCGGTGCGCCGGGCGAGCGCGCAGACGCAGCCCATGCCGCAGGTGAGGCCCACGCAGTCGGAATCATCGCAGTCGGTGAGGTTGTCAGCGTCGTTGTCGAGCGTGTCATTGCAACTTCGCTCCGTCACCGCGGAGCCGCCCGCCACCGCGGAGCCGCCCGCCATCGCGGAACCGCCCGCCATCGCGGAACCGCCCGCCATCGCGGAACCGCCCGCCATCGCGGAACCGCCAGCCGTCGCGGAACCGCCCGCCATCGCGGAGCCGCCCGCCATCGCGGAACCGCCCGCCGTCGCAGAACCGCCCGCCGTCGCAGAACCACCAGCCGTGGCGGAGCCACCAGCCACCGGAGCCCCACCGCCCGCTGAGCCACCTCCCGTCATCGCCGTGGTGCGTTGACCGTTCAGGCACAAACAACCAGAGCCGCACGCCACGCCATCGCAGTCCGGGTCCGCGCAGTCGGCCTTGCCGTCGGCGTCGTCATCGAGCTCGTTCGTGCAGTCCTCGACGACGGTGACGCTGCACCGCATGTCGGTGAAGCACTTCGGATCGAGGCAGTCGATCTTCCCGTCACCGTTGTCGTCGCGGCCGTTGTTGCAGATCTCGCGGCCACCATTCGCCGGAGACGTGTTGCCGCAGGCCGTCGTCACGACGACCCACGCCACGAGGAACGAACGGACCCACCTCACCACGACACCTCGGCTGCACCGGCCAGGAGGAGGGCAGTGTAGCTCACTTCCTGACACCCGGCCGGGGCCCCCTGTGCAGCTACTCCTCGGCCTCGGCGGGGGCGCCGCCCATCTTCGCGATGTCGTCCTTGTTCACCTTGGCCGGGTCGATCTTCTTCGTCGCTGCGTGCAGCTTGCCGATGGTGTCTTCGAAGTCGAACTCGCCGTCCTTCTTGAAGCGCAGGAAGTTCACGCGCGCGACGACGTAGTTCTTCAGGTACGGCGACTGGAGGCCCTTCGCCTTGAGCCCTTCGACGACCTTCACCACCTCGTCGTCCCACGCCATGAGCAGCTGCGCGCGCTTCTCGCGTTCCTCGAGCGCCGCCTCGAGCGAGTCCTCGAAGAAGCCCTCGAGCCGCTTCACCACCGAGGAATACGCGCCCGCCGAGAAGCGCGGCCGTTGCTCGTAGACGATGCCGAAGGTGGCGAAGTGGGGCTCCTCGAACTCGGCGATGAAGGCGGTCTCGGGCTCCTTGCCGCGCGCGCCCACCAGGCCGCGGTACATGCGAATGACCTCGAGGGAGCGCTCTTTCAGGTTGTGCGCCTTCTCGGTGTTGAGCGCGAGGATCTTGAACTCGACCTCGGCGTCGGGGACGACGAGCGCGACGATGCTCTTCGCGCCCAGCAGGCCCATCGCGCCCAGCCGGTGGTTGCCGTTGGGCGAGTGGTACAGCCCGTCTTCGTGTCGAAGGGCGATGACCGGGTCGAGGTAGCGGCCCACGCGCTCCATCGCGTTGGCGAGCTTCTTCACGTGCGTCTCACTCCGGTCACGCTGGTAGTCCGTGGCCTTCACCTTCTCGATGGGGAGCGCCGCGAGCACCACGCCGTGGCCACCGAGGGGGTCCTGGTAGCTGCCGATCACCACGCCGCCGTCGGCGACGATCTGAAGCTCCAGCGTCTTCGAGATGGCCGATGAGGTGCCCACGTCCTTCGGCGAGAGGCCCTTGGACCCCGCCTCGGCCTTCTTGCGACGCGGAGCACGCGGCTTCTTCTTCGTGGCGGCCATGGTTCATTCTCCCGAGACGGTCAGTTCGCTGAAACGAAGGGTGGGTGCGCCGACCGAGCCACGGAACGTCAGGTCGTTCCCGATGGCGTCGATGCGAGAGAGCATCTGGAGCAGGTTGCCGGCGACCGTCACCTCCTGCACAGGCCGGGTGAGCTCGCCGTTCTCGATCCACAACCCGTTCGCGCCGCGCGAGTAGTCGCCGGTCACCAGGTTCGCGCCGTGGCCGAGCATCGAGGTCACGTAGAAGCCGTGCGAGACGTCCTTGATGAGGTCCTTCGGATCGCGCGTGCCGGGCTCGAGGTAGAGGTTGTGGGTGCCGATGCTCGGAAGGCTGCGATAGCCGCGGGAGGCGTTGCCGGTGCTGCGCGTCTTCGCCTTCCGCGCGGTGAACGCGTCGTAGAGGAACGTCTTGAGCACGCCCTTCTCGACGAGGAGCGACCGCCGCGTGGGGACGCCTTCACCATCGAACGGGCTGGTGGCGAGGCCCTTGGGCATGTGGCCGTCGTCGACGATCGTGACGGTGGCCGGAGCGATCGACTCCCCGAGCTTCGAGGCGAGGAACGACGACTTCTTGTAGACGGCGTCGCCGTTCACCGCGCCCGCGATGCCGCCGACGAAGCTGGCCGCCATCATCGGATCGAAGATCACCGGCACCTGCTGCGACTTGACCTTCTTCGCGCCGAGCATGCGGACGGCCCGGCGCGCGGCCTCGACCGCGACCGACTCGGGCGACTCGAGGTCCTTCAGGAAGCGCCGTGCGTCGTACCACCAGGAGTTCTGGAGCTGCCCGTCGGCCTCCGCCACCGCGCCCGTGTAGAGGTACACGCTGGTTCCCTGGGAGTAGCCCGAGACGCCGGCGGACGAGGCGAGGAACACCTCTCCGACCGATTCGCCGGCCTCGACCGATTCGATCGTCTTGATTCGTCGATCGTGCGCGCGCGCCGCTTTCTCCATCTCGAGCGCGGCGGTGATCTTCCAGTCCGGCGCCAGGCTCGCGACCTCGGCGTCATACAGCGCGCCGACGTCTGGAAAGTCTCCCAGGTCCTTGTCGTCGGGCAGCCCGTTGAGCGGGTTGGGCGCGGCGGCCTCGGCGAGCTTCACGGCGCGGTCGACGAACGCATTGAGCGACGAGGGCTCGAAGTCGCTCGTCCACGAGAAGCCCAGCCGGTTCTTCACGACGACGCGCAGGCCCACGCCCTTGCTCGTCGACTGCGTGAGGTGCTCGATCTCACCGTCGCGCACCCGGCAGGACGCCTCGCGGCCCACCTGCACGAAGGCCTCGGCCTGTTTGGCGCCCATCTTCTTCGCCCGCGCCACCAGCTTCTTCGCGAGCTGCTCGTAGTTCGTCGTCATCGCTTGCCTCCCGCCACCCGCGTTCCGCCCACCGTCATGCGATCGATGCGCACCGTCGGCAGACCGACTCCGACGGGGACGCCCTGGCCGTCCTTCCCGCAGGTGCCCATGCCTGGGTCTGGCATCGGATCATTCCCGACGCGGCTCACGTTCTTGAGCGCCTCGGGGCCGACGCCGATCAGCGTGACGCCCTTGAGCGGCTTGCCGAGCTTGCCCTTCTTGATCTCGTACGCCTCGCTCACCTCGAAGACGAAGTTGCCATTGGTGATGTCGACCTGCCCGCCACCGAAGTTCGCGCAGTACACGCCGCCGTCGACACCGCGGATGATGTCTTCGGGCGTGTCCTCACCGGGCGCGAGGTAGGTGTTCGTCATGCGCGGCAGCGGCGTGTGCTTGAAGGACTCGCGTCGCCCGCTGCCCGTGGACGCTTTGCCCATGAGCTTCGCGTTGAGCGAGTCGTACATGTACCCCTTGAGGATGCCGCGCTCGATCAGCACCTTGAACTGCGTCGGGTTGCCCTCGTCGTCGACGTTGAGCGAGCCGCGCGCGTTGGCCATCGTGCCATCGTCGATCACGGTGACGAGGTCGGACGCGACCTTCTCGCCCAGCTTGCCGGCGAAGAGCGAGGTGCCCTTGCGAATGAAGTCGGCCTCGAGGCCGTGACCGACCGCTTCGTGAAGCAGAATGCCGCTCCAGCCTGGCGCCAGCACCACCGTCTGTTCACCGGCGACCGCGTCCTGCGCGCCCAGCGTGGCGCAGGCCTGCCGCGCGGCCTCGTGCGCCACGTGCTCGGGGGTGAACGTGTCGAAGTGGGTGAAGGGCACGCGGCCGCCACCGCCGAAGCTGCCCGTCCGCCGCTCGCCCTTCTTGCCCTCGGCGACGGCCATCACGTTGATGCGGCAGAGATCCTGCGTGTCTTCGGCGAGGTGCCCCTGCGTGTTCGCCACCAGGATGCGCTTGGTGGAGTCGGCGTACGAGGCCATCACCTGTTTGATGCGCGGGTCGTGGGCGTGGGCGGCCTTGTTGGCGCGCACCAGCAGATCACGCTTGGCCTCGACCGCGACGGACGCGAGGTGCTCCGGCAAGCGGTAGAACGTCGGCAACGGCGTGCGCGAGACGTGAAAGGCCTGCTCGTGGCCCCCACCGTGCGCGATGAAGGCGGCGGTCCGCGCGGCGCGGAAGAGGGCCTCGTCGTCGAGATCGTCGGAATACGCGTAGCCCACCTTGGAGCCGGCGATGACGCGCACCCCGACCCCCTGCGAGAGGCCCGACTGCGCGCTCTTCACCTTGTGCTCGTCGAGGGTGACGGCGGTGGTTTCGTTGCGTTCGACGTAGACCTCGGCGAACTCGGCGCCGCGCTCCATGGCGGCGGCCAGCAGGCGTTCGACGAGCGGAAGGGAGAGAAGAGATCCAGCGTGCATGGGGCGCGAACCGTACCACCGCCGCTCATTTGTCCAGCGACTTCACGCCCATGGCGACCGACGGAACGGGCGAGTGACTCCCAACGTCCAGTCCACCTGCTAGCCTCGCCCCTACGCCATGCCGCCCCCGAGAAAGACAGGCGCCCGCGCCCGTGTCGACGAGGATCCCGAACGAGCCAACGCCACCGTCGCGCGCGCGAAGGGGCCGTTGCCATCCAGTGATGATCCCGAGGTCGCCAACGCCACCGTCGCCAGGGCCGCCAACCCCTTGCCGGCCGACGAGGATCCGGAGCGCGAGAACCGCACGCAGGCCAAAGCCTCCCGTCCCGCGCCGAAGCCCACACGTGCCCCCTCGCGCGTCGAGGAGCCCATCGACGAGGGCAGCGGCTACAGCACCGGCCAGAACTACCGGGCGATGGACGCCGACGTGTCGTCCGAGCAGCTCGCCGGCATGAGCCTGGACGGCGAAGGCCTCGACGCGCTCGACCCTGAGCTGGCGCCCAAGACCAAGGCGCTGCCCGCGCTCGAGGAGCCGGAGGAGTCCGAGAGTAGCGGCGACGAAGAAGACGACGCCAACGCCACGCGGGCCGGTCCACCCATCAAGCTCGAGATCACCGGCGGCCCCGACGCGGGGAAGAAGAAGCGCTTCAAGGGCGTGCGCATGGTGATCGGCCGCACGCCAGGCGTCGATCTCCAGCTGTCCGATCAATCCGTCTCGAGGCGCCACATCGAGCTGGTGCACTCCGACGGCGGCACGCTGTTGCGCGATCTCGGCAGCGGCAACGGCACGCGCCTCAACGGGAAGAAGATCACCGACGACACGATGCTCAGTCACGGCGACGAGATTCAGATCGGCAAGACGAAGATCCGCTTCGTCGACGAGCTGTCGGCCTTCAAGAAGGCCCGCGAAGACGCCGAGAAGGAGGAGGCGGCGGAGGAGGCCTCGGAAGACGAGAAGGCCGAGGACGGCGCCGAGGCGAAGGCCGACGACGGTGAGGCCTCCGAGGGCGAAGCGGCCGCTGAAGGTGAGGGTGACGCCGCCACGGAGCAGGGCGAGGCGAGCGCCGATGAGGGGGAAGCGGCGGCGGAGGAGGGTGAACCGAAGAAGAAGGCCCGCGATCGCAAGCCCGTTCGAACCTCGCGCCAGGTGCCTCGAGACACCGGGCTCGCCGCGAAGCTCAAGGCGATGAACCCGAAGGTCCGGCTTGCCATCATCGGCGGGGCGGTCATCGTGCTGCTCCTCCTCGTCGTGGGCATCGCCACGCGCCCGCCACCGCCACCGCCGGTCGATCCTCGCGCGGAGCAGGCCGCGCTCAAGATGCAAGAGGCCCGCTCTGCCGTGAAGGGCGGCAACTACGAAGCGGCCGCCAAGCTCGTCGACGAGGCCGAGCGCCTCTCTCCGGGTATCGACAAGACGAAGCTCGGCGTCCAGGCCCGCGAGGCGATGGGTATTGCGCGCAACTTCGAGCAGGTGAAGAAGTTCATCTCCGAGAAGCGCTTCGAAGACGCGAAGAAGCTCCTCACCGACACGCCCAGGGGCAACCTCAAGGCCGAGTCCGAGCGCACGAAGCTCGAGGACGAGATCACCCTGGCGCAGGCCGAGTTCAAGAAGGAGAAGGTGCGCGAGTTCATCGCCGCCGGGGAGTTCGATTCGGCCCGGCAGACGATGTCCGAGATCCCCAGCGATCAGCTCGGCGATCTCCCCGAGAAGCTCGCCGAGGGTGAACGCGAGGTCGAGGCGCTCCAGAAGCAAGAGGAAAGGGACGCCAGGCAGGGGGCCGCCGCCGCCGCCGCCGCCGCGAAGGCCCGTCGCGAGGAGCAGGTGGCGCTCGCCTTCGCGATCGTCGAGCGCAAGTTCATGGGCGGTGAGTGGGAGCGCGCCGCCAGCGAGTGTGCCCGCGTCATCGAGGCGTACGGCTCCGACAAGGACATCGTGGCCCGCGCCCGCTCGCTCGCCGCGCAGATCCCCGGCTTCGGCCGCAACTACGACGAGGGCATGCGCAAGTACCGCCAGGGCCAGCTGACCCAGGCCGCCAAACCGCTCCGCCTGGCCTGGCAGGCCTACAGGTCGATGGGGCTCACCCAGAACAAGTACGGCGACGAGCTCGCGCAGAACCTGCTCAAGGCCGCGCTCGCTGCGGGCAAAGAAGCCCTCATTCGCGAGGACCTCGAGAACGCCATGGCGAACTTCCGCGAGGCCCGGCGCATCGACCCGCAGGATCCCGACGCGCGCAAGGGCTTCGACGCGGTCTCGGACAAGGCCGAGGATCTCTACCAGTCCGGCTACATGCTGAAGGACCGCGACCCGCGCGAAGCGCTCAAGAAGTTCAAGACCGTCATCGCCGTCACCGAGGCCGGTACGCCCGTGCACGAGAAGGCGAAGAACCAGGTCGCCGCCATGGCGCCCTGACCGACCGACGACGCCCCCCGAAAGCCGACACGACATGAGTGGACTCCGAGAGCTGGGCCTCGACTTCATCGCCGAGGGCAACTGGGAGAAGGCGTTGGCCTTCTTCGCCGAGGCCGTTCGCCGGCAGCCGAACGACCACCGCTCCCGCATGCTGGCCGCGCGCTGCTACGCGAAGCTGTACGAGGCCGAGCGCGCCGTCACCGTGTTGCACGCCTGCGCCGAGGGCCTGCTTCGCCGGGACTACCTCTTGTCGGCCATCGCGGCGTGTCGGCAGGCGCTCCCGCTCGCGCCACGGGAGAAGCGCATTCGAGAGACGCTCGCCCGGATACACGCCCGCGCCTCGCGCATGATGGGTGGCAAGGCCTCGGTGCCCCCGCCGCTCCCGCCGGAGCCGCTCTACGACGGCCAGGTGACCGGCGACCTGATGACGTTGTCCGGCTCCGAGCTCTCCGACACCGCCATCTCGGTGCTGGCCTCGCCCGATCCCGGGGGGCATGCCGACCCCGACGCGCGGCCGCCGCTCCCGTTGTTCGCCGATCTCGAGGTGGACGCCTTCGTCGACCTCGTCGAGCTGGTCGACTACCGCGAGCTCGAAGACGGTCAACCCATCTGCACCGAGGGCGAGGGGGGCGATCGCATCTACGTGCTCGTCGCGGGCAAGGCCGAGGTGAGCCGGCGGGTCGAAGGGCAGGAGAAGCGGCTCGCGTTCCTCGGCGGCGGCTCGATCTTCGGAGAGCTCTCGCTGCTGACCGGTGCGCCTCCGACATCGACCGTGCGCGCGGTGGGCGACGCCGACGTGCTCGAGATCGAGCGGAAGGATCTCAACGAGCTCGCGCGCAAGTACCCGTCGGTACCCCAGGTGCTCGGCACCTTCGCGCAGACCCGCATGGCACGGAACATCGTCGCCACCTCGCCGCTCTTCACGCCAATCCCCGAGGTGGAGCGCTCCACCTTGTTGTCCCGCTTCGTCTTCAAGGGCCTCCAGCCGGGGGACGTCGTCATCAGGGAAGGGGAGCCCGTGGCGACGCTCACCCTCATCCTCGCGGGCGAGCTGGTGGTGCAGAAGGAAGACCCCTCGGGCGGCCTCATCTCACTGTCCGTGTTGCGCGAGGGCGAAGTGGCCGGAGAGATCGCCATGCTCAAGGGCCTCCGGGCGACCGCGACCGTGGCGGCGACGCGGAAGACGGCCATCGCCACGCTCGATCGCGGCGCGTTCGAAGGCCTGCTCAAGACCTACCCGGCGCTGCGCGAGTACCTCGAAGGGCTCTCCGATCGGCGCCTCAAGCAGATCGGTGAGGCGATGCGGCCGCTCGAGGTGCTCGACGCCGACGAGCTGGTGGTGGAAAGCTGATGGACCGCCGACTGCTCGTCGGTGGGGCCATCGTGTTGGCGGTCATCGGCATCGTCGCCTGGCCGAAGAAGAAGGAGTCTCCAGAGGCGCAGGTGCGTAAACTCCTCGCCGCTTGTGTCGAAGGCGCCGAGAAGCGTGATCTCGGGCCCTTCGACGAGGCGCTGGCCGAAGACTTCCACGGGGGCGGGCTGGGCAAGCGGGACGTGAAGCAACTCCTGCTCGGCCACCTCTTCCGAAACCAGAATGGCCTCATCGTCTTCAACCCGCAGCTCACCGTGCAGGCGACCGAGACGACGGCCAGCTTCGCAGGGGTCTTCGTCTTCGCGCGCGCCAAAGACGTGAATTGGCAGGAGCCGGGTGACGGCGTGAGCCGCTACGACATCGAGGGCACCCTCGAGAAGCGCGACGGAGACTGGAAGATCCTGAGCGCGGAGTGGAAGCGCTAGGCCGTCACTGGATGAAGGTCTTCGCCTCTTCGTTCCACATCTTGAGGAGGTCGGTCTGCTTGGCCTCCTTCAGGCGCTTGGAGACGTCGTCGATGACGGCGTTGAGCTTCTCGCGCGGCGCCTGCTGGGCCTTCATCTTCATCATGCCGAACACGTACGACTGGCAGCCGGGCCCGAAGTCCTTCTTGGCGAACTTCACGTCACCCATCGCCATGTAGGCCTCAGCGAGCTGGCCGGTGCCGTCCTCGGGCGTGATGTCGGAGAGCATCTCGAGCGCCTTGTCGTAGTCCTTCTTGGCGAGGAAGACCGACGCCTTCGAGTAGTAGGCCTTCGTCACGTTGACGTTCTTGGCCTCCACGGCCTTGTCGTAGGCGGCCATCGCCTCGTCGAGCTTGTTGGCTTCCTTCAGCACGTCACCGCGCGCGAGGTAGTAGCGGTCGTCACGGTCGAGGTACGAGACCTCCTTGCCGTCGGTCGTCTGGTTCTTCACCTGCTTGAAGAACGCCTCGTACTTGTCGAGGAGGGCGATGGCGGCGTCCACCATGCCGGCGGCCTGCAGGTTGCGCGCGCCCTCGAAGTAGAAGACGGGCGCGGAAGGCTGCTTGGTGACGAGGTCGGTGTAGACGCCTGGCGCCGCAGCGTCCTTCTTCGCGGCGAGGGCGTTGGCCTTGGCGAAGAGCGCCCAGCGGTCCTCCGGGTTGAGGCCCAGGGCCTGGTCGGCGAGCGCGATGGCCTTGTCGGACTCGGTGGCCACGTTGGCGATGTGGGCCTGAATGGCGATGGCGCGGGCCTTCAGGGGCGGGGACAGCTCGGCGTCACGGTCGAGCACGCCCTTCACCATCGACTCCGCGTCGCCGATCTTCTCCTTCTTCATCACGCGCGCGAGCGCCAGGCCGTTCTTCGACCGGAGCAGGTCCGGGTTGGTGCCCAGCGACTTGGTGAAAGTGTCGACGGCGCCGATGGCGCCCTCGTCGAGGATCGCCTCGCCCCAGGCCGCGGAGTAGTTCGCGTCCTTCCAGGCCTTGTCGATGGCGGTGGTGAAGCCCTGGCGGGACAACGTCAGGTTGCCCTGTGACTTGAGCGCCAGCGCCTGTGCGTAGAGCAGCTTGGCGCTGTTCGCGCCCTTCTTGCGGAGATCTTCGACGAAGGCCTCGGCGCCCTTGAAGTCACCAGCCGCGACCAGGTGGAGGGCCTCGGCGCCGTAACGCTCCTCGCTCTTCGAGTCGTTCGCCTTGGCGCGGGTGAGCGCGTCCTTCGCCTTGGCCTCGGCGCCGTTCTCGCGGTGGGTGAGCCAGAGGTCCGTGTAGAGGCTCGCCACGAGCGCGTGGGCGTCGGCGGCGCTGGAGTCCTTCTCGACCGCCTCTTCGGCCACCTTCACGGCCTCACGGAGATCCCTGGGGTTGCCCTTGAAGGCCGTGGTGCGGGCCTGCTTCACCAGCTCGCCGACTTCCTTCTTGGTGTTTCCGCGCCGGTAGACGAGGAACACCACGAGCGCGAGCACCACCGCGACGATCACGATCTGCACGACCGCCGAGCCGAGGCTCTCGCGCTTCTTCCAGTCGGAGTTCTGCGTGCCGGTGTCTGCAGCCATGGCTTGGGTGCCTCGTGATGAAGGGAGCGGAACGACCTTGAGAAAGCGCGGTCTTCTAGCGACGCGTTTTTCGCGCGGTCAAGGAAGATCGCTGGCCTGCGCGCTCACGGGAGCCGGTGTTCGACCCACTGCACCACGCTGGGCCGTTTCCAGTTGGCCTCGGCATAGCGGGCGAGGGTGGGCGGCAGCGGGTCACCGTTGAGGTGGAGGCGCTGCAGCATGAGGGCGAGGTCGACGTCCGCGAGGCACCAGCCGGAGAACAGTGACATCTTCCCCTCGGTGACGAGTTGCGAGGCGCCGTCCACCAGGCGCACCCGGGCGGCCTCCGCGCGCTCCGAGAGCTTCGTGGTGGCGCGGGCGCCGAAGACGGTGGTGGTGGGGCGCTCCTCTCGAATCGGCAGCAGATCCGATCGAATCCACGCCATCACCTCGCGGGCGACGGCGCGCTCGTGGAGGTCCTTCGGGAACAGCGAGGTGCCGGCGGGGAAGCGCTCGTCGAGGTACTCGGCGATGGCCGACGACTCGGCCAGCACGAAGTCGCCATCGACCAGGCAGGGCACGCGGCGGGTGCGGGCGGGGTAGCCCCTCTGAAAGTGTTCCCTCGCGTCGAGATCGACGAGGTGCACCGAGAAGGCCACCTGCTTTTCGACCAGCGCGACGTAGGCGCTGAGCGCGTACGGGCTGGTCCACTTCGCGTCGATGGAGAGGGTGAGGGACATGGCGCGCATGCAACCACGCCACGGCCGCCGGCGATCGATGAAATCAGATGCCCGAGACGATGCGCCAGCGGGCCTTGCCCTCGCCGTCGGGACCGCGCTTGAGCACCATCTGCTTGATGTCGGTGTCGGTCTGGTTGCGCGTCGACAGCGTCGGCATCTTGAAGCTCAGCGTGTAGGTGTAGGTGACGCGCGCGGCGTTGGTGTCCGGGTCGAACTCCATGCGGCGCACGTTCATGTCGAGGCGCACGTCTTCGATGCGCTGAAAGCGGCTCGCCAGTGACGTGTAGAGCGTGGAGTAGTCGAGATCGTCGTCCGGGTTCGAGCTGCCGCCGTCGTCGCGAAACGCCGGGTCGGCGAGGTTGATGATGGCCTGAGCGTTTCGCTGCTCGACGGCAGCGCGGTACGCCGTCATCACGTCGAGGATCGCGCGCGAGTCGGACGTGTCGTCGATCTCGGTGCCCGGGATCTTCTTGGCACACCCGACGAGGGCCAGCACACCCACCAGCAGCAGAGTTGAACGCATTCCAAGGCCTCCAAACGACCACCGCCCGTCGGGAATTCCCGGCGGGCGGCGGCGTCGCGTATCGCACTGTGCCCCAAAGGCAAGGCTCGGGGCAGTTTTCGGGCGGCCGTCAGTACCCGACGCAGAGGTTCTGGTTGGGCGGAATGGCGAAGGTCGGCGTCGACTCGTCGATGGACTTGAGGAACGCGACGAGGTCGGCGATCTGCGCCTGCTCCTGAGGCGTGGTGCCGCCGTTGGCGAGGAAGTTCGCCGAGGCAGCCTGGTGGTGGGCCGCGAAGGGCGCCGCGAAGAGCTCCTCGAGGGTGCGCACCAGCCCGTGGTGCAGGTACGGAGCGCCCGTCGCGACCGAGGTGAGCGCCGGGGGGTTGAAGCCCTTGAAGCCCTGCGCCGGAGAGCCGTCAGCCTTGCGCTCCGCCGGATCGTTCAGGTTGAAGGTGCCGACGTCGCGCAGGACGCACGTGACGCGCTCGGGCCCGACGTTGACGGTGCCTCCGTCGGACAGGACCAGCCCGCGCTCGATGTCGACCTTGAGGTTGTCGGTGTTCCGGCCAGCGAACCCGGTCCCGGCGTCCAGCGTCTGGGTGCGCAGCCCGGTGCCCGCGTCGGGGCCTCCCGTCACGCCAGGCAGCGAGCCGTTCTTGTCGGGCGACGGCGTGTAGGGGAGCCGGCTCGAGGTCCACTTCTGGCCACCATGGCAATAGTGGCAGTTGTTGGTCTCGAAGATCGTGCGGCCACGCATCACGGCCCCGCTGTCGAGCGACGTCGGCGCGCGGTTGGCCCGAATCGTCTTGCCGTAGTCGTCCACTTCGTCCCAGTCGCGGAGCGTCGCGCGCGTCGCCACGACCGCCCGGGTCGAACCCGAGAGGAAGTCGTTGCGGGTGATGGCGGTGAAGCCCGGGAGCAGGACGCCGTTGGTGAGGTTGAACGGCGTATCGGTGGGGACGGCGCCCTCGGTGATCGCGCCCTTGCCGCCGGCGGTGCCGCGGGTGTTCAGCTCGAAGTCGTGCATCTCATCGAAGATGCCGGTCCAGTTGAACACGCGCTGATCGCCTGGAGTCGTCTTGCCGTACATGCCATCGAGCGCCGTCGACTGACGGGGGCCGGCCGCGAAGATCCACGTGACGTTGTCCGTGAGACCGTCGGGGTGGCAGCTCGCGCATGAGTTGACGCCGCGGTCCGACCAGCGCCCGGTGCCAGTGAAGAAGAACTTGAAGCCAGCCAGCACCCGGGCCTCGGGTGTTCCGGCGGTGGGCTTCGGTTCAGACACGAGGCCATCGCCGGTTGGATCGACCGCCTGGTTCGCGAGGTTGACGATGGAGAGCGAGCGGTCCGCCCAGTTGTTCACGTAGAGGGTGCCGTTCTGATGGCCGGCCACGATGCCCGAGGGCACCTTGATGCCGCCCGCGCCGCGCAGGGAGATCTGCTCGAACATGGCGTCACGTCCGAGCGCGATGGGGCCGCGGGCGATGTTCGGGTTGTAGTGAAGGCGCTGCACCACGTCGGCGGCCTGCGAGAGGAGGTAGCCGACGTTGGTGCCGTCGACGAAGGACATGCCCACGGGCACGCCCAGCAGGCTCGACGTGGGGCCCCCCTGCTCCTGCGCGAGCTTCGAGATGACGGCGCTGCCGGTGGGGCCACGGTCCTCCAGGTTGGTCGTCAGATCGATGACCGACACCGCCGCGAAGAGGTTGGTGAACTTGTTCACCGGGCCCTGCGGTGAGGCGCAGACGCTGGGGACGTACGCCTTCGTGCCGTTGAGGGTGATGCCGAAGAGCTGGTTGACCGAGCACGCGACGTGCGGGAGCGCGAAGCCCCCGTCGGCGAGCGCCGTGGTGGAGAAGCCGGTGTCGACGAAGGGCAGCAGATCGATCGTTCGAACCACCGCGCGGGTCGAGGGGTTCAGCTCGACCACCTTGCCGACGATGCCCTGGTCGTTGGCCCCGGTCGCGGTGCGCTCTCCGAAGAAGAGGGTGACGAAGATGCGCTCGTCGCTGTCGTCGCCGTCACCGTCATTGGTGATCGCGACGGCGCGGGGCGGTCCCGCGAGGGCCGTGGTGCCGACGGCGGCCATGGTGGCAGTGTCGATGAAGGTCACCGAGCTGTCGCCGTGGTTGGCGACGACGGCGGTCGCGCCGGTGGGCGTGAGCGCGACGCCCGTGGGCTCGCTGCCGGTGCTGGCGCGGGTCGCGTCGACGACGGGTGAGGTGGTGTTGATCGCCGTCACCTTCGCGAGGCGCTGCGCGCGGCGGAGCAGGACGAACGCCGTGGTGTCGTTCGGGTGAATCGACACGCCTTCGGGCTGGCTATTTGCGCCGAAGGTGGCCGAGCCGCTCTTCGACTTCGTCATCGCGTTGAAGAAGCTGACCGTTCCGACCTCGGGGTTCACCATCGCCACGACGGAGTCATTTCCCGTCACCTGCACCGTCGTCGAGTGGTTGCTTCGGCGCAGCACGGGGACCGCCGCCCCGCCCGCCATGCCGCCCGCTGCACCACCTGCCGTGCCACCTGCCGTGCCTCCCGCGGAGCCGCCGGCCGTTCCACCCGCCGCGCCACCCGCCAGCCCGCCCGCCAGCCCGCCCGCCAATCCTCCGGCGGTGGAGCCCCCCGCTGCTCCACCGGCCGTGCTTCCACCGCCGGTCCCTCCAGCATCGGGGCCAGTCGGCATTTCGGGGCATCCAAGGCACAACGCTGCGCTCAAGGCAGCGACGAGACGACGCATGGAGTTCGGTCCTTTGTGGGGGGATTGAACAGCGTGAAGACCGTACCCCTACGCAAACGCCGTTCCATGACTATTCTCTCCGAGCGCTCATTGGCGATTGTCGGGTGCAGCCGACACGTTGTCGGTTCGAGCCGACAGGCCATCGCTCACGGCCCGCGGCTACAATGCCCGTCATGTCGACCGAAGGAACCCAGCCTGTCGCCGTCGGAGGCCTGCCGATGCGCACGTTGTCGCTCCAGGTGCGCTCAGGCCCCGACGCCGGACGCACCCTCGTCGACGAGGCCGACACCGTGTCGGTCGGGACCGCCGAGGGCAACACGCTGGTGCTGACGGATCCGACTGTCTCGCGGTTTCACCTCGAGCTCGGCCGCCGCGGCCCGCAGGTGCTGGTGCGGGACGTCGGCTCCACCAACGGCGTGACGGTCAACGGCATCACCGTGCGAGAGGGCGCAGTTCCGCCGGGCGCCGTGCTCCAGCTCGGCACCACCGCGATCGAGGTGGGAGAAGGGAAGAACGCGACTGTTCCCATCCTCGAGCAGGAGTCGCTCGGGTCGCTCAAGGGCCGCTCCCCGGTCATGCGCACGCTGCTCGCGCGGGTCGATCGCGCCGCCCGCGCCGAGACCGGCGTGCTGCTCATCGGCGAGTCCGGCACGGGCAAAGAGGTGATCGCGCGCGAACTCCACGAGCGCTCGTCGCGGGCCCGCCAGCCGTTCGTCACCGTTGACTGCGGCAGCCTCGCGCCAGGGGTCGTGGCGAGCGAGCTGTTCGGCCACGAGAAGGGCGCCTTCACCGGCGCCGATCGCCGTCATGCCGGCGCCTTCGAGCGGGCCCACCGGGGCACCTTGTTCCTCGATGAGATCGGGGAGCTGCCCGCGTCCCTCCAGGCCATGCTGCTCGGCGCGCTGGAGCGGCGGCGATTTCGACGCGTGGGTGGCAGTGAAGAGCTCTCGGTCGACGTTCGGGTGATCGCCGCCACGCACCGCGATCTGAAGGCCGAGGTGAACGCGGCGACGTTCCGGCTCGATCTCTACTACCGGCTCGCGGTGGTGCGCCTGGAAGTGCCGCCGCTGCGGCTGCGCCTGGACGATCTCGAGCCGCTCATCTCGCAGTTCCTCATCGAGTCCGGCGCCGACGTCTCGCCCGCCGCGCTCTTCTCGGCCGACGACTTCGCCGCGCTGCGCACCCACCGCTGGCCAGGCAACGTGCGGGAGCTGAAGAACCTGGTCGAGTCCACGCTCGCCATGGGAGAGCGCCCAACCTTCGACACGGCGACCGACTCCAGCAGCGCCGACACGGCTTCACCCGGCCCGGAGCTGCCGTACCGCGAAGCCCGGGCGCTGGTGCTCGACCGCTTCGAGAAGCAGTACCTCCCGAAGCTGCTCGAGACGACGAAGGGCAACGTCTCGGCGGCGGCGCGGCAGGCGAAGATGGACCGCTCGCATCTGATCGAGCTGCTCACCCGTCACCAGCTCAAGTGACTTCAGGGCTGCCACTGGAGCTGCCCATCGCTGCAGGTCCGCACGCCCTGTTCGCACTGCACGGTGAGCGTCTCGAAGCCGAGGTAGACCTCCTGCTCGACGCGGTCGAGCAGCACCGGGCACGAGTACGCGCAGCCGAGCAGCTGGGCCTTGTCGAACGCTGGCAGCTCGACGTCCTCGGGCTTCGGGGTCAGCGCCGTGCACGGCTCGAGGGTTCCGACGGCACGAACGATCACGAACTCGTCTGGGGCGTCATCGAGCACGCCGGTGGCGCGAACCGCCTTCATCGCCGAGAGCACCTGCCCGCGCAGGTCTTCCCGCTTTTGCATCGGAGCGACCGTTGGCAAGGACAGCGGCACGCAGGCGCGGGTGTGGCGCAGGGGCTTGCACTCGCGGGTCGCGCACCACTTCACCAGTTGGCCGGTCCTGCACCCGGGGACGCCGCCGAGCCGAACGAAGTCGAACACCAGCGAGCCGCTGCGAACCCCGCCGTCAGCGTCCTTCGCGCGATCGAGCAGGAACTGCCCCTGCGGGTCCTTGCACATGAAGCCGTCGAGCCCCTCGCCCTCGGAGCCGAAGGTGAGCGAGACCTCCCGCTGGACGGAGCACGCCGCAATGACGCACGGGAGCAGCAACCACAGCGCTCTCATGGGTTGAGCTCCACGCGGGTGGTCACGGGCCGGTTGACGAGCACGACGGCGGTGGTCACGCCGGTGGCGACGACGGCGGCTCCCACGGCGAACCAGAAGGGCCAGCGCTTCCACAGCGGCACCGAAGGCTCCACCACGCGTGCGCGAACGAGCAGGTCCTTCACCAGCGCGGGAACGTCGTCGCGCTCGCCCCGGGCCTGCACGAGGCCGTCGACGGCCAGCGCGCCACGCACGAGGCCCGCCTCTCCCATCGTGAGCACCAGGAGCCGCGGCGCCCGCAACGCAACCGACAACAACTTCGCCGAGCGCCCCGAATCCACCTCGTCTCCAGCGCTGCGACGCGCGGCCCACTGGCCCATCGCGAGCGCGGGGTCGGCGGGATCCAGCGCCAGCGTCGTTTCGACGCCCTGATCACCCGCTGTCACCACGGCCGAGCGCGCGGTGGAGCCCTCAGCCGACACCTCGATGACGTGAACGCCGCGACGAAGCTCCATGCGACAGGGGACGATGCAGGCGCCGGGCCGTCCATCGAGGGCCACTGTTGCACCCGGCGCGGGACTGTTCACGGCGAGCGGGACGGCCGACTCCTCGTCGACCACGCGTGCGGCGACGGTCAACATCGTCTCGACCTCGGGCGTCATCACACCCACATCGGGTGGCAACGGGAGCCGCAGCGCCGCGAGCCACCTCGCATCTCGTCGTGCACCTTCGGCCTGCCGCGCGCCGAGCTTGCACGCCACCCGCCAGGCCAGCGCGCGCGCGGCCAGCGTGAGGTCCTGGCGGATCAATGCGCCAGTCACCAGGACATCGTCGGAAAGCGTCGTCAGGCACCGTTGAAAATCAGCCTGGACCCACGCCTTCCGCGCCGTGAGCACAGCCTCATCGGTGACGGGCGTCGGGACGGGCCCGGCCGGGGGCAGGGTGGGTGCGGTGAGCACCACAGGGAGCCCGCTCGTCTCCAGCGCGCGCGCTGCCAGGTCCGGACGTTCGGGCGCCACCACCGCGACCGAGGGCGTGTCCGCTGCCAGTGCGAGCGCCACCAACCGGGAGAGCATCACCCTGCGGTTCCTCTCACACGTCGCCGCGTTGCGCGAGCCACGCGCGGCCGAAGAAGAACTGAAATGGCAGGTGCAGTCGCGCGGCCCAGGAGTCCTCGCCATGCCGGCCCTCGGGGACGCTCCACTGCATCAGATCGACGCCGAGCCGGAATCCCTGGTGCAGCAGCAGGTCGCGCATCGCGTTGGTGACCTCGAAGTTGTCCTTCGGCCAGCCGCTGTCGAGGTACACGAGCAGGTCCTTCTTCGGTTCCCGGGCGATGCGCTCGAAGAGATCGTCGAAGTGGCCAAAGGTGCTCGAGAGGGCAGCGACGCGGCCGAAGACGTGCGGCCAGGTCCACGCCAGGTGCATCGCCGCCACGCCGCCGAGGGAGGAGCCCATGACGACGGTGGCCTCGCGCTGCGGTCGGGTGCGAAGGTGTTGGTCGACCAGGGGCTTGAGGCGATCAGCGACGAAGCGACCGTACGCGTCGTAGCCGGGCCGGGTGTAGTCCTTCATTCGGTCGGCGGGGGCGATGCCCACGACGATGCACTTGCGAATGGCGTTCATCTGGTCGAGCCGGTCCATCGTCTCGTCGACGCGCCACTCGTTCCCGGCGAAGGCCTCCTCGGGGAAGAAGAGGTTCTTTCCGTCCTGCATGTAGAGGACGGGGAAGGCGCGCAGCGGGTTTTCGTCGTACCCGGGCGGGTGGTACACGCGAATGGCCCTCGAAACGCCGTCGTGCTGCACCTGAAGCACGTCGCTGACGCGGCCGTGCGGCGGGTCGAAGAAGAACGGCCACAGGCCACGGTCCCGTTCCCAGGGCGTCAGCAGGTAGTTCGGCCCGCGCGCCCAGTGGAGGTCGGCGCCGTCGCGCAGCAGGGGTTTGAGCTCGAGGGACGGCGCGGGGACGTCGACGTCGAACCAGGCCTGGGTGGCGGTGGTCCGTGTCGGCTCGACGTCCTGGTCCCAATCGTGGGCGGTGCGGAGCACGAGCTGGCCCTTCGTCACCGGGTAGTTCACGCACAGGCGCATGGCGCGCAGCGTGGCACGGGCGCGGGCGAATGCAGCGGCTCGTGCGCTTGTCTGGCATCGTGCCGGGTCGTGACGCGTCTGGCCGGAAAGTACGAGCTCGTTCGGCTGCTGGGACGCGGCGGCATGGCCGAGGTGTGGGAGGCCTTCACGCACGGGGACGCCGGCTTCCGTCGTCGCGTCGCCCTCAAGCGGCTCTCGCAGGAGCACGTTGGCGACGAGGCGCTCGCGCGGCTCTTCATCGACGAGGCGCGGCTGTCGAGCCTGCTCCATCACCCGAACGTGGTGTCGATCATCGACTTCGGCGTCGACGCGGGGGTCGCCTTCCAGGTGATGGAGCTCGTCGACGGCGTGGACGCGGGCCACCTGGTCGGGACGGTGCCGCTCCCGCTGGCCCTCGGCATCGTCGCCCGCATCGGCCAGGGGCTGCACGCAGCGCACACCGCGACGGACGAGCACGGTGCGGCGCTCCACCTCGTGCATCGGGACGTGAGCCCGCAGAACATCCTCCTGTCCCGTCGTGGAGAGGTGAAGCTGTCGGACTTCGGCATCGCCCGCTGGAAGCACCGCACCGAGCGCACCCTGGCGGGCTCCACGCGGGGAAAGCCCAGCTACATGGCGCCGGAGCAGGCCACGAAGGGCGAGGTCGACGCACGGACCGATGTCTTCTCGCTCGGGTGCACGCTGCATGCGCTGTGTGCCGGCACCAGCCCACTCGCCGATGAGAACGCGCTGGTCGATCTCCTCGCAGGGGTGCCGCTGCCCCTCGCCTCGACGCTTCCCGAGCCCGTGCTCGCGATGATCCGCCGCGCGGTGGAGCGTGATCGACAGGCCCGGTTCCCCGACGCGCTCGCGTTCGCCCAGGCCTGCGAAGCCGCGCTCCAGTCGCTGGCCCCTGGCCTCGCGTTCGAGTCCGCGTTGGGAGCGCGGGTGACCTCGCTCGCGCCGCCCCCCGCGCTCACACCATCAGCGGAGGTTGACGCCGTGCCCCGTCGCTCGCGCATTCCGGTGGTGGTCGCGGGCGTGGTCCTCCTTGGCGGGGTCGTCGCGCTCGGCGTCGTGCTGAGCCAGCCGCCCGAGGTGCAGGCTCCCGTCGATGACGTGACCTTCCAGCCGCTCGACCAGGACCGTCGCGCCGTCGTGACCCGGCCGGTCCTCGTCGACGCTCCGCCGCCCCCGACGCCCACGGTACGTCCCCCGACGCCCCGGCCGCCCCTCGCGAAGGGCGTCATCGCCGTGGGCGGAGAGCGCTTCCTCCGCGGAGAGATCTTCGTCGACGGCAAGCCGGTTGGTTTCGCGCCGCGTCAACTCGAGGTCACCGTGGGCATGCACCCGGTCGAGGTGGTGCTGCCCAGCGGTGAGCGTGTCGGGCCCCGGGTCCTGCAGGTTGGCGCGCAGCACACCGAGGTCTCTCCCTTGAAGTGGGTCGACCCCGGCCCGTAGTGGTGGTTTCCACCCGGCCCGGAGGGCGCTACAGCCACCAGTCGTCATGAGCGCCCTCGATTCGTTCCTCGACGCGTCGGTCGTCCTCTCCTTCGACCGCTCCGGGTTCCGCCGCCACGCGCAGCGCTTCGTGGCGGCCGATCTCCAGATCTCACTCGCGGGAAAGGCGGTGCTGGTGACGGGCGCGAACTCGGGCATCGGCCTGGCGGCGGCGAAGGCCCTGGCGGCGCTGGGCGCCACCGTGCACCTGCTCTGCCGCGACGAAGGCCGGGGCCGGGCTGCGCTCGAGTCGATTCGCGCGCAGCTTCCCAGCGCCCAACTCCACCTGCACCGGCTCGATGTTTCACGGCTCTCGGACGTGAAGCGCTTCGTGGAGGGCTTCCATGGCCCCGTCGACGTGCTGGTGAACAACGCCGGCGTCCTCCCGGACACCCTCACCCGCACCGAAGAAGGCCACGAGGTGACGTTCGCGACGAACGTCGTGGGGCCGCACGCGCTGACGAAGGCGCTCATGCCGAAGCTGCTCGTCTCGAAGGGCCGCGTGGTGACGGTCACCTCGGGAGGGATGCTCACGCAGAAGCTCGAGCTGAAGCTGCTGCAGGGCGAGGTGGAGCGCTTCGACGGCGTGGTGGCCTACGCGCAGACCAAGCGGGCTGAGGTGATCCTCTCGGAGCTGTGGGCGGTGAAGCAGCCCGACGTGACGTTCTCCACGATGCACCCCGGCTGGGCCGACACCCCGTCCGTCCGCACCAGCCTGCCCACGTTCTACAAGTGGACCAGGCGCATTCTCCGCACTCCCGAGGAGGGGGCTGACACCGCGGTGTGGCTCTCGGCGGCGCCTCGCCTGGCCGGGAAGAGCGGCTTGTTCTGGTTCGATCGCGAAGCCGTCTCGACGCACCCGCTCGGCGTCACCAGGGAGACCGAGGCCGATCGCCAGGCGCTGTGGACCCTCGTCGAGGCCGCGTCGGAGCGCTGAGCGGTGCGCCTCGCCTTCTCCGCGGCGAGCGACGACGGCCCGTGGCTCGTCTCCGCCGTTCTCGGGCTTGAGGCGCTCGAGGTGTTCGGGCTTTCGCCGACCTCGTCTTCACCGCTGGCGCTCTGGCCCATGGCTTCGCGAGCCTCGAGGCCGATCCGACGAGTGGTCGCTCCCGCTGGACGCTGGCACGAGGTGCTCGGAGGGGCGGGGTTGATCTCGCTGGTGTTGCAGGGACCCTCGGGCCGTTCGTTGTCCCCGAGCTCACTCGAGTCGCTGTCCGTGGCCCAGGCCCGGCGGCGCGGGTGGGCTGACCTCGAGTCCTGGGACTTCGACGCCGTCATGCAGGCGATGGAGCGCGTGACGTCGCTGCTGCGCAGACGCTCCGTCGGGGCGCTTGGCTCACAGCTCGTGCTCCCGGGCGCCGCGGCCCTCTTCCAGGTGGGCCTGGCGTGGTCGTCGACCTGACTCCGCTTCGCGCCACAATCGACGAGCGCCCAAAGGCCCCGCTCACATGATGCCGCCGCACTGGTTCGGCACGCCGCTCCCGCCGCACGTCTGGGGCGCCTGGCAGGGGCCACAGTTCACCGTGCTCCCGCAGCCATCGGCGATGAGGCCACACTGCGCGTTGGCCTGCGCACAGGTGCGCGGCTGGCAGCTCGTCCGACCGCACACGCCCGGCGTTCCACCACCGCCGCAGGTGTCGGGCGCCGTGCAGGGGCCGCACTGAATGACGTTGCCGCAGCCATCGCCGGCCGGGCCGCACGACAGGTTCTGCTGCTGACAGGTGCGAGGCGTACAGCCGCCCGAGCCGCACCGTCCTGGGCCGGCCGCGCCGCAGATCTGCCCCGGCGGACACATGCCGCACTGAATGACGTTTCCGCAGCCGTCACCCGCCGCGCCGCACTCGAGATTCTGGGCCTGGCACGTGCGCGCCGTGCACATCGCGCCACCGCAGACGCCGGGCTGGCCGCTGCCGCCGCAGAACTGCCCCATCGGACACGGGCCACAGTCGATGGTGCCACCGCAGCCGTCGCCCTGCTGCCCGCACGAGAAGCCGAGCTGCGCGCAGGTGCGCGGGGAACACGTCGGTCTTCCGTTGTCGGGCTGAATGCACGAGGTGAGATCGAAGATCATGAACTCGAGCACCTTCTCCTGCGCCGACATCGGCGTCGCACCCCCGCAGGAGCCCGGGAAGGTGCCGCCACCGCTGCCACCCGTGGACACGTGGAAGTCCGAGAAGAGCACCCGCCCGCACTGTTGACCGACGGGCACGCCGACCGGGGTGTTGAAGGTGAACTGGAGCGGGATGGCGTTGTTCCCCGACGGGTTCGACGAGAACACCCATCGTTGCGCCGTCGACATGGCCGGAAGGCCGTTGGTGTCGCGCCGCACCTGCTGCACGTTCATGCGGCCAGGCTGTCCCGCCGGAGAGCCTCCGGTGAGCTGCATCCACTGCGAGAACGTCATGCCCTTGGGGAACGACGTGTCGATGAAGGCAAGCTGGTCGGGTGGGCTGAGCTGTTCCGGCGCCCAGTTGGCCACCGTGTTGAACGGCGCGTTGGTTTCGAGCCAGACGTACCCGTAGTGGCTCAAGTAGATGCGGCCGCCGCCGTTCAGGTAGTTGCGAATGTTGGTGAGCTCCGCGGCCGAGCGTCCGAACTCGCCGCCCACGCAGTCGACGATGACGAGGTCGTACTTCGCCAGCTCCGTGGGGCGCTGGAACAAGAACGCGCCGGCCGCGGGAGCACCGCCCGTGAAGTTGGTTCCGTTGTCGCGGAAGAAGCGCACCCGACCGTTTCCACTCGGCAGGCTGAACTCGCTCTGCGCGATACCCACCTTCGGCAGGATGCACTCCATCGGGTCGGCGTTCCCCGTCACCATCGCGATGAGGGGAATGTCACCCTCGGCTTGCGTTCGCGGCAGGCGCGTCTGGTCCGCCGTGAGCGCGGTGGTCCCACAGCAGGCCACGTTCGGAATGGTGATCTGCCGGCGCCACTTCCCAAGCTGAATCACCAGGGGGATGTTGGCGCCGCACGGGACATTCGAGAGCGAGAACGTGCCGTCGGTGTTCGTCGTTGCCGTCACCAGCGGGCTGCCCGAGGCCTGACCGGCGCAGGTGGTGCACGAGGCGCCCTGGGGGAGCGGCTGCACGGTGCCGTTGGGCACGTACACGAGGGCGCCCGGAATCGGGTCGGCCTGCTGGTTCAGGGCGAGGAACGCGGGCGGGGTGGGCGCGCGCACGGTGCCAGTGACGGTGTTCACGCCCGCGTCGCAGCGGTTCTGCTGCTGGCACAGGTTGGTGCAGGTGCCGCCATCGGGCACGGTGTTGCCGCAGACGTTGGGAAGCCCGCCGCCGCCGCAGATGACGCCCGCGTCGGTGTTGCAGCTCCCGCAATCGGGTGTCAGCCCACCGCAGCCATCACCGACCCGGCCGCAGGTCGCGCCGGCCTGCTGACAGGTGCGGGGCATGCAGTTGTTCGAGGCGCCGCACACGTTGGGCATGCCGCCACCGCCGCAGGTCTGGCCCGCGACGCTGCAGGTGCCGCACGAGATGGTGCTGCCGCAGCCGTCCGCGAAGGCGCCGCAGTTCAAGCCCGCGGGGCACTGCGTGCGCGGCACACAGCCGCCATCGACGAGGTTCGAGCCCGCGCTCCCGCAGCGGTTGGGCGTGCCACCGCCACCACACGTCTCACCTGCCACCGTGCAGGTGCCGCACGAGGCGACGTTGCCGCAGCCGTCGCCGATCGACCCACAGTTCGCGTTCTCGCTCTGACAGGTGCGGGGAACACAGCCCATCGAGCCGCCGCACTGCGAGGGAATGCCGCCACCACCACACGATTGTGGAGGCGTACACGTTCCGCAGTTGATGAAGCCGCCGCAGCCGTCACCGACGGGACCGCACGTGGCGTTGGCCGAGGCACACGTCACCAGGCTGCACAGCTGCGTCGAGCCGCCGTCTTCGCCCGCGTCGGCCTCGCCACCAGCGCTCCCCCCCGCGTCCCCACCACCGACACCTCCAGCCTGGCCGCCAGCCGTGCCGCCACCGACTCCGGCGTTCCCTCCTCCGACGAGGCCACTGCCCCCGCCAGCGCCTGCATCTTGTCTGCCGACGTTGACCGAGGTGCCGCAGGTACAGCCCGAGACGACGAGGGCGACACACGCTCCGACGAGCGTGAATGAGGAGCGGAACATTGCTGTCACGTTGGAGATCTCCCTGGGGCGCGTGGCCGACGCGCAGGTCGGCATCGTCGCCCGCTCGCGAGCCTCCTGCAACAACACGGCGGTGGCGTGGGAGTCAGAAGAGAAACAGCACCCCCAGCCCCACGGTGCCGCCGCGGTTGACGACCTGCCGCTGCGAGACGTCGGCCTGACCCAGGAGCGACGCGGTGAGCCGGACCGACGACGTCACCTTCCACGTGAGCCGGGTGCTCAGCAGGTGGTTGGTGCCAAGTCCGCCCGTGTAGAGGCCGAGCTGGTACGCCACGCGCACGCTGAACTTCGAGAAGCGGTGGGTGACGCTGGGCCGAACGGTGAAGGCCCAGGGCGCTGCCGGCACGCCGTTGCCGAAGTCGTTCGTGCGGCCGTTCTGCACGACGGTGAAGAAGCCCACCGAGGCGGGGTCGGCCGAGTCGTAGAGGAAGCCCGCCACGTCGAGCGTGACGTCGGTCTTCAGGGCGATGGTGCCGAGCCACGTGGCGCCGAGCCGGACCTGCGTGAGCGCCGCGGACTGTCCGTTGACGAGCGGGCAGAGGCTGACGTCTTCATTGCGGCCGCAGAACGTCCGCACCACCGCCGCGCGCGCCGTCTGGGGCAACTCCACCGTCTGCTCGGTTCGGAAATGGTTGACGCCCACCGACAGGTCGACCGCGTGCTCGAGCTTCGAGAACCCGTTGGTGGAATACGAGCCGAGTAGCAGACCGCCGACGCTGGCGTTGGTCCCGCGGAACAGGACGTCGGTCGGCCCGGTGACGAACTCGACCTCAGTGGCGCTGCGCTGCACCGTGGGCGGGCTGCTCATGGCCATCGCGAGCAACATGAAGTGCTCGGTGGGGAGCCACATCGCGCCCCCGGAGACGAAGAAGACGTTCGAGCCGGCGCTGAACGTCTCGGCGGTCCGCGTGGCGAAGTCGCGCAGGAAGAGGCCCGAGAGGAAGACGGTCCACTTGTCCGAGACGTCATAGCTGCCCGAGAGCGCGAACCCCGCCGAGCCCGTGCGCGGGTTGTTGGCCGAGGGTGCCGTGCCGTTGAGGAAGACGTCGAAGCCCACGTCGTGGGCACGCGCCGACGCAGCGGAGAGCACCGCGGTGAGAACGACGGCGAGGCGGGCGCGCGTCACCATGGCGCTCAACCCGCGACGGGTCCCCAGAGCTGCGCGCACCCGTGCAGGTCCGCGAAACGACGGCTGGTCAGCCGCCGTGAATGGCCATGCCGACGATGAAGGCGAGGCCGAGGATGAACGAGGCGATGACGATGCCGACGGCGGTGTTCTGGTCGACCTCGAGCTCCTTGTGCACGTCGAAGGGGAGCAACTTTCGGATGACGAAGAAGCCCGCGACGAACACGAGCATGCCGATGAAAGAGAAGACCACCGCCAGCACGAGCGGCTTGATGATCGCGTTGAAGTCCATCGCTCACTTCCCTCCCATGAAACCGTCGTGCCACATCAGAATGCCACCCGGCGCCAGGCGCACCGACGCCGGCACCTCGCCGCGATCTTCGTCGGGGAAGCGGGTCAGCCCCGTTCCCTGCGCCAGGGCCCACAGCCCCACCACGATGCCTCCGAACCATTTCATTCGTCGTCCTCCTGCTTCGCGAAGGGGAAGGTGCTGACACCGGGCACCATCTGGAACACGGCGTCGTTCCACCGGCGGGTCTCGAACGAGGAGCTGCGCCAGGCGGTGAAGAGCGGGCCCGCGAAGAGCAGCACGAAGACGAAGAAGGGACAGCACAGGCCCACGCCGCTGTCGGCCTTCACGGTGACGAGGAACTCGCGCGGGAAGCTCGAGGGCGCGTCGAACATCGGCGTCGCGCGCAGCACGTAGCGGCCCGGGTCGACCTCGGCGGTCTGCTTCGAGGCCGAGCGGCTGCCCTCGCTCCAGCGTTCACCATCGTCGACGCCCGAGTAGTAGCTGGCCTCGGGGCTCACCTGGATCACCTCGCCGGTCTCTTCGTTCACCAGATCGAGCTGGGCAGCGAGCCAGGTGTTGTCGAGGCTGGGCGCTTCGAACTCGAACTCGAGCGGCACCTTCTTGTCGATGACGAAGGGCTCACTGAAGGCCTGCGACTCGGGCGAGCCGGACTTCACGTCGGGTGGCACCGTGAAGCTCACCTTCGCGAACTGGCGGGTGTCTCCGATGACCGAGAAGCCGATCAGCAGCGCGATGAAGACGACCGACCAGATCCCCGCCCAGGCCCACTGCGAGGCCATCTTCGCCTTGTGCGGGTTCACCTGCGCCGGCGCGAGGCCCTGCGGCACCGGCATGGACGCCTTGAGGCCGAACGCCTGCTTCACCTCGTCGGGCCCGAGCATCAGGCCGTGCGTGAAGACGACCTCGTTTTCGGTCTCGTCGCTGTTGATGCTCTCGGGAGGCTCGACGTACTCCGAGGCCTTCGCCGTCTCGCCGACGCTGACTTCCCAGTAGCACTCTCCGGCGACGTAATTGGTGACGACGTAGACGGACTGGTAGGCCTTGAAGCCTTTGCCGTTCCACGTGGCCTTGCGGAAGGCGAGCCCGACGTCACCGGCGGCGATGGGTGTGAGGAACGTCCAGTGGCCGTTGGAGTTCATCAGCCAGCGGAAGCCCTGCTCCCGGTTCCACAGCAGGTACTCTTCCCAGGGGTAGCGTGTGCCCTCGACGGTGGTCGACCGGATGAGGAAGGCCAGCACCGTCCACTTCGTCTTCGCGAGCGTCCCTTCGGAGCCCAGCGCGAGCAGGGGCTCGTATGGCGGCTTCTCGAGGAGCTGGAGGAACTCGAGCGCGCCCTTCGACGCATCGAGGAGCGCGCCACAGTACGGGCACGCCACGCGCTTGACGGCGTCGGGGGCCTTCAGCTCGAGCGGGCCGTTGCAGTTGGTGCAGCGCGCCTGCGAGAGGGCGTCGCGTTTCGGCGTGGGCGCGAGGTCGGACGCGTCGAAGCCGAGCTGCGGAATGGTGACTCGCGCTCCGACGAAGGCCTCGCCCTGGCCGTCCACGTAGTCGAGCGAGCAGAACGCGCCCTTCTGCCCCGTGGCGTCGGCGTAGGTGTGCTGGGTGTTGAAGTCCGGGAGCTGCCCTTCGGCGGCCACCGTGTTGGCGTGGCCCACCTCTTCCACGACGAAGGTGCGATCGCGCAGCTGGAAGCTCGCCAGAGGCCGGAGCTGATCGACCGCCGGCAAGCCGATGCCTTCGAGCGGGAACATCAGGTTCCACTCACCCTCGGACTCCGAGAGCCACGCGCTGCGGCCGTCTTCGAACGAGAGGCACCACTCGTCCCACACGCCGGCGCCGTGGCTCTTCTGCAGCCGGCCCACCACGGTGAACGCGTCTCCGGAGTAGCGGCCGGCCAGGCCCAGCTTGATGGGTGACTGCGTGTCCGTGAGGTCGGCGACCTTGCCGAGGTTCTCCAGCCGGGCCTGCCCGCGCAGCACCACCGTGTGGCAGTAGTCGCAGACCTTCACCTTGCCAGCGCCCGGGCGGAACTCGACGGGAGCTCGACAGCTGGGGCAGTCGCCGACGCGCATGAACGGGGACAGGTTCTAGCGTGATTTCTCGCCAATCTCCCAACAGGTTTCGGAGGAAGATCAGCGCGTTGAGGGGCGCATTTTTCGTTTTTGCGGGTCAGCGGTGTCAGTCTTCATCCAATGCGAACACTGCTTCGGGGTCTGGTGCTGGTGTGTCTCGGGGCGTGCGGGCTGCCGCCGGATCCAGGGCCGCAGCCGCCGGTGGTGCGTGACGCGGGCTCGACCGACGCGGGCCTGAACGATGGGGGCGCGGCGACGGGACCGCTGGGGAGCTGGCGGGTCGAGGCCGTGACTGGAACCCAGTGCGCGCAGGGCGCCCCGGCGGGGCTTGGCTACAACCCTGGCGGCTCGGAGGACCTCGTCGTCTTCGTCCAGGGCGGCGGCGCGTGCTGGAACAACGGCACCTG
>JBILEB010000066.1:0-35788 GCA_044352295.1 Myxococcaceae bacterium
CGGAGCGGCAGGCATCGCGCCGGTGTTGGCAGGCGGCACGTTGCCCTGGAGGCCTTTGGGGAGCGGTGCCCCCGGCACCAGGAGGTACTCCTCCTTCTTGGCGTTCGCGTTCGCGTTCGCGTTCGCTTGCGCGGCTTCGGCGTCTTTTCTGGCCTTCGCCGCGGCGGCCACGGCGGCGGCATCGACCTGCGAGATGCTCTGACCTGCGAGCTTCCCGTTGATGAAGAAGAAACTCGTGGTGGCTTTCGTCCCGAGCATCTTCCGACACCGGTCGTCGTCCTTCCCGGCGTAGGCCGGATGCTTCCCGGTTGGGAGGTCGAGTGTCTCTGGTCCCGAAATGCACGCCCCAAACTGCTGCTTGAAGGCCGCCTCATCCATTCCGGGCTGTGGTGTTCCAGGCTCGGCCGGTACGGCCTCTCCGACGGTGGCCGGCTCGGCCGGCGGCGCAACTCCCTCAGTGGGGAAGTCCACCGGTCGTTCGCCCTCGTTCACCAGTCGCTCCGCCTGGGCGCGCTCACTCGCGAGTCGGGCGCGCTCCCGCTCGATGGTTTCGACGAGCGTGCGTGCCTTCGGCTCTTCGATGGCTCCCGCAGGAGTGGCCTTCAGCACCGACAGCACCTGGTCCATCTCGGGCAGCGCGTAGGCGTCTTCACCCTCACGCGCGACCATCACCTGGTAGTTCCGCTCCGCTTCGTAGAACTCGCGATACGACTTCTTCCGGCACCCGCTGAACGTGAGGCAGAGGACCACCAGGACGAGGGGCAGAACACGCATGACCTGGGATGATGGTCCAAACACCGCGATCTCGCCAGTCGGCGCATGTCCCCCATCCGTCGTCACCATCAGTCGACGTTGTCCCAGCGGTAGCTCTCGCGGTCGAGCGCGTCGTCGGCGAGCGACTTGATGAACTCGTCGTCGTTGTCGTCGACCTTCGACATGTTGCTGCGCACGCGGCGGCGCACCTGACCGGTGAGCACCTCGAGGATCTCGATCTCCTTCGTCACCTGGCCGACGCCCCGCTCCTGAATCGCCGTGGACACCCGTGCGAGCGTCGAGGCGAGGATGAAGAGGTCGATCATGATGTCGGCCAGGCGCCGGCTCGCGAACTGCTTGCCGATGATGTTCTTGCCGTGCTTGCGCAAGATGCGGTCGACCGACGTCGCCAGCTCGCGCGTGAGGTCCTCGAAGACGAGCTGGTTCTTCTCGAGCGCCGCGTGCAGCTTGGTGAACCTCGTCTTCTCGCGCTTGACCCGATCGGTGGCGAGCGAGGCGCGCCGCATCGCGTACTCCGAGATGACGCCGAAGCCCTTGATGGGGTTGTTGAAGATGCCCTTGAGCGAGTCCGACAGCTCCTTGAGTTCGCTGCCCACCTCGTTCATCGCGGTCAGCGCGATGAAGAGCCGCAGGATGTCGTTGGTGCCCTCGTAGATGCGGTTGATGCGCGCGTCGCGCAGGATCCGCTCGTAGGGGAACTCCTTCATGAAGCCGTTGCCGGCGGCGATCTGCAGCGCCTCGTCGGCGGTGCGCCAGAGCGCTTCGGTGCCGAACACCTTGGTGATGGCCGCCTCGACGGCGTACTCCTCGCTGCCCGAGTCGATGAGGTGGTTCACCATGTTGACCGCCGACTCGGTCGCGTAGCAGTCCACCACCATGTGACCGAGCTTCTGCTTCACCAGGCCGAACTCGGCGATGGGCTTGCCGAACTGCACGCGCTCCTTGGCCTGCTTCGTGGCGAGCGAGATGATCTTCTTCATGCCGCCGACGGTGCCGCCGCCCAGGCCGGTGCGGCCCGAGTTGAGGATCTTCATGGCCACCTTGAAGCCCTTGCCAACCTCGCCGAGCACGTTGGCTGCGGGGATGCGAACGTTGTCGAAGTGCACGGTGGTGGTGCTCGACGCCCGAATGCCCATCTTGTCTTCGTGGGGACCGACCGAGACGCCGGGCTGTTCGCGCATCACGATGAAGGCCGTCATGTTGCCGCGCTCGGCCTGGCCGCCGGTCTTGGCGAAGACGGTGAAGAACTGCGCGATGCCGCCGTTGGTGATCCACAGCTTGTTGCCGTTGAGCACCCAGTCGTCGCCGTCCTTCACCGCGGTCGTCTTGATGCTGGCGGCGTCGCTGCCGGCCCCGGGCTCCGTCAAACAGAACGCCGCGATCAGCTCACCGGTGGCGAGCTTCGGCATGAAGCGCGCCTTCTGCTCGTCGGTGCCGAAGAGGAGCAGGCCGCGCATGCCGATGGAGGAGTGCGCGCCGACCGTCACCGCCACCGAGCCGTCGTACTTGGCGAGCTCCTGCAGGGTGCGCGAGTAGGCGGTGGCCGACATCTGCATGCCGCCGTGCGCCTCGGGGATGACGAGCGAGAAGAGGCCGAACTGCTTGAGCTCCTCGATGAACGACGACGGCAGCTCGCCCTCTTCGTCCCACGCACGGAAGTCCTTCTCGTGCGGCTTGAGGAGTTGCTCGATGGACGAGCGCACGGCCTTGAAGGTCTCCTGCTCGGCCGGCTTCATCTTCGGGTAGGGGAGGATGAGGTCCTCCTCGATGGTTCCGAAGCAGAGCTGGCTGATGAACGAGGGGCTCGACGGGTTCAAGGGCATGCGGCGGTTCTAACGCCCGCGCGCCCGGCCTTCACCGATGTCGTCGTGGCCTGCCCGGCAGTGGAGGGGTGGCGGCGCGCTGAGCGGCCTCGGCGTCGAGGATGTCGAAGATGGCGAGGTGCGGGTCGGTCACCGACTCCAGGGGCGGACGCGTGGGGGCGCGCGGGGGCAGGCGCGGCGTCTGGAGTGGCAGCACAGGAGCCGGGCGAGCCCTGGAGAGTCGCTGCACGTCTGCGCGGAGCTGATCGTCAAGCGGCGCCAGCCGCAGCGCGTGTCGCAGCACCGACGCCGCCGCGTGGACATGGCCCGCCGCCTCGAGCTGCCGGGCGCAGGCTCGAAGCGCTGCGACTGCCGCGCCCAGCCGGCCCAGCCGCTGGGAGAGCTCGCCGCAGAGCCGCCACAGGTGCCAGCCAGCGTCGTGGCGTGCGAGAAAGCCGTCCACGAGGTCCGCTGCGTCCTCGACGCGCCCCCGCCGGACGAGCGCCTGCGCACGCTCCTTGATGTCGGTGGCTGAAGAGGGGAGCCGAACGGCCGCGGTCATGGCGGGCAGTTTTGCAAGCAGAGGACCTGACGCGTAAGCCGTGAACCTTCCTGGAAATGTCATTTGCCGCAGGAGCTGGCTGGTGTGCCCACGCCCCACGGCGTGTGCCCAGCAGTGGGCAGGTCGGTGGACTGCAGCTGGCGGGTCACGTTCAATGGAGGGGCGCCGAGCGGCCGGGCGCGCGCCATCGCAACGGGGACGGAATGCGTCTGAAGCTGGCAGTTGGAGTCACGCTCGCGGGTCTGACGGCCTCATGCTGCGTCGCGAGAGGGAGCCGTATTCGTGTTCGGCGCGGAACGAAGCCGGTGGAGTCGCTGAAGCTCGGCGACGAGGTGCTCTGCGTCGACCCTGAGACGGGGGAACGCGCGGTGGCCCGGCTGAGCGGGATTCGGACGAGCCGCCGGGAATGCCTCGAGTTCAGCCTGGGCGAGTCGACGCTTCGCTGCACGGCCGACCACCCGCTCTACGATCCCGAGGCGAAGGTGTGGGCCGACGCCGGCGACTGGGCGCTGGGTCGCCGCACGGTGCTGCTGCGCGTACCGGAAGACGACGAGGCGCCACTGGAGCGCCTGCGACCGATGGCGAATGCGGTCGTTCGACTGCAGGAGGTCTTCGATCTGACGGTCGATCATCCACTCCACAACTTCGTGGCGGACGGGGTGCTCGTGCACAACAAGAGCCCGCCGCGTCCGTGCAACGCACAGACGGTGGTTCCGGCGTCATCGTGTGAGCAAATGGAAGCATGCGCACCGAACGAGGTCGCCGTTCAGGGCGGCTGCAGGATGCCAGGCGGGGTCTTCTGCGGGTGCTCGCAGCCTGATGGCGGCTTCGTCACTCGAGCGCCCGGCGACAACCCGGTGCGGTAGCCGAGCTTTCCCGCCGCGCGAGATGGAGGGCGGGATGCCGGGGCGACCGACGGAGGGTCTCGCGACGGCGGCTGAAGACGGCCACCTCACAGGGCCCGCAGCACATCGTCCGCCAGCCCATCGCCTCGCACGAACGCCACCCGAAGCCGCTCGAGGTTCGACGTGTCCAACGGCTTTCCGGCGGCGGCCAGCGCGTCGCTCCACAGGCGGCGCTCCCGTTTCGAGAAGCGCCCGTCGACGACGCAGGCGATCGCCAACACCTGCAGCGAGAGCTTCTGTTCGGCCGGCGCCAGCGCCCTGAGTCCCTGGAGAAACTGCCCCACGTCGTCGAGCTCTGCGCGGCCGGTGTCCCGCACGTGCCGCATGACCTCGTCGAGCAGCGCCGTGAGGTTGGGGTGCAGGTCTTCCGTACGCACGATGCTCGCCGCGACCGCGCGCGCGGCCGACACGCGCCCTTCGAGCGACAGCGACGGCGCGTCGGCGAAGATGACGTCGACGAGCTCACGTGAGGCGCTGGGCCCCATCGCCCGAATGCGCGCCTCGCGAAGGACCCACCAGGTCACCAGCGCGTTCCAGGCTGCCGTCACCGGCACGCCCACGAAGGGCAAGAGCGTCTGCAGCGTGCCGCGCACCAGCACGCGGGTGAGGATTCGGCGCAGCAACAGCTTCAGGAGGAAGCTCGTGACCCCCACTTTCGCCTTGTAGGCCAGTGAGGCCAGGAGCAGCCGCGCGTTCGAGGACTCCCGCCGCGCGTTGATGCCGGTGGGGTGTTCGATGGGGTTCGGCAGCTCGAGCGCCGCGCGGGCCAGCGCGTCGGCGAGCGCCTCGTCACTGGCTTTGCGATCGGCGCCGAAGAGCTCCAGCCCCGCGGCGCGCGCCAGCTCGTGCGTCGAGCGCAGAATGTCCCAATACAGAAAGAGGATCTCGAGCACCGAGGCGACGCCAGTCGCCACCCCGACCACGAGCCAGAACTGGAGCGAGGCCGACGAGAGGAAAGGGGTGCCCTCTGGCGCCAGGGGCTGGGCCCACACTTCGGCGAGCGCGGCGACGAGGCCGGAGAGGGCCCCGGCGATGGCCGAGCGCACGATGGCGCCGCGCTGCACCCCTCGCATGGTGGCGCGCTCCTCGGCGTTCAACACGTGCAGGGCGTCGACGGTGGCCCTGGGCGCCGCCGGAGGACGGACGCTCTGGCTGCGGCGGGCGAAGTACTGCACCGCGACCCGCTGGAGCAGCGGCTTCTCGGTGGGCTTTTCTCCGCCGTCGCTCACGCCCGCCTCAGGTCCCGGATGCGCAAGAAGATGATGGGCAGCGAGCCGAGGATGGTGCCGATCGTGATGCCGTTGACCGCCTGCATCGCCTCGGCGTCGTCCACGAGCTTCTTCGCGGTGCCGGCCCAGTACTCCTTCGTGGTGCCGATGACCACGTAGTGCGGCCCGGTCAGCACGAAGAGCATCACGAGCGTGAACGCCGCCGCGACGGTGAGGCCCACCGCGTAGCCCAGGCGGCTGGTCTGCACGAGGTGCCCCGTGGCGAGCGCGCCCGCGAAGCCGAATGCGAGGAGGATGACGAAGAACGCGAGGTACGTGGGCAGCAGGGGCATGCCCGCAGTGTCGATGAGGTAGACATACATCCAGTCGGTGCGAATGAAATACATCCAGCCGACGGCGAGGCCGTAGACGACGCTCCACGCGACGCCGAGCACCGCCGATTTCCACACCTCCACCGCGCCGGACTTTCGAATGAGCTTCGTCCCGATGAGCGAGATGATCGCGCCCGCGAGGAAGGTGGTGGGCGGGTCCAGCAGCACGGTGGCGAGCGGCAACGTCATGGGCGGCACGAGGTAGCGGGCCCTGTCCAGCCCGTCAACGACGCGCAGGCTCGGGTTCCACCAACCGCCGAGTGGTGGCGACCTGGCGGAAGTACTCGCAAGCCTCCGTCTCGTGGCGCTCGAGCGTCTGAAAGTCCACCCGGTACAGCCCAAAGCGCGGGCCGTACGCCTCGAGCCACTCGAAGTTGTCCATCAGGGACCAGTGCAGGTAGTGCGTGACGTTGACGCCGCGCGCGCGCGCCTCGAGGAGCGTCTTCCAGTGATCGTAGAGGAACCGCGGCCGACGAACTCCGGTGCGGTCGTCGAGTCCGTTCTCGGTGACCCAGATGGGCAGCCCGTACCGCTTTGCCTGCCCCAGCACGAAGCCGAAGCCCTCGGGGTAGTACTCCCAGCCGATGTCGGTGAGCCCTCGCTGGTGCGCGTCCTTGAAGCCGAAGGCCACGAAGGGCGGGCCCGCGACGAATTTGAGGTGGCTGCGCGTGTAGTAGTTGAGGCCCAGGAAGTCCTGGCTCTGCTCGGCGCCGTCGATGCGCGTCTTCCCCGCGGCGAGGCCTGGCATCTGCACCGCGACGGAACCGGTCGTGAGCGCCTCGAGGAAGGCATGGTTGAAGTTGCGCTCGGCGAGCCGGGTGAGGGCCTGGTCGAGCGGGTGCCAGCGACGTTCGGGCGCGAAGACCTGCAGGTGCTGGCTGATGCCCATCGTCAGCGACTTGCCCCTGGCGCGGGCGAGGAACGCCTCTCGCGCGATGACGTGCGCGCGCACCATGTTGACGAACGCGGCGTACATCGCCCGGCCGTCCTTCAGCCCCGGCGGCATGAGCCCCGCGAGGTACGCGCCCATGAGGAGCACGTTGGGCTCGTTCAACGTGATGAGGGCGACGTCGAGGCCCTCGAGCACCTCGGCGCAGTGCTCGACATATCGCCGCCACGCGGGCAGGCAGGCCGGCTCGGTCCACGGCGTCTCGGCGTGGAACCAGGACGGGTGGGTGAAGTGGTGCAACGTCACCACCGGCCGGATGCCCTTCTTCACGAGCGCCTCGGCCCGCGCGCGGTAGCCCGCCCAGGCCTCGTCATTCCACTCGCCACGCCGCGGTTCGACGCGCGCCCACTCGATGCTGAAGCGGTACGCCGTGGCGCCGACGCCCTCGATGAGGGCGATGTCATCGAAGAAACGCTCCCAGTGGCCGCAGGCGCGGCCGCACCGCGCGGTCGGATCGTGCAGCTTCCCCGCGCGCTCCCAGGCGCTCCAGTCGTTCTCGATGCCGCCTTCCACCTGGTACGCCGAGGTGGCGACGCCAAAGACGAAGTCGGCGGGGAAGGTGAGGGCGGCCGACATGGCGTGCGTGCCTACCGACGGTCGACCGCGTTGAGCACGCGAATCGCTGCGCACGCCGCACCGTAGCCATTGTCGATGTTCATGACCATCACACCGGGCGCGCAGGAGGCGAGGATGGCGTTGAGGGCGGGCATGCCCCCGGTGGCCACGCCGTACCCATTCGAGGTGGGCACGCCGATGACGACGCTGCCGACGAGCCCGCCCACGACGGTGGGGAGGGCCGCGTCCATGCCGGCGACGACGATGACGACCGCGTGCTGCTTGATGACCTCGATGCGCTCGAGCAGCCGCCAGATGCCCGCGACCCCGACGTCGATGAACTGCGAGGTCTCATGGCCGTAGTAGCGGGCCGTGCGGGCGATCTCGCGGAAGACGTGTGCGTCACTCGTGCCCGCCGCGACGATGGCGATGCGCGAGGGCCTGGCCGGCCGAAGGGGACCGAAGAACGCGGTGCGAGACACGGGCTCGTAGTCGATGCCCGCGCGGTGTTCGGCGGCGAGGCCCTCGAGCTGGAGCTGGGACAACCGGGTCAACAGCAGCGAAGCCCCCTTCGCCTTCGCCCGCGCGAGGATCTCGTCGAGCTGCTCGATCGTCTTGCCCTGACTGAAGATGGCCTCTTCGAAGCCGATGCGCTCCGCGCGCTGGAAGTCGAGGGTGATTTCCTGGTCCGCCATGGTGGCGCGCGCTCTATCAGAGTGGCGCGGGCATGGGAGTGGCGTCGAGGAACCGCACCCTCATGCGCGGTGGCTCCCAGGTGAAGACCCAGCGGGAGCGCCACCACGTCGTGCCCAGGCCCTTCTCGTCGGACTCCGGCAGCCCGCGCATCACCTTGCGTGAGAGGTGAAGCGCCGACTCGTCGAACTGGCTGTCTCCGGACTTCTCCAGCACCGACGCGTCGGCGAGGGCGCCGGTCGGGTCGATGGTGAGCTGCACCACGGCCCGCAGCTGCGCTTGCGACATGCCCTCCTTGATGGACTCGAAGCGGGTCATCGACTGCGCGACGGCGTTGTTGAACTGCTGCTGATCACCGGGGAGCGCCGGGTTGCCCATGCGGGCGGCGTTCTGCGCCGAGGCAGTCTCGGCGACGCGGCGAATCGCTTCATCGGACGGGCGCGTGCGGGTGGGATCGATGATGGCGCCGACGGCATTGCGCAGGGCGGCCGACTCCGACGCCTTCGACACCGTCACCTTGGCGGTCTCGCCCGCGTCGCCGAGCGCCGAGCCGAGGCGGACGAAAAAGGCAGGCTTGCGACCAGCCCCCTGCGCCGCGCGCGCGACGTCGGTGGCGAGATCGAGCGACAGCTTCCGGCCTGCCTGCTCACCCTGGTATTCGGCGACCGCGCGCTCATCGGGTTGATCCATCGGGTCGTTCCGCAGCGTGGTGCCGCGCGTGTTCTCGGCGTCAACCGCCCCGGGCATGCGCATGACGAACCCTGCGCCAGGCATGAGGCTCGGGCGCGCAGTCGTTCCAACCGCAGGGCCTTCGGCGCGCTCCGAGGGGCTGGCGATCGGAGCGTCGGTGGTGAGGCCTCCAGGGGCCGACGACGGGCTGGGGCTCACCGTGCCGGACGCGGTCGAGGGTTTCACACGCGGCTTCTGGCGCGGTGGCTTCTTCTGGAGTGCCTCGGATGGTGGGGCGGTGGGCGGCTCCGGTGTCTCGCGGGGTTCCACGGCCGCGTCGATCCACGTGAGCGCCGCGGACGTCGGTGCGCCGGGTGGCGGCTCGGGCCGGCTCGCGACGAACGCCACCGCCACGCCATGGACGACGAGCGAGGCCACCACGGCCGCGACACCTCGTGTGTTCCCAAAGCGAGCACTCACCTGTGACCTTGTAGCTGCAACGGTGGCAACCGGCTTTGCAAACGGTCGGGCTTTTTCGGGATTTCCAGGGAGCGTGTGTTTGGTCGGCTGCCGAATTCGCGCGCGAGGTCAGGCATCGCGAGGAGTTACGGAACCGCACCCGTTGGTCATCGACCAGCGAATCTGAGGCCCTGGCGCGCAGACAATCCAGTCATCATGACGATCAAGCCCGTCGGCCCCGCCCCCGTCGCAGCCCAAACCGTCGAGCCCGTTCGTCCTGCGCCGAGCCCCGCTGCGCCGACACCGACGCCGGTGACGCGCGGCAGTGAGTTCACTGCGTCCACGCCGGCGCCGGTCGCGCTTTCCGCGACACCCGTCGCCTCGAGTGATGGCTCCGTGACGATGGGGAGCCGTGGCCCCGAGGTGACCCGACTCAAGACGCTCCTTCGCGACGCCGGCTTCTACGAAGGGGTGATCAACGACGAGATGGGCTCGATGGGAGTGGACGCGCTCAAGCGCGCGAAGCAGGCGCTGCAGCTCACCGGGCCGGTCGACGTCGCGGGCCCCACCACCGTCGCTGCGCTCGAACGTGCGGCGTCCCGGCGTGCGAGTCAGCCGACGGTGCCGATGATCGATCAGCACCGAATGAACAGCCCCAATGCGTCCGGGTATTGCGGTGTGGCGACGACCCTGATGACCATCGGCGCGGTGAAGGGGCAGGTGCCGGTCGACGTGTCGAATGCGTCGGCGCTCCGGCGCTTCGGCGATCGGATGTACCAGCCGGGTGAAGGCAGCAGCGGCGCCTCGATGGCCCAGGTGATGCGCGACGCGGGCCTCGGCGCGAGCTTCACGCAGACGGGGTCGATTCAGGACATGGTCAAGACGCTGCAGTCCGGCCAGCCCGTGCCGCTTGGCATCGAGTCGATCTCCGGCACGGTGATGGCCGACACGAACAGCGAGCGGTATGGCGCACTGCAGGCGGGGCAGCGGCACAGCCGTCGGTACGGGCCTTCGGGCCACTGGGTTGCGGTGACCGGCTTCGAAGGCCCCGCGAGCAACCCGACCCACTTCCTCGTCAACGATCCCGACACCGGGGCTCGGCTGCGGATGTCGCGCGCCGAGGTGGAGCGGGCCGCCGTCGCGCCAAACATGTGGATGATCACGGACCCGAACGCGAAGCCGCGCGCGACCCGCCCGCCTGCGACGACGCCACCACCTGCGACGACGCCACCACCTGCGACGACGACGCCTCCTGCGACGACCACGCCTCCTGCGACGACCACGCCTCCTGCCTCGACCGCCGCGCAGACCATCGGGCCGGGCTCGCGAGGCCCGCAGGTGCAGGAGCTCAAGACGCTCCTGCGCAATGCGGGTTTCTACGACGGCGCCATCAACGACGAGATGGGTCCGATGGGTGTCGACGCGCTGAAGCGAGCGAAGTCAGCGCTCAACCTGGGCGGTCCTGCCGATGTCGCAGGTCCCACCACGATCGACGCGCTCCGGCGCGCGGGCACCAGCCAGGACTTCGGAGCGCAGCTGCGCTCAGGTGAGCTCTCGAAGACGCCGATCTACCTGTCCATCGGACTCGCGGAAGGCACCATCGGCGCTGATGGCCGGCCGACGAGCGCGTACTTCGGGCATCAGGACCCGGGGAACGGCGTCCTCAACCGCGGCTTCGGTTCCTACCAGGTGTTCCAACACCCACGTGGCGCGGGGCTCACGGCACCAGAGGCCGACCGCGTTCAGGCCGACCGTCTCGCGGCGCAATGGCCGGTGGTCGATCAAGCCCTCACGCGCGCGGGCATCCAGCCGGGGCCGACCCGCAACCTCATCGCAGCGAACGCGCTCGACGGATGGAACCAGGCTCCTGCGACCTTCAACGGAACGAACGGCCTCCTCAACCCGAATCGGCTCGCGGAGCTCAAGCGCTCCATCGACAGCGGCCGCGCTCCCATCGATGCCATCGTCGACTGGCGGGCGAACTCGTACCGCGAAGACAACGGCACGCTGAACGCGCCCGGCCTCGGGAACAGCATGTCGCGGGTGCAGGCGGATCAGCGCCGCCGCGCCGAGGCGGTGGCGCAAGGGCTCTCGATTCGCGCCGGGACGAGTACGGGGTCTCCCACCACGCCGTCCGCTCCCACCCCGAGCGCTCCGACTCCGACTCCGACGACGCCGACGACTCCGACCCAGACGCTGCGCAGTGGAACAACAGGTGACGAGGTCAAGCGCCTGCAGCAGTCGCTCAACCAGGCTGGAGCCGCTCCTCGCCTTGAAGAAGACGGTGACTTTGGCGCCCGGACCGAGGCCGCGCTGCGCGCCTTCCAGCAGAAGTTCGGCCTCGAGGTCGACGGCGTGGCGGGCCCTGACACGTTCGGGTTGCTCGAGTCGGCGCTTCGCCCGACGGCACCGTCCTCCGCCGCGCCCACCTTCGAAGTGAAGCCTGGCTCGACGGGCCCGCAGGTGCGCGAGCTCAAGGAGGCCCTCAAGGCGGCGGGCTTCTACGACGGCGTCATCAACGATCAGATGGGTCCCGACGGCGTGGCCGCGCTCAAGAAGGCGAAGGAGGCCCTGAAGCTCACCGGCCCGGCCGACCTCGCAGGTCCCACGACGCTCGAGGCACTCAAGAAGGCGGCGAGCTCCGGGACCGCGGGCGGCGCGGCGAACGTGAACCACCCGTGGCTCAAGACGTTGTCGACGGCGGCGCTCAATTCAGGCCCCGACGGCTCGTGCGTGGCGACGACGCTGGGCAACCTCGACCGCCTCGGCATTCCGAGCTTCCAGGGCGGCACGACCGGCGACCCGAACAACTCGCGCGGCGCGATGGTGCAGATGATTCAGGGCGGGAAGTGGCAGTCCCTCGCGCTCCCGGGCAGCCAGCAGCGCACCATCTCGAGCCCGTACGGCACGGTGCAGGCGCAGGTCATCGACGCCGACGCGTACGAGCGCATGGCCAAGGCGGGTCAGATTCCGAGCGGCGCGATCATCTTCCAGACGCGCCATGGCTGGGACTACGGCGGCGGCCCATACGGGAACGACATGGGCATCGTGCGGGACGGTGGGCGGGTGACGCACAACTACCGGTCGATGCCGCCCATCATCTACGGAGACGCGAAAGAGGTCGTGCTGCTCGTCCCGCGGTGAGCTCACGGAAACAGACACCGGGCCTTCGCTTCGGCGAACTCGTCGAGATGGTCCACCTTCGCGTCGTCGCAGAGGACGATGAAGTCCTCGGTGTCAGGGCCCGGATCGGGCCGCACGGAGCCGTCGACGTCGAATGCGCGGAGCGGGTCGACGCTCAGTTCACAGGGCTTCTTTCCGACGCTCACGACGACCGCGTCACACTGCCTGGTCGTGTGGCGGACGAGAGCTCGAATCCGAGGACCTGACGCGCTGGCCGCTCGAACGAGCCCGAGACGGGAGTGAATCCCGCCGTTTCGGCGGGCGCCGAAACCGACATGCGAGGCGGGGCGGTCACGGTGCTCGAGTCCTCCGCGACGTCGCTCGTCGTTCGCTGGCCCGTCAACGACGGAGAAGGTCGCCTCCGCCTCTCGGTCGATGGCCCGCGCGTTCGCGTCGAAGGGGAAGTCACCGCGAGCCGCGTGAACAAGGTGACGATGGGCTTCACGCTCCCAGAGGACGAGCACGTGTTCGGTCTCGGCGAGCGCTTCGCCACCTTCGATCACCGCGGCCACTCGCTGTACTCGTGGGCCGAAGAGGGCCCGCTCGGCGCGGGTGAAGGGCGCCCCGTCTCGAAGGACACGCCGTTCCCGAACGGGCCGTCGATGACGTACTTCCCGGTGCCGTTCTTTCACTCGTCGCGCGGCTACGGCCTGCACCTCGACACCACCTTCCGCAGCGAGCTGCGCTTCGGCGACGAGCGCCCCGACGCCTGGCGCGCGGCCGTCAACGCGAAGCGCCTCGCGATGACCGTCTACGTCCACCGCGCGCGTCATGGGGGCGTCGAGGAGCGCCTGGTCGTCGGCGGCTCCTCGGTCTCGCTCGATGGCGTGACGCTCGACTCCACGGGAGGTCCCGCCCGCCGCGTGCGGTGGCGCGTGCTGCTGCTGCCGTGACGCTCAGCCCGGTTCGGAGGCTTTCCTCGGCCCGGACTTGAACCGCTCGTTCACCGGCGCGAACGCGTCGGCGACGGCTGGCTGCGTCTCGGCGACGGCATCGGCCACCCGCTTCACCGCGAGCGCGGCGCGATAGACCGCGTCGTTGGCGATGAGGCGCGCATCGACGAGGGGCGCGAGCTTCTCGGCCTGTGCCGCACGAAGCGCGCTCTCTTTCGCCCCCGCCTTCTGCGCCTTCTTCAAGAGCGAGCGCAACCGCGCAGCGGACACATCGGGAACGCGCACCTTCGTCGAAACCGGAGCCCACGCCGTGAGGACTTCGTCGACGAACTCGTTCAAGTCGTCTCCAGGCTTCGCTTTCTGCTGTTTCTCGTCGACGGTGAGCCGAACAGCACCTGCTTTTCCGCGTCTTTTGGTGGATTTCTTCGGTGATTTCTTCTTCGCCGCGCTCATGGTCGAGCTCCTTGTTCTTGTAAGGGTCTGGTATTGCAGAGGAAATAAGAGACGACGCCAGGGGGGGTGTCAAGGGGCCCCTGACCCCCTCCCAAGTGGGGGGTCAGGGGGTCCTCAGGTGCCGTGGGACCCCTCTCGATGACCCCCTTCCCGGGTCTTGAAGACCCGGTGAGGGGGTTCAGAAGTACTGTGAGAGGCCGAAGGTGAAGAACCACGACCGCTGCGGGAGCAGCAGCACGCCACCATCGAGCCGTGGCACCAGGCCCGCGAGCGTCGTCCACACCACCCGCAGCCCGGCGCCTCCCGACAGCGCGGGCACCATCGCTGTGGGCACTCCAGTCGCGTCGATGCGCGCCATCACGCCCCCGTCCACGAAGATGGCGGGCTGGAGGAACAGCGTCGGGAGCAGCTCGAACGCGCGTCGCAGCTCCACGGTGCCGAAGGCGTGCGCCGCCGTGCGGTAGAGGTTGTCGGGGAGCCCGCGGACGCCACGGACGTTGCCAATCAGCATCGCGTTGTTGGGGTCGCCCCACCACGACACCTCGCCGACGCCATTGAGGAGGAGCGCGGTGTGGCTCCCGAACTTCGTGGCGTGCAGCACCTGTACCGAGGCGCCGTGCCGATTCGTCACGTCGCGCGCCGTCACGAAGATCGTCGGGGTCAGCTCGATGGAGACCCGAGTGCCGTGCGGCACCACGTCATGCCATTCGTACGCGTCCCAGCTCGCACGTACCGGAACGCCGACGTTCACGCCTTCGGTGCGCATGCTTGGCGTCACCTCACCCGTCGAGCGCTCGTGCGACACGTCGAGGCCGAAGGAGAAGCGCCACTGCGAGCCGTACCAGAACGGTGTGCGCACGCCGAAGCGCCCGCCCCACCACCTTCGATTCCACGCGTACGCGCTGTCCTCGAAGAAGATGGAGCTGCCCACCGAGGTGACGCCGCCCTCGAACGTCACCCGCCGCGCGGCCGTCTGCGTCTCGCTCGCCCACAGCTCGAACGAGGGGCTGCGCTCCGACCACATCACGAAGCCGCCCACCTCGAGCGCGCGGCCCAGGAAGTTGAGCTCGATGAGCGAGGCGAAGAAGAAGCTGTCGACCAGCGTGCGGCTCGTCGCGACGTCCACGGAGGGTATGAGCGTCCACTTCTCGCGCACGCTGACGCGAAGCACGCGACCTTCACGGACGACGCTCACCTGGTCGAACAGCCCCATCGTCCACAGGCGGCGATCGACCTCTTCGATGTCGGAGTCGGTGATGCATGCCGGCAGCGCCGCGGGGAGCAGCTCTTCGACGACGGACCGCTTGAGGCGCTTGAGCCCCTCGACCTCGAGGATGACGGGCTCACACGGCGTCGACGCGAGCACGGCCGACAGGATGAGGGACGTCACGGGGCGCCCCGACGCCGCACATTTCTGGAGTTGACCGGACTCGCTTCAACCACGCCGCCACTGTCACGACGACGTGCACCGTTCGCCAATCAGAAGCGGAAACCCAGGCGCTCGAACCAGCTCGTCGGACGCTGGCGGTCCTGTTGCGAGGTGGGCACCACGAGTGAGCCGACGAAGTCGCCGTCGGCGTAGACGCGCTTGATGCTGCGCTCGACGTCGGCGAGGTCCGTGTCCGACACCACGCCGTTGCTGGTGGCCTTGTAGAACTGCACCGTCACCCGCACCGGGAAGCGCTCGTCGCGCTCGAGCGTCTGGCCGCCACATTCGCCGTGTGGCCCTTCGGCGTCTCCATGGCCCAGCACCGCCTGCTCGACGTCGGAGCCTCCACGCGAACCCTCGGCGACGGCCATCTTGTCCTCAGCCGCGGACATCGGTGGCGCTGCCATGGCGAAGTCAACGAAGCGTCGTGGCACCGCCTTCTGCTTCAGCGGCACCTGCACCAGCATCATCATGTCGGCGCCTTCATCGAGCGCGCCCTCATCGGTCGCCGTACCCTGGCCCGAGGCAATCCGGTTCGCGACCGCGCTCTTCCGCTCGGCGGTGAAGGTCGTGCGCTGGCCCTCGTGGTTGAAGAAGAGCTGCTGGCCCCAGCCCTGGAACGTCTGATCTCCGGGCAGGTTTTCGATGACGCGAACCGAGGTGCCTTCGCGCGTCACCAGCAACGTCAGCACCGCCGGGTTGCCGGGGTACGACTGGTAGTTGAAGAGCACCGGGTTGAACTCGGCCTTGCCCGTCTTCGGGAGCGGCACGAAGACGTGCTGTGCGCTCACCAGGAAGTGGCTGTCGCGCCGCGCCAGCAGGTTGCCCGTCCCCTTGAGGCTCGAGGGTTCCGACAGGTACTCCTTCAGGTTCGACAACACCTCGGTGAGGCGAATCGCCTTGAGGCCCGCCTTCGCGCGCTGGTTCCCCACCCGCACCCACAGCCGGTCGGCCTTCACGTCGGCCGTGGTGTCCGTGAAGTTTGGGTATCGGATGACGGGGAGCATCGACGTTCGCACCTGCTCGCCGACGCGCTCGCGGACCTGGAGCGTCAGATCGCTGATGTTCGGGCCCACCGACGAGCCCTCGAAGCGTCCGGTGTCCTCCCACATCACGTTCATCACCCCGAGCCCCTTCGCGGCGGCGCGCGCGACGAGCTGGGCGTCCTGGGGCATCGCCACGACTTTCGCGATGACCTCGGCGTAGGTCGGGTCGGGTCGGAAGCCCCATGGCTCCTGCGCGAGCGCGGGCACGGCGAGGGCGGCAGACGAGAGGACAAAGCGGCGGGTGAGCTTCACGGGGCCTCCAACGAGTGGTTCCCGTTGAACGGACGACCCTGCCGGACGATCTCCTCGAGCGTCATCCGGGGTGCGAAACCACCGACACGGACTCCGGTACCGACGGGCATGGTGCGCTTCGACTGGTCGAAATCACTGTGGTTGTGGGGCCTGCTGATCCCCGCCGTGGCCTTCGGCGTGCCCGCGCTGACGTGGCGGCTCTCGGCCATCAGCGCCGTGCTGACCCTGCTGACGCTCTGCCTGGGCCACTCGGTCGGCCTGCACCGCGGCATCATCCATCGAACCTACGAGGCCCATCGCTTCGTTCGCGGCGTGCTCGCGGAGCTCTTCGTGCTCACCGGCCTGGGAGGGCCGCTCTCGTGGGCGCGGCTCCACGCCGTGCGTGACTACTGGCAGAACCAACCCGCGGCGCCGCGCGCTCTCTGCTACACGCACAGCCTGGCGAGGGACTTCTGGTGGAACCTCCACTGCCGCTTCGTCAGCGACGAGACCGTTCCCCTCCGTCGCCTCCCGTCCGACGTGATGAACGACCGGTTCCTCCGCTTCCTCGAGGCGACCTGGCCGCTGCACACGCTGGCCTTCGCGCTGGTGGTGTTCGCCGTCGGAGGTGCGGACGCGGTCGCAGTCTGCATCGCGCTCCGGGTCGTCCTCGGCATCCTCGGGCACTGGGCGATCGGCTACGCGTCGCACGTCTGGGGCGAGGAGCGCTACGTCATCGAAGGTGCGTCGACGAGCGGGCGGAACTCGTGGGTGCTCGGCGTCATCTCGTTCGGTGAGGGCTTCCACAACACGCACCACGCCTTCCCGCACTCCGCGCGCATGGGGCTGCGCTGGTACGAGTTCGATCTCGGGTGGTACGCGTTGAACGTGTTCCGCGCGCTGGGCCTGATTCACGGGCTGCGCTCGGCTGAAGGGGCTCCCCGCGAGGCGTCTCATTCACGCGGAGCGCAGGCCTGAAGAAGCGCCTACCGCTCGATGTCCACGCCCACGCCGGCCGAGAGGATGACGCCGCGAGCGAGCGTCCCGTCGCCCTGAGGAAAGAAGACGGTGCCACCGGACCCGAGCACGTAGAACGCATCGAACAGCCGCCAGCGGAGCCCCGCGCTCACCAGCCATCGGGGCGCCACGCCGAGTCCCATGGCGCCGATCCGCGCTTCGGCCACCAGCCGCTCGTCGAGGGCCACCACCGAGAGCCTCGCGTCGAAGTCCGTTCGCCCGAAGGTGAAGTGCTCCACCGTGCCGTCGACCGTCACCGTGCGCGCGAGCCGCAGCCGCGCTTCGCCGAAGACCGAGAACGCGTCAGGCAGGACCTCGTCGGCCTGGGGCGCGAACGAAAAGCCCACGCCTGAGAAGCGCGCCACCTCGTACTGCGGCCCGAAGAATCCATGCCGGAAGCCCCCGGCCTGCTTGCGGCCCTCGGCGCGCAGCGACAACTCCACGGACGGGACGCGCACGTCCATCGCGATGCCGACGAGGAAGCCCAGATCGCGCGCCTGGTTCGCACGTGCGCCGAGCCCAGCGAGGCCCATGAGTGAGAGCGCCTGGCCGCGCACGACGACGAACGAGCCATCGAGGTGGGCGAGCGTCGCGGCGGGCGGAACCGCGTTCATCGTCGCTCCGACGCGGCCGCCCGGCGTCCCCATGCTGAAGTCGTGCGCCAGCGAGAGCGCGAGCAGGTACCTGCCGTGGGTGGCGGCGTCGCCAGAGAACGTCCGGCCCACGTCCCACGTCACCTCGCCCGCGAAGAGGCGCGCGGCCAGGATGTCCACCGCGACGACTTCAGCCTTGATGAAGCCCACCGACAGGCTCGCCGTCGCCGCCGCGGGTCGCGCATCGGCGTTGAGCCGATTGGAGAAGCGGAACAGCAGGTGTCCCAGCCCCAGGGTCTTCTGGTGCATCGGCCCGGCGCGGAGCTGAAAGGCCGAGGTGTCGGAGCCGATGCACAGCTCGTGCAACAGCTCGCCGAAGTCGCCGAGGCGATCCCAGTCTTCCCCGCGCAGGACACCGCCCACGTCGCCCGAGCGCTGGATCGGCGGGGTGTCGATGACCCGCAGCCTCAACAAGGGCCCAAGCTGCAACCGGAACCCATCGGAGACCGAGAGTCCCAGCATCGGGCGAAGGCCGACCATCACGTCGAGTCCTCCCGCCGCGCCGACCGTTCCGTCGGTCGAGAACCCCGACGACAGCACCCCAGCTTCACCCTCGACGCCCGCGGACAGATGAACCAGCGGCTCGGGCTCGACCGCTACGCCCCCATCCGTCCTCGAGCCGCCGTCGGGCGCTTGCGTCAACAGACTGATGAGCAGTGCGCCCAGCATGCGCTGCACCGTACCGCTCCCCGTTCGGCGCATCGATTTCATCGCCGCCCGTTGGTCGGTTGCCCTCCGTCAATCGGATGTCGTTGCCTGGCGGGTTCGGAGTCGCGTCGATGCGCTCGTTCGTGCGCTGATCCCTCAACGCACCTCGTCGTGACCGTGTCGTCACGCGACCAGTCCCTTGTCGAAGTGCTACCTCTTTCTCATGCGCACCACTGCTCCGTTGCTCACCGGTCTCGTGCTGGGCTTCGCCCTCGCGAGCTTCCCATCCTGTCCAGGCCCGGCGACCTGTTCTGCAGCGACGTGCGCCACTGGCTGCTGTGACATGGCAGGCCGGTGCCAGCAGTCGGGGAACTTCACCTGCGGCGCGAGCGGACGGCAGTGCGTCGCGTGCGCCGTCAACGAGTCGTGCGTCGCGGGCTCCTGTTCGCCCATCGGCAGCGGGGCCGGCACGGCGGGAGGCGGCGGCGCAGGCGGTGGCTCCGGTGGTGGGTCGTCTGGCGCCTACGGCACGTTCCTCACCAACTTCTCCAGCGCCTATTGCGCCAAGGCCATCGAGTGCGCCGCGTTCTCGTCGAGTGCCCAGAGCGACTGCGCGACCTTGATTCGCCCCTTCTTCGCGAGCATCGGCCTCACCTTCGGATCGAATGGCTCCAGTTCCGAGCGCTCCGTCTCACGCGGGAGCGCGACGTTCGATGCGGCGCAGGGGCAGGCCTGTCTTGCCGCGATCGCCGCCCTCCCGTGCAACATGGCCACGAGCGGGAACCTGATGGCCTGCTCGAGCGTGGTGCGGCCCAACGCGATGTCCGGCCAGGCGTGCCTCTCTGGAGGTGACTGTGTGGACTCCTCGCTCTCGTGCAACGGAGCCGCATGCGGCCGGACCTGCACGGCCGGCGGCAACCTGGGAGAGGCGTGCAGGGCCGATGGCACCTGCAACGCGCCGTTCCTGTGCCGCTCCGGGCTGTGTCAGCCAGAGCCCACGCCCGGCACGCCCTGCACCTCGTCCTTCGACTGCGGCACCCGAGCGACCTGCACGTCGAACCAGTGCGTGCTGCTGCCCACCGCCGGTCAGAGTTGCCCCAACTTCCGCTGCGTGCCTGAGGCGTACTGCGACAGCGCGCGGGTCTGCCGGGCGCGCAAGGCCTCGGGCGTCGCCTGTGCCAACAGCTCCGAGTGTGAAGACGCCCTGCGCTGCGCGGCGAGCGTGTGTGGGCCGCGGCTTGCGGCGGGGAGCGCCTGCGTGTCGACCAGCGACTGTGTCGCCACCGCGCCGTGCCGCAACAACCGGTGCACCGCCCCGGCGTTGCAGGGCCAGGCGTGCGATCCCTCGAGCTTCGGTGGCTGCGCTGCGGGGTTGTCGTGTGACGACGTGCTGCGCACCTGCCAGCCGCGCACCGAGGTGGCCACCGGACAGGCCTGCAGCAGCACGCGGGGCTGCCAGAACTCGGACGACAGCTGCCGCAACCGCGTGGTGGTCTCCGATGGAGGCATGAACCAGCCGGGAACGTGCGGACCGCCGCAGGCCGGCGACCCGTGCACGGGCAACTTCGAGTGCGGACAAGGGCGGTACTGCGACATGGCGCGCCGCTGTCAGAACGCCGGACCCGCGACACCCTGCGGCTCGTCAAGCAACTGCCGCGCGACCGACTACTGCACCTCGAGCCGCGTCTGCGCGACGAAGGCCCCCGCGGGTCAGGTGTGTGATGGCACCTCAAGCGATTCGTGCTCCGCCAGCGGGGAGTCCTGCCTTGCCACCTCGACGCCGGGTCAGTTCCGCTGTCAGCGCCTCCCCGTCCTTGGTCAGCCCTGCGTGGAGCGCTGCGAGCCCTTCGCCGCGTGCGTCGGGGGCACGTGTGTGGCGTCTGGACGCCAGGGCCAACCCTGCATCGACTCGTTCCCGGTGGTGCCCTGCTTCGCGGGAGAGTGCATTCGGGCGGACGGCGGCGTGCGCGGCTTTGGAGACGGCGACGGCACCTGCCAGGCGCCTCGCGCGAACGGGCAGTCGTGCAGCCTGGACATCGGGTGCCAGTCCGGCTTCTGCGACCGCACGGGCTCGCCGTTCAGCTCGAACCTCGGCATCTGTACGGCGGCCTGTCCCTGAACGCAGCGTCAGGGCGCACGAGCACGACGTCCGCCGGCGTCTGCTCGATGCGCGCTACTTCGGCTGTGAGAGCACGAGCCACAGGTCGCCGCCGTCGTGCGCGCCGCCCTGCAGGTAGAACGACTTGTCCTTGGCGAGCGAGTAGGTCGCGTCGGTCGGGGCGAGCTTCACCCGCAACGTCGCCACGCCGTCCTTCATCGCTTCGAGGCTCAGCGAGGCCACCTTGCCATTGGGCAGCGCCACGGTGATGCCCCGGTTGGTGACGGCCAGCTTCTCGGACGAGCGCTTCTCGAGGGTGAGGTACTTCACCTTCGCGCCGAGCGTCTCCTGCATCTTCGTGAGCGTCGGGTCGACCTTCCCGGCCTGGGTGGAGGCGAACACCACGTCGGCCTGCACTGGCACCGGGCCGTCGGCCATCGCCGCGGTCGAAACCACGAGCGCGAGGGTGAGGAGGCTGCGCCGCGCGAAGGTCGTCATGGGCATCACAGGTCCTGCTTGGGGAGCTCGTCAGGCGGCCTCGGCGCCACGTCCTCTTCATCCGAGCCGCCGCCCTTCTTGCGGCCGCCGTCCTTCTTCTCGGGCGCGTCCACCACCCAGATGACCGCGTCTCCGCTCTCGGTCTCGAACACCACCGGCTTCACGGCCGCCTCGGTGTCGACCGAGACCGTCTGCACCTCGACCCGGCCCGCGCCGTAGCCCTCGGACGCCCGGCCCGTGAGCGAGAGCGTCAGCGGAATGGCGATGGCCACCGCCGCGACGGCACCCACCAACCCCGCCGTCATCGGCCCGCGCTGGTAGGTGAACAGCTCGCTGAAGGTCAGCTTCAGGCGCTCGAGCAGCGGCAGCTTCTCGGGCGTGATGCGGGCCATCACGTCATCGGTGAACTGCTTCCAGTCCACGTCGTCGGCCTGCATCTCGAGCGCGTTGCGCATCAGCCCATCACCCGCGCGCAGGTCGGCCACCTGGGCGGCGCTCTCTTTGCTCAGCTGCAGGTGTTGGTCGACCTGCTGCCGCTCTTCGGGCGTCAACTCGCCATCGACGTACGGCGACAGCAGGGGGAGGAACTTCTCTCGAGCCGGGTTCTTCACGTGCACCTCGCAACGAAGGCTGACGGCGCTGCAGGACCGATATTCTTGGGGGTTTTCACCTCAGCCCTCACTTCCTACACCGGCCTTGGCTTCGTCTAACTCAAGGTAACCACTGAGGATCTTCTGCATCTTGAGCCGCGCGTGGAAGAGGCGCGACATCACCGTCCCTTTGGGGATGTCGAGGGTGCGGGCGAGATCCTCGTAGCTCATGCCCTCGACCTCGCGCAGCAGGAGGATCTTCCGGTGCGCCTCGGGGATCTCCTGGATCGCCTGGGTGATCTTGTCGGCCAGCTCTTTTCGCAGTGCCGCCTTCTGCGGGTTGGTGCCCAGCTTGCTCCCGAGCGCGCCGAGGTTGGCTTCACTGGTGTCCAGGCGCACCGACTCGTCGAACTCGACGTGATCGTCGCCCCGTGCCGAGCCCTTCCGCCGGAGCACGTCGATGCAGATGTTCACCGTGATGCGGTACAGCCACGTGTAGAAGCTCGAGTCGCCCTTGAAGTGCTCGAGGTACTTGTAGACCTTGACGAAGGCCTCCTGGGCGACGTCGCGGGCCTCTTCCTTGTCCTTCACCATGCCGAGGGCCACGCCGTACACCTTGCGCTGGTACCGCTCGACGAGGAGCTTGAAGGCCCGCTGATCGCCCTGTCGGACGCGTTGCACGAGCGTGAGGTCGTCAGTGGCCAAAGCGGGGCGGACCATAGCCTGTGGATCCTGACGGGTGAACGACTCTCGCGTGGGCGCGCCGCGGCGCTGCGCGGTGGGGTGCAGGAAGCGGGGAAAGGCCAGGGTCATCGGCATGGCGCAATGGACGGGAGGCCCTGGCGGACCTTCACGACGCCCCCGACCGAAGCCTGTCGGCGGAGAAAACCGTGCGGCCAACGTGCGCGCATGTGAGCATGGTGTGGGAGTTCTCGCCGTGGCGCTCGACCGACCCATTCGTGTGCTGGTGATCGACGACTCGCCGGCGAATCGGCGCGCCATCACCGCCATGCTCGAGGCGGCCCCGGGCATCGAGGTGGTCGACCGCGCGGCCGACGGTGAGGAGGGCCTCAAGAAGGCCATCGCGCTCAAACCCGACTGCATCACCCTCGACCTCGAGATGCCGCGGCTCGATGGCTACAGCTTCCTGCGGCTGCTCCAGTCGCGCGCGCCCACGCCGGTCATCGTGCTGTCGTCGTACGGGCACCCGGCCGACGTCTTCAAGGCGCTCCAGCTCGGCGCGTTCGACTTCGTCGCCAAGCCGCCGAAGGGCGACCTCGCCTCGCTCGAGTCCGTGCGGGCGGAGTTGGTGCAGAAGGTGAGAGCGGCGCTCCTCGCGCGGAAGGTGTCGGCGAAGGCGCCGGTCGATCCGTTCCTCACGCCTGCCGTCTTTCCTGCCGCCGTTCCGCTGACGCGCCCGGTCCAGCCCGCGGTGCCGGTGCCCTCACACCTCGCCACGTTGGTGGCCATCGGCGCGTCGACCGGGGGACCGCCGGCGGTGCAGAAGGTGCTCGAGGCGCTCGCGGGGCTGCCGGTCTGTGTCCTGGTGGCCCAGCACATGCCCGCGCGCTTCACCGAGGCGTTCGCGCAGCGGCTCGATGGGGCGCTGCCGTTCCGGGTGCAGGAGGCCCATGGGGGCGAGCCGGTGGTGCCCGGTCGGGTCTACATCGCGCCCGGCGGAGAGCAGCTCGAACTCGTCGAGAAGGAGGGCGCCCTCGTCACCCAGGTCAGCCGCGCGCTGCCGACCGATGCCTACGCGCCCTCCGTCGATCGCCTCTTCACCAGCGTGGCGAAGACCGCGCGCGGAATCGCCCGGGGCGTGGTGCTGACGGGCATGGGGAATGACGGCGGCGCGGGCGTGAAGGCGCTGCTCAAGGCCGGCGACGAGGTGTGGGTCGAGTCCGAGGACACCGCCGTCGTCTTCGGCATGCCCCAGGCCGCCATCGCCAATGGCCCCGTCACCCAGGTGCTGCCCCTCCCGGCGCTGGGCCCGGCGCTGGCGCAAGCCGTTCAGGTGTCGCGGGCCTCCGGCAGCTACCCCGCGTTCCAACCCAAGAAGTGACTCGCTCGACCCTCCGGGTCGGGTAGGGTGATGTCCGACCATGGCGATTCGAGCTCTCGTGGTGGACGACTCGCTCCAGCTTCGCCGGAGCGTCATGTATGCGCTGCAAAAGCTGCCGGAGGTCGTCTGCGTCGAGGCGGGCGACGGGGCCGAGGCGCTCCGCAAGCTGCGCGGGGGCGTGTTCGACATCGTGCTCTCGGACATCAACATGCCGGTGCTCGACGGGCTCAAGCTGGTCGCGCACATTCGCGCGGATCCGACGCTGGCGAAGCTGCCCATCGTGATGATCACCACCGAGTCGGCCGAGGCCGACCGCGAGCGAGCGCTCGAGCTCGGGGCCAACGCGTACCTCGTCAAGCCCGTCCAGGCCATCGAGGTGGTCGAGACCGTCAAGTCGTTGCTCGGGCTGTCCTGACCCGTGCCGTTCGCCCTCGTCACGGCTGTGGTGCTCGCTGGTGCCCCGATGGCCGACGTCTGGCCGTTCAAGGGCACGCGCCTGCCTGACGGCGCCATCGAGTACGCGTTCGACCTCACCGCGCTCAAGGCCTCGAGCGGCTTTGGCGACGCGAAGGAGGCCAACGGCGAGGCGGCGGTGAAGGCCTTCCTCGCTGGGCTCCCGAAGCAGGTGGTGGTGCGTGTCCCCGCGGGCGCGCCGGTCACCCTGTCGAGCGGGCAGGGCCTCGAGCGGGCTCCCCTGGCGGTCAGCTTCGCGCTCACGCCCGACGGCGCGCTCGCCACCGACAACCCCCTGGGTCGCAAGACGGGCGCGCGGTTGCTCGCGCCGCTGGATCCCCGCACGCCGAAGGTGCTCGTCGGCGCGGAGCTCCCGCTCTGGCTTTCGCGTCAGCTCGAGGACTCGGCGGTCGCGGCGGTCGAGCTGGACACCGAGTGGCTTCGCCGCGAGCTGTGGACGAAGGTGACCGACCAGGCCATCGCCGCCTTTCGCAAGAGCAACGGCGACACCCGGGAAGGGGCGCTGGCCCTCGCTGCGCGGGTCTCGTGGGCTTTGGCCTGTGGTGACCTCGCGAGGCTCCCGGCGGCGGCGAAGAACGAACCGGAGCTGATGACCGCGGTCGATGCCGAGCGGTCGCGGCTGGCGAGCGACGTGGATGGGCAGGTCGCGCCCGCTCCGTGGAGCGCGCTGCCCGAGCTGTCCTGTGCGTGGCTGCGCTCCCGCGTGCTGTCGCGCCCCTTCGAGCAGAGCCGCGCGGGAACGGCGGCAGTCCTCCTGTTCCTCGACCTGCTGGAGCGTGACCCCAGGCTCAAGTCGCTCTGGGCGCGCACCCGCCAACGCCGAGACCGCTTCCTGGGTGCCCCGACGGACGAGCCGATTCTGGTGTGGCGCACGGCCGCGAGAGGCGAGCCGCGTCGAGCACTCGAGTCGCTCAGTGAGTTCATCGAGGCACTGCCCGTCACGGGCCGCACGCCGCCGCCGTTGGTGGCCTGGCCCTCGACGCCCTTCTCGAAGTTCCTGGCGGAGCTCTCCGGGGCCGAGCGCGGGGCCGCGATGGACGAGCTCGCCGTGGCCGTGGGAGATCGCCGCGTGGCCGTCGCTCCTGACGTGACGGCCTGGCCACACCTGCGCGAAGCCGCCCTGGCGAGCCTGCTGACGGAGTCGTCGAAGGCGGTGCAGATCGACTCTGGCTGGCGCGATCGGCTCGCGGGGGCCTTCTGCGGGCTCCAGGGAAGCCACCGCGAGGCCCGCCGCGGCGGACTGGACGCCGAGGATGAACCGCTCGACCGCACCCGCCTCGAGCTGCGCCTCAACGTTCCCCCGTTCCTCGAGGTCGAGCCCACGCCGCATGCGCTCGAACTCGAGGCGCGCGCGCTCGACGCCCTCGCCGCGGCGCTCACCGCCGAACAGCTCGCGGGGCTCGCGGGCCTTTCACCCGAGGGCAAACGCACGGGGACACTCCTCAGCGAGGCGCGGCGACTGGCTTCGCTCCTCAAAGGGCTGGCGCTCCTCGCGCATGTCGAGGCGACCGGCGTCGAGGGCAAGGCCGTCGCCGAGGCCCGGCGCTTCGTGGCCACCTGGCGCAGCGAGGCAGGGCTCACGCGCGACGTGCGGGGGGCGTTCGCGGCTCCCATCGCGATGGGCTCGGAGCGCGCCCACGCGGCAGTGGTCGGTGTCTCGCGCCGGGAGCTCACCGTGGGCTTCGCGGTGCCGGTGAAGGCGGCGCTGGTGGGCGACGCGAAGGGCTTCGTGGTGAACACCGCGGTCGAGCAGCGCTACGCAGTTCCAGTCCTGGTGACGGTGGGAGCGAGCGCCGAAGCGCTGGCGAAGCCGGTAGAACGTGCGAAACTGAAGGTCGCCGTGGATGGGGCCGGCCGCGAGCTCGAGAAGCTCGACGCGGCCTTCCACGAAATGTTGCACGGTGACGGGACTTCGGGGGTCAGCTCGCCGTAACCGCGCCGACACCCGGCCAGGGAGGTTCAAGTCATGAAGATGCATGTGTGGGTTGGAGCGGTGACCGCGCTGGTCGTCGCGATGTTCGTTCAGGCGTGTGGTCCAGGGCGTTGCACGCCGCAGTCGTGCCCCACTGGGTGCTGCGACACGACGGGCATGTGTCAGTTGGGCAGCACGCCGAACGCCTGCGGCCGCTCCGGCGCGCTGTGTACGGCGTGTACCCTTGGCTTCTCGTGCGTGGGCGGGAGCTGCACCTCGCTCGGCACCGGAGCGGGCACCAGCGGCATGGGCGGTGGCTCGTCGTTCGGCGGAGGCTCCCCCGGTGGCGGGACGACGGCGGGTGGCACGGCCGGCGGCATGTCGGTGGGAGGCGGCACGGCCGGTGGGATGTCGGCCGGTGGCAGTACCGCGGGAGGGACGACGGCGGGCGGCACCAGCGGAGGCATGGCGACGGCGGGTGGATCGGCGGGTGGCGCGGCGGGTGGCGCGGGCGTCGGCGGCGGCAGCGCGGGCGGGATGACCTTCGGCCAGCAATGCACGATCAACGCGCCCAACTGCCCCACCGGGAGCGCGTGCGTCGTCACCAACACGGCCACCACCGCCACGACCTGCACGGCAGGGTGCAACCCGGTCGATGACAACTGCCCCAACTCGAGCGACCGCTGCGGCTACTACAACATCGGCGGCGTCACGCAGCGCACGTGCGGCCTGATTCCCCAGAACGCGCAGCTCGAGGGCCAGCCCTGCGATCCGGTGCAGAACAACTGCGTGGCGGAGCACTACTGCATCACCGAGCCGCTGGGCTCGTTCTGCCGGAAGACCTGCGCGCTCCGGCCGAACGACTGCCCGGCCAACCAGATCTGCAACAACATCGTCCCCGTGTCGGGGACGCGCGAAAACCTGGTCTTGTGTGAGCCGCCCATCGCTTGCAACCTCGTCACTCAGTCGCCTTGTGCCAACACCCCTGGCCGAGGCTGCGTGAACGCGGTTGGCACGGGCCCTATCTGCGCCTTCGTCGGGACGGTGCCTGTCGGCCAGACCTGCAGCGACATGGCGCGGTGTCAACGTGGCTCCACCTGCCTCCGGGCCTCGGCCGGAGCGACCACTGGCACCTGCCGGTCGTGGTGCACCATCGGCCAGCCGTGCATCAGCGGGACGTGTACGGCGCTGACGAACACGCCGCCCAACGTCGGCGCCTGCTTGTAGGCTCACGGCTCGAACCAGCGCGCTCGTCCGGCGAAACGCCGTCGGGCGGAGCGCGCACCCCGAGATGGACAACCAGTCCCGGTCGACCGCGCCGCGCCGCAAACGGGTGGCGCACGGAAGGCGCGGCCCTCGGCGGTCAGCGGCAGCGGTGGCGCTCGAGCTGGGCGCCCTCGGGGGTGCGACGGAGAAACAGGATCGTACCCTCGGGTGTGACGCTCAGCTCGCGAAACGACTCCTCGGCCATCGCATTGGCCGGGAAGGCCACCTGGCCCACGGGGTGTCCATCGGCCCCGTCCACGCACAGCACGACCAGGCCCAGGCGCGGCGCCTCGGGGGTGGAGCCCGGCACTTCGCGCTGCGCCCCGAGATAGGCCAGCCCCGACGCGTCGCTGTCGAGCAGCACCAGTGACAACACCGGACCTCCGAACGAGAGCTGACGCGTGAAGCGGTGGGTGAGGGTGGCCTTCGAGACGGCCGTGAGCGCCACCATGCCCGCCCGTGGTTCGACGAGCATCGCCGTGAAGTAGGCCGCGCCGTCCTTCGAGGGGCGTCCAGGCACCTCACCGCGCTCCGGGTCGGCCTTGCCTGACGTCTTGCCGAGGCGAACGAGGTCTCCGTGCTCGCGTTCGACCAGCACGTCGTCGCCGTCGTCGAAGAGGCCCGTCGACGCGCCGCCTTCGGGGAGCCCCTTGCCTTCGAGCGCGAGCTCTCCGCGTGGCTTGCCGTCGGGGCCGATGATGGCGACGGCCTTGTCGACGAGGCGATCCATCACGAGGGCCGAGCCGTCCTTCGTCACCACCACGTCCTGCGCGGCCTGCACCGGAACCGGGATGGTGCCCAGCCGGCGGCCCTTCGCGTCCAGCTTGACGAGGCGCTGGTTGACCTGGTCGAGGATCCACACCGAGCCGTCGGGACCGACGCCGAAGCTCATGGGCCCTTCAGGGTTGCCCTCGGGCTGCCGGGAGCTGCCGAGCTGTCCCTCCCCACTGCCCCAGCCGAAGACCGCCAGCACCTCGGCTCCGTCAGGGCTTTCCTGGAGCCTGGTGGAGGCATCGGCCAGGACGGCCGTGGGTGGTGACGCGAAGGACCCCCGTGCTGAGCCGTCTGTGGACTCAGCGCTCAAGTCCTGAGCTCCAGGGGCGGGCCTCGGCGACTCCGGCGTGCGCCCCGTCGGCCAGAAGAGCGCGAGCAGCAGCCCCAGAAGCCCCGCCACTGTCACCCCGATGATCCACCGCCTCCGTTGCATGGCGCTGGAAAAACCACGTTTCCCCACGCTGCGCGACCCGCTCGATTCCATTCGACGCGTATGGGTTTCAGTCGAAGGTGTCTGGTTCGCGAACAGCGGTTTGACTGCTCGCGGGTCACTGATTTTGTCACCTCATGTTACTTTATCTCATTAAAATCAATGCTTTGAAGTCGGACCCTGTTCGATGTCGGGTCTGGTACGGAAATCGCTTTCCATGTTCTCCAGTGTGCGTCACCCTCGGGTGACACCTTCCTCGGAGCGCGAAACATGGCCGGTCTTCAGCGAATCGTGGCGGTGCTGGGCGGGGTGACGGTGGCGGCGTGTGCGGGCACGGCGACGGACACGGCGGCCGACAGCGAACTGCTCCGCGGCGCGAATGAAGACACCGCGACCATCAGCTCGGAGTTGACCGGTGGCGTGGCCATCGGGTCGACGCTGAGGACGACCTCGGACCTGAACCTGCGCACGAGCGCGAGCCTCGAGAGCCGGGTGCGCCTGGTGATGGCGGCCGGCGCGACGGTGACGACCATCAACCGGGGCACGCCGAGCGGCAGCTGGTACAACATCCGCTACAATGGCATCGAGGGCTGGGCGCACGGCGGGTTCCTCGTGCTGGTGCGCAGCCCGACGGTGACGCCGCCCACCACGCCGACCACGCCCGGCACCTCGTCGGCGCGCGAGCAGGCCATCACCCGCGCGAGGGGCGGCGTGGGCTTCGGTTACCGCTGGGGCAAGGGCCGCTGGCTTCCGTTCGGCGCCACCTCGCAGAACAAGGGCGTCTGCACGGGCAACTGCCCCAACTGCACCTACCGCGGCGAGTACGGCGCGGATTGCTCGGGCTACGCCGCGAAGGTGTGGACGGTGCCCTCCTGGAACGACGACATGACGAAGGAGAGCCACCCCTACAGCACCTGGGACTTCATGCGCTCGAGCAGCCAGTGGTCGACGGTGTCGCGGGGGGCGCTCAAGAAGGCCGACGCGCTCGTGTACAACGACGGCAGCGCGGGCCACATCGTCATCTACGAGTCGGGTGATGGCTGGGGCTCGTCGTGGACCTACGAGGCGCGTGGGTGCGCGTTCGGCATCGTGCACAACCTCCGCTCGTTCGGCTCGCAGTACAAGGGCATCGCCCGCGCCGGTTACTGAGCGTTTGAGACGCACTGGAGCTCGGCCTGAAACGGGGCGATGGGGCGCTCGAGGTTCCAGTCGGGCGCGAGGGTGGTCGTCCTGGTGAGCCAACGTCTGGTACGACCAGCAGCGCTGCGACCGCTCGACGAACGACGTGGTGTGGGACGAGTTGCCGGACACGGCGTATCGACTCGGCCACCCGGTGACGGCCATCGTCAGCGGGTTCGCGCCCGCGTCATCGTGCCCGTGACGGGGTTGGCCTTTGCTTCGCTCACGCCGCTCGCGCTGGGCTTCAGGTCACGAGGGCCGCTCTGAGCCGACTCACTCACCGTTGAGCTGGCGCATCAGCTCCTCGAACAGCTTCGCGGCCTCGGGATCGAGCTTCATGTCCGTCGAGCCGTTGTTGAGGTCGCCGAAGAGCTTGTCGAGGTCGAGCGTGCCGACGTCCTCGTCGCCGTGCTTCTCCTCGAACCAGCGGCGGCGCAGCTTGTCGAGCTCTCGGGCCTGACCGGGCACCTGCTTGCCGGCGACCTCGGTGAGCGTCTTCGAGCTGACCCACCGGTACCGATGCTGCTCGACATACGTGCGCAGGGCGCGCTCCCAGGCGTCCTCGCCCAGCAGCTTGCGCTGGGCGTCGAAGAGGAGCGGGGCCTTGCCGTAGACGATGCCGGCGTACTGGGTCGACGAGGTGAAGGCGCCGGTGGGCTGGTTGGCCTTCATGTCGGCGCCGCCCATCATGCGCCAGAGTTGGTAGGCCATCTTCACCTGACCCTCGCGCACCTCATTGGCCGCCTTCTTCCCGTGGCGCCATTCGAGGAGGAGCAGCGCGACGTGCTGGGTGAGCGGCTCGTCGGCGACGGGCTCATCGACGGCGTCGCTCCCGATGAGGCAGGCGAAGTACTGGTGGGCCACCTCGTGCAGCACGGTGAACTCCATGGAGGAGCGCAGCAGGTCCTTCAGCATCGGCTTCACCATCGCGACGACGGCGGGGTTGGCGGCGGTGTCGCCCAGGCCCAGGGCCGAGAGGGGATCGGCGGCGCCCGAGACGAGCATGCGGGAGACGGTGACGAGGCCGGGGAACTCCATGCCGCCAGCGCCCTTGCCCAGCGGCGCCTCCACGACGCGCAGCACCTGGTGTGGCGCGGGCCCCAGCCGTCGATGGAGCTCCTTCACTGCGTACACGGCGTGGTCGAGCACCGCGCGGCCGTGGGCGTCGTCCCGTCGGAGCCACGCCTCGACCGAGACGTCTCCGGCCGTCCCCGTGAGCTTCTGGAGCCCGCGCGCGACGAACACCGGGAAGTCCCGTGCGCCGACCAGCGCGTGGGTGAAGCGTACCCGGCCGTTCTTCTCGGGCACCTCGCCCAGCGCCACGCCTGGCATCACCACCTGCATGCCGCTGGGGACCGCGACGCTCACCATGAAGGCCGACGGCGCGAAGGCCGACAGGTCGCCCATGCCCGAGGGCGGCGAGAACAGCTCTCCGTTGGGTTTCGTCGGTGGCACCATGGGGATGAGGCCGACCAGCGACGCGAAGTCATCACTGGCCCCGAACGCGCCGTAGTCCGGCATCTCACCGTCGGGCACCAGCGTGGGGAGCGCGGCCTGAATCGCCACTTCGACGACGACCGCCGTTCCCGCGACGGCCTCGACCGGCAGCTTCACCCGCCACAGCGTCGCATCCGGGTGCTCGAGGACCGCGGCCTGGCCGTTGACGGCGGCGTTCAGCAGCGTGACGGCGTCCGGGTGCGCGGCGTTGGGGGTGGTGCGCAGGAGCACCTCGTCGAGCGCCTCTCCCTTGACGTGCCACGTCAGGGCCACCTTCCCGACGACCTTCCGGTGCGCCACGTCGACGGTGAGGTCGGCGCGGTAGAGCGGCAGCTCGGCGACAGGGCCGGTGGCCTTCTCGAGCCGGGCCTGTTCGCCGGTGCGCAGCGCCTTGAGGCCGAGCTGGAGCTCCGGGGCCAGCTCGTCCGGCCTCGCCGGGAGGGCGACCAGGGCGAGCGTCAGGACGACGAGGTGACGGGCGCCGGATCGAGGCATCGGCTCTCATCCTCACACGAAGGCCAGACGAGGCGAAACCAGCGCGCCAGCCCTCTCCGTCGAGGCTGGACCACCCGTGGGCCCCTTCTGCTACACGACCTGGCCCATGGCCTCACCGTTGTCTGCGACCTCACCCCTCGACGTCACGAAGACCCTCACCGGCAAACGGGTGCTCTTCGCCGGCGCCACCGGCTTCGTTGGCAAGGTGTCGCTGTCGATGCTCCTGCACCACTACGGCGAGGAGCTCGCCCACGTCTTCGTGCTGGTGCGCAAGGGCAGCTCGAAGGACGCGAAGACCCGCTTCTTCGACAAGGTGGCCACCAGCGAGCCGTTCGAGCCGCTGCGCACGAAGTACGGCGGCGAGGCCGAGGCGCTGGCGTGGCTGTCGAAGAAGGTCACCATTCTCGACGGTGACATCACGGATCCGTGGATGGGCCTGGCCGAGGCCGAGGGGAAGGCGCTCAAGGGGCAGATCGACGTGGTGGTGAACTGCGCCGGCCTGGTGTCGTTCAACCCGTCGCTCGAGGTCGGCCTCAACGTCAACACGCACGGGGTGAAGTTCCTCGTGGACGCGTGCCTGTATTGGGACGTGCCGCTCGTGCACATGTCGACGGCCTTCGTCGCCGGCACCCGGGCGGGGCTCGTCTTCGAAGACGAAGAGGTGGTGGGCTTCTTCCCGCGCCGCGGCGAGCTCGACGGGCGTGACTTCTCCATCGAGCAGGAGCTCATCGACTGCGAGAAGGCCGTCGCCCGGCTGCGCGAGCAGGCCGATGACAAGGCGCTCGCCTCGGAGTTCCGCACCCGCGCCATCGAGCGCCTGGAGTCCGAGGGGCGCGATCCCACCGACGAGAAGGCGCTGCGGCTCGCCGTGGGCCGGGAGCGCAAGCTGTGGCTCACCACCCGCCTCGTCGAGGCCGGCATGGAGCGCGCGAAGCACTGGGGCTGGCCCAACACCTACACGTACACGAAGTCGCTCGGCGAGCAGGTCATCGCGAAGACGCCGGGGCTCCGGTACGCGCTGGTGCGCCCGTCGATCGTCGAGTCGGCGCAGCGCTACCCGTTCCCCGGCTGGAACGAGGGCTTCACCACGTCGGCGCCGATGATCTACGCGCTGATGAAGAGCCGCGGCATCCTCCCCACCGCGAAGGACACCATCCTCGACATGATCCCGGTCGACCAGGTGGCCGGGAGCCTCATCGCCATCACCGCGCAGCAGCTGCGCACCTCGGAGCGTCGGGTGTACCAGCAGGCCACCGGCGACTCGAACCCCTTCATCTCGGCGCGCTCGACCGAGCTGGTGGGCCTCTATGGCCGCGAGCGCATGCGCAAGAAGAAGGGCGGGATGAACCTGCTCGACGAGCTGAAGATGCGTAACGAGGCCAAGGCCACCTCGAAGCTGCGCTTCGACACGCTCTCGACGCCGATGATCTCGAAGGGCGCGAAGTGGCTCGCGAAGCTCATCGACGAGCAGAAGCCCTCGTGGGGGGCGCCGCGGGTGTCGGCGATGCTCGAGCACGCGAAGGTACAGCTCGAAGACGTGGCCGACGACGCCGATCGCCTGAACCTCATCGTCGATCTCTTCCTGCCGTTCATCTGGGAGAACCGTTTCGTCTTCCGCTGCGACAACACGCGCTCGCTGTACGTCGACATGCCGGCGCACGATCGCGCGAAGATCGCCTGGAACCCGGAGGCGCTCGACTGGCGCGACTACTTCCTCAACGTGCACATCCCCGGGCTCGAGAAGTGGGTGTTCCCCGGGCTCGACGAGGAGACGCAGAAGCGCAAGGTGGTGTCCGCGTACCGCGATCTGATCGAGCTGTTCGAGGCCTCGGTGCACGACTGGCGGCACCGCGTCGCCTTCCGGATGCACTCAGGCGATGACGAGCAGCGCTTCACCTATGGCGAGGCGCACCGGTACGCCAACCGCGTCGGGAGTTTCCTGCTGGCCCAGGGCGTCAAGCCGCAGGAGCGCGTGATGCTGCTGTCGGAGAACCGGCCCGAGTGGCCGATCGCGTTCTTCGGCATCTTGCGCGCCGGCGCCACGTCGGTGCCGTGTGACAAGGAGCTGTCCGAGGCCGAGCTCGTCAACATCGCGCGGCGCGCGGATGCGAAGGTGCTGCTCATCTCGGAGGAGCTCGCCGAGAAGCGCGCAGGGCTCGAGAAGGCGTTCGCGACGGCGCTGGTGCCCACGAAGATCGTCCTGCTCGCCGAGGCGCTGTCCGGAGACCCGACGAAGATCGACGGTATCGGCGCCATCAAGCGCTCGGCGTCTCCTGACGACGTGGCCTCGCTCATCTTCACCTCGGGCACGACCGGCGTCCCCAAGGGCGTGATGCTCACGCACCGCAACTTCACCTCACTCATCTCCCGGCTCGCGGGGGCGTTCGACATCGGCGTGGGCGACGGCGTGCTGTCGGTGCTGCCGCTCCATCACACGTTCGAGTTCTCGGCGGGGCTGCTCACGCCGTTCTCGCGCGGGGCGGAGATCTCCTACATCGACGAGCTCACCGCGGACCGCATCGGCGAGGTGCTCGAGGGCGGCAACATCACCGGTCTGGTCGGCGTGCCCGCGCTCTGGCAGCTGTTCCACAAGAAGGTGACGCAGGAGTTCGCCGCGCGGCCGAAGATCGTCGAGGAGGGCCTCAAGGCGCTCATGAGCGTCAACGCCGAGCTGCGCAACCGGCGCGGCATCAACCTCGGCAAGCTGCTGTTCTGGCCCGTGCACCGGAAGTTCGGGGGGCGCCTCAAGTTCATGATCAGCGGCGGCTCGGCGCTCTCGGACGACGTGCACAAGGCCTTCCACGCGCTCGGCTTCACGCTCGACGAAGGGTACGGCCTCACCGAGGCCGCGCCGGTGCTCACCGTCACGCACGCCGGGAACAAGCGGCTGCCGAACTCGGTCGGCAAGGCGCTCCCGGGCATCGAGCTGCGCATCTTCGAGCCCGACAACGACGGCATCGGCGAGGTCATCGCGCGCGGCCCCAACGTGATGGCCGGGTACTTCGAGGACCGCGACTCGACGACGGCGGTGCTCAAGGCAGGGTGGCTCCACACGGGCGACCTCGGGCGCCTCGACCCCGAGGGCAACCTCACGCTCGTCGGCCGCAAGAAGGACGTCATCATCGATGCCAACGGGAAGAACGTGTACCCGGACGAGCTCGAAGATCTCTACGGCACGCACGCGCACGTGAAGGAGCTGTCGGTGGTGGGCCTGCCCGACGAGCACGGGGGTGAGAAGGTCGCCTGCCTGTGTGTGCCCGACTACAAGGACCGACCGCGCGACGAGGTGCGCCGGGAGCTCGAGGAGCACTTCCGCCGCGTCGGCAGCGACGAGCCGTTTTTTCGCCGCATCAAGGTGCTTCGCTTCTGGGACGGCGAGCTGCCGCGCACCTCCACCCGCAAGGTGAAGCGGCCGCTCGTGGTGAAGGAGCTCGCCCGCCTCGACAAGCTCGTGCACTCCGCCGAAAAGGCGCGACAGGCGGGCGCCGACGAGGGGACTGACTGGTTGGTGCAGGTGATCGCCGACGTGGTGCAGAAGCCCGTGGCCGAGGTGCGCAACGACTCGCGGCTCCAGGTCGATCTCGGCCTCGACTCGCTCATGCTGACGGAGCTGTCGTCGGCGCTCGAGCAGGCGGGCGTGCCGACCGCGGCCATCTCGGATCTGACGAAGATCCAGACGGTGGAGGACCTGCGCAAGGTCGTCGCGTCGGCGGGCCGTCGGCCGAAGGGGAACGGCATCAAGGAGCTGGTGGTGAAGGAGGCCGAGGCCGAGGAGAAGAAGGACGGGCTCGAGCTCGATCTGCCCGAGCCCCTCGCCGCGCTCGGCCGGCAGGCCCTGACCCTCGGTCAGAAGTCCATCTATGGCGGGCTCTTCGACGTCCACGTGACGGGCAAGAGCTTCGTGCCGCAGAACCGGAACTTCCTCGTCGTCGCCAACCACGCGAGCCACCTCGACATGGGGCTGGTGAAGGTGGCGCTCGGGGAGCAGGGCC
>JBILEB010000203.1:0-11454 GCA_044352295.1 Myxococcaceae bacterium
GGCGTGAACATCAACGAGAGACTGGGCCACGCGTAACCGATACCCACGCGCAGGCTGGGCGGGGAGGAGAAGCCAGCGCGGAGGCCTGCACCCATTTCCAGCCCGCGCGTCAGAAGTGCGACGCGGTTGTCGGCGAGAATGGCGGCGTGGGCCGTCGGAGCTGAGTCGGTTCGTGTTGGTGCGATGACCAAGGGAGGGTCGCTGGGACGCTCCTGTTGTTGAGCCAACGCGAGGGAACTGGCGAGGACGAGTGAAAGGCTCAGCTGGCGCATGTCCCTTCTTGACCCTTGCGCGCAAAGAATCGGCTCACCGGCGCCAGGCTTCGCGTTGGAATCGCCATCACGCGCAGGGCGAGCCGTCGGTGGCCGTGGGCGCGTACCTGAGCGCCCTGGCGTGGCAGCTTCGTGGCGGCACGCGGCTGGGTCACGAAGCCGCGCTCGAACTCTACGAACGAAACTGGCGCCACCTCGACCAGAGGGCGACTCGAGCACTGCACGACCGCGTTGAAGATCGAAGGCGTGCCCCGCGCGGTGTTGTGGCGGCGAATCAAACGATTGAAGCCCTGACTTTCCCGACCGCCCGCTCGCGACCCTCTCGAACCTCGGCTTTGCAACGCGCAGACGTTCAGGCTGGTGCAACGCAGCGCTGGCAGGCAGTTGATGCTGCCGCAGTTCGTCCGGTCCCGTCGTCGGCAGGGTCGTTGGTACGGACAGGAGCTTCAACCCACGAAACCGGGGCGAGGGGCAAGGGGCGAGGGGGCGGCGGCGGCGCGGGAGATGGGGTTCGGGCAGGGGGCCTCCACGGGTGCGGGCGTCGCTGAGGGCCCACGAGACGGACGGAGGCCCGAGGCGTGGTGGCGCGGTGAGACGACGAGGCTGTCCGTCAGGCGGCGAAGGGAAGGCCGGGCTGGGCGGCGGCCGCCTCCTCGAGGCCCGCGCGGCGCTCGTGACCGCCGGACCGCTGCTGAAGGACGAGAAGGACGCCACGGTTCGACGTTGCGCGGCGCTCCTCGAGGCGGAACTCTTGCGCGCCGAGGGAAGGCCCGACACCGCGCTGGCCCGCCTGGACGCCGAGCCACCGTCTCTCGACCCGGGCGAAGCCGGGGCTCGCGCGCTCGAGGAGGCGCAGGACCACCACGCGCTGGGGCACCGGGAGGCCGCGCAGCAGGCGTTCGACGCAGCCGAGCGGGCGTTCACCGAGGCAGGGCCCGGGTTCTCGTCGCAGGTGAAGGACGTGCAAGCGCTGCGCGGCAGCCTGGCGCAGCGCCGCTGAGGCGCCCTGGCTCCTCGTCGCGCCGGGGCCGGGTCCCTCGCACGCGCGCCCGTCTCCACGGCTGGTCCACGAGAGGGAGAAGCCTGGGGGGCACCGTCTTTCTCGATGAGCTCGGCGCCCCACCCCACACCGCCCACCGCTCACCGGCGAAGACGAGCGGTCCGCGGACTGCCGCAGCCCCCGTCGGCCAGCGGGGCCAGCGCATCCGCCGGGGTGAGGAAGGTGCGCTACGCGTCGGTCGGGCTCGGGCTCGCTTCGAAGACAAAGCTGACGCCTGACGCGAACTCCCGCGCGGACTCGGTCAATCGCGCGAACTCGGAATGCGGCGGGCTGATGTCCGCGAGCCGCATCGTCCGCGCGCGGGGGTCGACCACGAGCGTCGCCCTGTCCAACAGGTGCAGGCGGGCGAGGCTCGGCATGGAAGCAGCGAACTCCAGCCAGGGTTGGAGCTGAGCCGGCGCCCACCGGTCCCAACAGGCGCCCACGCCCAGGTCGGTGAGCTGGGACGCCCACGGGGCCGCGGTCACCCAAGCATACGCCTGCGGCCCGCGCGTCGCGAAGCCAGACCCGATGTACTCGCTGTCTCTCAGGCGCAACATCAGCTCGCGCAGCGCCGGTAACCCGCGCGTCTTCGCCAGCGCCTTCATCCCACGGCCCGTCGGTACACCAGCCGCCATCGTCATGCCGAAGCTGCCGAACTCGACCACCTCGAGCCTGGCGAGGCGTGGGAGGACGACCGTTTCGAGCGCTTCGAGCGACCCCTGCTCGAGCTCGAGCGCCGCCTCGAGGTGCGTCATCGTCGAGGAGAGCATGCCGAAGCTCTTCATTCTGATGCGCCGCACACCGGCCCACCCCGGGTGACTGAAGACGGCGACGGCCGAGCCCTTGCGACGCACGTCGGTGGTGCAGGCCACGAGCAGCCCGCGGTCGAACTCGACCGTGGAGGCGACGATCGCCGGGGCGATCGCCCCGACCCAGCGGCGCCAGTGCTTCTGGATCAGCGCCTTGATCTTCGCGGCGTGACGGGGATTCCTGGCCAGCTGCAGCGCCGTCAGCTCGCCGCGGGGGTCTTCACGCGCGAGCAAGGCGTCGGCCCACACGTGCCGAGCGGCGTCGTCGTCGAGGTCAGCGAGCACCGCCGCGAGCAGGCCATCCGCGACGTCCGGTGTGGCGGCCTCTTCAGCCGCCGCCTCAGGAGGAGGTGCTTCCAGGGTGCGCTGGACCGCCGCGAGCACAGCCTGTATCCCGGCGTCGAAGGGCGGCGCCGAGCCGAGCGCCGCACGCACCGCCGCGACTGCTTTCGGAATGCGCTCGAGCAGCGATCGATTGGTGGGCTCCGTGCGCACGGAGGGCGTGGCGACGAGATCGCGCTCGGCGTCTGCGGCAAGCCTCTCCAGAACCGCGATCGAGCGGGGATCACGTGCGGCGACGATCATCTTGAACAGCCGCGAGTGCACCTTGGCCGGGGTGAAGCCCATATCGAGTGCGAGCAGCGCGCAGGCGGTGGGTGCGAGGCTCGGGTCGTCCCGCACCTGGGCCAGCTCGTCGAGGCAGGCCACCACGAGCGAGCCTCGACGCGCGCGGATCAACTCCTCGAGCGACGCGAGGAGCCAGCGCGCCTGGGAGGGCTTGCGCACACGCGCGCGCTCGAGCCACGTCGCGACGAAGGCCTTCTGCGTCTTTGCGGAGATCGTCGAGCCAGCCGTGAACGCGATGGCCGCGCGCTCCACGAGGGCCGCGACCTCGGGCACGCACGCGCTCTGAAAGGCCTCGAGGAGCGCGGCATAGGCGCCGCCTCGATGGCCCTGTTCGAGGTGACGGAGCGCCGCCTCGAGGTGTGTCCGCGTCAGCGTCGACGGGGCGACGCTCGACTCTGGTGGGGGCGCGACCCCGGTCGGCGAGGGCGGAGCGCGTCCTGTGGGCTGTGTTCGAGGCATGCCGGCGTCATCGTACCGCACGCTCTCCACGCCCTTCCACGGTGTCTTCGCTCCCAACGCGAGACTGCGGCCTCTCGTCACCCGGCAGCCTGAGGCCCCTCCGCCTGCGCCGTCCCAGCCCCTCGCCTCACCACCTCCGAAGAAGACGAAGCGCGGGCTCGACTGGGCGACGCTGCATCAGCGCACCGAAAGGCACTGCCGTCCTGAAGGGCCCCTGCGGAGGCCGCCGCCGCACCCACGCCGTGTACGCCACCCGCGCCGCGGCCGAGGCCAGACTCGGTGAGCTCGGCGTCGCACTTCCTCCCGCCCGACGCAGACTCCCGCCGGCCACCGCCCAGCCAGGCCTTCCCTTCGCTGCCTGACGGACAGCCTCGTCGTCTCACCGCGCCACCACGCCTCGGACCCCCGTCTGTCTCGTGGGGCGACCGCGACGCCCGCACGCACCGAGACCGCCTGCTCGAACCCCATCTCCCGCGCGGCCGCCGCCCACTCGCCCATTGCCCCTCACCCCGGTTTCGTGGGTTGAAGCTCCTGTTCGTCTCCTGTTCGTTGTTCGTGACCACCCTGCGTCGCGCAGACCCTGGGAGATCCCGGCCGCGGTGCAGTCACGGAGCATGCGACATCTCGGGCCAGGGGTCATTGGAGGGTTGCAGCCGGACGCGCATGAGAATCTCGAACTGCGCCCACGGCCCTCAGACAGCACCTGTCTGATGTCAGTGACCTGGATCGCCGAAGTTCAGCATGCTGATCGATGGGTTGTGCATGAGGCCCAGCGCGTGGCCGAGCTCAGTCGTCCGTGAGGTTGCTCCCGCAGTCCGCGCGGAACTCACAGTCCACCGGTTCGGCCTGAGGGGTGTCCGAGCCCGGCCGGGTGACGAACGCGCGACCGGTGTACCGCATCTCGAGTCGATCATCGCTCCGCGAGACTTCGATCCGTGTGTTCTCCGCGAAGTTGAAGCACCGCTCGTCCCGCGGAGTTCCAGACGCCGATCCCGTCGGGGGAAGGTCGTCGAGGAAGGTGTACTGGCCCGAGTTCGGGAACCCGGTGACGAGCTGAAACTGACTCGCCGACGGGTTGCCATTCACCGTTCCCTCGATCTGCCAGCCCTGCTCCATTGCAAGAAAGAACATGCCGTCACGCACGTGCAGGCCAACGACTTCGAAGATGGATCGCTCGCGGCCGATTCGCAGCGAGCCACTCCCGCATCGCGCTTCGCGCCTTCTCTCGGCTTCCCTCGAAAGTTCGTCGTACGCAGCCAGTTCCTCACCCATCGTACGGGCACGCTGGATCTCTTCGTCTGAATAGCGACTCATGGGGGGCCTCGAGTGGTTGGCCGCGATGGTACCAAGATGTCGCGGTCAAGAGACCGCGGACTGGTTCCGGGCATCGTTGTGCTTCTCTTCAGCTCGGGAGGTCGGACGGGGCCATGCGCATGATTCGCCCCTCGGTGCGCTTACGACGCGAACGCAGCGGGCACGGCTCGGTGCGCTGATCGATCCATCAACCATGCGAACCAGTGGTCCACAGGCATCAACCGAGCGAGGCAAGCAGGCTCCACCGCGCTCGTCCGTGAGGCACTCGTCTGTCCAGGGGGCCCCCAGGACCGGGAGTTCCGCCTTCGGTCTCCCCGTGCGCAGCCCCGAAAACCCTTCCCCGCAGCCCGCCGGGCCCCAACGCCCCCTCGATGCCCTTCCCGTTTTCAGCTTTGTTCGACTTGTCCTTCGCCCACCACACCGACGTACTCCCCGCCCCTGACACTGCTTGACCCCAACTCGGGCCCCCCTCAGGGGAATCGCGCTGGGTCTGGAGCGACTGGGGCCAGCCTGGGCAGCAGCGCCTTCTCGAGGCGCTCGATCATCAAGCGGCGCGGCGCGGCGCGTCGGGCTCGGGCTCGGCGTAGAGCGTCGCGAGCGCCAGCTCCCCGCACCGGCCCACGAGCCACGACGTCCCGCCTTTCCCTGCTCGCAAAAAGTGGCTTGTTTCGCTTACGCCCTCAGGAGAGCGACGTAAGACATGGCAATGGATCGCGCTCAACCGGTACGGCTTCGAGAACTGATCTCTTGGACCGACGCAAACGAGAACGCGGACACGCTCGCGCAAGCGGGTCGAGCCGGACCCGCACTGGTCCTGATCGCCGCGGGGATCGGCAAAGCCGAGAGGACGCTCGGGCGGCCGGAACTCGCTGCAACGATCGTCCCATCGTCGCTGGAGGCTGCGCGGGTGCGCCTTGCAGAGCTCCGAAGCTCGTTCTCAGCGCTGGTCAGCTCGCACGGCGGTGAAGCGGTCGAGAGCGTCGTGTCGGAGCTTCGCGCGATGTGGCGGACATCCGGCCCGGGGGCCGTCTCGGATTGGGCGGTTTGGGCAGCGGCTCATCTCGGCGGGTTGGATCCGCGGCTCGATGTCGTCTGCCGGCTTCTTGATGCTGCCTTCTCTTTCGACGAGCCCGCTCTCGATGCCCTGGAGGCGGAGGTGCCCCGCTCGGCCTACGTGCACCTCTTGCGGGCCGATGCGCGGGAGGGCGCTGGGGAGATTCAGGCGGCGCTCGCGCACCGACGACGAGCGCTGCTTGCCACGCAGGACCCGGAGGGTCGTTCGGCGACAGAGCGACTCGTCGACTCCTTTGCGCCTGAAGGCCGAATCGATGAGACGAGCCTCGTGCTCGGGGCCGCACGAAACGCGGCGTCCCTCGGCCAATGGGCGAGCGTGCTCGAGCTCACCGGGCCTGTCCTCGACGCATGCCCTGAGCACCCCGATGCGTTGCGCCTCGCCGCGCACGCCGGCGCCCGCCTCTTCGCGCCCGATCGCGCCCGATCCGATCTCGACAAAGCCATTCGCGCCTGCAAGCCGTACGCTCGGCCCTACGCAGATCGGTTGAGCCCACTGGAGCCCGGACGCCACGCCGTCGGCGAGCTCTTCGAGCTGCAGGCCAAGCTGCATGCCGGTCTCGGCGATGCGGAGGCGGTCTACGACGCCCTTCGGTGGCTTGTGTTCCTCGAACCCAAAGAGGCACCCCGGCTCGAGGCCGATGCGCTTTTCGCTCCCTTCGGCTCGAGAGAGCTCGAGGGCATTTGGGCCCGGCGACCGGAGTCGCTCCTGACGCGGGCGGAGCGAACGCGCAGGGCGTTCGGGCAAGCGATCGTCGAGGTCCTCTTCGGCGAAAGCAGGTCGTCGGCCGCCGATCGTGCGGTGACCGTTGCCAGAGCCCGAGAGGATACGACCGGGCTCGCGCTCGCACTCTCGCTTAGGGCCGTGCTGCGCCATGATGGACCTTTGGCGTGGCGGCAGCTCGGTGTTTCGGACCGGGACGAAGCGGCGACGCTCTCGCCGCCGCGGGGCTCGCTTGGAGCCGCTGCTCTGTCGCTTGTCAGCCACCGGCTTGGCGGCGCACCGGTCGGCTCCTCCCTTGACGTCGACGAAGCAGACGTCGTGCACGTGTTCGCGCTGCACCTTGCTTGTTGCGTGGGTGCGCTGAAATGGCTGCGCTCGATGGAGGCGCTTATCGGTGAGCCCGTCTCGCTCGGCGGAGAAGACACGGAGGAGGTCGAGCTCGTCGCCGCACGGGCCTGGCTCGCGGCGCTCGCGGCGCACGAATCAGACGATGCGGAGCGCGCGAGGACGTGGTCACGGTTTGCGGTTGCGACCTTCGCCGCCCTTTCGCAACCAGCGAAGTTCCGTTGGGACGAGCGCGTGCGGGACGGTCTTCGCGAAGCGGTTGCCCGCGCGATGTGGCTGAGCCGAGCAGGCGAGCCTCCGGTCGAGATTGCCGATGCGTTGCGCACGCTGGGTCTCACGCAGCTTGGTTTCGCGTGGAGTCTCGAAGCCATCCGCGACGACTTGACGGCCCTCGAGAGGGACGCCGGCACCAAGGAGGCACTCAAGGCACTCAAGGCCTTTTTCTCCGCAAAGCGCCTCCCCAAGCAGGTGAGCGCCTCCTCGCCACTCCGAGATCCGTCCGTGCGCGCCGTCTGGGACGAGCTGGACCCCGACGAGTTGCAAGATGTGGTCTCGATGCTGCGCGAGGCCGACGACGTCACCGAAGCGCTTCGTGCGCTCGGTGGCGGCGTCACCGGGTCCTGAGATGCCCTGGCTCGGGACGCTGGTCGGGTTTGGCAACCTCCGTGCCACTGATCCTGAGCAGATCGAAAAGGGGCCTGTGACGATCGTTCGAGGGCATTCTGGTGCGGGTGCTGCGGGGGGCGCAGAAGGACTTCGTGGACCTGGAAGCTCCATGGCCTTTCCGACGAGTACGAGGCTGCGCAGCGGGAAGCCCTGCAACGGCCCCTGGGGCTCGAGCTGCCACCGTCACCACCTCGCCGGCGGGTCGCGGTCGGTGCCGGGTTTTCGCCTTCGACGCTCGCCAGAACTGACCCGTCCACGCTCGCGAGAAGTGACCCATCCAGCGCAGCGGTCGGCACGGCCCTGCACCGCCCGCCGCGGCGTCGCGCGCGGAGCGCGCGAGCAGCCGCGCGCCTGCGGCGCCCTTCGGGGCGGGCTGGCCGCGCAGGCTGAGGCGGGAAGGAGGCAGAGGCAGAGGCCCTGAAGTAGATGGCCGGGGCCCGGGCCGAAAAGGTGAGGGCCCGGAGTTAGCGGCTCCGAGCCCTCGAGCCGACGCAGGGGCGCGTCGGTGACAACGCAGAAGACTTCGCACAGCGCCCCGTCGTCCGTCCACTCGCACGCGGCCCGGCAGGGGCGTGGTTGGAGCAGCTTCGGGTCATCGAGTGCGCGGTGTGCACCAGAGCCTTCGTGCTCTGCCGCCGCTGCTACCGCGGGCAGAAGTACTGCGACGAGCCGTGCCGGCGACGTGCCCGGCGTGAGCAATGCCGCCGTGCGCAGGACGCCTACCTGCAGAAGCTGGCCGGGCGGCGGCGGCGAGCTGAGGCCTCGGCCGCCTACCGCGCGCGGCAGCGCGCAGGCGATCGCCTGGCAGGTGCGCGGAAAGTCATAGATCAAGCTCTGCCGCGCATGAGTGCGTGCACGTATTCCTGGCCGCAGGAGGCGAGCTGTCGCCGCTGCGGGCGGCCCGGGTGGGCGAGAGGACCGCGGTGGTGGAGCCGGTGAGCGCGCGATGGAGCTCGAGCTGCACCAGGTGGAGAGGCGGTACGCGGGGCTGCGTCGGCGGGACGCCCGTCGCGAGCGCGCGCTGGTGGCGTCGCTCGCGGAGGCGGGGCAGCAGACGCCGGTGGTGGTGGTGTGCGGAGAGGGAGGCAGGCACGTCCTGGTCGACGGCTACAAGCGCGTGCGCGCGCTGGAGCGGCTGGGCCGCGACACGGTCATCGCCACCACGTGGGACTTGTCGGAGGCCGAGGCGCTGCTGCTGACGCAGGTGATGCGGGCGAGCGCGGGCGACAGCGCGCTGGAGCAAGCGTGGGTGCTGCGCGAGCTGCACGAGCGGCACGGGCTTGCGGCGCCCGAGCTGGCGAGGCGCTTCGACAAGACGACGTCGTGGGTGAGCCGCCGGCTGGCGCTGGTGAGAGAGCTGCCCGAGGCGGTGCAGGAGCTCGTCCGTCGAGGAGAGCTGTCGGCGCACGCGGCGATGAAGCACCTGGTGCCGTTGGCGCGCGCCAACCTCGAGGGCTGTCTCGAGCTCGCGCCGGTGCTGGCAGGGCACGGCCTGACGACGCGGCAGGTGGGGGCGCTGTGCGCGGCGTGGGCTGCAGGGACGCCGGAGAGCCGCAGACTCATCCTCGCCGAGCCGCAGCTGGTGCTGCGCGCGGAGGCGGAGGCGAAGCGACCGAAGGAGCTCAGCCCCGGAGAGCGGCTGCTCGCCGACGTCGCCACCGTCGCGGCCATCGCCCGACGTGCACGGCGCGTCGTCGTCGAGGAGAAGCGCAAGTCAGAGGCGACGCGAACGCGCTGGGGGCCGGAACTGGTCCCCGCGCTGCGCGCGGCAGAGGCCGACACGTCGGCCCTCTTCGCGGCGCTGCATCAGGAGAACAACCATGCTGGATGAGAGGGCGCGGCAAGCCATCCTCGCGCTGCACGAGGCGGGGAACGGGGTGCGCAGCATCGCCCGCGCGATGCAGCTGTCGCGCGGGGCGGTGCGCAAGGTCGTGCGAGCGGGGACGGCGGCGGTGCCGCGGCTGGTGCGGGTGGAGAAGGCCCTGCCCCACGAGGACGACATCCGGCAGCTGTACCTCAGCTGCAAGGGCAACCTCGTCCGCGTCCACGAGGAACTGGCGGCTGCGGGCGCCGTCCTGTCGTACCAGGCACTGACGGCCTTCTGCCGCCGGCACGGCATCGGCAAGGAGCCGCAGAAGCCGTCAGGGCGCTACGACTTCGCGCCGGGCGAGGAGATGCAGCACGACACCTCGCCGCACGACGCGACCATCGCCGGGGTGGTGCGGCGGGTGCAGACCGCGTCCCTCGTCCTCGCGTACTCGCGCAGGGTGTACGCGCAGGCGTACCCGACCTTCAATCGCTTCGCGTGCAAGGTGTTTCTCTCGGACGGCGTGAAGTACTTCGGCGGCGCGGCCGGGCGGTGCGTCATCGACAACACGCACGTCGTGGTGCTGCGCGGCACGGGCAAGGACATGGTGCCGGTGCCCGAGATGGAAGCCTTCGGCGCGCGCCTGGGCTTCGACTTCATGGCGCACGAGAAGGGCGACGCCAACCGCAGCGCCCGTGTCGAGCGCCCCTTCGACTTCATCGAGAACAACTTCTACGCCGGGCGCCGCTTCGAGGACTTCGAGGACCTGAACCGCCAAATGCTGGCGTGGTGCGACAAGGTCAACGCGAGGAAGAAGCGTCACCTGGGCGCCAGCCCGGACCAGCTCTTCGTCGTCGAGGCGCCGCACCTGAAGCCGCTGCCGACGTGGGTGCCCGACGTGTACGTGCTGCACCACCGCGTCGTCGACCTCGAGGGCTTCGTCCACGTCGACGGCAGCATCTACTCGGTGCCGTACCAGCTCATCGGCCGGCGGATGGAGGTGCGCGAGACCAAGGACGAAGTCCTCGTCTTCGACGGTCCGCGCCTGGTGGCGAAGCACCAGCGGCGCTGGGGCCCGAAGAAGCACCGGGTGTCACTGCCGGAACACCGCCCGCCGCGCACGGGCAGCGGCGGCGCCGCCGTCTATCCGACGCCGCCCGACGAGAGGGACTTGCAGCAGGCCGAGCCCGCCGTCGCGGCGTACGCGGCGGTGATGAAGACCAGGTCGACAACGAGGTGGCCGGTGGCGCTGCGACGGCTGGCCGGCATGTGGCGCGACTACCCCCGCGGTCCCTTCCTCGAAGCCGTCACCGAGGCCACCCACTACGGCCTCTACGACATCGACCGCCTCGAGCGGATGGTGCTGCGACACATCGCGCACGACTACTTCGTCGTGCCCGACACGAAGAAGGAGCCGGACGATGAAGGATGAAGTCGAACAACTGCTGCGCAGCCTGCACCTGCGGCGCATCGCCGAGATCTTCGACGACGAGGTGAAGCACGCGGAGAAGGGCAAGCTGCCCTACCAGGAATTCGTCGCGCGCCTGCTGCGAGCGCAATGGCAAGCCAACCAGGAATCCGCGCTGGCCTGGCGCATCGAGCGGGCGCGGCTACCGGAGCAGTGGACGCTCGAGTCGTTTCCCTTCAAGCGCCAGCCCGGCGTCAATCAGCGCCAAATTCGCACCTTCGCCGAGCTCGAATTCATCCCGAAGGCCGAGAACATCGTCTTCGTCGGGCCGACCGGCGTCGGGAAGACGGGTCTGGCCTCGGCGCTGCTGCTCAAGGCGCTGCAGAACGGCCACCGCGGCATCTTCATGCGCGCGCAGGACCTCTTCGACGAGATGTACGCGTCGCTGGCCGACCGCTCGACGCGCCGACTGCTGAACCGACTCGCCAAGGTGGACGTGCTCGTCATCGACGAAATGGGCTACCTGAACCTGCGGCCCGAGCAGACGAACATCTTCTTCAAGCTGATGGAGGAGCGGTACCGCCAGCGCCCCACCATCATCACCACCAACCTCGACTACGCCGAGTGGGCGAACTTCCTTGGCAACAAAGCTCTCGTCGAGGCACTGCTCAGCCGCCTCCGCCACCAGTGCCACACCGTGAAGATCGACGGCCCTTCGCTCCGAGACCCCAAGGCCTGAACCTCGCCCACGTCGTGCTCACCACGCCCTCGATCGCCTCGCCGCGGTCGGGGGCGTTGCGCTTGCGGGTGCGAACGCCGCTGCCACCGCGCCGAGCATCTCGCCGATCGTGCTCCCAGCCTGGTCCGGTCTTCACGAGCGCAGGTGGGTCACTCTTGGTGAGCGCTGAAG
>JBILEB010000204.1:0-11436 GCA_044352295.1 Myxococcaceae bacterium
TCCACGAGGCGGAGCGCGGTGGTCGGAACCGTGTCGTCGAACAGCCGGCGGCCCGCGCCCAGCTCGGTGTCGAACGTCGCGCGGCCGAGGATGAGTGTGTCGGCCGAGCCAGAGAACGCTGCGTAGCCGGAGTCCCCAACGGCCGGGTCGTTGAAGGCGTCCAGCCAATCGAGGCGTCCGTCGGGCCGCGCGATGCGCCCGTCGAGAGAGACACCGAGGTACACCGAGACGCGGGGCCGTGGGGGCATGTCGAAAGAATCTCCGCTGCGGTCAGTCGCGAAGGACGCTACTCGTCGTCGGGTCGCCATGTCTCCTGACGCGCACCCGGTGAAGACAGAGCTTGGCGCCCTGTGGCGGCTGGCCCTGCCGCTCGCGCTCGCCCAGGCAGGGCAGGCCTCGATGGGCCTGGTGGACACCGCGGTGATGGGGCGGCTGTCTGCGACGGCGCAGGCGGCTGCAGGACTCGGCAACTCGCTCACCTTCACCATCCTCTTCTTCGGCATGGGCGTGTTGTTCGCGCTCGATCCCCTGGTGTCGCAGGCCATCGGCGCCAGACGTCCTGCCGAGGCGCGCACGCACTACTGGACGGGGGTGTGGCTCGCGCTGGTGATGTCGGTGTTGCTGCTGGTGCCGCTGCTCTCGCTCGGGCCCGTCCTCTCGCTCGTGGGCGTGCGTCCGGCCATCGCCCAAGGGGCGATGACGTACGTGCTCTGGCGGCTGCCGGGCGTCGCGGGGCAGCTCCTTTTCGTGGTGGCGCGCTCGTACCTGCAGGGGCTGGGGAAGACGCGAGCCATCGTCGCCGCGATGCTCTTCGCCAACGTGCTCAACCTCGTGCTCGACGTGGCGCTGGTCTTCGGGGCGGGACCGATTCCTGCGCTCGGCATCGCTGGAGCGGCCATCGCCACCTCGCTGTGCACCTGGGGGCAATTCGCGGTGCTGGCGTTCGCGCTGGGACCGGCTCCGGAGGGCGTGCGGCGCCGGCCCGAGGTGGCGTCGTTGTGGCGCGCGGCGAAGGTGGGGCTCCCGGTGGGCGCGCACCTGGTGGCCGAAGGCGGCGTGTTCGGGCTCGCCGGGCTGCTCGCCGGACGCCTCGGAGACGACAGCAGCGCAGCGCATCAGGTGGCGCTGACGTGGGCGAGCCTGACCTTCTGTGTCGCAGTCGGAATCGGCAGCGCGGGCTCGGTGCGCGTGGGGTGGGGCGTCGGCGCGAACGACCTGTCCAGGGCTCGACGGTCCGGCCTGGTCGCCTTTGGCAGCGGCGCGGCCTTCATGGCGTGTACGGCGCTCCTGTTCGTGGTGATGCCCGCTCCGCTCGCGCGGCTCCTCTCTCCGGACGAGTCCGTGGTGCGCGTCGCGGCGTCGCTCTTCGTCGTCACGGCGGTGTTCCAGGTGTCCGATGGGATTCAGGGCGTCGGCGCTGGAGTGCTCCGCGGCTACGGCGATACGCAGTTCACCTTCATCGCCAACCTCATCGGCCACTGGTTCATCGGGCTGCCGCTGTCGTACGCGCTGGGCGTGCGCGGCGGGCTCGGCGTGGTGGGGCTGTGGTGGGGCCTGTCCGCGGGCCTGTCGGCGGTGGCCGTCGCGGTCATCCTTCGCTTCCAGTGGCTCAGCCGACAGTCGGTGCGAGCGCTGGTGCCAATCGCGGAGTGATCACGGCATCACGGGCGCGAGCGGCACCAGATCGCGCGTTGTCCGTGCACGGTGCGCCAGTCGCCTTCGGCTTCCTTCGAGAGCTCCTCTTTCGAGTCGAGCTCGGCGTTGTCGAACAGCAGCGGCGGGGGTGTCTCGTCGCCCTCGAGGCGACCGGCCTTCAGGTCGAGATCCGACACGTCGAGCAGGTACACACCCACGTACACGCGCGTCGGGCCCTTCGCGGGCTGAGCGGCCAGCACCGTGGCGAGCCGGGGAAGGAATAGGAAGGATCTCGGCACACGAGCGCCGTCACTCGAGCGCTCCGCAGGACACGTAGAGCGAGAAGTCGCGCGAGTCGTGCACGTTGATGACGAAGGTGCCGGCGGTGAGCTCCTCGAGCCCGAGGTCGGCAGTGGACGTCGAGGTCAATCGGCCGGCGCGGCCAGACGCTGGGGTGAGTGGCATGAGGTTGACCCGGATCGGCCCGAGCTCACCACACCGCCCCTCGTGCACGTGCGCCTGCTGGGGCGCTGGATCGTTCGACGCCGCGAGGTCGAGCTCGATGCGGGTCGAGGTGCGCGAGAGCGCGGTGAGCTGTGCGAAGCCCGACTGCCCCGAGTTGTTCTCGGCGTTCATCACCACGCGCGAACTTTGCGGGCCGCAGCCCAGGACGACGAGTGACGCGGCCAGGAAGAATCTCATCGACATGGCGGCGGTATACCCCGACGCCACCGCGTCCTCTTCAGCGAAAGCCCTGCGCGCGATGGGCGGTGTAGCGAAGCTCCGCGCTCGGCTGCGCGAGGAGGCCGTGCAGCTCCCGCACCGCCTCGGCGAGGAGCGGCCCGGCCTGCGGCCCCAGGGACTCGTCGACGCTCTCGAAAATCTCCGCGAACTCCTCGACGAACGCCGCCAGGTACTCCGGCCGCGCGTGGGTCCCGTGCATGACGACGGGCTCGACCGTGAAACGCCGAAAGCCGGCTGCGCGGAAAAGGTGGTGCAGGCGAGGGCCGATGCAGGGGTCTCCACCGGCGCGTCGCTGCGCTGCGTTCAACCGTCGGAGCACTTCCTGCGCACTCGGCAGCAGCGGCCGGGTGATGAACGAGTAGTTGTCCACCTCGACGAACTGGCAGACGCCACCCGGCGCGAGCACCCGGCGCACCTCACGCAACACCGGGACCGGGGCGGGCACGTGCTCGAGCAGCCACGAACAGAAGACGCGGTCGAAGGTGCCATCGGCGAAGGGCAGGTGGGCGCCATCGGCGCGCGCGAGGTGCAGCGTGGGGTGATTGGCCCGGCACGCGCGGAGCTGGCTTTCGGAGAGGTCCACTCCGACCAGCCGAATGCCGGGGAACGCGCGCACGAGGCGGGAGGACATGGCGCCCACGCCACAGGCCAGGTCGAGCACGCGGTGCCCGGGGCGGGCATCGAACGAGGGAAAGGTGAACGCCGCGGTCCAGTCGCCCTGCTTTTCGAGCCGGGCGATCTCCTTCGCGTCGGTGCTGCCATGAATGTACTCACCCACGAGGCCAGGACCCTGCGAGCGCGGCGCGCGTGTCGTCGATCGCCGCGGCCGCTTGCGCTGACACGCCCGAAGGAAACTCGTCGCGGCGGTGTCCCGCCATCACCTCGACGCAGGCGTGCACCGACTGCCCCAGCGCGTCGAGGTCGTACCCGCCTTCCAGGAGGAGCACGAGGCGGCCCTCACACGTCTGCTCCGCGAGCTGCTTCATCGCGCTGGCCATCGCCGCGAAGCCGCGCTCGGTGACGTTCATGCCGCCGATCGGATCGGCCCGGTGCGCATCGAACCCGGCGCTCACCAGCACCACGTCGGGCCGGTAGGCGCGCGCGATGGGGAGGAAGACGTCGTGAAACACCGCCCCGAAGTCCGCGTCGGTGCGCCCGCCGGGGAGCGCGACGTTCACCGTGTAGCCTGCGCCAGCTCCAACACCCGTCTCCGTCGGCGCGCCGGTCCCCGGGTAGTACGGAAACTGGTGGGAGGAGCAGAACAGCACGTCACGCCGGGCCTCGAAGGTGTGCTGGGTGCCGTTGCCGTGGTGAACGTCCCAATCGAGCACCAGCACGCGCTCGGCGCCCGAGTGCCGCGCCGCCTCCGCCGCGACCGCGACGTTGTTGAAGAGGCAGAAGCCCATCGCGTGGTCGGCTTCCGCGTGGTGGCCGGGTGGACGAACCAGCGCGAAGGCGTTGGTGGTGCGGCGCTGCATCACGGCCAGCGTGGCGTCGACCGCGGCGCCGGCAGCGAGGAGCGCGGCCTCGGCGCTCCCAGGGCTCATCGCCGTGTCGGGATCGAGCTGCGCGGACTGCCCGTGGAGCGACAGCACGTGGTCGACATGGGCCGGCCGGTGCACACGCAGCAGCTCCTCGCGCGTGGCGGGTCGGGGCGTCTCGACGACGGTGCCGGCGATCGGCGCGCGGTCGAGCACCTGGCCAATGGCCTGGAGCCGGCCCGGCGACTCGGGGTGCATCGGTCCAGCGACGTGCTGCTCGAACCGGGAATCACACCAGAGCCGGGTCGTCATTCTTGAAGCCTCCACGGTCGCTCCATACAGTCCCCCACGTGGCGGCGCGATCCCGAAGGCTGGGCCTGACCTGGGCAATATTCGGCACCTTCGCCCTCGCGCTGTTCGCGCTGGTGTTCGGGCTCTTCATGGTGCTTCCGCAGCAGGCGCAGGGTCCCCTCGAGGACACGCTCTTCGATCGCGGCAAGGGGGTCGCGCGCGAGATCGAGCGGAAGATCGTCGAGAAGGAGGGCTTCACGGCCGTCATCGGCGCCCGCGACGGCATCGATCAGGACGCCTCGAACGAGATCCGCACCATCATCGGCGGCGAAGACGAGATCCGCTCGGCGTGGGTGCTCGTGTGCCCCGACGCCGAGTGCAGCCCTCGCGATCTGATCGCCATCAAGCCGAACACGAACCCCGAGCTCACGCGCGCCGTGATCGAGGCCTTCAACGCCGGGAATCGGCGCACGCGACTGCTGCTGGACCCGGGCGATCTCCTCGTGTCCGACGAGGTGCGGCTGCGCGCTGGCAGTGGCCGCGCCCACGTGCTCGTCCTCCTCGACACGGTGCGCGTGCGCGAGGCCATCGGCAGCCTGCGGCGGACGCTCCTGGTGGCGTTGCTCATCAGCGTCGTCTTCTTCATCGCGGTGGTCGGCGTACTCTCTCGCGCGCTCATCATCGGACCAATCCGTCAGATGCGCGGACAGGCGCTGCGGCTGTCGGAGGCCGATCTCTCGGGCCGTGTCGAAGGCGCCAGCACGCGCGAACTGCAGGATCTCGCCGAGGCGCTGAACATGATCGGCCAGGGCTTGCGCGACACCATCGGGCGCGTGCGCGGCGTCGCAGAGAGCGTCGCGCAGGTCATCGACTCGATCAGCCGCACCGCTGCGACCACCACCGGCGGCTCGGCCACCGTGCTCACCCGCGTCGAGGAGACCTCGAGCGCGATGGTCGAGATGCTCGCCAGCCTCAAGGGCATCGCCGAGAACGTCGAGACGCTCTACGGCAGCGCCGAGGACTCCAGCTCGAGCATCCTCGAGATGGCCACCACCAACGACGAGGTGGCCGAGAACGTGATGAAGATGGCCGCGTCGGTCGAGCAGACCACCAGCGCCATCGAGCAGACGACGTACTCGATCAAGGAGGTCGCCCGGAACGTCGAGGACCTGCTCAAGAGCGCCGAGCTCACCTCGTCCTCCATTCGCGAGATGGACGTCGCCATCAGCCAGGTCGAGACCAACGCCTACGAGACCGCGCGGCTGTCGGAGCAGGTGTCGAAGGACGCCGAGCTGGGCGCCGAGTCGATCCAGAAGACCATCGTCGGCATCGACAAGATCAAGGACAGCTCGCGCGCAGCCTCGACCGTCATCGAGCACCTGGGCCGGCGCATCCTCGAGATCGGCAACATCGTCGACGTCATCGACGAGGTCGCCGAGCAGACCAACCTGCTCGCCCTCAACGCCGCCATCATCGCCGCGCAGGCTGGAGAACACGGCAAGGGCTTCGCGGTCGTGGCCGAGGAGATCAAGGACCTCGCCGAGCGAACGGGCGCCTCCACCAAGGAGATAGGCGACCTCATTCGCGCGGTGCAGGACGAGTCGCGCAACGCCGTCACCGCGATGAACCAGGGCGTGCGCCACGTCGAAGACGGCGTGCTGCTCGGCCGCGAGACCGAAGGCGCACTCAAGAAGATCCAGGACTCGGCGAACCGCTCCACGCAGATGGTGAAGGCCATCGCCCGCGCCACCGTCGAGCAGGCCAAGGGCTCGAAGGACGTCACCGTCGCCGTCGATCGCATTCGGGAGACGGTCGAGCAGATCAGCAAGGCCACCAACGAGCAGGCGCGCGGCTCGGAGCAGATCATGAAGTCCGCCGAGCACATGAAGATGCTGACCACCCACGTCACGCGCTCCGTGCAGGAGCAGGCGCACGGCTCGAAGCAGATCAGCCGCTCCATCGAGAACATCAACGAGATGGTGACGCACCTGAACCGTGCGCAGAAGGAGCAGACGCGCGGCTCGGAGCAGGTGCTCAAGGCGATCGAGACCATCAAGTCGGTGTCGGAGCAGCAGAACCGGTCGGTCAAGCAGCTCGAAGAGGCGATCGAGACCTTGCGGCAGCAGGGCGAGGTGCTTCGAGGCGAGATCCGGCGCTTCCGCGTCTGACGGAATCGTTCACCATCGTCACCTGGGCCGTCAGAAAGTGGCCGGAGTCCGGGGTCGACGATACGTACGCGCGGTCTCGTGGTGCGTGGGGGAGTTCCCAATGATCAGGCCTCTCGTGTTCGTCGCGCTCGTCTTCGTCGCCGCTTGCGGTGGCGGTGGTCCCGGCCCCATCGGCGGCTCCGGCGGTGGCGGGCTCAGCCCCATAGGTGGCGGTGGACCCGGCGGCGTCGGCGGCGGTTCGTCGGGCGCAGGCTCGGCTGGTGGCGGCTCGTCGGGCGCCGGCGGCGGATCGATGGAGACGGGGAGCTTTCCAGCCGAGCTCTCCGGCGTCTGGCAGAACACCCTCGCTCGCGGTGGAACCTTCGTGAACCAGGCGACGGGCGTCGAGTTCTCGATGACCGAGGGCTACTCGGCCCAGTTCAAGGTGCAGCCAAACGGCGAGTTCTACTTCGCGCACTACTCCGCAGGCGTCTCGGCCACCTGTGGCACGGTGAACTTCTTCGACCAGATGACGGGCCTCGCGGAATGGTCCAACGGACGGCTCACGTTGCGGCCTCGTGAGCGGCGGCTCGACGTCACCAACTGCGCCAGCTCGGGCTCGTTCCCGCAGCCGGTCACGCCGGTCACCTTCGACGCCGCGGTGACCGAATACCCGACCTCGCTCGACACGACGCTCCAGATGGAGCTGACCGGCGGCCCGTATCCGCTCGCGTTCAAGCTCCTCAACCGCCCGCCGCCGGCCACCCTGCAGCCACCTCCGCAGCCGCCTGCGTTCCAGGTGGGGCCGTACCCCGGGTACATGGAGTTCCTCGGCACCTGGGGCCGTTACGAGTCCGACTTCTACAACTCGCAGACCGGCGCGACGCTGTTCCGCGACTGTTGTGGTGATGGCCGGTTCCTCCGCATCCAGGCCGACGGCTACGAGGCGGGCTTCACGTTCGCGCGCGCCAACCTCGAGGGGGTCTGCAAGCGCGACCTCATCTACTTCGAGCGCGGCACCGCGAACTTCCTCATCACCGACATGCGCGGGAGCGACACCGTGCAGGGCGACGTGCGCTTCACGCCGACCGAGGCCCGCCTCTTCGTGCGCGTTCGGGAGTGTGGCCGGGAAGACGGCACGACGTCGTACACGGTGACGCCGCTCCCCGGGTACTACCGCTGGAGCTACACCTCGGCGTCCGGCGGGAGCAGCGACTCGTTCATGATCGGCTGTCAGTACGGGCGCGGCTGGTGGGGCTTCGCGTTCTGTTACGACGCCACCCCGTGGATCACCCTGCAGCGTCGTTGAGGGCGCGCACGGCATCGGCCCAGCCCGGCCGGAGACGATCGAGGATCCACTCGTTGCCACCCGCCGCGAGCCGTCCGCCCGTCATCGCGCGCGCCTCGTCGAGCCAGCGATCGAGCCGACGCGTCGCCATCTCGTCGTCTCCGCTCGCCTTCGCGACGCACGCCTCGAGGAGGTCGGCGTACCAGGGCAGCGTCTGGGACCGGCGCACTTCGACCAGACACGCGGCGGCGCGCTCCACGTCACCGTCATGCAGCGCAAAGAGCGCACCGAGCTGGTGAAACACGTCGGTCGAGACCCACCCCAGCGCCGCGTCGTGGGCGCGTTCGGTCGCCGCGCGGAGGACCGCCCTCGCCGCGGCCACCTCGTTGCGCTCCAGGTGCGAGAGGGCGACCAACAGCGTGATGGGCTCGGGCGGCGCGCCGGGCGGAGGCCGCAGTGGCGTGAGGTCGAGGCCCTGCACCACCTCCATGGCGCGGCGGCCTGCGAGCACGCCCTGCACCACGGCGAGCGACGTCCAATGTGCCACCACGGCGCGCCCGCCCAGCACTTGATCGACGTCGTTGCCGGCGATCGCAGTGGCCTCGCGGAAGCGTCCCGGCGTCGCGGCGGACACCAGCACGAGCACGCCCGTCACCACGCCCACCCCGAGTGGATGGGTGATGGGGACGCCCAGCGCGAGCCACGCGAGGCCGAGCCCCACCGTCGCGAGCCCGGACGCGAGCGGTCCTCCCAGCGCCACGAGGCGGAGCCTGTGGCGCAGCTCGGTGGCGCCGATGGGCAGCATCGCGATGGCGCCCCGGAGCGACAGGCGTCCCCACCGCCAGCGCCGATCCCGCGCACTCCACTCGAGCGGCCCCAGCGCGATGCGATCGACCTGGAAGCGCGCGACGCGGGAGAGCAGCAGGTGCCCCAGCTCGTGCCACACGAGGTGGAGGAACCACGCCGCGAGCGTCAGCCCCGTGATGCGCGCGGCCACCGGCGCCACCACCCGCCACGACTGCGCCTCGCCCAGCACGTACAGCCGCGCCAACGCGCCGCCCATGAGCGCCCAGAACACCACGCGCCGAAAGCGCTGCGCCGTCGTCACCGGACTGGTTCCTCCACGCTCACCCGGGCAGCCCCCTGGACGGTTCGGGAAAGCTGCTTACCGTGGGGCCGTGCTCGAGGAACGTGACTTCGTGATGCGCGCGGTGAAGCAGCTGGCCGTGCTGCTCGCCCGTGCGCTCGAGCTGGCGTTGACCGACCCGGTGAAGGCCCGTGCGGAGCTCGACGACGCGGCCCGCAGCGCCCTCGGCATGGAGCCCTCGACCCTCGCCTTCGTCGACGCCGCGACGGCGGCTTTGCTGCTGGGGCGCGCGGACAAGGTGGTGCGCTTCGCGACGATCCTCGAAGCGTATGGGGAGCTGGAGCACCTCACCGGGGCCAACCACCGCGCGCGTCGGCACTTCCTCCACGCCCTCGAGGTGGCGCATCAGGCGCTGACGCTCGAGCCCATGAACATGGAGGCCGCGTCGCTGGTGGCCCGCCTGCGCGAACGGCTGGGCTGAAGTTCAGGCGTCCCACGCGGCGGCCGCACCGTCCCAGCGGGGATTTGGGCGGCGCTCCACGGGCTGGTGTACGGAACGGACATGACCGCGTCACCCACAGGGCTCCAGGGCGGGCGCGCGACCGAGCTCACCGGGCGCCAGTGGGGCATCATTCTGGTCGTCGCGGCGCTGCAGTTCGTCAACATCCTCGACTTCGTCATCGTGATGCCGATCGGCCCCCGGCTGTCGACGGCGCTGTCCTTCCCCGCCTCGCACCTGCCGTGGATGAACGGGAGCTACACCGCGACGGCCTCGCTGATGGGGCTGCTCGGCGCGCTGTTCCTCGACCGGTTCGATCGCCGCAAAGCCGTGGGCGTGGCGGTGGCTGGCCTCGTCATCGGCACCGCCCTGTGTGGCTTCGCGAGCGACTTCACGATGCTGCTGGTGGCCCGCAGCGTCGCCGGCGCCTTCGGAGGCCCCGCCACCTCGCTGTGCTTCGCCATCATCGCCGACACCATTCCGAACGAGATGCGCGGCAAGGCGATGGGCACGGTGATGGGCGCGTTCTCGGTGGCCTCGGTCTTCGGCGTGCCGGCGGGCCTGTGGTTGGCCGAGCACGTCGGCTGGCGCGCGCCCTTCTTCGTCGTCGCGGGCCTCGGCGCGGTGGTGATGGTGGGCGGCGTGGTGCTGTTGCCACCGCTCACCGGGCACGTGACGGGCAAGCGGCGGACGTTCGGCGAGTTGTTCAGTCTGGTGCGCGAGCCTGACGTGCAACTCTCCTACCTGATGACGGCCGTCGTGATGGCGGCGGGCTTCATCCTCATCCCCAACATCGCCTCGTACCTGCAGTTCAACCTCGGCGTGCCCGAGGCGCACATCAAGTGGGCCTACCTCGTCGGCGGCATGGCGAGCTTCGTGGCGACGCAGGGCGGCGGGCGGCTGGTCGATCGCCTCGGCTCGTTCCGCGTGGGCACCTTCGGCACGGTGCTGGTGATGGGCGTGGTGTTCGTCTTCTTCTTCCTGCCGCGCGAGTCGATGTCGTCGGGCCTGGTGTTGGTGACGTTCGCGGGCTTCATGCTCGCGCAGGGCCTGCGCAACGTCTCGTACAACACGCTCACCACCAAGGTGCCCGACGCGGCCCGGCGCGCGACGTTTCAGTCGCTCCAGTCGGCGGTGCAGCATGGCGCCACTTCGCTCGCGGCGTTCGGCTCGGGGCTGTTGCTCACCGAGGTGGCCCGCCCGCCGCTGTCCACCGACGCTCCGGGACGTCCCGCCCGCATGCTGGTGGGGATGGAGCGGGTGTCGCTCGTGTCGATGGGGCTGTCGCTCCTCATCCCCGTGCTGCTGCTGGTGGTGGAGCGACGCGTCCGCGCGAAGCAGGCGGCGGCGCAGGCCGCGTGTCCCACCGCGTGAAGGTGGTGAGCCTGCCGGGTCACCCTGGTGAGCATGACCTGTCGTCCTGGTGAGCACGCTGGGTCATCCTGGTGAGCATGACCTGCCGTCCTGGTGAGCACGCTGGGTCATCCTGGTGAGCGTGACCGCTCGTGGTGGTGAGCATGGCGGTTCATCCAGCTGGGCCTGGCGCGACCTCCCGGTGAGCGTGGCCCCCCAGCCAGGTCACCAGGGCCCGCCAGGACGCCCCTTCGATTGATCGGTGGTGGCATCCTCGGCTACACGCGCGCACCCATGAAAGTCCTCTCCCGCGCTGCGCTCGTGTCGGCCTGCCTGTCTGCCTCCGTCGTCCTGGCCCAGGATGAAGTCGAGGTGGCGACTCCGAAGTCTGCGGCCAGCACCGAAGCGGGCTCGGGCAGCCGCAAGCCCATCACCCGCTCGGACCGCGAGGCCGCCGTGAAGGCCGCCGCCGAGAAGAAGAAGGCTGACGAGCTCGCCGCCAAGCAGGCGGCCGAGGAGCAGAAGAAGGCCGAGGCCGAGGCGGCGAAGAAGGCGGCCGAGGAGGCTGAGGCGCGCAAGAAGGCCGAAGAGGAGGCCCGCGCGAAGGCTGAGGCCGAGGCCAAGCGCCTCAAGGCCGAGCAGGACGCCATCGAGGCGAAGAAGAAGGCCGAAGAGGAGAAGAAGGCCAGGGCCGAGGCCGACAAGAAGGCCCTCGAGGAAGAGAAGAAGCGCCTCGAAGAGGAGAAGAAGCGCCTCGCGGAGGAGGAGAAGAAGCGCAAGGAGGACGAGAAGCGCGCCGCCGAGGAGAAGAAGAAGGCCGAGGCCGAGGAGAAGAAGCGCCTCGCCGAGGAGGAGAAGAAGAAGAAGGAAGAGGAGAAGAAGCTCGCTGAGGAGAAGAAGCGCGACGAGGA
>JBILEB010000205.1:0-11408 GCA_044352295.1 Myxococcaceae bacterium
CCTTGAGCTCGGTCTTCGGCGAGAGCAGCGCCACGAAGAAGCCCGGCTCGTCGGCGTTGCCCCGGTGCGGCAGGAAGCTGAAGCCAACCGCCTTGTCCGACACCGTGTAGAAGAGATCGAGATCCTTCGAGATGTCGGTGCCCGGCCCGAGCTCGAGGCCGGCCGTCGCTTCACCGTCGGTCCGACGGGAGACGCCCATCTTGTGCGTCGGAGAGTACACGCTGCGGATCGGCGTCTTCGAGGTGATCTTCGCGGAGAACACGAAGTCCTGCTTCACCGAGAGCGGCGGGGCTCCGCGCGAGCTGGCGCCCAGGGGGTAGTGGTACTGGTAGATGCCCGACTGGAACTCGAGCACCTGGCTGAACGAGAGCTCGATCTTCTGCTCCCCGTTCGCCGGCACCGGAAACACGCGCGCGCGGAAGGCGTCGGTGTCGATGTACTCGAGCAACCCGGGATCCTGCAGGCGCCGCACGATGCCCTCGTAGATGTCCGTCGCCTTCTGCTTCTCGAGCACCTCGCCCTTGGTCCGCTTGCCGTTGATCCACAGGTAGAAGTCCTGCAGCGCGGCGCCCTTCGGCAACGGGAACACGAAGTGCGCCTCGAGCTGGCGCGGGGCGGAGTTCACGAAGACCTGCTCCACCTTCGTCACCGCGGTGCCGTCGATGATCTCGGTCGAGACGCGCTGGTACTTGATGCCCAGCGGGCCCATCGCCTGGTCCGTGGGAATCAACATGCCCTGCGCGAGGGCGGACGAGGCGACGAAGACCGCGGCGAGTTGCAGAAGTCGGTTCATGACCCCTCCGAACGTGTGGGCGGCATTCTGGATCTGTCCGCCCTCCGAAGTCTTTGGAATCGCTCGAAACGTGACTCGACGGGTCGACGGGCCCTCGTGCTAGAGGCGCAGCCGAATGGGCGCGACCTCATCTGACAAGGCGACCGCGGCGGACAAGGCGGTGGCGAACGTTCCGCCGAAGCGGCACACCGAGGCGACCAGCCCCTGGGATGTGACGGTGCCGCTGGGCCTGCTCGGCGTGGTGGGCTTCCTGTCGTGGGCCTTCGTGGCGTCGGCCTTCGCGCGCGACCGCTTCAAGCTCGACAACGACGGCTCGGTGCAGGCGGTGGCGATCGGCGTCGCGTTGGCGGCGATGGGCGTCATCCTCTGGGGCATTCGCCTCGCCGACGAGGGCCGCCCCAGCGCGTTCCAGCGGCTCCGAGATCGCACGATGCTGGCGCTGGGGCTCTGCGGTGTCTTTGCGTACTTCAACTTCGGCCACCTGCACTTCGGCGGCTTCGTCCACGTGTGGGACACGTACCACTACTACGTCGGCGCGAAGTACTTCCGCGAGGTCGGCTACGAGCGCATGTACGACTGCGCCGCGGTGGTCGACGCCGAGAACGGGCGCCTCGCCGAGGTGCAGCGCCGCAACCACACCGATCTGCGCACCAACCTCATCGTCCCCACGAAGGAGGTCGTCGAGAACGCCGATCAGATCTGCAAGCAGTACTTCACGCCGGAGCGCTGGGGCCAATACACGCGCGACATCAACTCGCTGCGCTCGATGGTGAACGAGGGCCGGTGGAAGGAGATCCACCTCGACCACGGCTACAACGCCACCCCGGTGTGGACGCTCGCGGGGCAGTTCTTCGCGAACCTGCGCCCCGCCACGAGTGACGGCCTCATTCACGTCAACCTGCTCGACCCGCTCTACATCTTCCTGACGATGTTGATGGTGTGGTGGGCCTTCGGGGCGCGCGGCTTCGCGCTGGCGGGCATCGTGCTCGGCTGCAACTTCCCCAACCGGTACTACTGGACCGGCGGCGCGTTCTTGCGCCACGACTGGCTCTTCTACCTGGTGGCCAGCGTGTGCCTGCTGAAGAAGGACAAGCCGATCCTCGGCGGCCTGTCGTTCTCCTACACGGTGCTGCTGCGGTTGTTCCCCGGGCTGGCGGCCATCGGGCCCGCCATCGCCGCGGTCGAGTACTTCCGCCAGAACCGCAAGCTCGACCCGGCTTTCGTGAAGTACCTCATCGGTGGCGCCGTCGGCACGGCGGTGCTCGTCGGAGCGTCCTTCCTCCTCCTCCCGCACCCACCGCCCAACACGCTGCAGGTCGCGCTCAGCGCCGCCGACTCGGGCGCCACCAAGCTCGTCGTCAGCCGCGTCGACCGCGAGACGGGCCAGCCGACGAGCTGGCTGAAAGGGCCCAACCTCTTCCCTTCGAGCTCGCTGCCGGGGCTGACGACGATGCCGCTCGAGTCCGGCTCGGGTTTCTATCTCGCCGGCGTCGCCGGCACTCCCGAAGGTGAGCTCAAGGAGCCCGGTGCGTTGACGGTGAAGATCGGCGGCGACGAGACGATCACCGTGCCCGTCGCGCCAGGAGACCCGGCCTCGGCGGTCGCGGAGCGCGTCAAGGCCGCGTTCGAGGCGAAGGTCGTGCGTGATGGAGACGGCTCCGGCTTCGCGATGTGGAAGCGCTTTGCCGCCAACACCGTCAAGCACGCCAGCACGCCGCTGACGAACCTCATGGGACTCAAGACGATCCTCACCTACCGGCCGTCGACGGTGGGCTCGCAGCTGTCCGACCGCCTCCTCATCGACGCCTGGAAGCCGTGGAAGGACATGAAGATCCAGCTGTGGAACGAGATGAAGCCGGTGTGGGCGCTGCTGGTGCTCGGCTCGATGGTCCTCGTCTACTTCGCGCTGCGCCACCACGGCCCGAAGCTCTACGTGGCGGCCTGCCTGGGCGTCGGCTTCTGCGTCGTCGGCGCGGAGCTGACGAACTACTACTACTGCTTCCTGCTCTGCATGGCGGCGCTCTACGCCGAGAAGCGCGAGGCGGGCCTGCTGCTCGCCGGCCTATCGGTCGCCACCCTCATCATCAACTTCGGGTTCCACTTCGCGGACCCTCGCCCCATCGTGGAGCAGCTCACCAGCCCCACCTGGAACCTGGTGACGGCGCTGCGGCTGGGCGCCATCGTCCTGGCCCTCATCGCGCTCACCGAGAAGAAGCGGGAAGACCTGTTCTGGGGCGCGGGCGTGCTGGCCGTGCTGTCGCTGATCTTCACGTTCTCGCCGGCGCAGGCGCGCGACCTCGATCAGCAATACACCGCGATGTCCTACGCCTCCGTCCTCGGCATGTGGCTCGTGTGGTTCAGTTTCACGAAGTGGGCTTCCACTGGCAGCGCGCCTCCCGAGCCCGACGCCGGTCCCTCCCACCGCTGGTGGGCCCTCGGAGGCATCGGCCTCATGTCGTTGTTCGTCCTCAACGAGGCCGTCAACAAGGCCTGGGGCGCGCCGATCGGAGACTCCGGCTTCGGCGTTCGGCTCTGGGTCCTCGCCGCCATCGCCCTGTTCGCCGGCGTTCGCCTCGCCCAACGCTTCGGAGCACCTGCTCCGGCGCTCGCAACAGCCCCCGAGGAAGCGCCGGTCTCCCGCCCCGAGAAGAAGAAGGGCAAGAAGCGCTGACTCTCATTTCGAGAGCCGCCCCTCTCGTCTTGAGTGAACTCACCGTTGCGTACACGGGACATGCGTCAGAAATGACGGTGGGTTACTCCGTGGCCACGCGCTTGCTGAACGGAAGCGCGAAAACGGTCTCACTGAAGCTCCAGCATGTCGGGGCGTCGACGGTGACGCCTCATCCACCGCAGGACTCACCGAAAGGGAAGCACCCATGAAGAAGACCATTCTCGCCGCTGTCGTTGCCGTCTCGAGCTCCGCGATCGCCGCCGACTGGGAGATCGACTCCACCCACGCCTCGGCCAACTTCACCGTGAAGCACCTGGGCGTCACGAACGTGAACGGCACGCTCGGCCCCGTCACTGGCAAGTTCATCACCGACGACAAGGACATCACCAAGTCGAAGCTCGAGGTGTCCATCGACGCCAAGGGCATCAACACCGGCGTCGCCAAGCGCGATGATCACCTCAAGAGCCCCGACTTCTTCGACGTCGAGAAGAACCCGACCGTCACGTTCAAGTCGACGAAGATCGAGAAGGTGTCGGACGCGAAGCTGAAGTTCACCGGAGACCTCACCATGCACGGCGTCACCAAGCCGGTCACGTTCGAGGCCGAGCTGTCTCCTGAGGTCGACCACCCGTTCATGCCGGGCGTGAAGGCGCGCGCGGCGTCGGGCTCGCTCTCGCTCAACCGCGAGGACTGGGGCCTGACCTGGAACAAGGCCATGGCGAACAACAGCTTCGTCGTCGGCAAGGACGTGAAGGTCGCCCTCGAGGTCGAGCTGACCCGCAAGGCTGACGCGGCGCCCGCGAAGGCCGCTCCGGCGAAGAAGTAAGTCGAGCGTCGGTGCGTTGATTCGAGCCCCGGCTCGCCCTTCGCGGCGCGTCGGGGTTCATCGTTTTCGGGCGTAACCGGGAAGCCTGCGCGGACCTACCAGCGGTGCGCCTCCCGTCGGGAGCGACCTGTCACAGGAGCCCACACGCCCATGATCCGCTCTGCCCTCCTCCTCACCGCGGCCCGCGCCACCTCCGCCCTCGCCGCCCCGTGAGAGATCGACACCTCTCGCGCGAGCGCCGGCTTCTCCGTCAAACACTTCGGCGTCTCGAACGTGAACGGCTCCGTGACCGGCATGGTCGAGCTCGATGACGCCGAACCGTCGAAGGGGAGGATCGATGCCACCATCGACGTAAAGACGATCGACACGAAGTGGGCCAGGCGCGACGAGCACCCGCGCTCCGCCGACTTCTTCGAGGTCGACACGTTCCCGTCGACGACCTTCAAGTCCACGAAAATCCAGAAGATCTCGGAGACGAAGCTGAAGGTGACGGGCGACCTCACCATTCACGGCGTCACGAAGTCGGTGACGCTCGACGCCGGGGTGACGCCGGAGATCAAGAACCCCTTCAGCGGGAACCCGACCCGCGCGGTGACCGCCTCCGCGCAGATCGACCGCCAGGACTTCGGCCTCAGGTGGCACCCCCGGCCTGGGTTCACGTTCGTGTCGGCCGCTGGTTCTTCTGCGTCACAGGAGACGGGCCTTCATGTTCCCCGCACTCGGACACGGCGTCGGCTTGCGAAACCGGCACTACGGCGCGTTCCTCGAGCAGCACCCGACGGTCGACGTCATCGAGGCCATCTCGGAGAATTTCATGGGCCTCGGTGGCCGCCCGCGCCGTCCTCGAGCAAGTCCGGCGGGACCGGCCCGTGGTGCTGCACGGCGTGTCGCTCGGCATCGGCAGCGTGGAGCCCCTCGACGTGGCCTCCCTTGCCGCGTGGAAGACGTTGGTCGGCGAGCTGGAGCCCGCGCTGGTGTCCGAACACCTCTGCTGGGGCCGCGCCCACGGCCACCACAGCCACGATCTATGGCCCGTGCCGTACACGGAGGAGTCCCTCGCGCTCATCGTCAACCGCGTACGGCAGGTGCAGGACGTGCTCGGTCGGCGGATTCTGCTGGAGAACGTGTCGAGCTCCCTGGAGTTCCGCGCGAGGGAGCTGACCGAGTGGGACTTCCTGGCGGAGCTCTGCCGGGGCGCCGACTGTGGCCTGCGGCTCGACGTGAACAACGTCTCCGTGTCGTCGCGGAACCATGGGTTCGATCCACGCACGTACCTCGATGCCATGCCGGTGGAGCGCGTGGGCCAGTTCCACCTCGCCGGCCATCAGTGGCGCAGCGTGGAGGTGCCGAACACGCCCTCGCGCCTGGTGGTCTTTCGCCAGGGCATCGAGGTGTTCCACGACACGGTCAGCCCCGAAGAGGCCGAGGCGCTCGAGCCGGCGCGGGGTGGCGCGACGCTCCCGGCGCTCTGTGAGGCCTTCGTGGGGGTTGGTGAAGAAGCGCCCGCGCGCGCGTTTCAGGCCATCGCGAGCTGGGTCACCGAAGGCCTCGTCGCCCGCGTCGACGTCTGACGCCCGGTTGGCCGCCCTGCAGGCTCCAGACGCGGCAATGGCGGAGCTCCGAGGGTTCGGGAGGCTCCGCCATCGGTCCTTCACGGCGTGGTGAAGCTCAGGCCGTCTTGGCCTTCATCGCGCCGCCGCTCTGCGTGCCCCCACCGTCCTTGGCCTTCGCCGCCTCGCGCTCGTCCAGCCAGATGGTGAGCGGGCTGGCGATGTAGACCGACGAGTACGTGCCGACGACGATGCCCCAGAGCATGGCGGCCGCGAAGTCGAAGATCTCGCCCACGCCGAAGATCAAGAGACCGACCAGCGACAGCGCCGTGACGCCCGAGGTGAGGAGCGTGCGCGAGAGCGTGTCATTGATCGCGATGTTGATGATCTCGGCGAGCGGCTTGCCCTTGAACTTCACCATCTCTTCGCGAATGCGGTCGTAGATCACGATGGTGTCGTTGATGGAGTAGCCGAGGATCGTCAGCAGCACGGCGATGGACGTGAGGTTGAACTCGCGGCGCGTCACCAGATAGTAGCCGGCGACCATGATGACGTCGTGAACGGACGCCACGAGCGCGCCGGGGCCGAACTTCAGGTCGAAGCGGAACGCCACGTAGACGAGGATCGACAGCATCGCCAGAAGCAGCGCCGCGACGCCCTTGTTCCGCAGCTGCGCGCCGACCTGCGGGCCGACGTAGTCCGTGCGGCGCACCTCGAAGGCCGTCTCGGGGATGCCCTTCTTGAGCGCATCCTGCACCTTCTCGGACATGCCCGCCGAGGTGATCCGGTACTCGAAGCCGGTTTCGACGCTCGAGCCGGGCAACTCGGTGACGCTCTGCACGCCGGTGCCCGTCGCGACGACCGCGCCCTTGACGTCCTCGCCGTTGAGCTTTCCCTTCGTGCGGAACGAGAGCGTACCGTTGTCGAGATCCTTGTTGAAGGTGGTGATCTCGACGGCGGGGAGCTCGCGAATCGCGCCCTCGGCCGCCTTGGCGCCCTCTTCGGTGAGCTGCGTCACGCCGCCCATGCGGAGGATGAAGGTATTCTCTTCGGCCGGGCCGATCGACTGCACCTGGGGCTCCTGAAGCCCACCCTTCACCGCGCCCTCACGCACCTTCTCGGCCGTGACCGAGCCCTTGAACTGCACCTCGACCAGCGTGCCGCCGGCGAAGTCCACGCCCCAGTTGAAGCCGAAGAGCGCGATCCCCACGAGGATCGCGATGTTCGCCGCCGTCGACAGGAACACCGCGATGCGGCGCTTGCCGATGAAGTCGATGTTCGTCTTGCCCTTGATGATCTGCATGACGAGAGCCCCTTAGACCGACACGGTCGTCGCGTTGCGACCGTGCACCAGATAGGTGGTGATGACGCGCGTCACGACGATCGAAGTGAACAGCGACGCGATGATGCCGATGATCAGCGTGGTGGCGAAGCCCTGCACGGGGCCCGTCCCCGTCTGCTGGAGAATGAAGCCCGCGATGAGCGTGGTGATGTGGGCGTCGAAGATGGTCCAGAACGCCCGGTCGTACCCCTGATCGACGGCCACCCGTGCCGCCTTGCCGGCGGCCAACTCTTCGCGCACGCGCTCGTTGATGAGCACGTTCGCATCGACGGCGATGCCCAGCGTGAGCACGAAGCCCGCGATGCCTGGCAGCGTGAGCGTCGCGTTGAAGAGCGCCAGCCCCGCGAGAATGAGCAGGCCGTTGAGCACCAGCGCCACGTCGGCGACCAGTCCGGACACCCGGTAATAGATGGCCATGAAGACGATCACGAGCGCCAGCCCGACGAGCGCCGCGGTCGTTCCCTTCTTGATGAGCTCGTCTCCGAGCGCCGCGCCGACCTGACGGGTCTCTCCGATGGAGACCGGCGCCGGGAGCGCACCCGACTTGAGCGCCAGCGCCAGCATCTGGGCCTCCTTGAACCGCTGCTCACGATTGCCCGAGCGGCCCAGGGTGATCTGCCCGCGGGTCCCGATCTTGTCCCGAATCACCGGCGCAGAGAGCAGGTTGTCGTCGAGGACGATGCCCATGAGCCGGCCGATGCTCTTGCCGGTGAGGTCCTCGGACAGCTTGCCGCCCTGCTCGTTGAACTCGTAGCTGACGACGATGTTGTTGGTCTGCGGGTCGTTGTACGCGTCGGCGCCGACGAGGTTCTCACCCGACAGGCCGTTCGCCTGCACCAGCCACGTCGTGTACCGCAGGCAGCTCTTGTTGTTCGGGGCCTCGACGCAGTGGAGGAGCACCTGCTTGCCCTCCCCGCCCTTGCCCTGCACGTACTCGAGCAGCCTCTTCTTGTCGGTGCCCGACAGGTACGGGGTCGACGGCTCGTTGCCATCGGGATCCTGCCGTGAGGTGACCAGGCTGATGCCGGCCGACGGGTCCGGCGGCGTGTTCGTGTGGAGATCCTTGAAGAGGTCGCCGTGCTCCTCGACGATGCGGAACTCGAGCTGCGCGGTGGTGCCGATGAGCTCCTTGGCGCGCTCCGGGTCCTTCTCTCCAGGGAGGCTGATCTGAATCGAGTCGGTGCCGAGCTTGCGCACGTCGACCTCGGCCACGCCCCACTTGTCGATGCGCTTGCGCACCACGAGCATGGCCTGATCGACCGCGTCGCCCGTCATGAAGTCGACCTGCGCCGAGTCGAGCTTGAGCACCAGCACGCCGGCGTTCCGCGAGACCTTCGAGAAGTCCCGGAAGGTGGCGACCAGCTCCTTCTCGATCGCGTCCATCGTCGCCGGATCCGCGGCCGTGAGCGTCACCTCGTACGTCTCGGTGTTCGTCGCGGCGGCGATCTTCCCGATCTTCTTGCCGTCGATGTACGAGACCATCTGAGCGCCCAGGCGCTGCGCGCGTTTGCCGAGCGCCGCCTTGGTGTCGACCCGCAGCACCAGGTGGATGCCACCCTGCAGGTCGAGGCCGAGCGAGAGCCGGTACTTGGCCGGCGCCGACCAGAATGGCAGCACCTTCTCGAGCTTGGCCACGTCGTTGCGATCGGCGCGGTCGAGGACGAACAATGAGTAATACGACGGGGTCAGGAACCAGACGCTCCCGACCGCCACGGCCACCACGATTGCGAGGCGTGTCCACCAGCTGCGATCCATCGTCACTTCTCCTCTTTCTTGGCGGCCTCGTCGGCCTTCGGCGCCTCATCCACGACGGTCACCTTCGCCTGCACGCTCGACTTGAGCACCCGCACCTTCACGCCGCTGGCGATCTCCAGCGAGACGGTCTTGTCGGTGACGGCGGCAATCTTCCCCAGAATGCCGGACTGCAGCACCACGTCGTCCCCCTTCTTCAGCGAGGTGAGCACCCCTTCGTGCTCCTTCTGCTGCTGCCGCTGGGGCCGGATGATCAGGAAGTAGACGATGGCCCCCATGGCCACCAGGTAGAAGGCCATGGGCCCGCCGAAGGCACCACCCTCGGCGGCCAGGAGCATCGGAATGGCGAGAGGCGTCATTGGAGGCGGGGGGCTCTATCAGGCACACATGGGTCCAGCAAGGTGTGGTAGGGGCCTGCAGCCATGATCCGTTCCCTTGTCCTCGCCTTCACGTTCCTGTCCGTCCTGGCCTGCGGCCCCCTCGTCTCGGCCGGGAACCCCTGCACCACCCGCGCGGACTGCAACCCAAGCTACAGCTGCTTCCTCAAGCAGGCGGGCGGCCAGGTCGACATCCCCGGCGGGTATTGCTCCCGCGGGTGCGTCGCCGAAGGCCAGACGTACGACTGCCCGGCGGGCACCGTGTGCAGCTTCTTCGGCGACAGCCAGCTCATCTGCTCGACGGAGTGCACCACCAACGCCCAGTGCCGCGATGGCTACACCTGCGCCGACGTCGCGCTTGGCAACCCCGCGATCGGCAACATGGGCGGCGCGAAGAAGAGCTGCATCCCCCAGGGCGCCCGCCGCTGACGAGCGTCACGAGGCAGCATCGACCGTCGCGGGCCGCGCCAGGAACGCGCGCATGAAGTCGGCGTAGCGGTCCTGTTCGATCGCCGCGCGGGCCTCACGCATCAGCGACAGATAGAAGTGAAGGTTGTGGAGTGTGTTGAGGCGCATCGCCACCAACTCCCCCGCCACGAAGAGGTGGCGCAGGTACGCCCGCGAGAACGTTCGACAGGTGTAGCAGGTACAGGACGGGTCGATCGGCCGCTCGTCCTTCGCGTAGCGCGCGTGTTTGATGACGAGCTTGCCCTGGCTGGTGAAGAGAAAGCCGTTACGCGCGTTTCGAGTCGGCATCACGCAGTCGAACATGTCGACGCCGCTGCCGACGCAGGTGACGAGATCGAGCGGAGTCCCCACGCCCATCAGGTAGCGGGGCTTGTCTTTCGGGAGCAGCGGCGCGGTGAAAGCAACTCCGGCGTGCATCTGCTCCGGCGCCTCGCCCACGGCGTAGCCACCCAGCGCGTAGCCCGGGAGATCGGTGGCGCAGATCTCTTCGGCGTGGCGTTTGCGCAGGTCTTCGAACAGCCCGCCCTGGACGATGCCGAACAGCGAGCTGCGCTGGCGGCTCCAGGCCGTCACGCAGCGCTGCAGCCAGCGAGTGGTGCGCGCGAGCGAGGCTTCGAGGTACGGGCGCTCCGACAAGGCCGGCGGGCACTCGTCGAACGCCATGATGACGTCCGCGCCGAGCGTCTCTTGAATCTCGATGCTGCGCTCCGGGGTGAGCACGTACTTCGCGCCATCGAGGTGCGACTGAAAGGTCGCGCCGTCCTCGGTGATCTTCCGCCGCTCGGACAGCGAGTAGACCTGAAAGCCGCCGGAGTCCGTCAGCATCGGGCGTTCCCACGAGATGAAGCGGTGGAGCCCTCCGAGCTCGCCGATGAGCTGCTCTCCCGGCCTCAGCATGAGGTGATACGTGTTCCCGAGGATGATCTGCGCCTCGAGCGCGCGGAGATCATCCGGCGCGACGGCCTTCACGCTGCCCGCGGTCCCGACCGGCATGAAGATGGGCGTCTCGATGACCCCGTGCGGCGTGTGGAGCCGCCCCCGCCGCGCTCCCGTCGACGGGTCGACGTGCAACAGCTCGAAGCGCACCGGTGACGGCGCCACGCGCTGATCGCCGCGCAGCTCGGGAGCCAGACTCACGCGCCACCCTGGAGGAACATCGAGTCCCCGTAGCTGAAGAAGCGGTACCGTTCACGCACCGCCTCGGCGTAGGCGGCCAGCGTGCGCTCACGCCCGAGGAACGCAGAGACCAGCATCACGAGCGTCGACTTTGGCAGATGGAAGTTCGTGACGAGGCCGTCGATGACCCGGAAGGCGAAGCCCGGTGTGATGAAGAGCGCCGTTTCACCGGAGCCTGCCTTGACGCCTCCCTCGTCGGCGAACGACTCGAGCGTGCGCACCACGGTGGTCCCGACGGCGATGACTCGCCCGCCGGAGGCCTTCACCTCGCGAATTCGCTTCGCCGTGGCCTCTGGCACCACGTAGCGCTCCCTGTGCATCCGGTGACTCGCCACGTCGCCCTCGCGCACCGGCAGGAAGGTTCCCGGGCCGACCTCGAGCGTCACGAACGCGCGCTCGACGCCCCGCGCCTGGAGCGCCGTGAAGACCTCGGGCGTGAAGTGGAGCCCGGCG
>JBILEB010000322.1:0-3290 GCA_044352295.1 Myxococcaceae bacterium
GGGTTCGAGTTCCTCTACCTCTCGCGTGGCTCGCGAGGGCCGTTCGACCTGCTCGCGTCTCGGGCCGCGCGAATGCTGGCGGTGCAGGTCAAGCGAAAGCCGTTGCCGCTGCGCTTCTCGAAGTCCGAATGGCAGCGCATGCAGGCCGAGGCGGAGCGCTACGGCTGGCGATGGCTTCTGGCCCAGGTCGAGAAGGGGAGCGTGGTGCACCTCCTCGACCCGAAGAAGGCCACCGTCGCGCAGGCCGTGACCCTCACGGAGCGCGCTGTCATCGAACACCCGCTCTCGTGGTTCGACGAGGTGCCCAAGCGCTCGCGCTGAGTCGACGCGCTCCTTCCACGGCTCAGCCAGCGACGGTCTGAAAGCGCCAACTCAGCTCGCGCCCCGCGTGGAACGGAACGACGTCTCCGGGCGGCAGGGAGAAGCGTTCAGGCACCTTCGTCGGCGTGCGCACCAGGCGCACCCGCGTGGTGTTGACGGGCAGCCCGTAGAAGCGCGGGCCGTGGAGTGAGGCAAAGCCCTCGAGCCGGTCGAGCGCGCCTTCCTCCTCGAACGTCTTCGCGTAGCTCTCGAGCGCGAACGGCGCGTTCCAGATGCCCGCGCAGCCACACGCGGCTTCCTTGTCACTGACGCGGTGAGGCGCCGAGTCCGTGCCGAGGAAGAACTTCGGGTTCCCCGAGGTGGCCGCCTTCCGCAGCGCGAGCCGGTGCTCTTCGCGCTTGGCCACCGGCAGACAATAGAAGTGGGGCCGCAGGCCGCCCTCGAACATCGCGTTGCGGTTGATCTCCAGGTGGTGCGGCGTGATGGTGGCCCCCACGGTCGAGCGCGCGGCGGTGACGAACTCCACGGCCTGCCGCGTGGTGATGTGCTCGAAGACGACCTTGAGGCCGGGGAAGCGCTCCAGCGTCGGCGCCAGCACCCGCTCGATGAAGGTGGCCTCACGGTCGAACACGTCGACCTGGTGGTCGACCACCTCGCCGTGCACCAACAGCGGCGTCCCAAGTGTCTGCATGCGCTCGAGCACGCGGTCCAGCCGCCGAATGTCCGTCACGCCTGCTGCGGAGTTCGTCGTCGCGTGCGCCGGGTACAGCTTCGCGGCCGTGAAGACGCCTTCCTGGAACCCACGCCCCACCTCGTCCGCCTCGATGTCGTCGGTGAGGTAGGCCGTCAGCAGCGGCGTGAAGCCCAACGACGGGTCGACCGCAGCGAGAATGCGCTCCCGGTACGCACGGCCCGCCGCGACCGTCGTCACCGGCGGCTTCAGGTTCGGCATCACGATGGCGCGCGCGAACTGGCGCGCCGTGTGGTCGACCACCGCCTTCAGCATCTCGCCGTCGCGCAGGTGCACGTGCCAGTCGTCGGGGCGGAACAGCTCGAGCTCGGTCATGGCGGCCTCGTCGCGAAGGAGAACGACTCGACGGATAGCGGACCGGCCCCCAAGTTCAACCTCCGAACGCGTGTCATGTGATTCTGTCAGAGGATGCTCGTCGCGTGGCGTTGGGAAACACCCATCTCGATGCGTCGACGCCGGGTGGGCGAGCGCCCATCAGACGAAGCGGGCTCGCAGAGACGTCGACGCATCGGCACCACCGCGTCGTACCTGTCTCTGGCAGAGCGCGAACCGGGAGCGTGGTTCGGCCCCGACGCCAGAGACGACTGGCCGGTCTTGGGACACGACGAAGTGGTGGTCGCGGCTGGCGATCAGGCCGCAGTCGTGCCGGGCACCTCGTTTCGGGTTGGGGCTGGGCTGATCCGCTTCATGCGGCACGAGGCAGTCGCAAGGCACGTGCCGCGCACCAACCAGTCGGAAAGACGGCGCTCCTCAGCCCTGCGCGCTGCGACGCTCTGACGAGATGACAACAAACTTCCAGCGCGCTGACACCGAGGTGTCAGCTACACCGCTGCGCACGATGGCCGAGAGCATGGCGGCACTGGTGGCGACGGCGCGCGCGACGGGAAACTGGGAGTTCGTGCTCGAGGCGGTGCCGTACTTCCGCTTCCTCGGCGTCTCGCTCGAGCGGGTCGAGGGCCGGCTGCGCGCGCGCATGCGCTTCGCAGAGCACCTCGTCGGCAACCCCACGCTGCCGGCGCTCCATGGCGGCACGTTGGGCGCGCTCCTCGAGGTGGCGGCGCAGTGTGAGGTGCTCGACCGCGCCGAGTCCGAGGTGCTGCCGAAGACCATCACCGTCACCGTCGACTACCTGCGCTCCGGCAAGCCGGTGGACACGTTCGCCGTGGCCGAGGTGGTGCGTCGGGGCCGCCGCGTCGCCACCGTGCAGGCGCGCGCCTTTCAGGACGACCCGCAGGCCCCCATCGCGCTCGCCACCGTGCACCTGCTGGTGGGCGCCGACGAGCCTCGGGTTGCAAACCCGCCCTGACGTCGGCATTGCACCCCGCGCCATGTCCCGCCCGGTCCTCTCCATCTGCCTGCGCTGCGAGCCCGACGATGGAACGTCTGACGGGGAGGCCCTGTACGACGCCGTCAAGGCGCTTCGGAAGGCGCGCGGCCTCAAGCCGCTCTTCAAGGTCGAGGGCGTCAAGTGCCTGGGGTTGTGCCGGCAGGCGTGCAACCTCGTCTTCGAAGGAGAGAAGCGCTCGACGTACACCCGCTCACAGGTCGACCCGGTGAAAGACGTCGAGGCCGTCGTCTCTGCGGCGGTGGCCTACGCGAAGCTGGCGCCGGGGGAAGAGCTGTCGGAGCGAAGGCTCCCGGGCCTCAGCGCCGACTGATTCCCAGCGTCGAGCCCTCCCGCAGCGCGTTCGAGAACAGCCCCGAGTGCGCGCCTTCAGAGCGCGCGACCCCGCCGGGCTCAGCGGGTGCGCCCAACCACGTGTCGACGCCGGAGGAGGAGCAGCGCCCCGCCGAAGAAGCTGAGGTCGACCGCGCCATCGCCGAAACCATTCGGAACGAAGACGATGGAAGGCGCCTCAACGCGTTGACCCGCATCGGTCACTCCCGCATCGAGGTCGCCCGCGTCGACGAACACGCCCGCGTCGATGGCCATGCCGCCGTCAACGACACTCGGGGAGCGTCCCACAGCGACGCTGGTGCGCCCAGTGTCTCCCGTCACCTGGTCGAGCAGGACGCCGTTGGTTCCGATGAGGGTGAAGGCCACCTGCGTGAAAGCTCGAGCCCGCTGCACCCGCTGGCCTGGAGAACCGGCGGACCGCCAGACCTCCCCTGACCGGCAGCGTTTCTCCCTTCGCTTCGACGCCGGGCCCGGTATGTGGCGGCCCCCGTGTCGTCCCGCAGGCTCCTCGTCTCAGGCGTGCTCCTCGTCACGCGGCTC
>JBILEB010000323.1:0-3277 GCA_044352295.1 Myxococcaceae bacterium
CATTGAAGCTTCAAGAGTTCCGTGAGGCTGGAAAGAATCTCGGACTCACGTGAAGCGGTAAACGCCCGAACTCAGGGCTTGATGCGGGGGCTCGCGCTCAGTTCTCCGCTTTGAATCCCTTATCCCTTTGCGCTCGGGTGCCAGCCGGAGTGTCTTCGCCACGTGATGCGCGCGCTCCGGTCTGTGACGCTAGCCCTCTGCTGCTTCGCTGCGACGTCGTCGTGGAGCCAGACGCTTCAAGGTGTCGACCCGCACGTGTTCGCGCGGCCCTCCGACGGCGGGCTGTTGCTGCAGTGGAACGCGCTCGCGAACTCCGGCAGCGTGACGATTCGGCGAGGGCTCCCCGGTCAACAGGCCGCGGTGGTGACCGTTCTCGACGCGGGCGCGACGAGCTTGTTCGAGCCGGTCTTCGATGCAGGCACGCGCGCCATCTATCGCGTGCAGCGGACCCAGCAGGGCGGCTTCGGTGGTGAAGCGGTGGTGCTGGCGGGAGTCGAGGCTCCGTTCATCGACGACCCGGGCGTGGTGCTGGTGCTGGTCGACGACGTGAACTCGATGCGGTTGCGCACGCAGCTCGACCAGGCGGTGCGTGACCTGCGCGATGACGGCTTCGAGGTGGTGGAGCAGGCCGTGCCGCGCACCGAGACGCCGCCACAGGTGAAGGCCCGCATCAGCGCGGTCGCCGCAGCCGCCACAGGACGACGCGTGCAGGTGATGCTGCTGGGAGCGATTCCCCGCGCGTTCTCCGGCCTGCAGAGCCCCGACGGGCACAGCGACCACTACGGCGCGTGGCCGGCCGACCCGTACTACGCCGACCTCACCGGCCTGAACTTCACCGACACGAGCCGCGGCGGCGTGGGCGCGTTCTTCAACGACGCGGGCGACGGCAAGTTCGACCAGACGTTCACCTCGACGGTCGAGGTCGCAGTGGGCCGCGTCGACTTCGAAGGGCTTCCGGTGTTCGGCGCAGACGCGGGCACGGGGTTGTTGGGGCGCTACCTCGACAAGGTGCACCGCTTTCGGACCGGCGCTGCGCCACTGCCGCGTCGAGTGCTCGTGCGGCCGAACTTCGGGTACTTCAGTGGAGAAGCGTTCGGGCGCGCGGCGTATCGCGATGGCACGGCGATTCTCGGCATCGAGCCCGAGAACGCGGCGTTCTTTCCGACGCTCGAGCTCGACGGTGGCGTGTTGCTCGCGTGGGGTGATGGCGCGGGCGGGCCGACGAGCGCGTCGGGCGTGACGAACTCCGCCGAGCTGGCGATGCGGGTGCCGCAGACGCGGTTGATGGCGCTGTTCGGCTCGTACTTCGGCGACTGGAGCTACTCGAATGCGTTGATGCGCACGGCGCTCGGGTCGGGCGAGGTGGTCGCCTCGTACTGGTACGCGCGGCCGTCGGTGCAGCTGTACGCGCTGGGCGCGCTGGAGTCGTTCGGCCAGTCGTACGCGCGTGACACCTCGTTCGCGTACCGCTCGATGCCCGTGTATCAGGCGCTGCTGGGAGACCCGACGTTGCGGCTCTTCTACCCGGTGCAGGTGACGTCGCTGGCGGCGCAGCCTGGAGTGAATGGCGTGCAGCTCTCGTGGCCGCCGTACACGAGCCGCGACTTCCTCGGGTACCACGTGTACCGGCGCTCCCTCGCTGGAGGCACGGCGGGTCGGCTGACAGCGAGGCCCGTGGGCACCGAGTCGTTCCTCGACACGACCGCGCTTCCGTCGACGACGTACGAGTGGCGCGTGGTGGCGGTGGTTCGGGAGACGACGGGCAGTGGCACGTTCTGGAATCACTCACTCGGAGCGCGGTCGGTGGCGACGACGCTCGCAATGCCACCGGTTGATGCAGGCGTGATGGTGGACGGCGGATCCATCGATGGCGGATCCATCACCGATGGTGGATCAGCCGTCGATGCAGGCGCAGTCGTCGACGCGGGAGTGCTGGTCGATGCTGGCGTCACGACCGATGGCGGATCAGTCGTCGATGCAGGCGCAGTCATCGACGGGGGATCAGCCGTCGACGCCGGTGTGCTCGTGGACGCTGGGGTGTTCGTCGATGCTGGCGTCACAATCGATGGCGGATCAGTCGCGGAGGACGCAGGCGTTGAGATCGACGCCGGAGCGCTCGAGGACGCCGGGGCAGCAGAAGACGCGGGGCTTCTTGTCGATGCTGGCGTCGCGGCCGATTCGGGAGTCGTGATCGAATCCGACGCGGGGACGAGCGATGGCGGCTACGTGCCTTTGCCGCTCGAGCCGATGCCAACCGAGCCGACTCCAGCAGTGGGCGGGTGCGGGTGCTCCGGCGCAGGAGGCGCCCTGCCCTTGTTGCTGCTGGCTGGGCTGATCAGACGCCGTCGTCGGTGACAAGCCTGCAACTGAAGAGCGCGAGTGCACTTCGAAGTGGCACTCCGAAGCCTCGGCCATCGGCGAAGCCGTTCAGGGTGGAGGCGGTGTGCGGGGACAAAAAGGGCAGCAGACCCGCGTCCACCTCGACGTCTCGCGCTGAGCCGCTCACATCATTTGGGTGTGCCAATCAAATGAGAGTTCGGCACACTGTGCGCCCCAACACCCAAACGAGGGGCCGGATAGGAAGTTCGCACGTCCGTCCCGTGAAGCCTCGACCGGTCTGCTGGCCGGTCGAAGTCTACTTGATGCCATCGCCCAACCTTCCACCCGAGTGGGTTCAACAGGCGCTGCGTACCGAAGTGGAGACGGCGTTCGGGGCGGGGGCTGCGCTGACGTTCACCGAGGGCCGTGCCGCAGTTGTGATCACGGCAGGCGCGGGCCGCTTCACCATGCCGATGATGCAGTCGGTGTTTGGTGACGAAATTCGCACCGGCGACGAACTCGAAATCGAGCTCGCCTGGCAACCCGTTGACGGCCCCGAGCGCGCTGCCCAGCAGGAGGCCTATGGCAGCGTGCTCGACTTCGAAGCGTTCGCGGCCCAGACCGAGCCCCTGTACTGGGCATGGCGCTTCGTGGTGAGCCACTTTCCGTTCGGACGGCTCGCGCTGCAGAGCGCGCGGTGGGACAAGAACGGCATGACGATCGAGGTGGAGTCCCACGCGCTCGTGTTCCCGCGCACTGATTGGTTTGGCGAGACCCGTCCTGCTTCCGCTCAGAGACAAGAACCAGGCCTTGCGTGCGGCGGGCTTCGAGCCGCAGTTCGACGAGCCACCGGTCGGCGAGCCACCGGTCGACGAGTTCTCGAGCGAAGTGAACGCCGCGCTCGACCAGATGTTGAAGCAGCACGAGCCCTACCCGATGACGGTCGTCGCGATGGACG
>JBILEB010000067.1:0-35082 GCA_044352295.1 Myxococcaceae bacterium
GCGCACGGCGGTCCTTTCTTCGGTGACGAGTCTCGCAACCCGGAACCTACGAAAACCGACCGTGCGCGTCCTTCTCTCAGCCTCCTACGCGGGGCTCTGCTTCACCCACACGAAGTCCAAGAGAGCCAATCTTCCGGCTGGGCTGTAGGAACCCGCCACGAGTCCCTTCATTTCCGCCGTTCTGCTTACACGGTCACGGGGCGCGGGCGGTGTTCTTGCCAGGACTCGCGGTCGCGCCGTTCAAGTAGTTGAGCGCCACCTTGAGCTGGTAGTCCGTGAGCTTCTCCGTCACGTCCCAGGCCTTCAGGTTCTCCGGCAGGGACGGCTTGAGGCTCGCGAGCTCGGGGCCATCGCTCTCTCCGCGGAAGTGTCGCTTCAGGTCCTTCTCGCGCACCGACTCGGTCTTCGTCAGCACCCCCTCGGACTCGCCCACGAGAAAGTCCGGGAGAATGCCGCGCTCCTGAATGCTGCGACCCGACGGCGTGTAGTACCGCGCGATCGTCAGCTTGAGGCCCGAGCCGTCCTCCATCTCGATCACCGTCTGCACCGAGCCCTTCCCGAACGTCGGCACGCCCATCAGCACCGCGCGCTTGTGGTCCTGCAGCGCCCCCGCGACGATCTCGCTCGCCGACGCCGACCCCGCGTTCACCAACACCACGATCGGATACGGCTTCTCGGTGTCGCGATCCTTCGCGCGCTCCTCGGTCGCCTGCGCGCCATCCCGCCCGCGCGTCGACACGATCAACTGGCCGCCCGGAAGAAACCGGTCCGCGATCGCCACCGCTTGATCCAACAACCCGCCCGGGTTGTTCCGCATGTCGATCACCAACGCCCGGAGCTCCTTGCCCGCGTTCTGCGTGCGCAGCTTCTCGAGTTCCTTGAACAACGACGCGTCGGTGCGCTCCTGGAAGTTCTTCACCTTCACGTACCCGATGCCGCCGTAGAGCGCGCTCTCGACCGACGCGATGCGAATGTGATCGCGGATGATCGCGAACTCCCGCGGCGCCGAGAACCCCTCGCGCATGATCGTCAGCAGCACCTTCTTCCCCGCGGGCCCGCGCATCTTCTGGATCGCTCGCGCCAGCTCCATCGACCGGGTCGGCTCGTCGTCGATCTTCAGCAGCTGATCGCCCGACTTGATCCCCGCCCGCTGCGCCGGCGTGTCGTCGATCGGCGCCACCACGATGATGGTGTCGTTGCGCCGCGCGATCTCGATGCCCAGGCCGCCAAACTCGCCCGAGGTGTCGATCTTCATCTCCTTGAACACGTCCGGCGGCATGTAGACGGTGTGCGGATCGAGCGTCTCGAGCATGCCCTTGATCGCGCCCTGCATGAGCTGCTGCTCGTCGACCGTCTCGACGTAGTTGTTCTGCACGTACGAGAGCACCCGCGCGAAGAGCTCGAGCTGCCGGTACGTCGCCTCTGCCTTCGGCACCGGAGGCCCCGCAAACGCCAGCGCACTCACGAGCACGGACCACCCGACGACGAGACGACGCATAGACCGTTGACTCTATCCGCCAGTCGCGCCGCTGTTCACCCCACCACCTGTCAGCGCAGGCATGTGCGCCGAGGTAGGCGGAGGCGCGGGTGCTCCGTAGTACGCTGAGGACACGACGCGGCCGGTGAACCTCGCTTCGCCCGACTTCGAACCACCGATGAGGAGCTGATCGAGCTCTCGCGCCGGGCCTTTGCCAACGTTGGCCTTGCGCAGGATGCGTCCACGGCGGCGCTTCGCGAACGCATCGAAGCCCGGCGCAAGACCGTCCTCGCGCAGGTCCGCGCTCAGTTGAGTTCGGGAACTGCGTCGCTGCCTCGAACGTGAAGCCCGTCCTGTTGGTCATCGCCGATCTGCGCTGACTACCCCGCCAGGCCGCGAGTCCGCGCGAAGTCGATCACCCGACGCACGAGTGGCCGCGGGTTCTCCATCTGCGGCATGTGCCCAAACCCTTCGACCTCGTGGATCTCCGCGTGCCGCGGCAGGTGCGCCCGGAAGTACGCGAGCCCCTCGGGCGGGAGCAGCTTCTCCCGCGTGCCCCAGATGAGCAGCGTCGGCATCCCAAGCCCCGACAACATCGCCTCGGTCACCGCGTCCTCCGGCTGCACCTCCCGAATGAGGCTGCGCACCGTCGGGTTCTCGTACAGCTTCTGCATCTGCCCAGGCATGAGCAGCAATGGCAGTGGCGGTCGGGCGAACAGGCGTCGCGTCATCTCCCGCGCCTGCGCGCGCGTGTTCACCTCGAACGACTCCACCAACGACTTGAACCGCGCCGGCTCGAGCTTCGCGCCCGCCGGAGAGATGAGCCCCAACGCCTTCACCGACTGCGGCATCTCGTGCGCGAGGTACAGGCTCATCGCGCCGCCCAGGGAGTTGCCGATGAGGAAGACCGGCTCCTGCACCACCTCGTCCAGGAACGCGCGCACGGTGGCGAGCTGCTCGCGCCACGGCAACGGCCCCTTCACTGGAGTCGGCGAGAACCCATTGCCCGGCACGTCGAGCGCCCACACCCGGCGGAAGTAGAGCGACAGCGGCTTGAGCGTTCGCCAGTACGCGTTCGCCGAGCTGCCCAGCCCGTGCACCAACAACAACGGCGGCCCCAGCCCCTGTCCTTCGAGCCGGTACGCGTGCACGTCATGCCCTCGAACCCGATGCCGCTCGCTGTGAACGCCCTGGGCCACCAGCACCCGCCGCATCGTCCGGTTCGCCGCTTCGAGCAGGTTCATGGAGACCCCACGTCATAGCGCTAGCGGCCGATCGGGTCCTGCTCGAGTCACGCGCCGGGGCCCTGGACACCCACCCGGTGAGTCGGGCCCCGCTCCCGTCACGTCCTTGTCGCGATAACCGGCCGCATTCGTTGCACGCTTCGGAAATCTCCGCTGGCGCATCACTTGCTCAACGCCTCCGAGAACTGGGCGGGGAACTCGCGTCATCACGGCGCGTTGCAGCGGCCCGGAGCGGGCGAGAGAGGCGTTGTGAGCGCACTTCCTTCACCAGATTCCATCACCACGATGGTCAACAGTGTCACGGGCACGATGATGAACCTCAAGTTCGCGCTCGCGAAGGGGCCGACCTTGCGCGCGCCCTTTCGACGCGCGGTGCTGCCGATTCCCGGCGCCACGCCCGTGTCCGTCGTCGTCACCTCGGACAAGCTGAGCTGTGAGAAGTTGGGGGCGCGGCTCTTCATGGTGTCACCCCAGTCCGTCGACACCACCATGATGGAGGACACCCTGCGCGAGCTGGCGAACATCACCGCCGGGCAGGTGAAGCGGGCCATGTCGCTCGATCAAGCGCTCGGTCTGCCGAAGATCCTCACCGGCGAAGAGAGCTGGTCCGCTGCCATCTCGAAGTCCCAGTGCATCACGCTGCGGGCCACTGAAGCCGACGTCGAACTCGAAGTGCAGATCACCACCCACCCGCGCGAGTGAGCGCTCCTTTCCCCTCTCGAGGTGAACACCCATGCCCCGTGTCCTGACCGTTGATGACAGCAAGGCCATTCGCACCATCGTCTCCAAGCAGATGCTCGATCTCGGGTTCGAGATCGACGAGGCGGAAGACGGCGTGCAGGGCCTCGCCAAGCTCGAGGAGCTCACGTTCGACCTCGTCATCCTCGACGTCACCATGCCCAACCTCGATGGGCCGGGCATGCTGGCGAAGATGCGCGAGGCCGGCAACAAGACGCCGGTGCTCATGCTCACCAGCGAGTCCAAGCGCTCGATCATGGTCGACGTGATGAAGGCCGGCATCGAGGACTACGTGCTCAAGCCCTTCAAGCCCGAGGAGCTGCGGGCCAAGGCGCTCAAGGTGCTCAAGATCGCCGCGCCGTCGATGCCCGTCACCATGGGCGGAGAGCCCGCCATGCCTCCGGGCCGCATGGACCCGACCGGCAAGCAGTTCATCGACATCCTCGTCATCGACGACATGGAGAACGTACACAAGAAGCTCAAGACGCTCGTGCCGCCGCACGTCACCGTCGGCGCGGCGTTGTCGGCGGCGTCGGCGCTCCAGGCGTGCCGGGACAAGGTCTTCCGCGTCGTCTTCATCGACACCGACATCCCCGACGTGAACTCGGCCGCGCTCATGAACCAGCTGCGCTCGCTGCAGCAGCACGCGGCGTTCCTCGCGCTCGCGCTCCGCTCGGTGAACGACGTGCAGAAGGAGATGCAGGCCCTCGGCTTCGACGACGCGATCTTCAAGCCGTTCGACAAGGACAGCATCGATGACTTCCTGATCCGCTTCTTCAACGACCAGGATCTCGTCATCGCCGACGACAACCTGCTCCGGATTGGCGCGTTCGCCGGCAAGGACGACCGCATCGACAAGTACTTCACGCGCGTCTCGAAGCTGCTCGAGGAGCAGATCGAGAAGATCGCCGCCGCCTGCCACGACCAGGTGATCATCGACCTGTCGGCCTCGCCCCTCAAGCCCGACCGCACGCCCCGCCTTGTCATCGATCTCAAGAAGGAGGCGCAGAAGCGCGGCGTCGAGCTCAAGCTCGTGGCGGGCGCGGATCACTCGGCGCTGCTCAAGAAGTTCGACGAGACGGCGAAGATGACGGTGTGCGGTTCCGTGCAGGAAGCGCGCGCCGCCTGAGCTGCGCCGAAGGAAGGACGACGTCATGCCAGTGGTAGCCGAAAAGCTGGGCGAGCAGGTGCAGACGATCCTCGCGAAGAAGATCGCCGACAACACGCTCGTCCTCCCCGCGCCGCCGACGGTGGTGACGAAGGTGCTGCAGCTCGTGCGTGACCCGTCGTTCTCTCCGAAGGACGCGACCCCGCTCGTCGAGCGCGACACCGTGCTGGCGGCCCGTGTGCTGCGCGCCGCGAACTCCGTGCAGCACGGCGGCATGGAGCGCGCCCGCAGCCTGCCCCAGGCCCTCACCCGCCTCGGCGTCGAGAAGTTCAAGTCGCTGCTGGTGGAGATCTCTGCGCACCGGCTCTTCGAGTCGAGAGATGTGCGGATCGGCGAGTACACCCGCGGCCTGTGGGAGCACTCGCTGGCGGTCGCGATGCTCTCCCGAGACGTCGCGGCGCTGTGCGGCGTGGCCGAGACCGAGGCGGCCTACCTGGCCGGTCTGCTCCACGACATCGGCAAGCCGGTGGTGGCCTTCCTGCTGCTCGAGGCCGAGAAGAACGTCGTCGGCACCCGCACCAACGTGTGGATCGAGCCGGACGCGTGGGTCGAGGTGCTCCAGAAGGTCCACCGGCCCATCGGCGTCGCCCTCGCCAGCAAGTGGGGCCTCCCGGAGACCGTCGCCTCGGCGATCCAGGACTGCAGCGAGTACAACTCGGCCGAGCGCGTGTCCGTCGGCAACTGCGTGCGCTTCGCCAACGCCCTCGCGAAGCGGGAAGGCATCTACGTCGGGAAGGTCGACGAGTCCGACGTGGAGGCGCTGGTGATGATCGGCCGCTCGCTGCTGGGCATCGACGACAACGTTCTGCAGCGGCTCTCGGGCGGGCTCGGCGATCGCGTGCGCGCGCTGATGGTGTGACGACTACCCGAGGCTCGTCCAGAGGCGCTCGAACTCCGCGCGAAACGCCGCGACGGCGGCGGGCTCGCTCGTCACCATCACGTTCTCTTCGTTGACCCGGCTGGCCGAGCGCGTCCAGTTGAAGCTTCCGTTGAGCAACCGCGCCGCATCGGCGATGGCGAACTTGTGGTGCATGTGCGCCTCGGTGCGGTCGATGCGCACGGGAACGCCCTGCCGCGCGAGGTGATCGACGTCGCTGCCGGTGTCGTTGCGCTTGTCGTCGTCCGTGATGACGCGCAGGGCGACCTTCCGCCCATGGGCGTCCAGCAGCGCGCGGGTGATGTCGTCGTCCGAAATGGTGAAGACGCACACGTCGAGGCTCCCGCGCGCCGAGGCGAGCAGCTTCACGATCGCCGCTTTGCAGTCCGGCCCTGGGCTGAAGAAGACCTCGGTGGGCGCGGGTGCGACCGGTCGCGCCTGATCGATGGTGCGCACCACGCCGTCCAACCAGCCCAGCAGCGAGGTCGCGGTCGGATCGATGCGCGCCCGCAAGAGCTCGAAGGCCTGGTTCCGCAGCCCCGAGAGCTGGTCGACCCGCCACGGAGACTGCGCCAACGCGTCCGCCAGCGCCCGGCGCTCTTCCGTCGAGAGCCGTCCGTCTGCGAGGGTCGCCTCGAGCAGCCGCGTCAACGTCTGAAGATCGTTCATTCCCGCCAGCCTAGATGACGGCGCCGCAACACGCCGGTGACGAATCACGGTCCCCCATGCGCTCCACTCGACGACCGCCCTGCAGGTGCGGCAAGAGGCGCCCGTGCGCATCGCGGTCTTCGCCCTGCTGTGTGTCTCGGCCTGCCAGTGCGATCGCGCGCGGGTGCAGGTCGTCGAAGACGCGAGCGTGCCCTGTGACATCGAGGTCTGCGGCAACGACCGTGACGACGATTGCGACGGCCTGTCGGACGAAGGGTGTCCCTGCACCGCGGTGAGTGAAGTGTGTGAGTGCATCGTGGGTGGGCCTCCTGAGGCCTGCAGCTCGGCCGTGGGCGCGTGCGTTCCAGCGACCCGTACCTGTCAGCTCGACGGGCGGTGGAGCGCGTGTACGGGCGGCACGGGCCCCACGAGCGAACGGTGCGATGGCCTCGACAACGACTGCGACGGCGAGACGGACGAGTCCCTGGTGCGCGCGTGTGGGTCTTCCACCGGCCTGTGTCGCGAGGGCATGCAACGCTGCGTGGGAGGCGCCTGGGCGGCGTGTGAAGGCGAGACCCCACCCGAGACGGAGCGGTGTGAGGGACGCCTCGACGAAGACTGCGATGGCCAGGTGGACGAAGGGTGCGGCTGCACGGTGGGCACCATGACGGCGTGTGGCCTCGACGCGGGAACCTGCCGGCCAGGCCTCCAGACCTGCCACGCCGACGGTGGATGGAGCGCGTGCGCTGGCGCCGTGGGGCCGATGGCTGAGAGCTGCGACGGACTCGACAACGACTGTGATGGACAGACCGATCCACCTGGCACGTGTCGCCCGCCCGTCGTCACCTGCCCGGGGGCGCAACTGGGCTCCACCAACACGCCGCTGTCGCTGATGGCGACGGCGATGGATCCCGACGGCACCATCGCGTCGACCCAGTGGGCCGTGACGATGCGGCCGGCTGGCGCCACCGCCACGCTGACCACGAACGGCACCAACGCGAACATCTCGGTCGATCAGCCTGGCAGCTTCACCCTGCAGTTCTGTGCGACCGATGACGACGCGCTCTCGGCGTGCTGCACGACGACGCTGTCGACCTCGCAGAGCTGCGCCTCGCCACCTGCGCCGCCGGCCACCACCGCCTGCACCACGAGCTGGGACGGCCGTCCCATCGTCCAGTTCGCGCCGGTCCCCTCGATGCTCCAGTACGAGCTCTCGGTCGCCGGCGGGAACACGGTGCTCGCGTCCGCCACGTCCGGCCACAACCACCTGCGCCCTGCGATGCGCATCGCCACCGGCGCCCCTCCGCCTGGCCAGCCGCTCACGCTGAACCTCCGCGCGTGCCGCGTGAACGACCCGACGTGCTGCTCGGCGCCGACTCCGGTCTCGGTCTCGATCGTCCAGGCCTGCGCCGCGGCCGTCGCGCCGACCAGCTCGAACGTCGTGCTGAGCGAATACGTGGTGACGGGCGAGGGCCTGTGTCCCTCTCCGGACTGCGTCACCATGGACACCTGCCAGGCCGGAGAAGCCGTGGAGATCACCAACCTCTCCAACTGCCCCGTCACCCTCGACGGCTTCCACTTCGCGTACCGAAACTCGAACGCCTCGACCGCGTCTCTGCGATGGATGAACTTCGGCCCGGTGGACGTCATCCCCCCGCGGGGCGTGTACGTCGCGATCCGCAACCGCCAGTACGCGCCCACCTGCGCCATGTCGCTCGGCCTGGAGCGCCCGGGCCTCTTCGGCCTCAAGATCAGCTCGCTGTCGATGCTGGGCCCGAACCTCTGCAGCGGGTGGTTCAACAACACCGGCGGCGGCCAGAGCGAGCTGCGCGTCGCGCCAGGCACCATCGGCACCGGCATGACCCCGTCCTTCGTGGCCTCGGCCGCGGTGGCGCGCATCGCGCCGTACCTGTCGACGGGCACGGCGTGCACCAGCGTGGGCTTCGACGCCGTCGACTCGTGCGGCTCCGTGAGCGGTGGCAGTCAGCCCAACCAGCTCCTCACGCCCAACCAGCTCGGGCGGCTGTGGCACCCATGCGACGCCGTGCTGAACCCCGTTCCGACCTGCTTGCGGGACTGAAGCGTCACCTTCCAGACGCCAACAGCTCGCGCGTCCGGTCGATCTCGGGCCTGGCGTCGTCCACCAGCTTCGTCAGCGCCGCCGGCTCCAGGTTGAGCCGCTCGAGGGACGACGGATCAATCGCCTCCCCACCGCCCTCGCCGAAGCCCGCGGTGTGGGCGGCAGAATCCGACACCTGGATCACGGTCGCGAAGTAGCGCAGCGTCGCGGTGGGGGCGCTCGAGGGTTCGTGGTGCCACCGCATCGCCGCCGCGATGTCCTTCGGCAGGTTCCACTTGAGCGCCACCGCCTCGCCGGCCTCGAGGTGATCGAGCCCGACGACCTCGCGCTCGAGATCGATGGTCGACAAGCCTCCTTCTGGCACCGGCACGAGCGCGCCCGGCCCGCCAAGCCAGGTCGCGATCACCACCTTGCCCAGGTCGTGGAGCAGCCCCGCGGTGAACGCCAGGTCCGGGTAGGTGAAGCCGGCCGCGCGCCCGATGCGATCCGACAGCACCGCCACGGCCACCGAATGGCCCCAGTACTCACTCGCCTCGAGCGCATAGCCCCGCAGGCGCGACGGAATCGTCTTCGCGAAGCTCTGCGACGCCACCACTTCGAAGACGCGACGAAGGCCCATGCGGCCGATGGCGTCCTTCACCGAGGTGATCTCACGCGACGAGCGGTAGTACGCCGAGTTCGCGCTCTTCAGCAGGTTCACCGTCAGGCCCACGTCCGGGCGCACCACGCGCTCGAAGTCGGCCAGGGTGGCCTTCGGATCGTTGATGAGGCCGAACACCTGCGCCACCGCGGTCGGGATCGACCCGATGCCGTCGACGGAGTCGATGAGGGCCGCCGCGCTCATGACGCGATGGCCTGCTCCAGCGCCTGCTTGAGGCCCTCGGGCGTGAAGGGCTTGTTCACCACGAAGCGGGCTCCGGCGGCGCGGGCCGTCGAGATCATCTCGGCGGTGCACTCGCTGGTCACCATGCCCACCTTCAGCGAGGGTCGATCGCTCTGAATCGCCTTCACCAGCGTCAGCCCATCCATCTCGGGCATGTTCCAGTCGGTGAGCACGAAGTCGAAGGGCTGGGCCTGCAAGGAGGCCAGCGCCTCGGCGCCGTTGCCCGCCTCGGCGAGCTGCTCGAAGCCCGCGGCCTTGAGCGCCCGGCACACCAGTGATCGCATCGCCCTGCTGTCGTCCACCACGAGGATTCGCATGGCTGAAAACCTTTGCAGTGGCTGTGCCGGGCGCAGTCCCCCGTCAGGAGGCCCAGCGCCCCGGGGTGTGTGGACCCGGCTGGGTCGGCGATGACGCGCCGGCCTCGCGAAGCCGACGCTCGACCCCTATGACGGCGCCGCCCACGTGCTCCAGCGGCCGGGGCTCGGCGTCGAAGAGCTCGACCGCGAGGCGCTCCACGGCGCGCGCGGCAGGGCTCGAGGGCGCGAGCGTCACCAGCGGCCGAGCCAGGGCCGCGGCGCGGCGAACGTTGTGATCGTCCGGCAACGATCCCAGGTAGGCCAGGCGCGGCGACGGCGCCGTCGCGGTGAGGCCCTGGAGCCGGCCAAAGGCGAGCTGGCCCTGCTTCTCCGAGCGCGTCCCGTTCACCACCACGTCGACGGTTCGCACGGCGGTCTCGGCGTGGAGCGTCTGCGCGAGCGTCGCGGCGTCGATGAGGCTGGTGGGTTCGGGCGTGGCGACCAGCACCACGCGCTCCGCCGACGCCGCTGCGAACAAGGCATCGCGGTGCAGGCCCGGAGGACAGTCGATGAGGATGACGTCGAAGCGCTCGGCCAGCGCATCCCACAGCTCCCGCAACAACAGCTGTTGGCTCTGGGCGAGGAACGTCAGCGATCGCTCGCCACTCGCGGCTGGGAGGATCGACAAGCCATGCGGAGTACGCAGGAGCGCCTCATCGAGCGTCGCCCCATCGAGCACGTCACCGACATGAAGCGGCGCCTCGAGCCCGAAGAGCACATGCACGCTGGCGAGCCCGGCGTCAGCGTCGATGACGACCGATCGGAGCCCACGCCGCGCGGCCACGACGCCGAGGTTGGCCACGAGGTGCGACTTCCCCACCCCGCCCTTCCCACCCGTCACACTGATGACCCGCAACGCTGCCACGGGCCAACATGATGCAAACCGGCGGCCGAACTACGGGGTGCCGGCGCCAGACATGGAAAGCCGCGCGCGCTCGGAGTTTGCGTTCGTCTCGAACACCAGCGCGCCGGTGTACGCACCTTCACGCACCGGGGTGAAGGTGACACGGAAGGTGCGGTTGACTCCCACGTTGAGCGCGCCTGTGCCGCCGCTGACGAAGAACGCCCCGCTGTCAGTGGCGGCCGTCTCGATCTTGAAGCTGCGAATATCGAGCGGGTCCTCACCGGTGTTGACGACCTGGAAGGTCACCACGCCGCTCTCGCCCTTCTTCACGTTGCCGAACGCATGGCTGGCCTCGAAGGCAGGCATACCTGCGTCGGGGACCGCGATGCGCAGCTCTCCGCGGCTCGTCATCTGAACGTTCATGTCGGGCCGCTCGCAGGCGAGGGCCGCGACGACGAGGGGAACCACCAGCAGCATGCGCTTCATCGTTTTGCCTCCAGTTTCGGAGCGTACTCCGGGACCGACTCGGCCAATCGCTTCCAGACTGCCTTCGCTCCAGCGACATCACCTTTGGCCTTGAGCCGATCGCCCAGCGCATCCACCGCCTCGGGGCGCTGCGTGGCCACTCGCCAGACGTTGTCAGCCATCGGCTTGCCGAGCTTCACGAGGGACCAGGCCATGGCGGCGCGCAGGCGCGGGTTGTCGGGCTGGTAGGGCATGACCTGTTTGAAGCCGTCGAGGGCCTCCTGATACCGGCCCGTCGCGAGCGCCTCTTCGCCGTCCTCGATCAGCCTGGCGTAGCGCGCATCGGCGTCGGCGCTCTTCGGCGCGTTCTGAAACGCCGCGATGGTGGCGGGATCGAGCACCGGCATGCCGGGCGCGGGCGGCGGCTCGGCGGCGGCGACGGGCGTCAGCTTCGAGAGCCCGCCGGCCTTGAGGCCCGCGGCGGCACGATCTCGCAAGGACTTCGCGTGGCGGGCCTTCGGAGACTGGGCCGCCCGCGTGAGGAACTGATCGAGGTCGGCGACGGCGGCCTCGAGGGCCTTCACGTCGTCGGGCCGCTCATCCACCGTCAGCGCGCCGCGGGCGTAGAGAGCATCGGGTACGTCGTCGAAGCGGACCAGCACGTCCTCGTAGGTCGCGCGGGCGGCGGTGAGATCCTTCAGGACGAAGTGGAGGTGCCCCTGGAGCAGCATGAGGTCGGCCACACCGGTGAGGGCCCTGCGTGCACAGGCCACCGCGGCCGGGATCTTCTTCGCCGCCGCGAACGCGCGGGCCACCTCGAGGCCATTGGCGAGGTTGTCGTCTTTGGGCTTCTCGGGGGTGCAGCCGGCGGCGGCGGCGGGCTTCTGGGCGCCCAGCTTCTTCTTCTGCTCCGCGTAGAAGTCGAGGGCAGGCTTCGCGGTGGCGAGTGCGTCCTTTGCGTACAGCTGCGCGTCCTTGTGCCGGCCCTGACTGAAATACAGCCGAGTCAGTGACGCGGAGATCTCAAACGGTTTGGCGCGGTCCTGCAGGCCCGGGGTGCCGTCGAGCTTCTTGAGCAGCTCTTCGGGGCTCGGCGCGCCGGGGGGCGACTGGGTGAGGCTCAACGCGAGGGCGAACGACCAGACCGGCATGGGCAGGCAGTTATCACCGGTTGGGACGAACGCTTCAACCCGTTCGCGTCACCGCTGGACGGGGCGGCTGCCACAGGTGCCGGCGTTGCAGAACGCCTCGGGCTGGAGGCACGCCGCGGCGGCACACACCGGCTGTGGGCCAAAGCGAGGGGGTCAGGCGTTCTTGAGCGCGGCGTGGTAGGCGCGGCGCGATGACGACACGAATGTCGCTGGTGGTGCTGCTGGGGCTTTGGGGCTGCGCGGCGCCGGGCCGCCTCAACGTGGTGCTGGGCCCGGAGCAGCTCGAACGCGAGCTGGCGAAGGGCTTTCCGGTGAAGCGCGAGGCGAGCGTGCTCTTCATGGAGCTGGCGGAGCCGAAGGTGCAGCTCGAGGGCGGCTCGGACAAGGTGGGGCTCAAGCTCCGCGCCTCGGTGGGCGTCGCGGTGTTGCGGCTCGAGGGCGTGCTGTCGGTGCGCGGGAAGCTCCGCTACCAGAGTGACGACGGTGTCTTCTTCCTCGACGCGCCAGAGGTGGTCGCCTTCGAGGTGCCGGGGCTCCCGACGGCGAACCAGCCGCAGGTGTTCGGCCTGGTGACTGACGTCGCGCAGACGTTCCTGCCCACCGTGCCGATTCACCGCGTCGAACGGAACAACTCCGCGCGCATGCTGCTCAAGGCCGTGAAGGTGGAAGACGGCCGCCTCATCGCGGAGCTGGGCCTGTAGAGCCGTCCTGCGACGCGGGGTCAGCAGCACGGTGACGGGCTCGTCGAAGGTGAAGCCGATGGCGCGGTGCACGAGCTGCGACGTCAGCATCACCACGACCAGCAGCGCGAGCTGGCGGTCGAGGCGCGTCGAGAGCACGAGGCGCGTCGAGAGCACGAGGCGCTTCGTGGCCGTGAGGCCGAGCAGGAAGAGCGCGAGGAAGGCGGCGGACGCTCGGCGCTCGACAGATCGTCCACCGTCACGCCGCCCCCGAGCACCACCTCGCGCATGGAGACAGTGGAGGGGCTCGGGCCTGGCGCACTCCCCTGAGGAGAGTCGTCACGCTCCCACAAGGCGGCGCAAGGACTCGGCGAAGGGCACGCCCGTCACCGGGTGAGCGAGGTGCGGCGCCAGATGGAGCAGCGGCTCGAGGACGAAGCGCCTCGAAATCAACCCGGGGTGCGGGAGCACGAGCTCCTCCATCGTGACGACCCGCTCGCCGTAGAGGACGAGGTCGAGATCGATCACCCGCGGCGCCCAGCGGGTGGTGACGACGCGGCCCAGATCCTGCTCGAGCTGCTTGAGCGCGCGGAGCAACGGGAGCGGCTCCAGCGTGGTCGTCAGCTCGGCGACGGTGTTGAGGTAGGCCGGCTGCGGGGTCGGGTCCTCCACGGGGAGCATCGCAGGCGTCTCGAGCACGGGCGCCACGCCGAGCACTTCGGTGCCGTTCAGCCTCCGCATTCGCGTGACCGCTTCGGACAGGTTCGTGGGCCGGTCTCCGAGGTTGGAGCCCAGCGCCACGAAGACCCGCTCGGTCACCGCGTCACCGGGTTCGACAAGACGCCGATGCCTTCGATCTCCACTTCGACGATGTCGCCTGCCTTCATCGGGCCCACGCCCGACGGCGTCCCCGTGGAGATCACGTCACCGGGCAGCAGCGTCATGATGTGCGAGATGAAGGACACGAGCTTCGCGGGCGAGTGCACCATGTCGCTCGTACGACCCGACTGCTTGAGCTCGCCGTTGAGCCGGCAGGTCACCTGCAGATCCGAGGGATCGAGGCCGCGCACCATCCACGGGCCGCAGCAGGCGAAGGTGTCGTAGCTCTTCGCGCGAGTGTGCTGGATCTCCCGCTTCTGGATGTCGCGGGCCGTCACGTCGTTGAAGCAGGTGACGGCGAAGAGGGCCTCGGCAGCTTCGGCTTCGGACGCGCGCGCGAGGGTCTTCCCGATGACGAGGGCCAGCTCGGCTTCGTGGTGGACCTCCTGGCTCGCCGGCGGCATCACGATGGGTGCGCCGTGCGCGTTGAGGGCCGTCATCGGCTTCATGAAGATGAGCGGCTCCACTGGCACCGCCTTGCCCATCTCTTCGGCGTGCTTGCGGTAGTTCTGACCGATCGCCACCACCTTCGTGGCCGTCGTGGGCACCAGCCAGCGAACGGAGGCCAGCGGTGCGACGTCACCCGTGCGATGCGGCGTCGTCCACGGCGCGTCGGCCAGGACGTGGACGCGGTCGTGATCCACCTCGACGAAGCGTGGGCCGTGCGCCGTCTCGATGCGTCCGAATCGTTGCACGTCAGCTCCCGAGGACATCGCGCATGCCGTACAGGCCAGGGGCCCGGCCCTTCACCCACCGCGCCGCGCGCAGCGCCCCTCGCCCGAACTGCTCCCGGCTCGTCGCCCGGTGCGTCAGCTCGATGCGCTCGCCATCACCGAAGAAGTACACGGTGTGTTCGCCCACCACGTCACCGCCGCGGAGCGTCTGAACGCCGATCTCTTCCCGGCGCCGCTCGCCGGTGACGCCCACGCGCGAGGGGCGAATGTCTTCGGGGCGCCGCTGCAAGGCCTTCGCGATCTCGTCCGCCAGGCGCAGGGCGGTCCCGCTCGGCGCGTCCTTCTTGTGCCGGTGGTGCGCCTCGAGGATGTCGATGTCGAAGTCCTTGCCCAGGCGCGCGGCCAGCTGCGCCGCCACCTCGATGACGAGGTTCACGCCGATGCTCATGTTCGGCGACATCACGATGGGGATCGTCTTCGCGGCCTCGGCCAGCTCGGCCTTCGCCTCGGGCGAAAAGCCGGTCGACCCCACCACGAGGCCCACGCCGCGCGTCGCACAGGCCTTCGCGTGTCCAATCGAGGCCTCGGGCGTCGTGAAGTCGATGACCGCGTCGGCGGCGTTCAAGGCCTCCTCGAGTGACGCGACCACGGGCACCTCGAGCGGGCCGAGGTGACAGGCGAGCCCGACGTCGAGCCCGAGGCTGGCGTGCCCCGGCTTCTCGGTGCCTCCTGCGAGCGTGAACCCCTCGGTGTCGCGCACGAGCTTGACGAGCATCTGGCCCATGCGGCCCGTGACGCCGGTGATGACGGTGCGAACGTCGGCGGACATGGCGTCAGGCCACCAACCCGAGCTTCTGCAGCTCGAGCTTGAGCTTCTCGGTGTTCGCCTCGGTCATCGGGAACAGCGGCGGGCGGATCTCGAGCCCGAAGCGACCCATCAGGTGGAGCGCCATCTTCACCGGAATCGGGTTCGACTCGACGAAGAGCGCCCGGTGGAGCGGCTGAAGCTTCAGCTGCAGATCGCGCGCCTTCTTCGTGTCGTTCGCGAGCGCGGCGGCCACGAGGTCGGCCATGAGCCGGGGCGCCACGTTCGACGAGACGCTCACCACGCCCCTGCCGCCCGCGGCGATGAACGGCGCGACCACGAAGTCATCGCCCGACAGCAGCGTCATGCGCTCGCCGACCTGCTCGTAGACGTCGAGGGTGCGCAGCACGTTGCCGGTGGCCTCCTTGAGCGCGATCACTTCAGCGACGTCGCACAGGCGCTTCACCGTCTCGGGCAACAGGTCGACGCCCGTTCGACCCGGCACGTTGTAGGCCATGATGGGAAAGCCGGGATGCGCCTTCGCCAGCAGCCGGTAGTGCTCCACCAGACCGCTCTGGGTAGGCTTGTTGTAATACGGCGTCACGATGAGCACGCCGTCGGCCCCCAGGTCGCGGGCCACCGTCATCGACTCGATGCACTCGGCGGTGTTGTTGCTCCCCGCGCCGGCGAAGACCCTCACCCGGCCCTTGTTCGCCCTGAGGCAGACCTCGATGGCGCGCTTGCGCTCCGTGGCCGTCATCGTGACGGATTCGCCCGTGGTACCCATGGGGATGAGCACCGCAGTGCCATTGGCGATCTGATCGTTCACCAGCCACTCGTACGAAGCCTCGTCGAGCGCGCCGTTCTTGAAAGGCGTGGCCAGCGCCGTCATCGAGCCGGACAGCTTCATCATGGGGTTTCTCCTCGCATCAGGTCGGTGAGGGTCTCACGCGTGCGGACCACGCGCGCGCGGTCGTCGTCCACCAGCACTTCGGCGGGCCGGGGCCGCGAGTTGTACGTCGATGACATCGACATGCCGTAGGCGCCAGCGGTCATGATGGCCAGCAGATCGCCCTGCTCCAGCGGCGCGAGCTGCCGTCCATGCCCCAGCACGTCGCTGGACTCGCAGACCGGCCCGACGATCTCGACGGTGGACTTCTTGCCCTTGCGCGGCGCCACCGGACGAATGTCGTGGTGCGCCTCGTAGAGCGCCGGCCGGAGCAGATCGTTCATGCCCGCGTCGACGATGACGAAGTGTTTGGCGGGCGTCTTCTTCCGGTACAGCACGCGGGTGAGGAGCACACCGGCGTTGGCCACCAGGACGCGGCCCGGCTCGAGCACGAGGGTCGCACCGGTGTCCTCGAGCGGCTCGATGACGGCCTGCGCGTAGTCGGCGACGCCGGGGGGAGCCTCGTTCGTGTAGGTGACGCCGAGCCCACCCCCGACGTCGAGGTGGGTGAGCGGAAAGCCCTTCGCCTTGAGCGCACGGTACAGCCCGCCCACGCGTGTCATCGCCTGACGCACGGGCCGCGTGTCGGTGAGCTGACTGCCGATGTGACAGTCGAGCCCGCGCGCGACGAGCCCTTTGAGCTTCTTCGAGCGCGCGTAGAGCGACAGCGCCTCGTCGAACGGAACGCCGAACTTCGACGTCTTGAGGCCGGTGGCGATGTACTTGTGCGTCTTCGCGTCGACGTCGGGGTTCACTCGCAGCGCGAACGGCGCCTCCACGCCGAGCTGTTGGCCGACCCGCGCGAGGGCTTCGAGCTCTTCGGCGCTCTCGACGTTGAACATCAGCAGGCCGGCCTTCAGCGCCGCCACCATCTCGGCCTCGGTCTTGCCCACGCCCGCGAACACCACCTTGCGGGTGTCGCCACCGGCGCGCCGCACGCGCTCGAGCTCGCCTGCCGAGACGATGTCGAAGCCGGCGCCGCCCTTCGAGAAGAGCTTCAAGACCGCCAGGTTCGAGTTCGCCTTGACCGAGTAGCAGACGAGCGTGGGGACGGCGGCGAAGGCCTCCTGCACGACGCGCAGGTGCCGGGTGAGCGTCGCCGTGGAATAGACGTAGGTGGGCGTGCCGACGCCGCGGGCGATCTGCTCGAGCGGTACGCCCTCGCAGTGGAGCGCGCCTGCCTTGACCTCGAAGTGATTCACTTCGCCTCCCGGCAGCAGCCCGCGTCGGGGACTTCAGGAGGCACGGGCGCGTCGCGCTCGAGCGGCGGACGCGGCGGGCCCTTGATGCCGCAGGCCATGAAACCCAGGAGCAGGACGAAGATGACGCGTCGCAACACGGCCCCTTCCTGCCGGGAAGGCCGGTGCGCTTCAAGCGGGAAGACGGCGCCCGTCGCGCTCCGAGCCCACCGTGCGCTCCGAGACCGCAGAATACGAACGCGTTCCGAGGGCGCGGCGCCGACCGACCGCAGAACCACGCCAGAGGCCGTCGTGGCGGCATTCTGCACTTGCAGAGTGGTGACCTGGCCGGTTCGGAGTCGGTTCTCCAGGCCCAGAACGAGCGCGGCCTCGACGGTGGATGCGGTTTGGCGTCTCGAAGCCGTGCGCCCTCGCGTTCGGTGACGATTCGGCGAGGCCTGACTACGGTTCCGCCCACCTCGGGCGCAATTTCGCGCCCGCGGAACGTGTTGGGGACACATGGCGATTCGAGATGAGGATTCGGCCACGGCCGAGCTGAGGCGAGACGCAGTTTTTCACGGTGCCGCGCTGCTGGCCGACAAAGACACGGGTCACCTGGCCAGTGCAGTCACTTCGGTCGTGGCTGACCTGAAGAGCGCAGCGGACGCCGCAGAAGATGCGGAGACGAAGCGGGTGGTGGCGCTCGCTCGACTGGCGCGCGCCGACTTCGAACTCGACGAGTCACTGCGCCAGTTCGAGCTCGACTTGCAGAAGGCCACCAACAAGGACCGCAAGCACCCGCTCTTTCGCGCTGCACTGCCCAATGGCCTGTCGGCCGTCGTCTCCCTTCGCGGAGCTGAGCAGCACGAAGAGGTCGAGCGCATCTCGAAGGTCCTCGAAAAGCGATCGGCTGAGCTGGCGAAGGCGTACTCGAAGGAGTTGCTCCGGCTGTCGAAGGCCGCGGTCGACGCCGAGACGGCCTACGTGAAGGCGAGCACGGCGGCCTCGGCGGCGTTTGGCGAGGAAGTGCTCGCCCGGACTTCGCTGGTCCGCCAGCTCCAGAAGAACGAAGGCGCGTTGCTCAGCCTCTTCCCTGGACAGCGGCGGCGAGTGCGCAGCTTCTATCGGCCAACTCGCCGTCGGGGCGCGGCGCCTGACGACGGCACGCCGGAGACCGAGAAGGTCGACGGCTGAAGTCGGGTGGAGCGACTGGGCTCATGGGTGACGCCAGGAGCCCAGCTCGTTCACCTTCGGCTGAAGGTGAAGGTGATGGAGTTCAAGCCATCGAAGTTCGATTGCGTGGAGGAGCCAGCGACGAAAGTGGCTTCCGTGAGTCGAAGGTCGTAGGCCTGCGTGATGCTGTCATCGGCTGCGATGTCGATATCGAACACGCGGAAGCCGAAGCCAGTCTGAATGAGATCCCGAGCCGGTCGGCGCCTAACCACCCGGCCTCACTTGGTTCCTGGGTCGGCCCGTCAACACCCCAGACACCCATGAAGGAATTGGTGCACACGTGAGTGGGCTGGTGGGTTCTTCCCGCACCTGAGGGCGGTTCCCCTCGCCACCACACATCGTCACCGCCGCCACGCGCGGCACTTCACTGGAGCCTCCAGATGGGCGTCTTGTTGCTTGTCATCGGCCTCGCGGTTCTCGGCTTCGGCCTGTTTCAGCACCTCAAGGGTCGTCGCATTCTCGCGGCGCCGTTCAAGACCACGGGTGAGCTCGCGAAGAACCCGGTGAGCCCCGATCCGAAGGGCGCGATGTCGACCGAGGGCAAGGTGGTTCCGCCCGCGCAGGCGCTGCTGTCGCCCTGCACGCAGCAGCCGTGCCTGGCGTTCGAGGTGAAGATCGAGCGCCTGTGGGAGAAGGTCGAGACGACGCAGGACGGCACCAAGACGGTCAAGGGCTCGGACACGCTCGACACGCTCAAGGGCGGCGCGGTGTTCGGCCTCGACGACGGCTCCGGCGCGATCCGCGTCGACGTCTCCAAGGGCGCTGACTTCGACAGCTACAAGGACGGCTTCAAGAAGGAGCTCAACGGCCGCGGCTGGGCCTCGCAGATTCAGTTCGGCCAGCTCACCTGGGACGTGCCGGTCATCAGCGACTCCGAGAAGTACACGATCGGCTTCAAGGCCTCGGAGAAGTACGTGCCGGTCGAAGGCTCGCTCTTCGTCCTCGGCAAGCTCGAGGGGGCCTCGCTCGTGAAGCCGGGCTGGCGCGCGATGATGGCCAGCGCCAGGGGTCGCAACGGCCTGCTGGGCAGCATCCAGAAGAAGAAGAAGTTCTCGTTCATCGGTGGCGGCGTGGCGGCGGTGTTGTCGATTCCGCTGATGATCTTCGGGCCGTCGGTCGACACCGGCGCCTCGCCGGACCCGGATCCGAACCACGGCTTCGGCGGCTCGTGCAGGTCGACCCTCTCCGGCGCCGTGAAGCCCTGCAGCGGCCGCGTCTCGTCGGCCGAGGGCGAGCGCTACGAATGGACCGTCTCGCGCAAGGACACCTACGAGCTCGTCGCCACGCCGGCGAAGGGCAAGAAGGTGCAGCTCGACCCGAACCTCATCCTCGAGAACGCGGCGGGTGAAGAGCTCGTCAACGCCGACTCGTCCATCGGTCAGCCGGTGCTGGCGAGCGTCGAGCTCGAGCCTGGCACCTACACGCTGCGCGTGAAGGACGTCAGCGGCTACACGGTCAAGGGCGGCTTCAGCTTCGACCTCGCCATCACCGCGATGCACCCGGAAGTCCCCGCGCCGGCCGTCGCCGAGGCGCCTGCGAAGAAGCTCTCGCTCAAGGAGAAGGTCGCGGCGCTCAAGGCGAAGAAGGGCAGCGCCGTGAAGGCTGAGCCCACGCCCTTCGCCGTCGCCGAGGAGCCCGCCGCGATCGTCCACCCGGCCGACCTCTTCGCGATTCGCCAGGGCGTTGCGTCCTGCCATATCCCGTCGAATGGCTCGTGCTCCGAGTACCCGTCGCATCAGGATCCGCAGGCGCTGGGGTGCAGGGCGGTCGCGGGCACGTACGCGAAGAAGGCCTGCCCGCGCGACCACCTCGCCGGTGCGTGCGCCATGAAGACTCGTGACGAAGTGAGCTTCATCTACGAGGGCGGCCCCATGGGCATCACCCGCAAGACCGCCGGCATGATGTGCCCGACGAACATGGGCACGCTCGCCCTGGCGCCTGAGGCCGCGGTGGAGCCGAAGCCGGAAGCCATCGCCGCGCTCGAGCGCGTCGCCGTCCCGGAGCCCGAGGCCGAGGCCATCGTCGCTGCCCCCGCCATGCCCGAGCTCGACCTGGCCCCAGCGCCTGCGCCGGCGGCTGAGTTCGAGATCTCCGCGAAGAGCCTCGCGGCCGTCGCCACCGAGATGAACGAGAGCTGTGGCGACACCTTCTGCGAAGGCGGCTTCCACTACATCTTCACCAACCTCACCTGCGACAAGACCGCGCGCTGGTGCCAGCTCGACGTCACGGCGCTCCAGAAGTCGACCCACCGGGCCTTCGTCGCCACCCTGCCCTTCACGCCGGCCGCGAAGACCCGCGCCGCCTTCGACGCGGTCCTCGGTGAGGCCCTCGCCACCTTCGAGCGCGCGCCGAAGTCCGGCCGCCTCGCGCCCACCGTCATGCAGCCGCAGAAGGCCGTCGTGGCGAAGGCCGTCGTCGCCGAGCCCATCGCGAAGAAGGCCCAGCCCGCCCCGGTCGCCACCCGCACCGTCGCCGTCGCTGCGAAGCCGGCGCCGGCCCCGAAGGCCGCCGCGCCCGCGCCGGTGGTGAAGTCCTCGCCTGGGCCGTCCGCCGCGCCCGCTCCGATGCGCGCCAGCAAGAACATGAACGACTGACGAAGAACTCTGACCGCGCTCGCGCCGATCGAACCGGGCCGGCGATGCAGTGCGGACGACGGGCCTGGCGCCTCACGGTGCCAGGCCCGTCGTGTTTCTTTCAGAGTCGTGAAAAGGTGCCGCGCGTGACGAAGCGGCGGTGGCTCGGCGTGCTGGGCGTGGGGCTGGTGGGCCTGTTCGCGTTCGCCACCGCCGACCGCTGCGGCGTCTGGCCCGACGGAGCGCCCATTCTCAGTGGGGTGACGAAGGCTCGGGGCGCGCTCGTCGTCGGCGCGGCGAAGGTGGCGGTGGCCGTGCCGGCAGGTGTCACGGTGGGAGGCTCTCCGCCGCTCCGGTCGAACAGCGTCGGCGGCGACCCGGTGCACGCGCGCGCGACGTTCCTGGAGGTCGGCGGACAACCCTTCGCCATCGTCTCCCTCGAGCTGCTGTTGGTGACGCAGCCGCTGGTGGCGGCGATTCGTGACGGGAGCGACGTGCCGACCCTCGTCACCGCCACGCACACCCACGCGTCGGTCGGCCAGTACGATCGACGCCTCGCCGCACAGGTGGCCTCGCTCGGCACCTTCGACGCCGCGATGGAACGGGCGCTCGTCGACGCCGCCCGCGACGCCATCAGGCAGGCCCGGGCCGCGAAAGCGCCCGCGACGCTCGAGGTGCGCTCGTTCTCCACCGAGGGTTTCGTGCGTGCTCGAAGTGGTGACGGCGCCGACACGCGCGGGCTCGAGGTGACGTTCCGCGCACAGACGGCCCCCCTTGCGCGGTGGGTGTTGCTCGCCGCGCACCCGACGCTGGCGCCACGCCACGGGACGACGCTCGATACGGACTGGCCGGGGTTCGTCTCGACCTCGTCGGAGACCGATGGGCCGGTGACGCTCGTGCTGCAGACGGCGGTGGGCAACGCGTCGACCGCGAACGTGGACGACGAGGCGGGCTTCGCGGCGGCGCTGGGTGGTGCGCGGAGCCAGGGCGCCCTGCTCGACGGCTGCGCCAGCCCGAGCTTGAGCCTCGCCACGGTTCACCTGCCCCTGCCGCACCCCGATGGGTCTCGCCTGGGTCCCTGGCCCGTCACCCCCGTCGCCGAGAACGCCCTCTGCGCCGCGGCCGAGCAGGAGGCCGAGGTGATGATGGTGCGGCTGGGGTGCCTGTCGCTCCTCGCGCTGCCGGTGGAGCCGACGTGGGCCACGGCGCAGGCGCTCGAGACGCTCACGGGTGCCACGCGCGTGCTGGCGCTCTCGAACGGGTACCTCGGCTACCTCGAGCCCGTCGAGGTGGCCCGCGCGGGACTCGGAGAAACGAAGCGCCAGTGGTTCGGCGCGGAGCTGTACGAACGCATCGCGAAGGCCTCGGTCGTCGCGGGGCTGTCCTCGGAGCTGGGAGGCGCCCGTGTCGAAGGCCGCTGAGGAGGCGCGCGCGCTGGTGGCGACGACGCATCAGGGCGCCCTGGCCACGCTCGCCGACGATGGCGGTCCCCTCTCGACGCTGGTGGCCTTCGCCGACGACGGGAGCGGGCGTCCGCTGTTCCTCTTCTCGAGCCTCTCGGAGCACACCCGCAACCTGCGCGCCCGACCCGCGGCCTCGCTGCTCGTGACCTCGGAGACGAGCGGCGGCGGCGGGCCCATGGATCGCGCGCGGGTGAGCCTTTCGGGAGCGGTGGTGTTTCTGACTGGAGACGACGCACGCCTGGCCCGCGAGCGGTTCGTCGCGCAGACGCCCGGTGCCGAGCAGTACGCGCAGCTGCCAGATTTCACCCCGGCGCGGCTCGCGGTGGTGTCGATTCGGTTCGTGGGAGGCTTCGCGCGCGCCGTCACCCTGCGGGTCGAGGACTACGGCGCGGTCACTTCAGAGCGCTGAGCTGCCCGGCAGGTACTGAACGATGTCGGCGGTGACGGAGCCGATGACGAACTCCGCCGTCGCCCGCACCACGAGGTGGCGCTCGTCGGCCGTGTAGTACACGACGACGTTGCCCTTCGTCTTCGCGTCCCCCTGGAACTCCGTGGTGATGCTCACCCGGTACACCGGAAGCGTTCCGAGCTTCGTGGAGATGGTCTCCTGGCCCTCGACCGTCGCCTTCATCAGGTACCAGCGCGCGCCCGTGAAGATGGGCAGCTCATGCACCGCGCCCACGACGATCTCGCGCGAGCGCAACCAGAACGCGGCCGACGCGAGATCCATCGTGTTGGCCGGCACGTCGTAGGTGACGTCGTAGGGGCCCTCGCCCTCCTTCTTCTTGGTGGCGAAGATCCGCGACTGCTCGGCGTCGACGCGGAACCGCTCCCGCCGCCGCTTGCGGTTCTCGTCGACGTAGTAGTCGAACCCCACGGGCGCCTTCGTCTGCGGGTCGAAGTAGCTGATGAAGCGGTCGTTGATCTGAAAGACGTTCGCGACCGACGTCGTCTGCCCCACGCACACCAGCGGCAACACCGCTTTCCCTTGCTGCTGCGTGCGAAGGCCCACCGTCACCTGCGCGAGCCCGGCCGGCACTCCGAGGAACTTCACCTCGTACGAGGACTGCTCGCCCGGCGCGAACGGCATCGAGTCCGCCATCGCCACCATCGACACCAGCAGGGACAGTCCCGTCAGCACTCGCACCATCGTGGCAAACCTCCTCGTGCCGACGCGAATGTCGCGGCAGGCATGACACTGACGTCACCCCCGCCGGGAGCATTCACCAGAGATTTCCGAAATGGATTCAGGGTGTTCTGACGGCGCTCTGACGTGGTTGGTCGAGGAGCTCGACGGTGAGGGCCATGCTGCGCGGGAGCTGCATCTCGAGCGTGGAGCGATCGAACGGCGGCCCGTGGCGCTCGCTCACCTCGTTCCCCAGGTCGAGCACGTTGGCCACGATGGCCGAAGCCCGGAGCGTCCAGCCTGCGGTCAGCGGCACGTCGTACGCCACGCGGAGGTCGACCTCGATCTGGTAGTCCTCGCGCCAGCCGATGAGCGGCGAGGAGATCTGCATCGCCGAACCGCGGTTCGAGTTCCGTCGCAGCACCGCCTGACCGTCTTGCGTGCGCGCGTCGAAGAAGCCGAAGGGCTGCCCATCCTTGAAGAAGATGGCGAAGGTCGTCCACAGCCGTTGCCACCACCGGCGGCCGCCCACCACCTTGAGGATGAAGGCGCGATCGGCGTCGGTGTTCGAGAGGCTCCGGTACCGCGCGTTCGGGTTCGCGCCGAGCCAGTCGATGAGGCCGATGTCGTTGCCGTACGCCCCGTTTCCGTACGCCGGGTAGCCGAAGAAGTTCGCCGCTGAGAAGCCTGCCGAGAAGAAGCCGTTCTCGTCGGGCAGGCGCGCCACCTCGAGCTGCACCTGGCCACCAAACGGCGTCTCGCGGAAGGGATCGTTCACCAACCGGTAACGCGTCGGCGAGCCATTCAAGAAGAAGAACCCATCGATGTTGAACGCCCCGAGCGAGTCGGTGGGCCCGTCGTACACGAGCCGCGAGAGGCCGTGCCATGCCTTGGCGATGCCCTGTACCGTCACCTTCCACGCCGGGCCGAGCCGGCTCGTGATGCCGAAGGACGCCGAGTACAGGCTCGCGCCGTGGAGACGCGGGTCGATGGAGGTGAGCTCTCCGCCCACGCCCTGCACGAAGCGGCCGTCTTCGGTGCGCTGGACCGCGTTGATGAAGCCTGGCGTCAACGAGAGCGAACCCTGGGAGGTGAGGGAGATCGGCGTCTTGCCGATGGAGAGGAACGGCTGGAACCACGGCGCCGCGCGCAGGAGCCCCTGCACCTCGGCCCCGACGTCGGGAAACGCGAGCGCGGCGCCATGGTTGACGACGCCGTACCCGTCGACGGCGAGCTCGAAGCGGCCCGCGGTGAACGTGCGCTGGTAGCCGATGCGGTGGGAGCCGATGACGGTGACGGTGGGCCGCGACTCGAGCGCCCACTGGCCAAAGGGCACGCCCTCGAAGGTGAGCGGGTGCACGCGCGCCGGGCCTCCTGACCAGGCCAGCACCCGCGTGTCACTCGCCGCATAGAAGTCGAGCACCCGGTGCCGCAGCTCGAGCCGCGTCGAGTTCATCGTGCCCGTCGGGACGAACGGGAAGTGTCCTTCGCCGTCGAGATCGAGGATCTCCCGCGAGAAGCCCGGCGTCACCGGCGCCAGGCCGTCGTGTTTGAAGGTCAACGCCGCTCGAAAGGCTCCGCGGGAGAAGCCCACCAGCACGCCTCCGCTCGACTGGCGCAGCGTCTCGTCACGGGAGAAGCGCCGCTCGGTGAACAGGTTGTCGCGAAACCGGTACTCCGCCAACGCGAGCAGCCGCCAGTCACCCTCGCGCGGCGTCACCTCGGCGATGCCCGACACCCGGAGCGTGCGCTCGTCGAACGGCTGACCCGCCTGTTCCCGCTCGAACGAGGGAAACGACTGGTGCCGTCGCAGGGCGCCATCCACCTCGAGGGCCGAGCGCACCACCACGGGCCCCACCACCGACTCGTCCAGCAGGCTCGCCTGGATCCGTCCGAGGAAGCGGCGGCGATCCTCCTCGGGCTTCACCGCGCGGTTACGGGCGTGCTTCGTGGTGATGAAGTCGGAGAGGGGCTCCGCGCCGGGAGTCGTGCCACCCACGCCGCCGAACCCGAACGAGACCCGCGCGTGACGGAGCGCTCTTCCCGGTCGCGGCTGGGTCGACAACCGCACCCCGCCGCCGAACGTGTGCCGGGCCGACTCGGCGTGCTGGAGCTCGATGGCCGAGAGGAACAGCCAGGGCACCTTGAAGGCCGCCGCGCCGTCGAAGAGCGGATCCGTCAGGTTGAAGTCGTCGAGCCGCCACTCGTTCCACAGGGCGGAGTCGCCGACGAGGGTGAAGCGCTCGGGCTCGATGTCGGAGAAGCCCATCGACTCTTCGGCCGACGAGAGCGCCGGCAGGAAGACCCGCGAGACGACGTTGGAGATCGATCCAGTGCTCGGGAGCTGATCGAGCGCGTCACCGTCGAGCACCAGCCGGTCACCGAAGCCGATCCCCCGACGCGCCTCGGGCGAATCATCCGTCGTGGGCGTCTGCGCGAGCGCGAGGAGCAGCGCACAGGTCATCATGACGCGGCCTCGTCGTTCGCCCACGCCACGGCCTCAGACCGGTCGAGCCAGAGGAACCACTCGTGCGGGAAGAGCCGGAAGAACACCCGGGGCGACAAACCGGCCGTGAGCAGCCGCAACGTGCGCCACTGCGAGCGATGCGCGTCGAACACCTGTGCCTTCGTTTCCCGCTCGGTGTCGGTGAGCGTCAAGGTGGCCACGGTGGGCTGCTGGAGCCACCGGAAACCCGCGCCAAGGGCCAGCGAGAACGGGGGTGGGGGGAGCAGCATCGCGAGCGCGGGGCCTTCCACGCGGCCCTGGAGGGCCCTGCGCACGGCCTGGTGGGCCGCGACGTGATCGGGGTGCCGGTTGATGCCGTTCGCGTCGAAGGTCACTACGAGGCCGGGTGGGCGCTCCGAGAGGGCCTGGGAGACGAGCGTGACGGCCTCGGACAGGTGGGACGAAAGCTTCGAATCGGGGAGTCCCGGCATTCGGAGGGACTGGAGACCCAACAGCGCCTTCGAGGCCCGGAGCTCCTCGGCGCGGCACTCGAACTGGCTCCGCCCGCCCACCACCGCAGCGTCCGTCCAGGGATTGGCGGCGCCGTCGGTGAGCACCAGCAGGTCCACCTCGACGCCCGCCGCGCGAAGGCGAAGCACCAACCCGGCCGCGTTGATCTCGTCGTCCGGGTGCGCGAACACCAACAGCGCCCGGCCGTGCTGCTCGAGCCCGAGCGCTTCGATGGGACGACGGAGGCCCTCGAGCCCGAGCCGGAACCGCAGCGCTTGTCCCCACCGTTCGGCCGGCACAGAAGCGCGGGCTACGGAGTCCGCCGCGACGAGTCAACGGATGATCGGTTTGGCCCTCGTGGACTCCCTCAGCAAGCAACTGCAGGGCTGAGACCTCCGAAGAGGCCAAAGGCGCCCCACCACCACGTCTTCCACGTCTTTCGGAGCACCAGGCCGCGCTCGGATGCGGTGAGTCGAGAAGTTGCTGCCTCCCCGGACCACTGGCGTCCAGTCGACCTGGCCGCTCCTTCGCGGGCTCGTGTCAATCACGCCGCCGCACCGCGCGTCGAGCCGGCTTCTTCTTCGCGGCCACGCGTTGCTTCGGCGAGCGCTCGTCTCCGGTCTTCGGGAGCACTTCCCCGTCGAAGCGGATTTTGGGCTTCTTCGGGTGCCGCTTGAAGAGCAGCACCGTTCGCCCCAACACCTGCGCCACCTCGGACCCCGTGCCGCCCGAGAGCGCTTCGATGGCGCCTTCCCGGCCGTCGCGGTCGTCGGCGATGCGCACCTTCACCAGCTCGTGATCCTCGAGCGCCTGGGCCGTCGCCGCGACGACGCCGTCGGTCACGCCGCCGTCGCCCACCTGCACCACTGCGTGGAGGTGATGGCCGAGAGAACGAAGGTACCGCCGCTGTTTTCCGGTGAGCGCCACGAGGACTCCTCTATTTCATCAGGCGAAGCTCGCGCTGCGCATCGATGTGCTTGGGGTCGAGCTTGACCGTCTGGGTGAAGTGTTTCTTCGCCGCGGGCAGATCGCCCACGACCTTTGCCATCATTCCCTGGAAGAAGTGCGCCGTGACGACGCTCGGGTTGCGCTTGAGGCAGTTGGTGATGTCCTTCATCGCCTCGGTCTGGCCCACCTTCTTGTCGGGGAAGGTGAAGAACCGTGCGTAGCCACGATACGCATCGAACTCTGGATCTTCGGCGTTCAAGGCGATGGCCTCGTCGAAGAGCTTCACCGCCTCGGGGAACTTGCGCGCCTGGAGCAACAGCTTCCCCTTCTGGAACAGCTCCTCCGCCTGCAACAGCTTCGAGACGTCGATCTTCTCGCCAGCGCCACCGGCGTCGAGCTCGGCGATGTAGTCCTTCTTCAGGGCCTCATCCGACAGCGTGCGGTGCGCGTCGCCGATGCGGGCGAAGACGTCGGCCTTTGCCTTCGACAACGCCTCGGGGGCGCCAGGCGGCACGGTGTCGGGGTGGTGGTCCTTCGCGAGCTTGAAGTAGGCGAGCTTCACCGCGTTCGCCGGGGCCTCGCGGGTGACGCTCAAGACCTCGAAGTGGTTCTGCGTCTTCATCTTCACGGCGAGGTCCTGCAGCTTCTTGATCTCGGCGTTGAAGTTCTGCGTCACCGCGGGCGCGGGTGCGGGCGCCCGTGGTGCAGGTGCGGGCGCGGCCGACATCACCGGAGGCGCCATCGCCGGCGCAGCGACGATCGGTGCGGTCACGACGGGACGAGGCGGCGCCGCAGGCGCTGGCGCCACGACCGGGCGTGGAGCCGCTGCAGGAGCCGGGGCCGGCGCGCCCTCCGGGGGTTTCGCACCCGGATAGGTCGGCGCCTTCGGCATCGCGGGGTTTCCAGGGACAGCCGCGGTGCCCTGCTGCGGCGTGACCATGGGCCTCGCGCCAGGCGGGGGACCCGGCGGAGGTGCGGCCGCGGTCGCCGAACGCTGCGGGACCTGCGTCTTCACCACCGTGCCCGCGAACGACACCAGGTCGCAGGGGTACAGCATGTAGGCCACGCGCAGCGCCGCCTCCGCCTCGGGCGCGTTGGCCTGCAACAACTGGTTGAGCGTGCGCGTACCGTCGATGAGCGCGTAGGCGCGGGTCTCCTGGGGCGTGAGCCGAAGCTCCGTCACCGGGACGTTGCCGCTCGCCTTCATCACCGGGAAATCCAGGGCCGAGTGGAGCCTCGCCCGCACCTCGAGCACCGGCATGCGGCGGAGTTGCTCCGTGTAGACCTGCCACTTCTGCCCGGCTGGCATCACCTTGTGCGCGGGCAGGTCGACCGCCTGGAACGTGAAGGACCCGTCGGAGGCGACGAGCGCTTGCCCGATGATGCCGCCAGCGCGCTGCGAGAGGGCCTCGAGCGCGGCGTTCGGGTTCACCAGTCCCAGGCCGAAGAGCGCCGGGAGCAGTTCGCCGCCGAAGCGCGCGCCCTCCCGCTGGGCCTGCCCGAGCGCATCGGGCGTCACCACGTTGCGGCGGAGGAGACACGTCGCCAGCGCATCTTCGGGGTGCGTGGAGTCGACCGAGTCGGGGCTCCCTTTGCGGAAGTGAATGAGGAGCGCGCGATCCGGCAACTGCAGCGTCAACAGGCCGGTGACGGCCTGGGCCGCCGCCAGGAAGTAGAGGCGCTGTGGGCTGACGTCTCGCACCGCGCCGCTGGCGGGAATCGACTCCATCGGCGCGACCGCGAAGGACGACGGCGCTGATGACATCGGCGGGCTCGAGGCGGCCGCGGCGGCGGCATTGGCCGGGGCGGGCCGTGGCGGTGGCGGCGCGACCGCGCGAGCACCCGACGGCGCGCTCGCGCTCTGCGAAGGCCTGCTGGCGCTCAGCGACGGCGAACTGGCGGGGACATCGTCGAACAGCGAAGCCTCGAGGGTCGTCGGCTCGGCTCGAACCTGCGGCATCTGTGGCGCCTTCGGGCGCGCGGCGGGAGCCTGGGCACGAGCCTGGGCTGCGGCCTGCGCCAGGTTGAGCGGCCGTTGCTGCTGCTGCGCCCGCGCTCCCGGGCCTGCCACCGGCCCGCCGGGCCCCGCTCGAACCGCCGCGCCTGGACCCGCCACCGGTCCACCCGGGACGGTCCCAGGCCCTGCGCGAGGGGAGCCTGCGGGCGCTGGGGCACCCGGCAGCGGGGGTGGCGCCGACACCTTCGACCACGCATCGTCGAGCTCGGTGGGTGGCAGCACCTGGTCGCCCCACAACTCCTTCGGGAAGACCATGCGAATGCCCGGCATGCGCCCGGGGAAGACGTAGTTCACCCCGTCGAGCGAGACCTGCACACGCCCCGCGACGACACCGTTGTCGACGAGCAGCTCGACGGTGGTGGGCGACAAGGGGCCGAACACCTGCGCCTTCTCGGTACGCACCCACACCTGGACGACGTCGTCACTCATCGGCTGGGCGCGACCCTAGCGTCATTTCGAGGCACAATCCGCAATCGTGGTGACGCGCCTCGCCGGTGGACTGTCGTGGGTCGCCTTGAGTGCGATGGGGTGCGTGTCGCTGTCATCCGTTCAGACGGCGGACACGCTCGGAGCGGGGCGGCTGCAACTGGGCATCGAGCCGGGGGTGGCGGGGCTCGTCGACCCATCGACGCGCGCGGTGGCGGTGTCTCCAGCCGCCGATTTTTCGGTGCGCTACGGGGCGCTCGACCGGCTCGATCTCGGCGCACGGCTGGGCCAATCGGGCCTCGAGCTGCAGGCCAAGCTGATGGTGACCCCGCGATCGTCGCCGTTCATCGTCTCGTTCGCGCCACACCTCGCGGGCCAGCTGCGCGTCGATTCGCGGCTCGCCATCACGGGGCAGATCATCAACCTCGGACTCCCGCTGCTGCTCGGGCTGCGCCTGGGACGGCATCAGCTCATCCTGGGCCCGCGCCTCCACGTGCTCGGGTCGCTCCCGGCGGATCGCGCCGAGCCCGCGCGCCGGGTGCTCGCCGTGGGTGGGAGCATCGGCCTGTCCATCCGCATCTCCTCGGCCGTGCAGGTCCTCCCCGAATTGGCCCTGGTGGCCCCGCTCGAGCCCCAGCCTCTGCTGGATCGCGCTGACACCTTCAGCCAACTGACGGGCGGGGTGTTGGCGCAGGCGCGCCTGGGCTTCCTCATCGGAGGCGCCTCCCCGTGAGGGACCGCGGACCCCCATGGGGGCTTTCCGCAGACCACCAGCCGCGTTACAGGCACCCCCCCGTGGTCGTCGCAGGAGCCCCATCGTGAGTCGAAGCCGAACTGGGCGCGCGTCGCGTTCGGCCGCGGTCGCCTTCCTCCTGCTGCTGGGGCTCGTGGGCTGCTCGCCGCCGACCGTGGGCGGCTGCCGGACGAGCGCGGAGTGTCCGACGGGCCAGACGTGCCTCGACGGCAAGTGCGCCGGCTCCGTCGGTGGTGGAGCGGCGGCCGGTGGGAGCTCCGGAGGTGTGACCGCGGGTGGGAGCGCTGCGGGCGGCTCGGCCGGAAGTGGCCTGCCCGGCGAAAGCTGTGCGGCGCCGATTCCGCTCAGTGGCGCGACGACCGTGCTGGGCACCACGGTGGGCGCGCAGGCCGACGTCACCCTCGAGTGCACCGGGCTCGCCGCCGCTGGACCCGACGTCGTCTACGCCCTGACCGTTCCGCCCGGCCAGCGCCTCGCGGCGACCCTCAAGCCGACACCGTCCGATGGTGGGCTCGCGTACGACTCCGCGTTGCTGCTCGTCTCCGGGCCGGCGCTCAACTGTCTGCCCGATGCCGGGCCGCTCGCCGCCTGTCTTGCCGGCGCCGACGTCGACGGCCGCCCGGAGCGCCTCGCCTGGACCAATGGCACCGCCACCCCCAGGGAGGTCTTCCTCGTCGTCGACTCGTTCTTCAGCGCCCCCAGCCCCAACACCGGCGTTCGCCACGACGGCCCGTTCGAGCTGTCGGTGACGCTCGCGCCGCCACCTTCGGGCGATCAGTGTGAGACGGCCACCCGGGTCATGCCGGGCACCCTCTCTGCCCTGACGCTGTCGGGCTTCACGCGCGACGTGGCGGTCGGCCCTGGCTGTCGGCGCTCCGATGGGCCCGAGCGCGCGTTCCTCGTCACCGTGCCAGCCGGGCAGCGCCTGACGGCCATCGCGACGCCGATGATGGACGGGGGAACCTTCGACCCCACGATCAACCTCGTCGCGGGGCCTGCGTCGGCGTGTGCGGCGGCCGAGGTGACGTGTCTGGCTGGATCGAACAGCCAGTCGGCCGGGCAGCTTGAGCAGCTCGATTGGGTGAACCGGGACTCGACGGCACGAGACGTCTTCCTCCTCGTCGGCGCGCTGGGGCCCGATGACGCCGACACCGGCTTCACGCTCACCACGAGCCTCTCGTCCTCGCCGCGCGGGGACGACTGCGCTGGCGCGGCGCCGCTGACTCCCGGTCAGGTCCTCGGGGCCCAAGCCCTGACGGGGTTCGCGAACGACTACGGGCTTGGACCTGGCTGTGGCAGCCCCGGGAACGGTCCCGACCGCGTGTACGAGGTGTCGGTCCCGGCCGGCAAGCAGCTCTCGGTCACCGTGACACCGACGGTGCAGCTCAATACGTCGGTGTCGCTCATCGGCAGCCTCGGCGACTGCGTGACGGGTGCGGCGCGCTGCGTGGCCTCGAGCGAGCTGACGAACCCCGGCCTGCCGGACGTCGTGCGGTGGACGAACCGGTCGACCAGCGCCGCCAGCGTCTACGTGCTCGTCGACAGCCTCGCGGGCACCAGTGGCACGTTCGACCTGACGGCCACGCTGTCCGACCCACTGCCTGGTGATGCCTGCTTCAACGCCTTGGCCCTCACCACAGGCGCTCCGGTGGCCGGGACGACCGCTGGCTTTGGCAACGACTACCAGTCCGGCGGGACGACGAGCTGCGCGCGCTCGGGCACCCTCAATGCCGATCACGTCTATGGCTTCACGGTGGCGGCGGGGCAGCGCGCGCGCGTCACCCTCGCCCCCGACGGTGGGTTCTCGCCGTCGTTGAGCGTCGTCGCTGGAACGGCGGCGGCGTGCGAGGTCGAGCCGCGAGCCTGCGTGGCCGCCTCCGGCCCCTCGACGGCCACCCGCACCGTCTCCTTCGTGAACTCCGGTCCATCGGCCACCGAGGCGTTCGCCATCATCGACAGCTCCTCGAGCCTCGGCGGCACGTTCGCGCTGAGCCTCACGACCAACACGCCCACACCAGATGACGTGTGCAGCACCGCGATGACGACGCTGCCTGCGACGGGCTTGACCGGCCAGTCGCTGCGCGGTGGGGGCCTCACCTTCGAGCGCGACTACGACTGCACGCAGGCCTCGAGCGGGCCCGACCGCGCGTACCTCGCCCAGGCGCCGCCGGGGCAGCGCTTCTCGGTGACGGTGACGCCGACGGCTGACGCTGGGTTCGACCCGGTGCTCTCCATCATCCAGGGGCCCGCGAGCGCCTGTGACAGCGCGCAGCGACGCTGCCTGGCTGCGGTCGATGCTGCCACCCGGGGCCGACCGGAGACGACGACCATCACCAACGGCACCAGCCAGCCGCAGCCGGTCTTCGTGGTGGTGGGCTCGTACTTCGCGGGGGACACCGAGACGGGCTTCTCGCTGTCGACCTCGACCTCGCCGCTCGCCGCCGGCGACGTCTGTGAGAACGCAGAAGCCGTCGCCAGCGGCGCCTCGCTGATGAACCAGTCGCTCACCGGCTACCTGCGGGAGTACGCGCTCCCGGGCGCGATGTGCCGGGCCTCCTCGGGGGCCGATCGGCTCTACGTCGCCTCGGTCGCGCCCAACCAGCTGCTGACGGCGCGAGCGGTGCCCGATCCCAGCTCCGACGCAGTGCTGAACCTGATCGAGGGCCCGGCTTCCCGCTGCGCGGCCATCGCCGACTGTCTGGCCTCGGCCGATCGCGGCTCGTCGGGCATGGAGGAGGTCCTCACCTGGCGGAACACCAGCACCAGCACCCGCAGCGTCTTCCTGATCGTCTCCCGGTACACCGCGGGCACGATGACGTGGGCGCTCGAGGTGACGCTTCAGTAGCCCCGGTCGGCCCACCACCACGCGAGGTGGCCACCCAGCACGAAACCGAAGGCGTTGAGCGCGCCGTGCGTCGGCACCATGTCAGGCACGGACAGCGCGGGGACACCGGGCCAGTACTGATTCGCGGCCCAGGCGACCCCGAGTCCCATCGCGATCCAGGGTGAGGCGGCCGAGGCCAGGAGGAGCCACCGCACCCGCCCCTCACGCCGCCCCGCCTCCTGCAGCTGGAACATCGCAACGGCCAACACGCCGACCGACATCAGCACCGCGCCGCCCACCTGAAACAGCGGCTGCTTCGTGATGAAGCCCACGGCGGTGTACGGCGGCGCGACGATCAAGAGCAGGCCGGCCCACCGACGCAGCGCCACCGGCCGGGCCTCGACCGCGCGCGCCGCCAACGACAACGAGCCCACACCGGCGAAGGTGAAGTGCACCGCGGTGAGCTTCACGATGGGCTCGGGCGTCGCGAAGAGCGTCCACTCAAGCCGCGAGAGGACGAGCCAGCTCACCGACGTCACCGCGAAGCCGGCGAGGGCGAGGGGAACCAACCGCTTGCGCAGCACGGCGCTGACGACCTCCCGAACGGCGAGACCGAAGGCTGGGAGCAACACCAGGGCCGCAGGCCATCCCGACGCGACCGCCAGCGACGCCACCACCCCCAGGGCCGCCATCTGAAATGCCGTGAAGGGCCGCCGAAACGCCAGCGGCCACACCACGGCGACGCCCACCAGCAGCGCGAGGTTCATCACTGGAACCATCAGGTGCGCGAGCGTCATCTGGGAGTCGGTACTGGAGGCCGGGTCGGCGGTTTCACGTCACAGGACGACGTGCTCCTGGTGCTCGCCGAAGACCGCGCGCATCGCATCGGAGATCTCTCCCAGCGACGCCTCAGCCTTCACCGCGTCGGAGATGAGCGGAATCAGGTTCTCATCGGGGGCATCGGCGGCCCGTTTGAGCGCGTCGAGGGCCCGTCGGCAGGCGTCCTGGCCGCGCGTCTTGCGCAGGTCGGCCAGGCGGGCACGCTGCTCGACCTCGACCGACTCGTCGACGCGCAACAGGCCCTTCACCGGGGGCTCGGGCTGCGGGAACTTGTTCACGCCCACCACGACGCTCTCGCCCTTCTCCAGCGCGCGCTGGGCGTCGTAGGCCGCGTTCTGGATCTCCTGCTGCGGGAAGCCCTGCTCGATGGCGCGCACCATGCCGCCGAGGTCGTCGATGCGGCGCAGGTAGTCGGCCGCCTTCGCCTCGAGCTCATCGGTGAGGCGCTCGAGGTGATAGCTGCCGCCCAGGGGATCGATCGCGTCGGCCACGCCGGTCTCGTACGCGATGATCTGCTGCGTGCGCAGCGCGAGCTTCGCGGCGTCCTCGGTGGGGAGCGCGAGCGCTTCGTCCCACCCGTTGGTGTGCAGCGACTGCGTGCCGCCGAGCACCGCCGCGAGGCCCTGGATGGCGACACGCACCACGTTGTTCATCGGCTGCTGCGCCGTCAGCGTCGAGCCGGCGGTCTGTGCGTGGAAACGCAACATCATCGAGCGTGGATCCTTCGCGCCGAAGCGCTCCTTCATCACCCGCGCCCACAGGCGCCGCGCTGCACGGAACTTGGCGATCTCCTCGAGGAAGTCGTTGTGCACGTTGAAGAAGAACG
>JBILEB010000068.1:0-35074 GCA_044352295.1 Myxococcaceae bacterium
GGTGGCGGCGGCGCGACGGGTGGCGGCGGTGCGACGGGTGGCGGCAGCGCGACGGGTGGCGGCAGCGCGACGGGTGGCGGCAGCGCGACGGGTGGCGGCAGCGCGACGGGTGGCGGGGCGGGCGGCGGGGCGGGCGGCGGGGCGGGCGGCGGTGCTGGGCTGCCGGTGGACTGCGGCCTCGCGGGCACCGACTCCATCACGCTGCTTCACGCTGGCTCGACGACGCTCTCCAGTTGGAGCCCCTCCTTCTCACGCGCCACCACGAGCTATGCGGTGGAGACCATCTCGTGGGTGGCAGACGCGACCATCAACGTCGCCGTCACCGGCACCGTGACCGTCACCATCGACGGAAGTGAAGCGGCGCAGGCCAACGGCTTCGCGACGCAGTCCATCACTGCCGGCGCGCGTCCCGGCGGCAACGCGACGCACACGGTGAACATCGCCACCGCCACCGCTCAATGCACTTACACGCTCAACCTCAGCGCGAAGCAACCGGTGCAGGTACAGGCCGCGCCCGTGGTCCTTGCCGAGCGCTTCGGCACCACGCTGGCGATGGCCCGCGATGTCCCGGTGCTCGTCGTCGGCAACCCGCGCTTCGGTGACAACACGGTCCAGCTCCGGGGCCGCATCCAGACCTACCGCCGCTCCGGCAACGTCTGGGTGCTCGAGGCCTCGGTGATCGGCGCCGTGGCGTTTGACGAACTCGGCACCTCTGTGGCCGTCAACGCCGACGGCACGCGCATCGCATTCGGGGCGCCCGGCGAAGACGAGCCCATGGCGCTTACCGACGGCGGCGTCGCCGCCAACTCGGGCGCGGTCTACCTCTACACGCGGGACCCGCTCACCGGCACCCTGTCCAACCGCGTCCGCGTGAAGGCGTCGAACTTCGGCGTCGACGACCGCTTCGGCGCCGCCGTCGCGCTCGACAGCGCGGGAAGCACGCTGGCCGTGGGCGCGCCCGCGGAGGACTCTGCCTCGAGCGACCCCGCCAACAACGCTGCCGCCCAGGCCGGCGCCGTCTACGTCTTCGACGGAGTTACCGGCGCTCAGCAGGCGTACCTCAAGGCGCCGTCCTCGGGCACCGGGGCGGTGGTGGCCGGAATGGAGCTTGGCAGCTCCGTCGCCATCGACCCTCAGGGCCAGACCATGGTCGCTGGCGCGCCCGGCTTCGATGCCGCGCGCGGCGCCGTGTACACGTGGTCGCGGCAGACCGGCGGCGCGAGCTGGGGCGCTGCGGAGACGCTCCCCTTTCCCAGCGCCACCGCCCGTCGAGCGAATGACCGTCTGGGGACGGCGGTCGCCATCGACGGCAACCGGGTCATCGCCTCGGCGCCGTACTTCGACGGCGGCCCGACGGCCGCCGTCACCGACACCGGCTACGTCGCCAACTACGTGAAGGGCACCTCGTGGAGCGCCTCGACCTTTGGACTGATCGTCCTCGGCACCTTCACCTCCGAGGCCGGCAACCGCTACGGTGAGAGCCTCTCTTTCCGGGCGCCCTACCTCGTCGTGGGCGTGCCAGGGGAGCGCACGCCCCGCCTGGGGCTCGAAGGGTGGTTCGGGACCTTCTCCTCCCCGCAGGTCAACTCCGGCGCGGCGCGCGTGTACCTGCTGGAGGCAGGCGCCTGGTATCGCCAATCCGTGCTCAAGATCGCCCCCTGGCCGATGAACTACGCCGTGCCGCCGCTCAACCAGTACGGCTCGTCCGTCACCATCGGCGCCGGGGGGCAGCACGTGGCTGTCGGGGCGCCGTACGACGTGTCTCCGACAGGGGGCGTACACCTCACGCCGCCCAACGTCACCTCGGGGGCCTTTCAAGCCGGTGCGGCCTTCATCTGGTGACAGGTGACCCATCACCCCGGCACGTCGAGTGTGTTCTCGAGCGCGGCGTGCAGTGACGCGCGCCCGCGCGGCCGGCGATGCGCTGGTTGTCGACGAGGATGAGCACGTACTCGGGTTCGAGCCCCTGCAGCCGAATACCGACGCCGCGGTTGGCGTAGACCATCAGCGTGGAACAACCGCCCAGCGCTATTTCACGCCTCGGTTGTCGCGTGGCCTGGCCGAAGAACGGCAAGTGGCTTCGACCGACGCTTTGAGCCGGTCGAGGTCCCGACCGTGTTCCGACGCGAGATCAACCGACGTCGACGCCACGGCCATGGTCGACTCGGTGCAGCCCTCGGTCGCGGCCAGGGTGCGAAAGAGCGTCATCTGCACTCCGCTCAGATACGGAGCGCGCGCGACGGCGCGTCGGGCGAGGGCCAGGGCCCCGGTTCGATTTCGTTGGCGCAGCTCGAGCCGTGCGAGGCACGTGAGCGCTTCGGCATCGTCGGGGTCGAACGCCAACACCCGCTGGAGCGAGGCGCGACGCGCCTGAGCGTCTGCGAAGTCAGTCTCGCAGCCAGTCGCCCGCTGCACGTCGAGGTCCCCGGGCCAGCGCGCCGAAAGCTCAATCCAGGGCAGGAGCCCTTCTTCAGCGAGGGCGAGTTCCGTTGCAGCGGTGCGTTCGAGCTGGGCCGCCAGAACTGCTTCGTCTTTGCGTCGCCCCGGAGCTTCGGCCGCGCGCAGCAGTTTGCGTCGAAAGAGGTGAACCTCGGCCGGCGAGAGCACCTCACCTGGAGCCACCTGCATCGACGGTGCTGCGGCAAAAGTGAAGGTCTGTGGGTCGACGGGTCCGCGGACGATGTCGGCGGCCAGCGTTGCGTCCAGCGCCGCGAGCTCACTTTCGCCAAACAGAGCGTCGAACAGAGGTTTGCTGGGCTGGTGCGCGGCCAGGCCTTTCATGAAGGCGCTCCACTGTTCGGGGTATCGGCGCGAGAGGGCCCACACATGGGCCCAGGCCGAGGCATAGAGCGCGCCCAAGTGCTTCTCCGGGTCGGCCCACGCCCAAAGGCTCTGCATGGGCAACACGCCGTGCTCCGCAATGTGCTGCGCATGCACCCTGCTCCGCAGCCACACCCTCGCCTCGCCGGGCCGGGGCAGCGTCACCACCTCGATGAACTCGGCGAGGCCTTCACGGACCCACCGGGGCAGCGTGGCAAACTGCCGATGCGTCAACAGGTGCGTCAGCTCATGGCCTTGCGTCTTGGCTGCTCGCCCGTCGTTCAGCCGAGCGTCGACCCGCTCGTACACCATCCACGGGTGGTAGCTGGAAGACGCCCACCCCGAGAGAGACTCGGCCCGAAAAGCCTCGAGATCGTGTCGACCGGCCAGCACCCACACCTCGATGGGGTCGTTCCATGGGGCCAGCTGAAACCACGTCTCGACGAAGGTGCGCACCGTCTCGAGTCGAAGGGCCTCGGCCGCGAGCGTATCGCCGTCGATGGGCCCACTGACGATGAAGTGCGGAGTGCGAACACGATGCCAATCGCGCCCGCCATGCGCAGCGCACTCTGTGGTGTCGAGCTTCTGTTCGAACGGGGCCGGAGTCGCTCTGGCTGTTCTTGGCGCGACGGCCTGGAGGGGCGCACAGGCCGCGAGCAGCGTGACCGAGCCCCACAGCAAGGGTCTTGCCCCTGCGATCCTGGCGGCGCGTTCGCGCATCGCGCGGCCGCCTACCGCGGCTATATGGGCGGAGCAAGCCGCACCCCTGACCTCAGGAGCTGAAAATGAGTGGCCCTCGACCTCGAGCAGCATCGGCAACGCGACTGTGGACCCTCTTCTGCATTCTTCTTTGGTCGGCTGGATGCAGCTGCGGTCCGAGCCCCCGGGAGGGCCAGCCATGCGCGTCGGTCAGTGAAGGGTATTGCGAGGACAACAGGACCGCCCTCAACTGCGTCGAGGGTCGCCTGGCCTCCTTTCGATGCCCGGCGGGCTGTGTCGGGCAGGGTATCTGTGATTACAGCGGAAACGCAGCAGGTGACCCGTGCTTCGACTCCAACGCTGGTCGCCCCGGTGCTGAAACCTGACTTCCCACCACGAAGCAGTGTCGCGACCTCACGACGCATGCCTCGCTCGAATGTGCCCGGGGCTGCCAGGGGAACGTCGGAGCGCTGGTGTGCAGCAGTGGGGTGCTGCGAGAGGTTTCGTGCCGCGGGCCATTGGGGTGCACTTCAGGTGGCCAAACCGGCCTCGGGTTTCAGTGCGACACGACCGGCGCTTTCGAGGGCGATGAGTGCACCAACCGCAATGCAAACTCTGGCGTGTGCGGTCCCCTCGGGTCCCGCCAATTGTTGCTCTGTCGTCGCGGCCGTTGGACCCTCTCGCGCGTCTGCTCGACGGAGTGCAGCCTCGATGGCGGCCAAATCTCGTGCGACGACGCCCGAATCGGTTGTTTCCCCAAGCGTACGGAAGATTCGCAGCGTCCGTCTGTGGTCGGGTTCTCGAATCTAACCAGGGGTTTGTCCGTCGAGGTGAGCTGTCCCGGGCTCTTCCAGTTCTCAGACGCGGGCGTGGACGGCGCATCGTGCCGCTCAGGAGAGGAGTTCAGCACCATCTCGTGCCGAGCCCATCGTTGCGCCTGCCCGAGCGGGGGCCCCTTCGAGGTCAAGGCATGTCTGTCATCAACGTGCGCGGACGAACTGGCCGCTTGCGAAGCCGCCGTTTCGTTTCTGTCGGACGCCGGTCAATGCCCTTGAGTGCTGGCACTTCCTGGCGGGAGCTCCCTCCGCGGTCTCCCCCGTTTGTGTAGTTCAGCACTACGCTGCCGCCCAAGGGAGCCTTTGTGAGGCGTGGGTGTCACATACAGCGAGACGGCGTCGCCAGCCTCGGTGAGGTGTGTGTGGTCGGGGCGCCTCCGTGAGCGTTGGCGCATTGCTCCCGCGCCGAGTGGCTGCGTTCGCCATTGACTTCGCGTGCTTCGCGCTCGTGGCCGCGATCGTCTGCCGGTTGGTCGACCACGCGTCTCGCTCGACGTATGACGAGTTTCCACCGCACCAAGCCGTGCGGGCTGCGCGGAGGTTCATTCCCGTGTTGCTCGCCGTGTACGGAATGGCGTTCATCATCGTGCCCTGGAAGTGGGGCGCTTCGCTGGGCAAGCGGTGGCTCGGGCTCAAGGTGATCAGCGACGCCGACGGCACGCCGCTCACGCTGTGGGCGATCCTGCTTCGGGAGACGGTGTGGAAGTGGCTCTCCATCGCCCTCGATGGCGCGGGCCTCATCGACGGCGTTCTCACCAGTCGAGCCTTTCATGATCGGTTGGCGAACTCGCGGGTGGTCGAGGTGGGCGCTGCGCCAGAGCACGACTCTGAACCGCCTTGGCCTGACGTGCCGTGGTTTGCCCCGGTGGCCTTCGCAGCGGTGTGCGGCCTCCTGTATTGGTCGATGGCCACCCAGGGGCGGCTGTACGGCTTGCTGTGGATGGGCGGCATGCACGTGCCCCACGAAGCTGGGCACTTCGTGACGATGATGTTTCCGCATCTCGTCACCGTGGCCTCAGGCACGATCGGGCAGATGGTGTTTCCCTCCATCGCCAGTGTCGTGTTCGCGCGCAGACGCTGGCCGGTGCAATTGGCGGGAGCGCTGGCCTGGTTCGCCTTCAGCATGTTTCACAGCGCGGAGTACGCCGCAGACGCTTGGAGCCGGGAACTCCCGCTCCCCATCGCCATTGGAGACGAGTTCAGCGAGGCCCACCTCGACTCACACGATTGGTGGAACATGCTCTCCGCCGGAGGGATCTTACGGTACGGCGGCGTCATCGGCTTCCTCATCGAGAGCATCGCGTGGTTGAGCCTCGCCGGAGGGTTGGGGTTGCTGACCTGGCTCGCGACGAAGAAGAGGAATTTCAAACCGCGAAACTGAGGCCTCAACGTGATCGAGCGTGACCGGGTCTTGGTCTGAGCTGACGGGGGCGTGCACACCTGGCTCGACGGCGGCGTCACTTTGTTGGCTTTCATCGAGGCCCCGGCGGTGATGGGCAAGGGCAGCGCGCTCTCCGCGTGGCAACCCGATGCTGGGCTGCTCACGCGGCTCGTGGTGCTCGATGACGGTCGGGTGGAACAGCGGAGCCTCTCCAACTGCGCTCGGTCTGCGATTGAGTACCGAAACGGGTGCGGTCCGTGGGCGGGTACGAAGGTGTTGGAAGACCTGACCCGCGATGGGTGTTCTGCGCGCCGACGACGCAACGGCGGTGCTTGTTTGAACCACGCCGGCCACACGGTGACGGTGTTCGAGAAAGATGAGGCGCTCGGTGGACTGCTCCGCTTCGGCATTCCCGACTTCAAGATGGAGAAGTCCGTCATCGATCGGCGCGCTGGTCGAACACCCTGAGAGCACCCGGCGCGTCGAGGTCGATCTCCTCATCCTCGCGCTCGGCTTCACCGGCCCTGACACGAGCACGCTGACGAAGGAGCTCGGCGTCGCGCTCGACCCACGCGGCAACGTGAAGGTCGACCGGGACTTCGCGACGAACGTGAAGGGCCTCTACGCAGCCGGCGACGCGATGCGTGGAGCGAGCTTGATCGTCTGGGCGATCTCCGATGGGCGCGAAGCAGCGCGCGCGGTCGACTCGTTCCTCACTGGGGCGCCGTCGTCGTTGCCGACCCGAGGTCGAGACGCTCCGTTTGGCGGGCGGTAGTCCTCCAGCTGAAGTCCCTGCCCATCGCTTCCGATTCGGGTGTTCAGCAGCTGAACGAGGCATCGAGAGGTACGGGCGAAGCGACGACGACGGCGACCTCACGAGACAGACACCTGAGCAGGGGCTCTTCGAGCTCGAACGCTTCAAGGGCTGCTCCCGGTACGTCGTCGCGAAGGATCAAGGGTCGCCACGCGTCATGGCGCTTTCGGCGGCGGCTCCGGCGAGATTCGAGCCCGATCGTCCTTGTCGTCCTCTGGAGCAAGTCGTAGGGGACGCTCGCATGCGGCCTTCAAGCCCCTCGCGGTCGCTCGGCCTCGCCATGCGCGTCTATGGCGTCGCGCTCGCGCTCGTGACCTCAACGTTCGTCTGGTGGCCCGAGGTGGGGCGCTGGCCCCCGTACCACCCGGCTTACGAGCGGATGTTCGTCGCGATCTTCTTCGCGTGGGGCCTGGCGCTGTACCGTGGCGCGAGGCACCCGGAGGCGAGCCTCGCGCTCGTCGACTTCACCGCGCTCCAGGGGCTGCTCCACGGCGGCGTGATGCTCACCGACACGCTCCAGGGCAACGCGGGGCACCACGGCCTCTGGCACCTTGCTGGAGACGTGCCCCTCCACCTCTCGGCGCCGCTGGTGCTCGGGCCCCTGCGCCATCGCGTCAGCCCGTACCGGCTCGACCTGTCCGTCGCGGAGACCGCGGCCTTCGCGCTGATGTTCATCGTCGCGGTGGGCGTGGCGTTCTTCTGGCTCTGAGGTGACGAGTGAGGGGCGGCCAGAAAGAAGAGGAATTTCAAACCGCGAAACTGAGGCCTCAACGTGATCGAGCGTGACCGGGTCTTGGTCTGAGCTGACGGGGGCGTGCACACCTGGCTCGACGGCGGCGTCACTTTGTTGGCTTCAATCGAGGCCCCGGCGGTGATGGGTAAGGGCAGCGCGCTCTCCGCGTGGCAACCCGATGCTGGGCTGCTCACGCGGCTCGTGGTGCTCGATGACGGTCGGGTGGAACAGCGGAGCCTCTCCAACTGCGCTCGGTCTGCGATTGAGTACCGTAACGGGTGCGGTCCGTGGGCGGGTACGAAGGTGTTGGAAGACCTGACCCGCGATGGGTGTTCTGCGCGCCTCGTCACCGACATCATCGCAGCGGACTTCTGTCCTCGGCCTCCACGAAGCCCGCGCCGACGACGCAACGGCAATGGCGGTGCTTGTTGGTTCATTCGTCGCTGCTGCGGTCGCGTCCGCGCGCGCTCTCTTCGTCTTGATCCTCGTCGGCTGCTCAGGAAACGTCGAGAACCCCGGTGCCGGTGGCGGCGACGGCGGAGCGGCCGCTCTGGGCGGAGGCTCCGTCGCCGGCGGCTCGGGTGGCTCAGCGTCAGCGTCTGCCCCAGCATCGACACCGGCATCCGACTCGGCCCGTGCTCCCGCGTCAGCGTCTGTCTCAGCGTCCACACCGGCGTCAGGTTGTGCTCCTGCGTCGACGCCACCGCCAGCATCAGCTGTGCCCGACCCTCCGTCGGCGGGAGCTCGCAAACCCAGCGCAAGAAAGCCGAACTCCAACGTGCCGGCGCTCTGGCGGAGCCACGTCACCCCGAAGCCGTCGCTGTTGAATGATACGAGACGAGCTGACTCATCGGTTCCTCCCGCGGCCTGTGCGAGCACAGTGGCCGCGTCGCGACTCGACACCGAGGTCGGCACGGCCGCTGATCGGTCTCGGAAGGCGCTCGAGACTTCACGCACGCCATCAATCACCAGCACCGATGCACCACTGCGCGTCGGTGAGCGGCTGCGCGCCCTGCCCGAAGGTGGACGCGAGGAGCACCGCGCGAGAGCGGAAGCCGAGCTGGGGCTTCATCGACACGCCGATGGTGGTGGTGCAGAACCTGGGCGTCGGGAAGGACGTCACCGTCGACGTGATGCACGCCCTCGAGTCGGGCGGCTGAGCAGAACCTCGGCTACGGGACGACGAGCTGCACGCCCTGGCTCTCGGCGCCCCCGCGGCCGATGGCCGAGACGGCCCAGGTGCCAGGCGAGACGGGGAAGGTGGCCTGCGGGCCTCCGGAGACGTTCACCAGCGTCCAGGTGCCGGCGTCCTGTCGGTACAGCACGAAGAAGCGCACCGTCATGGGCAGCGGGTGCGACACGGTGAGCGTGGCGCCGGTGCGGGTCGCCGTCGGCACCAGCGGTGTCATCGCGGCGCCTGGCCGGGGCAGGGGGGGCGGCAGCGCGGGCGTGGCGTACAGCTCGGTGCGGAACAGGTCGCGCACGCCGAGGAGGTTCGCCCGCACGTTCGCCTCGCGGAAGTGGATGCTGCCCAGCACGCCCTGCGCCTTGAGCGTGCGCGTCGCGTTCACCTGGGCCCGAATCTCGTCGACCGACGTCCACCCCGGAGTCCCCAGGCGGTAGAGGCCCTGGCCCGCGAAGAGGTGCCGGCCTCCGCGCGTGCCGTTCGCCCACCAGGTGAGCAGCGGCACGAAGGGCTGCCCGGTGGACGTCGTCGGCCAGTACAGCTGCGGGGCGAGGTAGTCGACCCAGCCCTGGTTCATCCACGTCACGGCGTCGCACGAGATGGTCTCGTACGCGTCGAGGCCCACCACGCCCGGCGGGTTGTTCGGCCGCCAGATGCCGAAGGGCGAGATGCCGAAGCGCACGTGGGGGTGCTCGGTGGTGACGACGTTCATCACCTCGCGCACCAGCTGGTTCACGTTGTCACGCCGCCAGTTCGACTTCGTGAGCGTGCCTCCGTCGGCGCGGTACGCCTGGAAGGTGTCGTCATCGGGGAACGTCGCGCCGGAGCCGTCGGGGTACGGGTAGAAGTAGTCGTCGAAGTGCAGGCCGTCGACGTCGTAGCGGTCGAGCAGGTCGCGCATCACCGACACCAGATGCGCGCGCACCGCTGGCTGGCCGGGGTCCATCGTCACCTTCCCGTCGAAGGTGATGGCGTGGGCCGACAGCGTGCGGCTGACGTGGTTCGGCGCGGTCTGGGCGCTCGCGCTGACGAGGCCGCGGTAGGGGTTCACCCAGGCGTGCACCTCGAGGCCGCGAGGATGGGCGAGGTCGAGCAGCGTCTCGAGCGGGTCCCAACCCGGGTCGCGGCCCTGCGTGCCGGTGAGGAAGCGGCTCCAGGGCTCGAGGGTGGAGCGGTACCAGGCATCGGACTCGGGCCGCACCTGGAAGAAGAGGGCGTTGAGGCCGGCGTCGCGGGTGCGGTCGACGAGCGCCGTCAGCGCGGCGATGCCAGCGTCGCGGTTGGGCAGCTGGGGCAGGTCGAGGTTCGAGACGGTGGACACCCACACGCCGCGCAGCTCCCGCGGGTGCGAGACGGTGACGAGCGTGACGCTGGCATCGGCGCCCGCGTCAGGCCGGCCCGCGTCGGAGGGCCCCGCATCGGAAGCACCTGCGTCGGTCGTCACGCCCGCGTCGTCGTCGACGGGAGCGAGGCCGGCGTCGAGGAGGCCCGCGTCGAGGCGGGAGGGGACTCCGCCACAGGCGACGAGTGAGGTGAGGGCGAGGCAGACGACGGCGCGCACGGGAGCGGCGTGTAGCGTCGATTGGCAGTGGCGAGAATCCCCTGTGGGCGCAGGTGGAACCCCGCGGTGACGCCTCAGGGGGCCGTGCTGAGTGCGCGCTCGAGCAGGTCGCCCACGTTCTGGTCGGCGCACCAGCGCCGCAGGTACTCGAGGTCGAGCCGTGGGCGACAGACCGAGATGACGCCGAGGACGTCTCTCCACTGCCGGTCGGACACCTCGCCACCCAGTCGGTACCACCGCAGCTTGGTTCGCGCCGCGGTGAGGAAGTCCTCCTCGTCGAGGGAGAACCGTTCGCCCAGCGCGCTCCGCAGCCGCTCGAAGTGCGTCGGCAAGAGCTCGGTGACGACGTCGGCGTCGTTCGTGGCGCGCGGCTTGGCTGTGCGCCTTCCGCGCTCCGCGCCGACAGACATCAGGCCCGGTGCCGCGCCTGCCGAGTCACCTTCCGCGCACGACGTTCCGAAGCTGGTGCAAGGAACCCCGGCACCTCGTGTCGTCCGCCCCGGCGATAGTCCTCGAGCAGCACCGGCCGCGCGTCGACGCCTTCCGCGTCGAGGAAGTCAGCCAGCAGCGCACAGGTGCGTAACAGCGACAGGCCAACCATTCGTGGCTCGCGCGCGTGCACGAAGTCGGTCCATCTCGAGAACGTCTCGAAGAGCGAGGGACGCAGGCCGCGCAGCACCTCCATCGTGCGCGTGAAGTTGCCGCTGTTGGCCACCACGTCCCACAGGCGGGCGAAGCGCTTGAGGCCCTGCAGCTCGTCGAACGACAGCGCGTTCGTCTGGAGCACCTCGTACGGCGCGCGCGACGCGTAGCGCATGCCGAACCCCTCGGTGTGTCGCGCGATGGGAGCGCCGCGCAGGCGCTTGAGGATGCCGAGCTGAATCTCGGTGGGCTGCATCGCGGCGAGGCGGTCGAAGCCCCTGGCGAACGTCGTGAGGTCTTCGCCCGGAAGTCCGGCGATGAGGTCCGCGTGCACGTGCACACCCACCTCGCGCAGGAAGCTCAGGTTGTCTTCGAGCGCCGAGACGTCTTGCCGCCGCGAGATGCGCTCGGACACGGCGGCGTCGAGGGTCTGCACGCCCACCTCGAACTGGAGCGTCCCCGGTTTGAACCGGCGCACCACCTCGCGCAGCGCGTGCGGAAAGCGGTCGGGCACCATCTCGAAGTGGAGGAACAGGCCGTCCACCTGTCGCGCGAGGAAGAACTCGAGGATGCGCGTCGAGGTCGCAACCTTGAGGTTGAAGGTGCGGTCGACGAACTTGAACTGCCTGGCGCCGCGGTCGAGCAGCCGGCCCATCGCAGAAAGAAACGCGTCGAGGTCGAAGGCGCGCACCTTCTCGTCCAGCGCCGACAGACAGAATTCACACGAGTACGGGCAGCCGCGCGACGCTTCGACGTAGAGCACGCGATGTTCGAGGTCGTCGTCGGTGTACTCCTCGTAGGGAAGCGCCAGCTCCGAGGCCGGCGGCGTCACGGCGGGCCACCGGGCGGGAATCGGCTGACCGGCCAGCACTGCCTCGCACAGCCGGCGAAAGGCCTGCTCTCCTTCGCCCGCGATGACGGCGGTGGCGTGGCGCGTCCATGGCTGGGCGTCGAGCTCGAAGCTCACCTCCGGCCCACCCAGCACCACCACCACCTCGGGAGCCAGCGTCGCGAGCAGCTCCACCAGCTCGGCGATGAGGGCGACGTTCCAGACGTAGACGCCCAGGCCGATGATGCGCGGGCGTCGCGCGAGGAGCTGCTCCGCCACGTCGACCGGCCGGGCCTGCAGGTCGAACTCGACCATCACGCAGTGCTCGCGCAGCGCGCCCAGGTTCGCGCGCAGACACCGCAAGCCGAAGGCCGTGTGCTGGTAGCGCGCGTTGAAGGTGCACAAGACGATGTCGCTGAGCGGCGGCACGGCGGACCACTCAACTCAAGGTTGTTCCCTCAAGAAAGGCCTGACGACGAAGGCTCGAAACGCGTGTCGCATGGAAACGCACCCGGTCCAGGGGGTTGGTCTCGAGGTGCTCGACGCGCAGGGGGTTCCCCTCGAGACCTTCCTGCGGCGTCGCGTGACGCCGTCGGCGCTCCTCGCGCGATGGTGTGAGCTGGTCCCGCGCCCCCGGAGCCTGGAGTTCGTGTCTGGAAGCACCCTCGCGCTCCCGGTCCTGGCGCGTGGAGCTGTTCTGTGAGGCAGGGCGCGACAGGGGCGTGGCCTCGAGACACGATTCAACACGTGTTGGTCAGCGGTTCTGAGAAGCTTGGGGCCGAGGGGCACCCATGACTCGACTCTTCGCGACGACCGCCGCTTCGGCGCCTGGAACGCTCTCGCTCCTCGTGTCGGTGGTGGGGCCGGCCAGCCGACCGCCCGTGCCGTCCGTCGCCCTTGGGGGAGTGAGCGCGCCCGTCACCGTTCGCCGGGAGTGGACGTCGCTGCGTGGCGCCGCGAAGCGAGGCACGACGCTGAGCCCCGGCTGGTCGACGCTCGTCGAGGTGCCGGCGTCGGAGCCCAGTCGGGTTCGGGTGCAAGTCGGTGGAGAGGGCATCGAACTCTTCGCCCGGCCGCTCCCGCGCGCGCTGCCTGCGCCCGACACGTCGTTCTCCGTCTTGCTCGTCTCCTGTTACCACCGGGACGAAGACGCCGGCTTCCGCGTCGCCGAGGAGGCCCGCCGGCTCGCGCGTGAGACGCCCATCGACCTCACGCTGCACCTGGGCGACCAGGTGTACCTGGACCTGCCGACGCGTGAGAACCTGCCGAAGGACGAGGTGGCGTTGGCCGACGCGCTCGAGCGCAAGTACCGCGACAACTTCGTCCCCGACGGCACCAACTACGCGGGCCTCGTCTCGCTCGCGCCGAACGTCGCCCTGCCGGACGACCACGAGTACTGGAACAACGCGCCGCACGTCTCGTACTTCCTCGAGAACACCTGGCGGGACGACGACCGCGCGCGCTGGTGGCAGCTCGGGCACTCGCTCTTTCAGGGCTACCAGGGCTTTGGAGCCAGTGACGATGGGCTGCCGCTCAAGCACGCGCAGCTCGACCTCGAGCCGCTCTCGTTCTTCTTTGCCAACACGCGCAGCCACCGCGACCCGGAGCGCTTCACCACGCTGGCCCCCGAGACGCTCGAGGCGGTGAAGATGTGGGCCCAGCAGCTCTCGGCCCGTCGTCGTTTTGGCGTGCTCGTCACCGGCCAGTCGTTGCTCGACGCGAAGGCCGCCGCGCTCACGGGTCGGGTCGCCGACTACACGCTGCCCAACTATTCGGACTTCCCATCACTCGCCGCGACGCTGGATGCGGTGGTGCGTGAGACCTCCGACGTGTTGTTGCTGACCGGCGACGTGCACTGGGGCCGGGTGGCGCGGTTGTCTCCGACGTCCGACGTGCGCGGTGAGGCGAGCCTGTACGAGGTCATCTGCTCTCCGGCGGCGCTGTGCACCACGCTGGGCGCCGATTCGCTCAAGTCGTTCTTCGCGAGACTCTCGGGCGGGCGAAACCCATGGCCTCGGCACGCCGACCCGCCGGTCCTCGAGCGCCTCAAACGCCTCGATGGCACGAAGACGCCCTGGTGGACCCAGACGCTTCATCGGCAGAAGGGCGACATGCTGTGTCTGCTGCGCTTCACCCGGCGCGGTGACGGAGTGGAGGTGCGTCCCCGCTACGTGCAGATTGGGAAGAACCGTGTCGACGACGTGAAGCCCTTCACGCTGCGTCGGCGCTGACGACGTTTCTTTCGTTCCACCAGGAGTCCACATGCTCGCGATTCGAGGCTCGCAGAACCTGTCGCAGAACAAGCAGCTCGCGTTCTCTCCGCGCAAGGAGGCCGAGCGCAACGGCGCGTGGCTGGCCCGGCACCTGCCAAAGAAAGATGACGGAAAGTTGCGGTTGCTCCTGGTGGGCGGCGCGGAGCCGCTGCACTTCCGCGTGCGGGTGGCCCAGTCCCACTTCCGGCACGACATGTCGCCCTCGCACTGGAGCCACGTCGCGTTGCTCTCGTACGACACGGCCGGGCGCCTCCAGGTGTGGGAGTGCCCGCTCGACCCGAAGGACGGGTTTGGCTTTCCGCCCGAGGACAACGCGTTCCGCTTTGGGTCGCTCAAGGAATACGACGACCCGCGCCGCTTTCCGAACGTCGCGCTGCTGACGACGAGCGCGCGGCACGACGCGGTGCTGTCGAAGGAGTCGATTCACGCGTTCCGTCACCAGCGCGCCTCGGTCGACGTGGTGGGCTTGCTGCACGCGTGGCTGGGGTACGCGTGGGGCGTGGGGGAGTCGCTCAATCCATTGCAGCAGGACCTGGGGCTCCCCTCGGCGGCGGCGGCGGACACGTTGCTCGCGTCGGCGGGGTTCGACCTGACGCCCGGCGTGTCGTCGCGCGCGTCGTGTCCCGAGGCCATCTGGCAGGCGGCGAAGTGGTGGCAGCGGCCAGCGGGGAAGGACGAGGGCTCGACCGCGCAGTTGCGGGGTGTGTTCTGCGTCGAACACACGTTGGGAGAGCGCCTGAAGCCGTCGACCAAGAAGCGCTGAGGCTGGCAGAACCCCCACGGATGAGCTGGCAAATCCCCCACGCGAGGACTGGCAGAACCCCCACCTGAGGGCTGGCAAATCCCCCACCGGAACCTGGCAGATTCCCCACGTTCACCCCGCCACCCAGCACTCGAGCGTCTGGTGCGCCAGGGAGCGGGTAGCGGGCGAACGCGCGGTAGACCGGCTCGAGGTGACGCATGGCCCGGAGTCGACGGGGCGGGAACGAACCTGACACGGAGGGAGTGCGCTCCTCACTCCGCCGTCACCGGTCAAGCGACGCCTGAAGTATGTCGGCGCCATGTCTCTTCGTTCGCTCCTCCTTGTCGCGTGTGGTGTGGCTGTCGGTGGCTGCCAATGTGGGCCCGGTGGCGTGATGGTCGGAGGCAAGGACGCCTCCGTCAGTCTCACGGACGCGGGCCCTGGAGCGGGCGGCGGGAGCGCGGGCGGTGTGAGCGGTGGTGGCTCCGCGGGAGGTGGGGTGGCTGGCGGCAACGCGGCAGGCGGAGACCCGAACGTGCTCCCCGACGGCGGCTGCGCGCCGGGCATCGTCGCCATCCTTCGAGACTTCCGCGAAGCACACCCCGACTTCGAAGACTTCCTCGGCTCGAAGAAGGGCATCGTGAAGGACCAGCTCGGCCCTGACACCAAGCCCGTGTACGGGCCAGAGCCGCGCTCGAACCCCATCGTCACGTCGACCGAGGCCAACTTCAATCAGTGGTACCGCGACGTGCCGGGCGTCAACCAGACCTTCCGCGAGACGCTCCTGCTCGAGGCGCGCAGCGGCGGGCGCTTCGTCTACGAGAACGCCGACTTCTTCCCGCTCGACGGGCGCGGCTTCGGCAACGAGGGCAACCCGCACAACTTCCACTTCACCACCGAGATTCACGGCTCCTTCGTGTACCGCGGCGGTGAGGTGTTCACCTTCCGGGGCGACGACGACGTCTTCGTGTTCGTCAACGGTCGCCTCGCGCTCGACCTCGGCGGCGTGCACGGCGTCGAAGAGGGCACCATCACCTTCGACCAGCAGGCGCAGGCCCTCGGGCTGACGCGCGGCATGCGCTACCCGCTCGACGTCTTCCACGCGGAGCGGCGGAGGGAGGCCTCGAACTTCCGTATCGAGACCACCATCGAGTGCCTCACGCCCATCGAGATTCAGTGACGCGTCAGCGCGAGCCGGTGAGGTTCGTGAACGGCGTGGCGTCCCGGCACGGCTGACCGCGCAGCGACGGGCACGGCGGCGTCGACGACGGCACCGGGACGTTCTCCACCACCGGGAGCACCAGCTTCGAGGCGTGCGTGGCGTCCTGGCCGATGAGGTACTGGGCGCCCTGGCCGAAGTCCTTCACCGCGAAGCGCCAGTCCGCGCGCGTGCCGCCCGGTGTGTCGATGGTGATGCGCACCTTCGAGCCGGCCCGCAGCACGTGCGCGAAGCCCGCGGTGCCGATGCGAACCTGCGTCCACGCGTTCACCGGGAGCGGCGCCCAGGCCTCCTCCCGGTACGTCTGCGCGGGCCACAACGCCGTCGCGCCCGGCCCCGGTTGACGATGCCCCGCGCGGAGCCACCCCGACTGCAGGTACAGCTCCTTCCCGTCCGCGCGCACCTCGGAGAGCGTCACCTGCAGGTCCGCGCCGTCGACCGACGACAGCACCTCGAGGTCGACGCTCGCCGTGCCCATCAGCACGGTGTCTCGGGTGAAGGTGCCGCCTTCATACACAATGGCGTTTCCGGCGGCGGCCTGCTTCCAGTCGTACGCCGGCAGCTTGTCCCAGATGTCGCCGCCCAGGCGGAGAATGCCGCGCTGGCCGGACGTGGGGTCGGGGGTGAAGCGCGCGGGCTCCATCAGCATCGGTGGCGGTTGGGCGTCGAGCACGCCGCCAGGCTGGAAGTACAACGTGGCGGGCGTCTGGCCCTCGGGGGGCCACTGGCGAAACCCATGGGTGAACGTGCTCTTCGGCGCGCCGAGGTCTCGCGGGTCGCCTGCGCCGCTCTCGAACAGGACCTGCAGCCGCGGCTCGGACTTCCACGCGGCGAGGGCCTCGTCGTAGCTGGAAAACGAACTCCACCGCGTCGTCGGGAGCGCCTGCTTCGAGCTGAACAGCTCGTCGAAGATGAACGGGCTGAAGTTGCGGAACGTCGCCGGGTCGCGCGGAACCCGCTTCGCGACGAACAGCTCGAGGAACGCGTGCCACTCGGCGAGCACCGAGGGCGCGAACCCGTCGATGTGCACGCCATTGGTGGCCGTGAAGCGCACCGTGTCGGTCCCGGTGAACTGGTCGAAGAGGAGGAAGAAGTACGGGCCGGTCTGCTCGTCGTGCCAGGAGCCGGTGAGGAAGACCGGCACTTCGATGTTCTTCACGAAGGTGACGGGGTCGTAGCGGTCGTGCTCCGAGGGGATCTGGAATTCGATCTGACGGGCCTGGGCGACGTTGTCGACGAACTGGCCGTGCAGGCGCTGGTTTTCCCGACACACCTCGTCGCCCGCGTCCACGCGCTGCTGCTCCCACCCCTGCCCGTAGGGCACGGCCTTCGACAGCACGTTCTTCACCCATGAGAGCGCAAACCCGTCGTTGAGCATGCCGCCCGGCCGCAGCGTGGTGGTGGTGCTGCCAATGACAGACATCGGTGTGATGGCCGCCAGCGAGGGGGGCTTCTGCGCCCCGACGAAGAGCTGCGAGATGCCCGGGTACGACAAGCCCACCATGCCCACCTTGTGATGCTGGACCCATGGCTGCGCGCCGACGATTTCGATGACGTCGTACCCATCGAGGAGCTGCAGCGTCTCGAAGTAGTCGTACGCGCCGCCGGAGCAGCCGGTGCCGCGCATGTTCACGCTCACGGTCGCGTAGCCCATCATGCCGGCGAACAGCGCCGCGCCGTCCTCGGGAGGTCCGCAGACGACAGGGAAGTCGGCGCAGAGGAACTCGAAGTCCTTGAGCGGCTCGCCAGGACGTGAGGCCGCGTAGCCGGAGTAGTTCACCACCGTCGGAAACGGTCCCGGCCCCCGGGGCAGCGTGACGTACGCCGAGAGCGTGGTGCCATCGCGCATGCGCAGGTAGTTGACGCCCGCGCCCAGCGGTTGGCTCGTGTACAGCTCGGGCTTCGGCGCGCTGGTGGCGACGGAGAAGACGGTGAGCGGTCGGGTCTGCTCCTTCGCGCCCTGGACCTTCACCGTGTAGCCGTCGCCTGGTGCAAGGCCGCGCACGACGAGGCTGCCGAGGGAATCGACGACGCCCGTCGTGACAGGCTTCCCGTTCCGCGAGACCTCGAGCGTGGCGCCTTCCGGAGCGTGCGTGATGTAGAGCTGTTCGACGGTCGGGCGGACCTGGAACTCGGGCTCCGGCGCTCCGCAGGCGAAGAGGGCCGAACACACCAACGGAACGAAACGTGAATGGGTGGTCATTGTTTTCTCGGACGACTCGTAGGCCTGCAGACCTGGCTCGGCAACTGCGACGCGGAAGAGAACGCGTCCGCCCAACTCAACCTCGACGGCGTGCGTCACTCCGACGGCGGTCAGTTCCGTCGGTACTCGGCCGCGAGGTTCGCCGCAGCTTTGGCGTTGTCCGGCTCAGCGACGAACCGCGCCAGCCACGCGAGGTCCAGACCGGGCAGGAACGCGCTCTTCCGCCGACGAACATACCGGCCGGCCGCGACGGCCAGGAAGCGGACGAAGTCGGCCCAGGGGAGGCGAACGCTGACGCGCTGGTCGACATCCGGGCTGGCCTCGAAGGACTGCATCGCGGCTCAGCATACCAGTGAAGGCCGTGGCGAGACGCGTTAGAGCCTCGCTTGCCGTGCGCCTCCTCTTCCCCGTCCTGCTCCTCACGCTGTGCACCTCCGGCTGCAACATGGTGCGGGGGCCGCGGCGCGACCACGAGTGCCGCTCCACCCTGCGCAGCATCATGGTGGCCGAGTTCGCCTTTCATTCGGTGCAGCTCCGCTACACGGTGCACCCGCACGAGCTCGGCTTCGCGCCGTCTCCGGGCAACCGCTACGCGTACGTCTTCGACAAGGTGGGCGACGTCACGCGGCGCGACGAGAAGCCCTCGCCTTCACCGGAGACCTCCGTCGGCTACGGGCCCGACACCGAGAAGCGGAACATCACCGTCGAAGACCTGGTGCCGAAGCTGCCCCCCGAGGTGCGCGCGACGCTGGGCCTCGAAGGCCAGTGCCCCGACTGTCAGCTCACCGTCGCCTGCGTCGGCAACCTCGATGAAGACCCCGCGGTCGACGTGTGGACCATCGCGACGAAGGACCGCCCCGGCGCCAACCGTGGCACGCCGCTGCGCGTGACGTCCGACCTCGACTCACGCTGAAAGCAGGTGGTGGGCGTCCGGTGGGCGTCGCGCTACGTCGCGGTGGATGATGACGCTCGACCCGCACCCGCTCCTCGACGCGCGCTGGTTCCTCACCACCTTCCCCCGGCCCCTGGGTGAGCTCGGCCGCGTGGAGGCCGTCGTCTCGTTGCTCTCCACCACCGCCGCGGCGCCGCTGTCTGCCGATGACGCCGTGCGAGGCGCTGTCCGCGACCTGCTCCGACACGGAGGGTACAAGCCGACCGGCCGCGGGAAGCCTGCCTCCGAGTACCTCGTGCGCGCGGTGGGAGACGGTTCGCTCAACTCCATCAACCTCGCCGTCGACGCGTGTAACGTGGTGTCGCTGCACTCGGGCCTGCCCATCAGCGTCATCGATGTCTCGCTCGCCACGCCGCCGTTCCGCATCGGCGTCGCCGAGCCGGGCGCCGCCTACGTCTTCAACGCCTCGGGCCAGACCATCGACCTCGCCGGGCTGCTCTGTCTCTTCGACGCCACCGGTCCGTGCGCCAACGCAGTGAAGGACGCGCAGCGCACCAAGACGACGCCGCAGACGATGAAGACGCTGTCGGTGGTGTGGGGGACTTCCGCCCTGCCCGGGAGGAGCACCGCCGCGGTGCAGTGGTACCGGACGCTGCTCGAGGGGGTGGGTGCGACGGCGAGCGAGGGCTGACTGCCATGGGACGTCGACCCCGCCGCGGTTGTCTTCTCGCCATGAATCAGCACAGGCTCGACTCGTCCGAGGTGTCGTTCATGCGCCGGTTCCCGTTCGTCCTTCTCCTCGTTGCCGTCACCTCCTTCGCCGCGCCGAAGGTGAGCCGCGACTGCGTCAAGCAATGTGACGAGGTGCTCAAGCCCATGGCCGCCGAGTGCCGGGTCGCCGAAAAGGGCGGTGACAAGGGACACAAGGACAAGGACCACCACCCCGGGGAGCCCGGTGAGGCCAGGAACATGGCCGACTCGTGCAAGGCCACGCTGACGAAGATGAAGTCGGCCTGCCTCAAGGAGTGCTCGAACGAGCCGCGCCGGGCGAAGTGACGAGGCCCCCTTCCGGGCTCAGAAGGGGAGCGCCGTCACGAGCGCCGTGAGCCCCAGCGCCCACCCCAGCGACTCCAGCAGCACGCGCCGGCCTTGCGCCGCGAGGGCGCGCTTCTCGAGCTCGTCCGTGACGGCCTGCGCTCCACCGTCGAGGTCGCGCAGACCGCGCGACGCCAGGTTGATTCAGGTTCTTCGTCGGGCCTGGACGAAGCCCGTCGTCGCCATCAGGAACGGGAGGAAGAGCGTCAGGCGCCACCAGCTGGGCACCTGCGTCAGCACCAGGGCGGCGGCCAGCGCGAGCGCGATGACGAGGGCGATGCCACCGAAGCGCAGCCGGAGGGCCCGCTGCTTCGGCCCGATGTTCAGCAGACAGACTTCAGCGGTGTCGGACACGTGTCCGGCTTAACGGGGCGCCCGCGAGTGTCCCAGGAATTGACGCGCCGCTGCTGAAGCTGCCGGGAAGAGGGCCTCTCGTTCTCATCGGGGGAACCGTGACGTTGCGGCGGGCCGGGCGTGTCCCTTCGACGACGGTGTGCTCACCCACGCAGGCGCACGGGAGCGCGCAGCCCATGCGTCGACGGCACCCAGGGCCGGGCCGGTAACGACGCAGGCGACGTACCCACGAGCGCTCGCTCTGGAAGGCGCTACAAGCCTCGCCCCATGTCGATCAGCCTTGCGGATGAAGCGCTCGTGGCCCTGGAGGCCCACGATGCCTCGGCCCTCGTGGAACTCCTCGAGCGGGAGCCCGGCCTCGCGAAGGCGCGCCTCGACGACGGCGACACGCTCTTGCACTGGGCCTGTCACCACAAGTTCCTCGCGGCCGTGGAGCTGCTCCTCTCGGCCCGCGCCGACGTCAACGCGAAGGGCCACTTCGGCCGCACGCCACTCCAGCACGCGGTGAATGACTGCGCGCCGGACAAGGCGCGGCCCCTCGTCGAGGCACTGCTTTCGGCCGGCGCGGATCCACGAATCGAGAACGACGGTGGCTTCGATGCCCTCCAGTGGGCCCAGCAGGAGCTCTGGGAGCCCGATGCAGCGCTGTTCGCCCTGCTGGGCGGCGCTGGGGCCGTCCGTTCGAGCGGTGGCAACGTCGAGGCCCACGTGCGCTCCCTCGAGGCGCGCTCGCACACCGAGCTGGCCGCCTGGGAGCTGCTCCAGGCCTGGGCCCGCGCGGACGACACTCCGGCCACGCCACAGCTCCCGTCGGCGGATGGACCCGCGCTGGAGTCGCTCCGCCGCCTCCTCCAGCAGCTCGACGGGAGCCCCTGGGCGCCGCTGTTCCACGCGATGGCGAAGCGCCTGACGCCGGCCGACCTGCGCGCCACGGTCGAGGCCGTGCTTCAAAAGCTTCAGCGCTGACCCGAGCGCAGGACGCGACGATGGCGCCACGACGCCACCAGCGCGAAGAGGCCCAGCATCACCGGGTCGGCCACCGTCGAGCACCCGGCCTGGATGACGGGCGTGGTGACGACGGGCGGCGCCGCGAAGCACCCACAGGCGTCGGCCGACCGGCTGATGAACAGAACTGCAGCCGTGAGGGCCGCGAGGAGAAGCCGAACCAGAGAAGTCATTGCGAGCTGTCGGCGACCGAGCCCCGCCGCTCCGACCGAGAAGAAGAAAGTGTACGTCGTTCGGCGCTCGGGGGCGATGCTTGAAGGGCACCGCCTGCCTCAGCGGCGCTCGCTCGTCAGCACCATCACCTCGTCGTGGTCTCCCCGCCGGCCCGACAGCGTCAGCGCGCCCCGGTCCACCTCGCGCAGGAAGAACTCGCCGTAGTCCCACCTCGGGCCCGACGCATAGACGGTGATGTCCTTCTCGGTGGCCAGCGTGCCCAGCGTGGAGGCCACCGACGAGGCCACCGCGCCGCGAAACGGGAAGTACAGGTAGAAGATGGAGCCGCTCGACAGGTCGACGTCGCGCACGTCGGCCTCGTGGAACGACGCGTTGCCGAGGCCCAGGCTGCTGGCCGAGGTGCGGGCCTCTCCGACGTGGGCGCCCACCAGCTCGACGCCCTCGACCCGGGTCACGCAGCTCGCCGCGACCGTCAGGGCCACCTTCCCGCTGCCGGAGCCGAGGTCGAACACCACGTCCGTCACGCCCGGCGTGGTGAGCGTCAGGAAGTCCGACACCCGGCGCGCGCGCGAGGCGAGGTTCACGTTGGCCAGCGGGGCCGCCGGCCCGTCGAAGACGAGGCGGGAGGTGCGGAAGAGCGCGTCGAGGTAGTCGTCGGCCGGCGTGCCGGAGCCGATGGCGTTGGGGACGAAGCCAAGGGCCTCCCAGTGCGCGCGGAAGGCGGCCGGCACCCTGCCTCCGTCGCGAATGAGGCTCGCCTCGAGGTCCGTCGCCGCATCGAGCGCGCCGCGAACGAAGGCCTCTCGCCGAACGAACCGGGCCCAGGTGGTGGTGGCCGCCCCGTTCGCCGCCACGTCGGCCGCGAGGTCCTGCGCGCTCACGTTCTCACGCACGAAGCGCAGTCGCTCGCTCAGGTTCCACAGCTCACCCAGGGACGCGTCCCCCATCTCCGCCCCGGTGAGGGCCTCGACGTCGGAGAACCACCACGGCGTGGGCATCGGTCAAGACTACCAGTCCCTGCGCCGGGCGCTTCGAGGCCAGGAGGTTTCTTCGGCACGAGAGGCTGGCGTTGGCGCGGCGGGGGGTTACACCAGCGCTCTCCATGACAACCCGTGCGTGGGACATCGTCCTCTTCGGCGCCACCGGCTTCACCGGCGCCCTCACCGCCGAGTACCTCGCCAGACACGCCCCCGCCGAGGTGAAGCTCGCCCTGGCCGGCCGCAGCCGCGAGAAGCTCGAGACCGTCAAGCGAGGCCTCGGTCCTGCTGGAGACCGCTTCGGCGTGCTCGTCGGCGACGTGTCGGACCCGGCCTCGCTCGCCACCATCGCCAGCTCGACGCGCGTGCTCATCACCACGGTGGGCCCCTACGCGAAGTACGGCCTGCCGGTCGTCGAGGCCTGCGCGAAGGCGGGCACCCACTGCTGTGACCTCACCGGCGAGCCGCAGTTCATGCGCCGCTCCATCGACGGGTTCGACGCGCTCGCGAAGTCCACCGGTGCGCGCATCGTCCACACCTGCGGCTTCGACTCGATTCCGTCGGACCTCGGCCTGCTGGTGCTGCACGACTTCGTGAAGCAGCAGGGCAAGTCGGGCCAGCTCAAGCGCGCCACCCTGGCGGTGCTCGGGGCGAAGGGCGGCTTCTCGGGCGGCACCATCGCCTCGATGGTGAACGGCATCGAAGAGGCCACCGCCGACCGCTCGTTGCGAAAGCTGTTCGGCGACCCGTATGCCCTCTCTCCCGACCGCGCCAACGAGCCCGACCTCGGCCGCCAGCGCGACCAGACGGGCCTCCAGTTCGACGACTTCCTCGGCACGTGGACGGCGCCGTTCGTGATGGCCAGCATCAACACCCGCGTGGTGCGACGGAGCAACGCGCTCCTCGGCTACCCCTACGGGAAGGAGCTCCAGTACCGCGAGACGACGTCGCTCAAGGGGCCGCAGGGGCTCGTCTTCGGCGCGGTGATGACGGCGGGGCTGGGCGCCATCGTGGGCAGCCAGCTCTTTGGGCCCACGAAGAAGCTCGTCGGCGCGTTGCTCCCCAAGCCCGGAGAGGGCCCCGACAAGGCCACCCGCGAGGCCGGCTACTTCAAGATTCGCATCGAGGCCGAGACGGTCGAAGGCGACCGCGTGCACGCGCGCGTCGTCGGCACCTCCGACCCCGGGTACGGCGAGACGGCGAAGATGTTGTCCGAGTCGGCGCTCTGTCTGCTGCTCGACGAGGCGAAGCTACCGAAGGTGGCCGGGGTGCTGACCCCCGCGACGGCCATGGGCCTGACGCTGGTCGAGCGCCTCCGGGCGGCTGGGATGACGTTCGAGGCGAAGGCCGGCGCGCGCTGAGGGAGTGACACGGCCATCGTCCCGGGCCAGCATCACGGCATGGACCTCGCCGACTCCGTAGCTCGCGTTGGTGTTCCCATTTCGGAGAAGGCCATGCGGGCGGCGCAGAAGCACCTCCACGGCGTGCTGGACGAGGCGCGCAAGGCTTCGATTCCCGCGACGCCCACCGCGCTCAACCGGCTCTACAGCTACAAGGTGCCGAAGCTGTCGGCCGACGGCACCTGCAGCCTCGTCAACGAGCTGTCCGAGACACCATACGACTTGTCGGAAGCGCTCGGCGGTCGCGGCATGCGCAACACCTTGTCCCTCATGGTGCTCGGCGGCTTCCTCGACGCGTGCGTGGAGAACACGGGGCTTGGCTGGGTCGGCATCTACCAGGTTCGCGCGCGGCCGAGTGGCCCGGCGCTGGTGAAGCTGGTGTCACGGGGGCTGCCCAGCCGCGCGGAGTTCCCGCTCACCGAGGACTTCGCCAGGCGCAGCACGAACGTGACGGTGGCGCGGAGCGGGAAGGGCGTGGTGATTCACGACCTCCACGCGCACGTGAAGGCGGGCGGCGCGTACTACGAGTGCGACCCGGCGGTGCGGAGCGAGGCGTGTCTGCCCATCTTCGCGCGCGACGGCTCGGTGTGCGGCATCGTCGACGCGGAGCACTCGACTGTCGGTGCCTTCGATGAGGCGCGGCTCGGGTGGGTGGCGGCGCTCGCGCACGAAGTGACGTCGCACCTGCCGGGCTGAGGCGTGAGGCGCCGGTCGCCTCGTGTGGCCGCGCGACGGGTCTCGCTGGCTGAAGAATTGGCGCGACGCGGTCCGTCAGCGGCAGCCCGGCACCCTCACGGCGTGGGAGGCGTCGTCGAGTTGCGCAGCACGGGCGTCGTCAGCGTGACGAAGTCGGCGCTGTTGACGTCGGTATCCGTGCGGTTGCCGGCGGTGGCCTCCGTCGTCGCCATCGAGGTGCTGGTCGACGACGGGTTCGCCTTGCGCACGAGGGAGCGGGTCGACCCGGGCGTGGGCGCTCCGGAGCCCGTTGGGTGTCCTTCGAATCGCACCGCGCTGCCGAAGCCGACGAAGTCACTCTTGAGCGGGCTGGTGAGGAACGCATCGCCCGTCGGCGGCACGCTGGCGTCTTTCCACAGCAGCACCTGCCCGTCGTTCGCCGACATGCTGGCCGAGGTGTACGAGGCCTCGGGCGCAAAGCCACCGTGCTTGGCCGCGAAGACGCCCGGCGTGGCCCCGTAGGCGACGAGGAGGTAGCTCCGCGCGGGCACCGTACCCGAGAGCGCTGTGAGCGAGTTCCACGTGCCGGTGCTCGAGGCGCTGCGGTACCAGAGTCGATAGCCCGTCACGTTCAGCGGAGCCGTCGTCGGGTTGTACAGCTCGATGAACTCGTCGAACTGGTCGCCCGCCGTCACCTGCCCGCTCACCTGGCTGATGAGGAGCGAGCTGCCCACCGCGCACATCGACGGCGCGTTGCAGGTCGCCGCCGTGCCCGTCGTGTTGCAGACGTTCATCCCCGGACAGCCGGTGGGGCCCGAGCAGCTCTGGCCGAGGCCGGTGATGGTGGGGCCACCGCACACGTCACAGGCGTTCTTCGTTGGGGCCGTACAGGTGGTGCCGGTGCCAGCGCCGTTGCAGGCGAGTGTTCCCGCGCAGCCGTTCGCGCCCGTGCAGGCGGAGCCGACGCCCGACACCGTGGGTCCACCACACACGTTGCACGCGTTCTTCATCGGGCCCTGACACTCCACGCCGGTGCCCGCGGCGGTACACACGAAGGTGCCCGCGCAGCCCGCCGCGTTGACGCAGGACGCGCCGACCCCACTCACCGGCGGCCCACCGCAGACGTTACACGCGTTCTTCGTCGGTGCGTTGCAGGTGGTGCCCGTGCCGGCGCCGTTGCAGACGAGCGTTCCTGCACACCCCTGTGCGCCCATGCACGCCTGGCCCAGGCCGCTGACGGTGGGACCATTACAGACGCCGCACGCGTTGGTGGTGGGGCCCACGCACGTCACGCCGGTGCCCGCGCCGTTGCACTGGTTGGTGCCCATGCAGCCGGAGCCCGAGGTGCACGCCGTGCCCACGCCCGCGACGGCCACGCCGCCACACACCCCGCAGGCATTCCGGGTGGGCGCATCACACATGGTGCCCGTGCCCGCGGCCGTGCAGACGCGCGTCCCGTTGCAGCCGTCGGCGCTCGTGCAGGCCGTGCCCACGCCCGCGACGGAGGGGCCACCACACACCCCACAGGCATTGCGCGAGGGGCCCTGGCAGACGACGCCATCGCCGGTGGACGTGCAGGCGAAAGTTCCAGCACAGCCGGCGGCGTTGACGCAGGGCGCGCCCACGCCGGTGACGGGTGGACCGCCACAGACGTTGCAGGCATTGCGCGCAGGGCCAGCGCAGGTGGTGCCGTCGTTGGTGGTGTTGCAGGTGCGGCTCCCCGCGCAGCCCGAGGCCGTCGTGCACGAGGCGCCGACGTCCGTGACGGCAGGCCCACCACAGCGGCCACACGCGTTCTTCGACGGCGCGACACACACCACGCCGGTGCCACCGCCGTTGCACTGGAAGGTCCCCGTGCAGCCCCCGGCGTTGACGCAGGCCGCGCCCACGCCCGTCACGGGAGGCCCGCCACAGACATTGCAGGCATTCTTCGTCGGCGCGTCACAGCGCACGCCCGTGCCTGCCGCGTTGCACACCGTCATGCCTTCACAGCCTTCGGTGCTCATGCATGTCGTGGCGAGACCGGTGATGGGCGGGCCATTGCAGACACCACACGCGTTGGTGGAGGGCCCGACGCAGGTGACGCCCTCGCCGGTGCCATTGCAGACGAAGGTGCCGCTGCAGCCGCCCGGGAGCGTGCACGCCATGCCGAGCGCCGGAACGGGAGGGCCTCCGCAGCGTCCGCAGGCATTCTTCTCGGGCGCATCGCAGGTGGTGGCGGTGCCGTTCGCGCTGCACACCGTCGTTCCGGAGCAGTTCTCGGCGCTCTGGCACGGCTGGCCCACGGGTCCGACGGCTGGACCGCCACACACGCCGCACCCGTTTCGTCCCGGGCCATCGCAGGACGTCCCCAGTCCGTCGGCGGTGCAGGTGGTGACGCCCGGGCATCCAGCGTCGGCGGTGGAGCAGCTCGCGCCCACGCCCTGAATCATCGGCCCCGCGCAGACGCCGCACGTATTGAAGGCCACCTCGGTGGGACAGCGTCGGCAGCGGCCCATCACGCAGGTCGCGTTCGCGCCGCACTCGGCGGTGGTGGTGCAGTCGAGGCAGCGGCCCTGGGTGCACAGTTGGCCCGCGGCGCACTGGGCGGCGTCGCGACAGGCGCTGCACACCTGCTGGTCGCAGACGTCTCCCGTTTCGCAGTCACGGCCCGACTGGCAGAGCTTCGTGCGCGCACAGGCCGGGCAGGTGGGGCCGCCACAGTCGACGTCGGTCTCTTCGCCGTTCTTGAGGGCGTCTCCGCAGGTCGCTGGCAGGCACCGGTTCGCCATGCACAAGCCGCCGTCGCACACGCCGCAGGTGAGGACACCGCCGCACCCATCCGGCAGCACACCGCATGCGTCGGCGCCGCACGTCTTCGGAATGCACGCACACACGCCGTCCTGGCAGGTGGCCGGCGCGGAGCACGTCACCCCGCACGCGCCGCAGTGGAGTGCGTCTTGCGCGACGTCGCGGCACAGGCCCTGACAGAGCGCCTGGCCGGGCTGACACGGCTGCTGCACCCGGCCGGTGAGGGGAATGCGCACCTCGGGCGTGTTGTCGGCGTTGGACTCCAGCGTGAGGAAGGCTGCGTCCACTCCATCGAGCAGCGGCGCGGCGTAGCCCACCGCGAGCATCACCGACGTGCCGGCCGGAATCGTCGTGGGGAGCACGGTGGCCTGGAAGGCGTTGCGCGCGTCTCCGGCCACCCAGCCGCCCGACACCTTGAGCGCCGCGGCGCCCCGGTTGGTGATGGTGATTTCCTTCCACGTGGTGTTGCCGCTGGGCTGCGTGCCGAAGTCGAGCGTCGTGGGCTCCACGGTGATGAGCGGGAACACCTTCTTCACCGCCGGGCCGGGACACGCCGCGAGGACGACGAGCGCTGGAAACAGAAGAGCACGCATGGCGGGGCCGCTTGCCAGAGACCGGAGCGCGATGGGCGACAACGGCGTGTCGAGCGAGCAACAACGCACGAGGCAGTCCGCTCGGGTTGGATTCTCAGAAAACGAGACGGTAGAGACCCGCATGCGCGTCGGCTTCTTCACCGCGGAGTTTCTGTCAGGGCTGTACGTCGACGACCTGCCCGCGGGCCAGGCGCTGGGGGCGCGCGGCGTCGAGGTCGAGCCCGTGGTGTGGAGCCGTCCCTTCGGCGCCGGCCGCTTCCAGGCGCTCGTCGTTCGGTCCCCGTGGGATTGGTACAAACACCGCACCCAGTTCCGCGCCTTCGTGGGCAGCCTCTCCGGCCTGAAGACGCCGGTGTTCAACGCGCCGGAGCTGCTCCAGCGGTATCAGGACAAGACGTATTTCCGGCACCTCGACACGCTCGGGCTGGACACCGTGCCGACGACGTTCTTCACGCCAGAGCAGCTCGACGACGTGCCGGCCGAGCTTCAGCGACGAGGCTGGCGGCGCGCGGTGCTCAAGCCCTCCTTCACCGCGAATGCGTACGGCGCACAGCGGTTCGAGGCGTCCGAGGCGAGCTCGGTGGTGGCGCAGGCGAAGGCGCATCCGGTGGACTCCGAGTGGATGCTCCAGCCCTATGTCGAGGGCATCGAGGCCGGCGGGGAGTGGTCGCTCGTCTTCTTCGGAGGCGTCTTCAGCCACGCCGTGCAGAAGCGACCGAAGGCCGGGGACTACCGGGTGCAGCCGGATCATGGCGGGCAGAGCGTGCTGGCGACGCCATCTGCCGAGACGGTCGCGGCGGCGCAGCGCATCATCGGTGTCGCCGTGCCCGAGGCGCTCTACGCCCGCGTCGATGGGGTCGAGCACGAGGGGCGGTTCCGCCTGATGGAGCTCGAGGTGGTCGAGCCCGAGCTCTTCTTCCGCCTCCACCCCGAGGCCCCGGCCCGCTTCGCCGACGCGTTGGTGCGGCGGCTTCGGGGCTGATCATGTCGATTCCGTGACGAAGCAGCGCCGCCCCTTCACCGAAAGGTTGCGCGGGCTTCATGGTGCCGTCGTGCGTGTCGCCCACACTGTCGATCATGACGGCGTGGCGACGATTGCTGGCGTGGGACGAGCGGGTGCTCCTGCGGGTGGTGCGGTGGCAGCGGCCGCTGACGATTCGGTTCCTGCGCACCGTCACGCACCTCGGCGACGCGCAGGTGTGGGTCTTCGTTGGACTCATCCTGGCGGCGGTGGGGAGCGCCGACACGAAGCTGTTGGCGCTCCGGCTCGGCGCTTCGGCAGGTGTCGCGGCGTTGGTGGCGCAGGTGGTGAAGCGGCTGTCGAAGCGGCGGCGTCCCAATGCAGGCATCGCGGGCTTCGAGGCGCTGGTGCAGAACCCCGACGCGTTCTCGTTCCCGTCGGGGCACACGGCCGCAGCGGTCGCGACGGCGATTGCGTGGGCGGGAGAAGGGGCCGGGCTGGGAACGCTCGCGGCCAGCTTCGCGGGACTGGTGGGCTTCTCGCGCATCGCGCTGGGCGCGCACTACCCGCTCGACGTGATGGTGGGCGCGCTCATCGGGCTGACGTGCGGAACGCTCGCGCGGCTCGTCGTCGGGAGCTGACCGCCTCGAAGCCACTGAGGGATAGCCAAGTCGAGCCGCTGCTGGTGTCATGAGGCCGTGCAGGCCAATGAGCCCATCGTCTTCGCGACCGCCTTCGAGGCGCTCTCTCGGGCGTTTCGACTCGAAGGGAATGCCATCACGCAGCTCAGCGCAGCGGGCGTCGACCTCGACCGCCTCCAGGTCGCCTACTCGCTCTCGAGCTTCCTCACCTCACTCGACGTCGTCGCCTCGACGCTCGCCGACAAGGGCACGCCCGCGACGCGCTACCGGCTGCTCGGCCGCGCCTACGTCAAGGGGTGGGTGGGCACGAAGATGGGGCTCGCTGCAGTCACGGTGGGGAAGCTGCTGGGCCCCAAACGCACGCTGCTTCGCATGCAACAGACCTTCCGCACCTCGGCCAACTATGTGGTGACGAAGGCGCACGAGCGCCCGCCGCGGGCCATCGAGCTGCTGGTGAAGGCGGGCGACGAGTTCGTGCCCTCGCTGCCGAAGGACTGCGGCCGCCTCATCGACTACCGCCACGGCCTGCTCGAGGGCGTGCTCGAGCAGTTCGGGGTGAACGACTTGGTCGACATCGTCGAGCGCGACGACGCGAAGGCGCTGGCGAGATACCTCGTGAAGTGGTGAGCGACCATGAAACTCATCGCGAAGGTTCGCCACGTGACCGGTGCCACCCCCCCACCAGGTCGCTCATCGACAACTGGAGGGTGCGGACACGGTCGAGATCAGCAGAATCGACGGAAGCGGTTGCTCCTGAATCCTTCGGACGTTTCGCGGGCAGCACTCCCGAATGAGGTCAGCCCTCGTCATCACTCCCTTTGCGCAGGCCCAGGCGCTTGCGCAGGTCGCGCGCGGCCTGCCGGGACACCTCGACGCTGTGGCCCGTCGTCGTCCGCGCGAGGTAGCCACCGGTCTCCAGCGGCTCCAGCCGGGCGACGGCCTCCAGATTCAGGAGCGCCCGCCGGTGCACCCGCTCGAAGGTGCCTCCTGACAGCCGAAGCTCGAGGTCGTTGAGGGTGTAGTCGGTGAGGAACGACGCGTCCTTCGTGTGCACGGTGACGAGCTCTCCATCGAGGACCGCGTGGGTGACGGCCTGCGGGTCGAGCAGGACCACGCCCTGTCGCGTCTGCACCGGGAGCCTGGGAATCGCCTGGTGCTTCTTCACCGCCGCCGAGAAGCGCTCCTTCGTCTCCTTCGCGCGCGCCTTGTCGAGGGCCTTCTTGAGGCGGTCGGGCTCCACCGGCTTGAGGAGGTAGTCCACCGCGTCCACCTCGAAGGCCTTCACCGCGTGTTCGGCGTGCGCCGTACAGAACACCACCCACGGGCCGTCGGCGGGCCACAGCGCCATCGCCTCGACGCCGGTGAGCTTCGGCATCTGCACGTCGAGCAGCACCACGTCGATGCCGCCCGCGCGCACCTTGACGAGCACCTCGTCGCCGTCGTTCGCTTCGCCGACGATGGCGACGTCCTCCATCGCGCTCAACAGTCGGGTGAGGCGCGCCCGGGCGAGCTGTTCATCATCGGCAATGAGGACACGAAGGGGGCTCATCCGGTGGCTCCAGGAAAGGTGAGGGTGGCGCGGGTGCGGGCGTCTGCGGCCGGGCCGATGGAGAAGCGCGCCCGCCCGTTGGTCGCGAGGGCGAGCTGCTTCTCGAGCGTCGGCAGGCCGTCGCTGCCCGCACGGGGCCCGCCATACGTCCCGGGGTTCTCCACCGCGATGACGACGCCGTCCGCGGTGGCCGCGACGGAGAGCTGCACGAGGCCGCGGTGGCCCTTCGCTGGCCCGTGCTTCACCGCGTTCTCCGCGAGCGTCAGCACCGACATCGGCGGCACGCGGACCGACGGCACCGGGGAGGGCACCGTCACCTCGAGCGTGAACAGCTCCTTGTCGCGCAGCAGGTGCAGGTCGAAGAGCATGTGCACGAGCTCGAGCTCCTTCTCGAGCGGCCACAGCGGCTCCTTCACGCCGGCCAGCACCGCGCGCAGCATCTGCGAGAGCTTGAGCACCGCCGCCTCGGCCACCACGCCGTCGATGCGGCACCACTCGGCGATGGCGTTGAGCGTGTTGAAGAGGAAGTGTGGGTCGAGGTGCGCGCGCAGGGCGAGGAGGTGCGCTCGCTCGGCCTCGGCCTGCAGCCGCGTCACCCGCTGCTCGAAGCCGATGTCGCGCCCCAGGCCCCAGCCGCCCACCAGGAACATGGCGATGATGACGGCGAGCGACGCGCGGTCGGTGAGGAACGTCGCCCGCATCTGCAGCAGCTTCGGCACGCCTACGCCCAGCGACAGGACCACGCCCGCCCCCACCAGCGCGTAGAGCACCAGCCGCACCGCGCCGTGCGAGAGGTCGAGCCCGTCGGGGAACAGCACCCGGTAGCTCACCGGGGCCAGCGCGACGAAGGCCAGACACAGGACGATGCCCAGCGGCGTCGCCAGCGGTTCTCTGGAGAACGCCGCCTGCGTGAAGACGAGCGGAATGCAGACGACGACGATGGGCACCAGGCGCTTGGGGGCCAGCAGCGCCAGCCACGTGGCGCGCACGATGCTCGTCTCGGGGACGCTCATCCGCAGGGCTCGGGTGCTCGACTCACGAAGCGGAGCCTGTCACACCTTCGGCGCCGCGCACGCCACCTCGGGGGTGACTGGTCGATGCCCGCACCTGAGCGGTCTACTTCCGGGCCTTCTTCGACTTGCGGACTTGGTCGAGGAGCGCCTTCGCGTCGGTCGAAGGTTCGGCAGCGAGCGTCACCTTCGTCGCGGGCTTGCCGCGGAAGCCGTCGGTCGCGTCGGCGAAGGTGCCTTCTCCAGCGGGCTCCTCGTCGTCGAAGTCCAGCAGGTCGTCTGGGGCCTCCTCGTCGTCGGAGACCTCGGACACCACCTCTTCGAGCTCGTCTTCACCGGGCAGCATGCCGAGACCTTAGCGAACCTCGAGGCCGTCAGCCGCGAACGAAGTACGAGACGTTCTTGCTGCCGAAGCCCTGGCGCACGCTGCCCCACTCGAAGGTGTTGCGGCCGGCCTGCGCGATGCCGGGAACGCCCGGAGAGAACTCGCCCGTCACCACCGCGACGTGGCCCGGCGCGCGTCCATCCGGACGGCCCGCGCGCGGCGTGGTGTTGTACCAGCCGGCGACGACGAGCTTGCCCGACTGCGCCATGCGAATGGCCTCCTGCGCGGAGACCTGCCGGAAGCCGGAGCCGGGCGACTGCATCTTGCGAACCATCTGGTTGGCGACCAGCCCGCCGAAGCCGCGGTAGCCCAGCTTCGAGGCGATGGCGTGCACCGCCTGGTTGCAGAACGTCGTGCGGCCCTGCGCCCTGAAGCGCTGAATGTTGATGGACTGCACGGTGCGGTGCAACTGCGCGTTGCGGCGGCCCGTGACCGAGCGGCTGCCCGTCGTGCCGGTGGAGCGGTCCGTTCGAGTCGTGGAGCGGGTGTTCGAGGTGCGTGCGACGGCCATGGAATGGAGGTCTCCTTGCGGGAGGTATCGACCCGCTGGACTCTCGCGTTCTGGGCCGGCTCTGTAAACGTGCGTGACGACGTGTCGTCAGCGAGTCACGGTGCCGCTGGCGTCAGTTCCAGCCGCCCCGGACCCTGGAAGTGAGGGAGGCTGGTCCCGGTTTCCAGGGGAGGGGTCAAAATGCGAATTTGGATTCGCATCTGCAAAATCGGCTCAAAACTATGATTTCATTTGGCTATTCGCGATTTTCACGATGCGAATCAAAATTCGCATTTGCGCCCCTGCTTGGGAACGGCGCCCCCCCCCGCCTCGGCGGCGGTGGGACGAGGAGGACACATGACGGTGGCAGGAGAAGAGACCCGGGGCGCGCTTCACAAGGCAGCGGTCGAGCTCTTCGCTAAGCGGGGCTTCCATGGCGTCACGCTGGCCGAGGTGGCCAGGGCGGCGGGGATCGGGGCGGCGACGGTGTACCGGCACACCGAGAGCAAAGAGGCCCTGATCAACGTCGTGCTGCGAGCGCTGCGGCAGGCGCTGGACGAACGCCTGTGGAGCGACTCCCTCGACCCGGCGGAGTCCGTGGAGCACGTCTTCAAGCTCACCTGGCTCCGCCTCGCGACGCATGGCGAGTACCGTCCGGACGAGCTCATTCTGCTCGAGCTGCGCCAGCACGATGGGTACCTCGAGCCCGCCACGGCCCGGGTCCTCAAGCCGTCGATCCTGGCGCCGCTGGTACCCGTGCTGGAGCGCGGTCAGCGGGAAGGCCTGATTCGCTCCGAGAAGGCCGAGTACCTCGCCGAGCTGGTGAAGGGCCTCTTCCTGGCGAGCTTCAAGCTCGGGCTCGAGCACGGGCGCGGTGGGCTGGTGAACGCCGCGCCGATGGACGACGGCCGTGACGTCGCCTGGAGCGCGCTTCAGGCCTGACGCGTGTCCGGTGTTGCTGGCGCGGCGCCGGAGTGCTCATTACTCGCGCCCGGCATTGCAGCAGGTCACCCGTCACTTCCGAGGAGTCACACGACATGGGCGTTTCAGTGGGTCAGGCGGCGCCGGCGTTTTCGGCGCAGGACCAGAACGGCAACACGGTGTCGCTGGCGCAGTTCGCCGGCCAGTACGTCATCCTCTACTTCTACCCGAAGGACGACACGCCGGGCTGCACGGTCGAGGCGTGTGCGTTCCGTGACGAGCACTCGACGCTCGAGGCCGAGGGGGCGGTGGTGCTGGGCGTCTCGCCGGACGACGCGAAGAGCCACACGAAGTTCATCTCGAAGTACAGCCTGCCGTTCTCGCTCCTGGCCGACACCGACAACGCGGTGGCGAACGCGTACGGCGCATGGGGCGAGAAGAGTATGTACGGGCGTACGTACATGGGCATCATCCGCTCGACGGTCCTCATCGGGCCCGACGGCGTGGTGAAGCACGCGTGGCCGAAGGTGAAGCCGGACGGGCACTCCGATGAGGTGCTCGCGGCGCTCACGGCCATCAAGGCCGGGCAGCCGCTGCCGACGGCCGGGGGCGAGCCGAGCGCGCCGGCCGCAGTGAAGAAGGCTCCAGCGGCGAAGAAGGCCTCGCCCGCGAAGAAGGCCGCTCCGAAGAAGGCCGCTCCGAAGAAGCCGGCTGCGAAGAATGCAGCGGCGAAGAAGGCGCCGGCGAAGAAGAAGGTCGCGGCGAAGAAGAAGCGCTGAAGCCCGGGAGGCGGCGGAGCCCGTCCGTCTCTTCGCGTCGTCTGCCGAGCGTCGCCGCAACCTCCACGTCGTGGGCGCGAAGGGCTGGGGTGCGCTCGACCTGTGTCATTCGCTCCCCGGCGCTTCGTGGGCGCAGGTCGTCGGCCTGGTGACGGTCGTCTTCCTCTCCATCAACGCGCTGTTCGGGCTGGGCTCCTGGCTGGTGGGCGGCATCCGAAGTTCCACGACACCTCGCCCTCGCCGCTGACGCTGGAGCGCATGGGGGTACCACCGGTCGCTGTGTGGGGCTCCCTCTTCGTCTTTCCCGGGACTTCCTCGCGCCCAAAGGGGCGTGCGCGACGACTCAGGGGTAGAGCATGCCCTTCGTCCACCCGTCACCCGAGCGCGTGTACACGTCGCGCCAGTGCAACCGGAACGGGTGCGCGCGCCAGAACTCGAGGCGGTC
>JBILEB010000207.1:0-11116 GCA_044352295.1 Myxococcaceae bacterium
CTGCTGGAACTGCGCGGTGATGGGATTGGCTCCGCCGAGCGCGCCCATGAGGCCGCCCATGCCACCCGCGCCCCCCGGGAGCCCGCCACCACCGAGCGCAGCCATCGCGCCGGCAGCGCCAGGAGGCCCGCCGCCGCCGAAGAGCGCCGCGAGCGGGCTGGGCTTGCCGTCCTTCGAGTCGCCACCACCAAGCGGCAGGTTGAAGAGTGCGCCGAAGAGCTGCTCCGGCGACAAGCCATTCGTCCGCGGCGCGATGATCTTCGCGCGCCATTTGTACGAGGGCCATCCCTCCTGGCTGAAGTCCCCTGCGTCATCGTCGTCGTCCACCGGCATGGGCTCGTCGTAGAGCTTCTGCTCGATGTCGGTCATCTTCGACCGCGCCAGCAGCGTCGCGATGGTCAGCTTGCGCGCGAAGATGTGTGCCGAGATGGCAGTCGAGTTGATGTCGAGGATCGCCATCAACGACACCGCGAGAATGGACATCGCGACGACCGTCTCGAGCAGGGTGAAGGCGCGGCGCCTCATGACCGGGGCAGCTCCAGCGCCTCGGCGTGAATGACGGTCTTCCCGGTGAGCGGCGAGACGGCGAGGGTCCAGGTGCTCTTGCCCTGCTTCACGTAGATCTGGGCGCGCTCGGTGAAGCCCTGAGGAAAGAAGTACAGGTACGCGGTGCCGCTCTTGGTGGGCGTCTTGAGCTTCGAGGTCCACACCTCGATGTCGAGGCCGCCGGGCAGCGAACGCTCCGGCACGTCCTCGGAGGTGAAGTTCGAGAACTTCGCCGACTCCTCGACGCGGTTCTTCTCGCGGGCCATCAGCTCCTGCAGGTTGGGCCCGGTGTCGTCACCCGACAGCGAGCGGAAGCGCGTGTCGCTCGAGTCGTCGCGGCGCTTCTTCTCCTTGTCCTTATTGTCGGCGGCGCGCTGCTCGTCGACGCGATCGGCGCCCGCCGTGATGGAGCCTTTCGCGCACTCGGCGTGGTACCGCACCGCCCCGTCTTCATCGTTCTTCTGCGGCAGCTCGAACACCAGGCGGCACGTCTTCCCGGACAGCGCCGCCGTGTCGTACAGCGCGCGAATGGTGCCTGCGAGCTCGGCCGAGGCCTCCTTCGCCTTCGCGCCCGTGAGCGCGCCCACGCCGTAGACGACCGCCGCGAACAGCACCACCACGATGCCCAGCGCCACCACGAGCTCGATGAGGGTGAGCCCCCGGGCCTTTCGCGCGCGCCTCACAAGAGCCTCCGCAGCGCGTCCACCACGAGCCACACGAGCGCCGACGTGCCCAGCCCGATGGCGATCGCCACCGGGGAGAGCCCATCGTTCGTCTCGCGCTTCTTCGGCTCGTGGTTCATGGGGCCTGGGTCACGGCTTCTTCGCGTTCAGGTCCTTCGACGAGATGTCGGCGTCGGTCTCGGTGCCGCCGGGTGACTTGTCCTTGCCGTACGAGATGATGACGGGCGTCGAGCCCTCCTTCATGTACGTGTACGGCGTGTCCCAGGGATCCATCGGCTCGCGCTCGAGGATCTGTGCGTCGACCAGCGCCTTGAGGCCCACGCCCGTGTCCGGGTAGTTGCCCTTCTTCGCGTAATAGGTCTTCAGCGCGTTCTGGATGTTCTGGATGTCCATCTTCGCGCGGTCGACCTTCGCCTGCTCGAGCTGCGGAATGACGGCGACGCCGACGGCGGCCATCAGCAGCGACAGAATGGTGATGACGACGATGATCTCGATGAGCGTCATGCCGCGGGCGCGGCGACGTCGGGTGAGGGCCTGTCGGAGCATGGTTCTTCCTTTCACACGTAGAGGGTCAGGCCGACGGCGACCAGCCCGGCGGCGAGGGCGACGAGCCCCGCGGTCATGAGCCTCCAGAGCCAACGCTCGGAGGCAGGTCGATCGTCCGTCGGAAGTGCGGTCTTCACCGTCATCTTGAACACCTCAGCGGACCATCGAATTCATTTGCAGAATCGGCATGAGAATCGAGAACGCCACGAAGGCGATGACCGCGCCCATGCTCACGATCATCAGAGGCTCCAGCAGCGACGTCAGCGCGCCGATGCGCACGTTCACCTGCGACTCGTAACTGTCGGCGACGTTGAGCAACATGTCTTCGAGCTGGCCCGAGCGCTCGCCGATCGACACCATGTGGTACACCAGTGGCGGGAATTCGCCCGACCGCTTGAGCGGGTTGGCGATGCTCTCACCCTCGCGAATCGAGTCCCGCGCCTTGTCGATGACGTCGCTCATCACGGTGTTGGTGATGACGTTCTTGACGATGTCCATCGCGGTCAGCAGCGGCACGCCCGACTTGAGCAGCGTCGCCAACGTTCGGGAGAAGCGCGCCACCGACAACATGCGCACCAGCGGGCCGAACACCGGCACCTTGAGCACCAGGCGGTCCCACACGGGCTTGCCCCGGGCGCTGCGCGTCCATTGGAAGAAGAAGATGACGGTGGCGATGCCGACCGGCACCAGCACGAACCACCAGTTCTGCAGGAAGTCCGAGGACCAGATGAGGAGCCGCGTCGTCCACGGCAACGTCACCTTCATGTCGTCGAAGATCTTCGTCACCTTCGGCACGACGACGGTCATCAGCATCACCAGCACGCCGCCGCCGACCACCATCATGATGAGCGGGTAGATCATCGTGCCGACGAGCTTCTGTCGCAGCTTGGCCTGGCCCTCGGTGAACTCCGCGAGCCGCAGGAGCACCGAGTCGAGCGCGCCCGACGACTCACCCGCGCGAATCATGTTGATGAAGAGGTTGCCGAACACCTTGTTGTGCGCATTGAGCGCGTCGGCGAGCGAGTTGCCTTCGTTCACCTTCTGCTTCACGTCCGAGAGAATGCGCTTGAGCTGCTCCTTCTCGACCTGATCGACCATCGCCGAGAGAGCCTCGACGAGGGTGACGCCGGCGCCGAGCAGGGTGGCGAGCTGGCGCGTCATGATGGCGATGTCGTCGGTGTTGACCCGGCCGCGCGCCAGATGCCGCAGGTTGATGTCCGTCGAGAGCGCCTGGGTCGCGGCCGCCTTCGCGCCCTTGCCGCCCTTGAGGCTCGCGTCGGCCTGGCCCACCACGTCGGTGAGGAAGATGCCTTCCTTGCGCAGCACCGCGCGCAGGGACTTCGGCGAGTCGGCCTCTTTGAGCCCCGTCGTCGTCTTCCCGGCGGCCGAGAGGCCTCTGTATTCGAAGACTGGCATGGCGGCTTACATGTCCTCCTGGGTGACGGAGAGGACCTCGGCGATGGTCGTCTGGCCCATCGCGACCTTGTGCGCGGCGTCGTCGAGGAGCGTCAGCATGCCCTTCTCCATCGCCTTCTTCTTGATGGTGCCCGAGTCGACGTTCTTCAAGACGAGGTTGCGGATGTCTTCGTCGATGGGCAGCAGCTCGTAGATGCCCATGCGACCGCGGTAGCCGTTCTTGTTGCACGCGGCGCAGCCGGTCGCCCGGTACACCACCTCGGAGCCGCCCATCGCGATGAACCGATCGCGGCTCATGCCGAGCTTCGAGATCTCTTCGTCGGTCGGGCGGTACGGCTGGCGGCACTCCTGGCAGACGCGGCGCACGAGGCGCTGGGCGAGCACGGCGGTGAGCGACGAGGCCACGAGGAACGGCTCGATGCCCATCTCGACGAGGCGCGTGACGGCGCCGGCCGAGTCGTTCGTGTGCACCGTCGAGAGCACGAGGTGACCGGTGAGCGAGGCCTGAATGGCGATCTCGGCGGTCTCCTTGTCGCGGATCTCACCGACCATGATGATGTCGGGGTCCTGCCGGAGGAACGAGCGCAACCCCGAGGCGAACGTCAGGCCGATCTTCGGCTGAATCGCCATCTGGTTGATGCCCTTGAGCTGGTACTCGACCGGGTCCTCGACGGTGAGGATCTTCACCTCGGAGGTGTTGATGCGCGAGAGCCCTCCGTACAGCGTCGTCGTCTTCCCTGAGCCCGTGGGGCCGGTGACCAGGAAGATGCCGTGGCTGCGCGCGATGACGTCGTAGACGCCCTTCAAGACCTCGGGAGCCATGCCCACCTGATCGAGATCGAGCAGCGTGCCGCTCTTGTCGAGCAGACGCATGACGATGCTCTCGCCATGCACGGTGGGGATCGTCGAGACGCGAATGTCGATGTCGCGACCGGCGAGCTTGATCTTGATGCGGCCGTCCTGCGGGAGGCGCTGCTCGGCGATGTTCAGCTGCGCCATGATCTTCACGCGGCTGATGATGGCCTTCTGCGACCGCTTCGGCGGGCGGATGACGACCTGCAGCACGCCGTCGATGCGGAAGCGCACGACGAGCTCGCGCTCCATCGGCTCGATGTGAATGTCGCTGGCCCGCTCCTTCGCCGCGCGGAAGAGCAGCGAGTTGACGAGGCGAATGATGGGCGCTTCGTCGCCGGAGTCGAGCAGGTCCTGCGCCTCTTCGAGCACGCGCTCGGCGTCGTCGACGTCGGCTTCCATCTCGCCGACGACCTGCTCGGCTTCGTTGATGTTGCGGTCGTACACCGCGTTGATGGCGTCGATGATGGTCGACGCCTGCGCCAGCACCGGCTCGACCTCGGCCGAGAACATCATGCGCGCGTGGTCGAGCACCGCGGTGTCGAGCGGGTCGGCGAACGCGACCTTCACCACCTCGCCGTGCTGCTTGAGCGGCAGCATGCGCATCGCCTTGGCGAAGCCGATGGCGACCTTCCCGATGAGATCGGGCTGCACGTCGTCGGTCGAGATCGAGCCGACGTATTCGAGGTCGAGCTGGGCGGCGAGCGCGCGCGTCACCTGCTCCTCGCTCGCGGCCTTCATGCCGATGAGCACCTCACCGATGCGGCCGCCCTTCTCGCGCTGCTGCGCGAGCGCCTCGTCGAGCTTCTCGCGCGGCAGCTGGAACTGGCTGACGAGGATCTCGCCCAGCGGGCGCCCGAACAGGTACGCCGGTCCGTGCGCGACCATCTGGGTCCGCTCGGTGCGCGTCTCCTCACTCGGGTCGAGGCCGTCGGTCATGGCTACTGGATCTCCGGCTGCACCTTGAGGACCTCGGGGCTCGGCTCCTTCACCGGCACCGGAGGCGTCGTGGTCGCGGGCGGCGTTCCCGGCGCGGGCGTCGGCGTGGCACCCGGCGCAGGCTGCGGCGCAATCACGCGCTCGCCAGGGTTCCCCGGCCCGCCGTTCTCGAGACGGTTGAGCTCCTTGTTGAGGAGCTGCGTCATGCGCGCCAGCGGGCCCGGCTTGCGGTTGAAGTCGATGGTGACGTCGTAGACCGTGGTGGCGCCGTAGAACTGCTCGACGAACTGCTGCCGCTCCTTGAGCTTGCGCTCGAAGATGCGACGGAAGTCACCCGCGTCACGGATGATGTAGGGCGTGAGGAACAGCAGCAGGTTCGTCTTCACCTTGCGGCGCGTCTGCTGACGGAAGAGGTTGCCGATCAGCGGAATGTCTCCGAGCAGCGGCGTCTTCGAGACGGACTCGACCAGACGGTCCTGCATGATGCCGCCGATGACGATCGTCTCCTGGTCCTTCGCCACCACCGTCGTCTTCGCGCTGCGCTTGGACGTGGTGGGCCCGAGGATCGGATCCGACGAGGCGATCTCTTCGATCTGCTCGTTGATGACGAGGCGCACGTAGTCCGACTCGTTGATCTGCGGCTTGATCGACAGCTTCAGATCGACGTTCTGCCGCTGGATCTGCCCGATCGGTCCGCCACCCAACCCACCCAGACCGCCCAATCCACCGAGGCCACCGGCCAGACCGCCGAGGCCGCCAAGCCCTCCCGCGGCGCCACCGAGTCCTCCCGCGAGCCCGCCAAGTCCACCCAGGCCGCCGAGCCCGAACCCACCGGCCGCGAAGCCCGACTGGAACGGCACGTTCTGCCCGACGGTGATCTCCGCCTCTTCGTTGTCGGTGGTGAGGATGTGAGGCGTCGACAGCACGTTCACGTCGCTCGAGGTCTGCAGCGCGTTGATGACCACGCCGAAGTTGGGAATGTTGAGCCCGGCGATGTTGATGTTGGTGGTGCTCGAGATGCCGCCGAGGAAGCCCGACAACGAGATGAGGTTGGCGAGGTTGAGGCTGGGCGGCAGGCCCTGGCGTGAGTACTTGGTGCCGAAGAACACGGGGGTGACTTCGCTCGACGGGAGCGGCACGCCGCCGTGGAAGTTGATGCCGAGCTCGGAGTTCCGGTCGAGGTTGACCTCCATGATGACGGCCTCGACGAAGACCTGCCGCCGCTGAATGTCGAGCTTCTCGATGACCCGAATGAGCGAGCGGTAGTCGTTCTGGCTCGCGATGATGACGAGGGCGTTGGTCGACTTGTCGGCCGAGACCTTCACCTCACCCGAGAAGAGCTCGGCGGCGCTGGTGGCGCGGCCTCCACCGGGCGGCGGCGGCGGCGCGGGCGTCTTGGGCCGGTTCGCCGTGCCCTGCGCGAGCGTCTGCAGCGTCGAGGCCACGTCCTCGGCGTTCGCGTTCTCGAGGTAGTACACGTTGATGCGCCCCTCGCCCGAGATGGGAATGTCGATCTCGCGAATGAGCGCCATCACGCGCTCCATCGCGGCCGGGCTCGCGATGATGATGAGCTTGTTGGTGCGCTCGTCGGGGATGAGCTGGGTGAGGGTCGCGGGCCCCTGCGTCTCGGTGCCGGCCGTCCCGGGGCTTGCTCCAGGCGGCGGTGGCGGCGGCACGAAGCCACCAGGCCGCTGACCGGGGCGGTTCACCTTCGCCTCGAACAGCTTGGTGATCTTGTCGGCCATCTCCTGCGCGGTGGCGAACTGCACCTGAATGACGCGCATCTCGTCCGAGGCCGAGCGCGAGTCGAGCTGCTCCACCAGCTTCTCGAGGCGGTGCATGTTCGACGCGAGGTCGTTGATGATGATCGTGTCGGGCTGGAACGGAATGGTGTCGCCCGAGGGGGTGACGAGCTGCTGCAGCACGCCGCGCAACTGCTCGATCTCGACGTGCTTGATCTTGAACATGCGCGTGACCATCTGCTCGTTCGTCGTGTACTGCTCTGTCGGATCGAGGATGGTTTGAATGGGGAACTGCTTGGCGCGCTGCTTGTCCACGATCTTCATGAACTTGCCGTTCGAGTACACGGCGAGGCTGTTGGCATCGAGCGCAGCGAGGAACGCGGCGTAGAACTGCTCCGAGTCGACCTCGACCTTCCCGTTCTCGGGCCCGATGATGGAGATCTTCCCGCGAATGTTCTCGGGCAGGATGAACGTCTTGCACGTCACGTCCGACACGGTCTGGACGAGCTTCTCGATCTCGACCTTGTCGAAATAGATGTTGTAGCGGCCCTTGCGGCGCGACTCGTCACATGACGGCTTCTTCGGCGCGATGGTGGCGCCAGGAGCAGCGGCAGGCGCGGGCGCGCCCGACTTCGGAGGCGGAGGAGGAGGTTGCTGCGCCAGGACCGACAGGGGCCAGAGCGCGCAGACGACGAGGACGAGCAGACGGGAGTTCATGGAGGGAAATCGTTTCAACGAACGTTGTAGGTCTTTCGAACCGCGGCGCCGTTGCGCTCGACCTCGATGTCGATGCGCGAGGCCTCTTTGAGCTTGGAGTAGACCTCGAGGGCCTTCTCCGGGCTGTTGAGGTCGTAGCCGTTGATGCGCTTGATGACGTCGCCGTTCTGGACGCCGATCTTCGTGTAGATGGAATCAGGCCGAATCGAGAACAGCTTGAAGCCCTGCGCCACGCCGTCCTTGAAGGCGGGCACGATGCGGGCCTGCATGGCCACGTCGTTGAGGTTCGACAGGGTCTTGTCGATCTCCCCGCGAGGCACCTCGTACTCGTTCTCCGAGAGCTGCTTGATGGTCGAGCCCAGGCCCACCGCCGGTGGCGGCTGGTCGTTGTACTTCACGGGCGCGGCCGCGATGGTCTGCACCGGCGGAGGCGGTGGCCCGGTGCCATCGCCCGGGTTCTCGTCGATGTATTCGCGCCGGTTGTTGTGTTTGATGATGACGCGCTTGCGCTCGATCTCCAGCACCTCGGCGCCCTGAATGGTGTCACCCACCATGTACGTGTTGGTCTTCAGCGTCACCACGTCCTGAATCGAGGCCACCGACCACTGCGGGTTGCTGTCCGACACCAGCGTGCCCAGCAGCTTGAGGCGCAGCGAGGTGTGAATGGGCGGCGACTCCATGTCGATCTTCGGCGCCTCCGGCTCCTTCACCTCGGGCTCGGGTTTGGGCACCGGCAGCCCGGTGAGCTTCGCGAGCCGGTCGAGGGTGAGCTGCGGAACCGGCTCCACCACCTGCGGCTTGAGCACCTGGCGGCTCTCCCCGTTCGGCAGCGGCATCAGCTCGGCTTCGATGAAGGCGTTGGCGGTCTTCCCAACGAAGAAGGCCACGCCGAACATGAAGGCGAGGTGCACGATCCAGAAATGACGCTTGAAGAGGAACTCCACGGCAACCCTCGGGAAGAGCAAGCCCGATGCCATGAAGGGTCTTGAATTTATTGATGAAACCGACCGTTCCGAGCGACGGATCTGCCAATTTGTCAAAGCGGGGGTGAGCGCCATGACAGGTGGTCAGTCGAGCCGATAGTGGTGGTGAACGCGCTGCCCGCCGCGCTCGAGCTCGAGATCGATGGAGCCTGCCTGCGCCAGCTGCGACGACAGCTCGATGATCCGCTGCACCGACTCGAGGGCCTGGCCGTTCACGGCGCGGATCACATCGCCAGACTGGACCCCCAATTCGCCGGGCGCCCAACCGGGTCGGGCCGCGAAGATCCGAAAGCCGATCGCCTGCCCGTCCTTGAAGGCGGGGACGACCCGGACCTCGGACGAGAGCTGCATGAGGTTCGACAGGCGCCCGAGCACCTGCGCGCGCGACACCGAGAACTCCGTCGCAGAGAGCGCTCGCGCGAGCGGCCGTGGGAGGCCGGGCAGCGATGGTACGGATGTGTTGAGAAAGAGCAGCTCTTCCTTTTCGCCGCGGCGCAGTGTGATGTGATTGCGATCGATGTGAAGAATGGTGGCGTCCAGGACGTGGGCGCCCTCGAACGCCGACACGGCGCGGCCCGACGGCAGCAGGAGCGAGGCGACCGAGTGGCCGACCCGTGACGACGTCAGCGTTCCGAGCAGCCGGCCCTGGAACGGCTCGAAGGGCCTGACCGGGCTGATCGCCGGTGGCTTCTCCACCAGCCCGAGGAGGTGGTGGAGGCGCTCCTGGTCCCAGCGCGTCGTCGACGGCGGGGCGGGGCGAGCGATCGAAGCGACCGTCGGCTCGGTCGACTCCAGCTCCAGCCGAACCGCTTCGTTCAGCGGCGCCACCAGCGCATGGGCGCACGCCATGAGCGCCACCACGAGGAGAAGCTGCACCAACATCGTCGTTCGCATGGTGGTGACCTGAGCAACCGGGGTGCCACGCTCGCCCATCGAGTGGTCTGGCGCGCTTGAGCCCTCCACGATGAGCCCGGCGCTGCCACCCTGTCACGCCGGGTCCTCCACGCGGCGACGGGCTGTCGAAGGCTTGAACGTCGGCCATTCGATACATGCGTCGGGCTTGCGCCCGTGCCGTCCGTCACACATAGGCGCCGCATGTCGCTTCGTCTCCCGCTCCTGTTGGGCTGTCTGGCCTCCGTCGCGTCCGCTCAGACGACCACGACCATCTCCGTCACGGTGCAGGGTCGCTCCTTCATGGTCGACCGCTACCTGCCGGCCGGGAACGGTCCGTTTCCTGTCGTCGGGCTCGGTCACGGCTTCTCCCTCTCGAAGGACAACGTGCGCGGGCTGGCCCAGGCGCTCCAGGCCGACGGCGTGGCGGTGGTGGCGCCGCAGCTGACCGGAGGCCTCTCGGTCGACCACTCCCTCAACGGAGATGTCCTCAACGCCGCCATCAACGCCGTCATCATGTCGGGGCAGGGCGACATGGCGAACGTCGGCGTCGGTGGTCACAGCGCTGGCGGCCTCGCGGCGTGGCTGGCGGCGTCGCGTCGGTCGACGGTGCGTGCCGTCATGCTCTTCGACCCCGTCGACAACATGAACCTCGGCTCGATGGCGACCAGCATGGTGAGCGCGCCGACCCTGTTCGCCTTCGCGCCGCCCCAGTCGTGCAACTCGATGAACAACTCCATCGCCTGGTTCACGTCGAAGCTGGCCCCCAAAGGCCGCTTCAACGTCGTGATGGCCAACCACTGCGACCCGACCGAGCCGCAGAGCAGCACCTGCAACCTCGGGTGTGGCCCCAACCTGTTCACGCCGGCGACGTGGAACGCGGCCCGCTCCGGCCTCTTCAAGCGGTACGCGCGCGCGTTCTTCAATCAATTCATGCTCGGCAGCCGCTCCATGTGCGTCGAGCAGCTGGCGGCGGCGGACGTGTCGGCGAACACCATCAACCAGGTCGACCTGCAGTTGGGGAACCTGTGCGGCGCCGATGGAGGCGTGCCGATGGGCGGCGGGTCCGCTGGCGGGGCCGCGGCAGGTGGTTCAGCGGGTGGAGGCTCGACGGCCGGTGGAACGGCTGGTGGCGCCCCGACGGCCGGGGGCTCCGCTGGCGGTACGGCGGGCGGCGGGACCTCAGGAGGCAGCGCAGGCGGGGCCACGTCCGGCGGGAGCGCGGGCGGTTCGACCTCTGGCGGGAATGCAGGCGGCGCGACCAGCGGTGGTTCCTCAGGTGCCGGAGGCGGCTCCGGCGCGCTCCCGTGTGGCCCGTCCACGTGCAACGGCTGCTGCAATGGAAACGCGTGCGTGATGTCGTCGGACGCGACCTGCGGCCTCAACGGTGGCGCCTGTGCGATCTGCCCGGCGGCGCAGATGTGCGACCTGGGGCGCTGTACGTCGACCCCAGCGCCCGGCTGCTCCTGTGCGGCGGTCGACCCCGTCTTCCTCGTGGGCCTCATGGCGCTGGGGGTGCGCCGCAGGCGACGGGCTGTCAGCTGACCTGACAGCGACCTTCCGGGGGTCGAAGGCGGCATCGGCGACAATCCCCGCATGACCACGACGTCCTACCTCGACCAGTCCCGCGTGCTCGTGCAGCAGACCCTGCAGCTCGCTGAACGTCCCGGGCTCGAGCGGCGCAGCATCGAGAGCCCCTAAACTCCAGCCGCATGGCCGGCCCGCTGGCCTACGGACAGAACACCCGCGACATCGTCGTGATGCTCCCCCGCGAGGAAGCGGTCGGCAGCGGTGGCAGGAC
>JBILEB010000208.1:0-11050 GCA_044352295.1 Myxococcaceae bacterium
GCGGGTGGATGCGCCGGTGGGGTCGCGGGCGGACTCGCCGGTGGGGTCGCCGGTGGAATCGCCGGTGGGGTCGCGGGCGGAACCGCCGGTGGGGTCGCGGGTGGAATCGCCGGTGGTGTCGCGGGCGGAACGTCCGGTGGCGTCGCGGGCGGAACGGCGGGCGGGACAGCCGGAGGCGCCATCATTCCCATGCGCCCGCCGCCTCCCACCAACCTGACCGCCATTGCCGGGAACGCGCAGGTCACCCTCACCTTCTCGCCCTCCCCAGGCGCCACCTCGTACCGGGCCTACTGGGCCACCCAGGCTCCAGTGTCGATGTCGAGCACCACCCTCGGCACGGTGGCGAGCCCCGCGCTGCACCAGGGCCTCACCAATGGCACCACGTATTTCTATGTCGTCACCGCCGTGAACGCGGTGGGCGAGAGCCTGCCCTCGGCCGTGGCCCAGGCGACGCCGCTCGCGCAGCCGACGACGACGACGCCCGAGGTGCTCTCGCGCCGGCCAGACCGTGACGCCACCGCGGTGCGCATCAGCAGCCGCATTGACGTACGCGTCGACCGCGACCTCGACGGCACCACGGCGACCCCCACGAACGTGCGCCTCGAGTTGCTCGACGGCGGCGTGGTGCCCGCCTCCGTCGCTGCTGCCGGACCGACCCTCACCGTCACGCCCTCGAGCCTGCTGGCCTTCGAGAGCCCCTACCGCGTCACGCTGGGCACGGGCCTGCGGAGCGCGACCGGCACGCCGCTGAGCACCGCCGACTCGTGGACGTTCACCACCGGCTCGCCCCCACCCGCGCTCTCGGGTTTTCTGGGGAACAGCTCCAACCAACTGACCTGGACCTCGGTGCGCGACGCCCAGCACTCCGTGGTGACGCGCACCGTCGCCACCACCCGCACCACCTTCACCGTCGTCGGCAACGTCTTTCGCGACGACTTGCTCAGCAACGGCGTCGAGCACGCCTACACGGTTCAGGCCGTGACGCCCTTTGGGCTGTCGGCGCCGTCGGCCGAGGTGCGCTTGCGGCCCTCGCCGGCGCGGCCCGCCCCACCCACCAGCGTCTCGGTGCTGGCCGGCGCGACCACCGCGCTGCTGTCCTGGTCTGCCGTCAACAACGTCACCGGCTACAGCATCTACCGGGGCCCGGCCGCGGGTGGCCCGTTCACGCTGCTTCGAAGCAACTGGCCCGCGACGCACTACCTGGACACGGGCCGACCGACGGACACCCCGGTCGCCTACGTGGTGCAGTCCGAAGCCCTCGGCGGTGTGAGCACGTACTCAACGGCGGCGGTGGACGTGACGCGCGCGGCGTCGCTGGCGGCGCCTGCCGGGCTGACGGCCACCGCAGGCGACCGGTGGACCCGACTGACCTGGAACCCGGTGCCCGGTGCGGCGGGGTACCTCGTCTACTCGTTCATCTTTCCCAATGGCCCCCTCCAGCGGACGGGCTGGGTGACCGACCGCCCGGCCTTCGACCACCTGCCCCTGACCAACGGAGAGACCTACCAGTACTTCGTCGCCGCGAGCGTCGACGGCTTCGTCGGTGACCTCGCCGAGGCCAGTTCATCGCCGCTGCCAGGCCTGCCACTGGCCCCGGTGCGAATGCGCGCGCCCGACCCGGGCGTGAACCTGGTCACCCTGTCGGCCACCTCGCCGATCGTAGGCACTCCCCAGTTCTTCCGCTCGTCGAGCCCGGACGGCGGGTTTCAGGCGGTCCCGCCGACCGTCACCGTCGATGGCGGAGAGCGCTGGTTCTACGCCGCGCGCGCCGTGCAGGGCGCGGCGGTGAGTGAGCTGTCGGGCGCGGTGGAAGCGACCGCCGTGGCCTTCGGGCTGCCGCCAGCGCCGATGAACGTCACCGCCCTCGCCGCCACCCAGGCCGCCGAGGTGACCTGGTCGGCCACGCCCCTGGCCACCAGCTACCGCGTGGGGCGGTCGGTGACGTCGGGCGGGCCGTACACGGAGCTGTGCTTCGCGGGCGATGGGCTCGAGACCCGCTGTGGCATCTCGCTGACGGACAACCAGCTCGTCTACCTCGCGGTGCGCGCCTATAACGGCTCGACGCCCGGGCCGTGGAGCGCCGAGTTGGCCGTGCGACCGACGAACCTGCCGCCCGCGCCCGGGCTGCCGCGTCCGACGGTGACGGTGGCCGAAGGCAATGGCACCATGACGGTGTCGTGGCTGCTGGTGCCAGCGGCCACCGAGTACCGGGTGTTTCGCCGCACGAGGACGACTCCGTGGGCGCTCCACCGCACCACCTCGCAGTTGGGCTTCGAAGAGGCGGTGCCAAACGGCCTCGAGGTGCAATACGGCGTGCTGGCCGCGGTGCCTGCGACGTCGCGCTTCAGCGTGATGACGCCGACGGCCTTCGTCCAGGCGTCAGCAGATCTGCCCTTCCGCCCCACGGGGCTGCGGGTGATTCCCACCAACGGAGGCGCCGCCGTGACGTGGTTGCCCGTCGCCGGCCACACCGCCGTGCGGGTCTTCGCCAGCGTGCTGCCGGGCTCGGCGCCGGCGGGCACTGAGGCCATCTGTTTCTCGGACGGCGTGGAGCCCTGTCAGCTCACGCTGCCGAACGGGACGACGTACGTGGTGGCGGCGCGAGCCACGGCGCCCGGCGGGCTCCTGGGCTCGTGGACGCCTGAGGTCACCGTGACACCCAACTTGAACGCGCCCCCCGCGCCGGACGGCATGACCATCATCGCGGGCAATGGGGCCCTCTCGCTCGAATCGGGGGGAGTCCCGGGCGCGGCCTTCAAGCTCTTCCGACGGACCGAGTCGACGCCCTACGTCGAGGTCGACACCTACGCGGCGCCCTTCATCGAAGAGGCGCCCGTCAATGGCGTTCGCACGACGTACCGGCTGCAGCAGACGACACCGCAGGGGACGAGTCCCATGACCGGCGCGGCGGGGAGCGAAGCAAGCCACCTGCGCCCCCTCGTGCCCAGCATCGTCTCGGTCGTCCCGGGGACCGACCGGCTCGCCGTGCAGTGGACTCCGGTGCCGGGGGCGACCGGATATTGGGTGGTCACCGCGCCGTCGGCGAACGGCCCCTTCGTCAACACCAGCATCTTCGGCGATGCCGACAACACGCGCGGCATCGTCCTGGTGTCGGTGCCGACGACCCGGTTCCTCGCCGTTCGTGCGACCGGAGCGCAACCCTTGGGCGGGACGCGCTCGGTGGCGGTGTCGGGGGCGGTCTCGAGCGCGGCGGTGGGGGTGCCGAGCCTCTCGTGGGACGTGGGGAGTCAGGCGATCGAACTCTCGTGGAACGCAGTCGCTTCGGCGACGGGCTACCTCATCAGTCGCCGGGTGGTGGGCGGGGCCGACTTCAGGCCAGTGGCGAGCCTCACCGGGCAGCGCTTCGTGGACCAGAACGTCGAGCCGGGAGAGTCCTTCGTGTACCACGTGCAGGCGGTGGGGCCGCAGGGGCCGGGGCCCTGGGCGCAGTCGACCGTGCTGAACGCGAGCGCGAGCCAGCCGCCGCTGGTGCGCAACGTCACCCTTCGGCCCGGCAACGCGAGCGCGACGGTGGAGTGGGCGCCGGTGCCCGGCGTCAGTGGGTACAGTGTGCGCACCGACACGAGCCCGACGGGCGCTTTCGCGAGCACCGGCTGCAGCCTGGCCAACGCGGGCGAGTTCGAAACGCGGTGCCGCATCTCGGGGACCAATGGTGTTCCGGTCTTCGTGGTGGTGAACGCCGTTCAGGCCAACGTGCCTGGCGCGGGCTCGCCGACGCCCATCTCTGCGACGCCCGATGCGATGCGTCCGGGCACACCGAACATCTTCACGCCCCAGGGGATGGGCCCTGGACGGCTGCAGGTGAGCTTCACGACGGCGACTGGGGCGACGGGCTACCGCATCTTCCGGCGCACCAACGCGCTCCCGTGGACCCTGGTGCAGACGACGACGATGACGAGCTGGCTCGACATGGGGCTCACCTCGGGCACCCGGTACTTCTACACGGTGGAGGCCGAGAACGCGGCGGGCCTCGGTGCCACCTCGAACAGCGCCTCCCTGCTCGCCCCCTGACGACCCGCTGGGCCGGAGTACAGTGTGCGCATGTCCGACGTGCGGCGGTTGGCGGCAGGGCTCTTCGTGGTGGGGTTTCCCGGGCAGACGCCCGATGACGCGGTGAAGCGGTTGATCGACGACGGCGTGGCGGGCGTCATTCTCTTCAAGCGCAACGTGGGCACGGCGGCCGAGACGGCGGCGTTGGTGAAGGCGCTGAAGGTCCACGCGGGGCGGCCGTTGGTGGCGGCGGTCGACCAGGAGGGCGGGCGGGTGGCGCGGCTGCGCGGCCTTCCCTTCACGGCGCTGCCGCCGATGCGGGCGTTGGGGCGAACGCGCGACGCGGCGCTGCTGGAGCGCGTGGGCCGGCTCCTCGCCTTCGAGACGCGCGCGGTGGGCTTCGACTGGGACTTCGCGCCGGTGCTGGACGTGGACACGAACGCGGCGAACCCGGTGATTGGAGACCGCGCGCTGCACCACGAGGCCGCCGAGGTGGCGCGGCTGGGCGTCGCGCTGGCGCAGGGCATGGAGTCAGGCGGCGTGGCGTCGTGCGCGAAGCACTTTCCCGGTCATGGGGACACGTCTTTGGATTCACACCTGGACCTGCCGACGTTGCCGCACGGGATGGCGCGGCTGCGCGAGGTGGAGCTGGTGCCGTTCGGGGCGTACGCGAAGGCGAACCTGGCGTCGGTGATGACGGCGCACGTGGTGTTCGAGGCGCTCGAGCGCGGGGTGCCGGCGACGATGAGCGCGAAGGCGATGTCTGGTCTGCTGCGAACGGAGCTCGGCTTTGAAGGCGTCATCGTGTCCGACGACCTCGAGATGAAGGCCATCGCCGACCGCTTCGCCATCGAGGACGCGGTGGTGCAGAGCCTGGCCGCGGGGGTGGACTGTTTTCTGGTCTGTCACCGGGCCGACGTGCAGCGAAAGGCCATCGAGGCGGTGGTGGCGGCGGTGGAGACGGGGCGGGTGCCGATGGCGCGACTGGTGGAGGCGCAGGGCCGGGTGGCGGCGTTGGTGCGCAACTTCGTGAAGGGGCCGGAGGACCGCGTGGCCGAGCTGGGGAGCGCCGCCCATCGCGCGCTGGCGGAAGGGCTCGAGGTGGGGACATTCGCGGGGAAGGACCCGACCGAAGCGGCGTTGCCGGCCTGAGGGCGAGTCACAGCCACGCCACGACCGATCGTCAAGTGGTGCCTCAGCGCGTGCGGCGACGATGCCCCGGGAGCCTCCACCACCTGACAGCGGCCTCGAGCCTCGCACGTCGCCACCGCTCCGGCCTCCGACATACCCCGACATGTCCAGCGGTTGACCGAGGGAGCGTCAAAACCCGCTACACTTCGCGGACTTTTCGCCACACAGATCCGCGCGACAACCCGGGTCGGAGGTCGTCCATGAGCTCGTACCGCATCAACCGGGGTGACACGTTGTCGGGCATCGCCAAGCGCTACGGCACCTCGGTGTCGGCGCTGATGCAGGCCAACCCCAAGATCAAGAACGCCGACCTCATCTACGCGGGCGACACGCTCAATATCCCCGGCCGCAGCGATGGCTTCTCGCCGTCACGGCCTGGCGCGCAGGGACCGGCCGTTCGTCCGCAGCAGGGCCCTTCGCCGATCGACACGCCGCCGACCGGCCGCTCCACAGACGCCTTCAACACCGCCCGCCAGTACCTCGGCTGGAACGCCGCCGACCTCAAGGTCTCGAACAACGCGGTGGGCCGCGCGATGCACGACTGGGTGCCCAACAACGTCAACTGCGCCAACTTCGTCTCGGGTGTCTTGCGGGCCTCGGGGCAGATCAGCGACCGCGAGCACCACAATGGCGTGTACGGCCTGATGAACAACCTGGACCGCAACCCGAACTTCCGCCGCGTCTCCCTGCAGGACGCGCGGCCCGGTGACGTGGTGTCGATGCGCACCAACGGCGGTCAGCACGTCGTCATGTTCGCCGGCTGGAAGGACGGAAGGCCCCAGTTCATCGGCTCGAACAACGTCAACCGCGATGGCAGCCAGCGCGTCACCATCAGCGGCATGAACTACCCCATCATGGCGATTCACCAGTACCAGGGCTGAGCGAGGCTCCGGTCCATCGAGCGCGGTGGCGTTCGCAGCTGAGTCTCTGAACGGCGTCGATGGCGTGGTGGTGGAGCCCTTCGACGACGAGGTCACGGCAACAGCTCACACGTGAGGCTCGGGCCCCCGACGGCCGCGACGCGTCCCGGCGAGACGTTGGCGTAGAGCACCAGGGTCAGTCCCCCGAGCGGCCGCGTCGACACCCGGAAGAAGGGCGTGTGGCATCGCTCGTCCGAGTACAGCGCCGCCACGGGGCCCTCGGTCGGGTACGCCAGCGCGACGAAGCTCCCGGCGTCCCCCCGCAGCCGACGGGCCACCCACAGTGGCGGCGGCTCGACTGAAATCTCATGCTGTAGCGTGACGCAGGGGCTGCGATTTCCGGCGCGGTCGACGGCCTCGACGGACACCTGCGGGCTCGTCTCGACGGTGACCTGGTCGAGCAGCCACACGCACTCGCTCGAGGCGCACTCGACGGTTGCGGCGCGGGCCCGTTGGCTGTCGCAGCGGGGCCCTGCCGTGATGCGCACCACCGCGTCCCGCTCCCGCTCCGCCAGCCACGCGACGACGGTGGCGACGGGCCACGGGTGCGGCGGCGGCGGGAAGAAAGCGGCCGAGGGCGCCCGGGTTGGAACGCCGTCGTGCACGAAGTCGCGAGCCACACTGCACCGCGACAACCAGTCGTCGCGCTCCGCGTCCATCGACACGCGCAGGCTGCCATTCTCCGGCAGGGTGAGCGGAATCCCCGTCATCTCGAAGGCCTCGGCCGAGCCCGTCGCGAGCACCTCGCCGGTACAGCCCGTGCCTTCGACGATGCGAACGGTCCACCCGGGCGCGGCCAACCCGCGGACCCACACCGTGCGCTCGGACGAGGGGTTCGAGGGCAGGACGTCGATGAACTCCGGCGCTGCCTGGTCGCCTCGCAGCACGAAGCGCACGTCGAACGAGACGGGGGGCGAGCATGCCGAGCGCAGGCCAGACGCCGACACCGCATGGGCCGCGAAGACGTTCCGGCCGTTCACCGTCTCCACCGTCACCGCGTCTCTCGCGCCCGTCGCCACGTGTCGCAGCAGCTCGGGGCCCTGACAGGCCGGGTCGGTGAACACGCGCACCGTCACCCCGGGCTCGGCCTGCAGTTGCAGCGTCGCCTGTCGCAGGCGCACTGGCGAGACCGACGGGCCATCGAGCTGAGGGGCAGCTGGCGCGCGCGGTGGCATCGGCGCTGCCGGCGCACAGCCCACCACCGCGAGGAGCAACCACCACCTCATCGAACCGAAACCTCCGCCAATGAGGTGAGGTCGAGCGCCGTGCCAGCGGCGTCCTCTGCGCGTACGCGCACGCCGAGGAGCGCCGTCAGCCCGGTGGCGACGTCGAAGAAGGCACCCGGCTCGCGGCAGTGCGTGCGGGACCACTCGATGGTCTCCTTGCCACGCGGGAGGATGACCCACGGCCGCCAGACGAGCTCCTCGCCCTCGCGGTCCCCGCGCTCGAGGATGACGCGCTCGACCGCCCCGTCGACGTGAAGGCCACGTACCGTGACGGCTGAACCGAAGACGGTCTCTTCCGAGGTGATGGAGACGCTCTTCGTGCCAGGCCCGAGCTTCACCGGCAGCATGCGGCCGTCGGTGAAGGGACACGGCCCCTCGGGCGAGAGCGCCACCGAGCAGGGCTTTCCGCGAAAGCGCGACGGGTTCACCGCCGGCACGTCTTGCGCTGGCCGCTCCAGGCGCACCTCGACCGACACCCACCTCGAGTCGACCCCCAACAGGTTGGCGTCCACGAAGTTGTCGAGGGTCACCCGGTCGACGCGTCGGGACTTCATCACGCGGTCCTCGGCGACGAAGGCGACGGTCGCGGTCCGCCAGGCGATGGCCCCGTCGAGCTCGACCTCGGTGAAGCTGTCGGTGAGGCCCTGCGGCGTGGGCACGATGGGCAGGTCGGTGACGATGAGCAGGTCGGGTAACTTCACGTCGACGGCCGGGAAGCGGAAGTGGAAGGCGGTCGTCCACGTCGGCTGAAAGACGCTGCTGGCCTCGACGCGGAAGTAGCGCGGCGCCGCCTGCCCGAGCGTCTGCTGGTAGCGGTAGACGGTGGTGGCGTAGCGGCCGCGGGCGTCGGTGGTGAGGGTGGTGAAGGGCTCCCACGGGCCGCAGCGCTCGCCGTCGACCGAGACGTCGCGCAAGACGCGCACCTCGTGGTTGCGCACTGGCCGGCCGTCCTGGTCCACCACGGTTCCCGAGAGACCGAAGCCTTCATCGGGGTTGGGACAGCCGACGAGCACCAGGCACGCGAGCGCGAAGCGGCGCATCAGTACGCCCCCTTGAGGCCCAGCGTCGGCAACACGAGGGGAATCGCGAACGGCGTCTTGCGCAACGTCGCCTGGCCCATCACGCGGTCCACCGCATAGTCATAGCCGAGCACCTCGGCCGACGCCGACGCGTTGAGGACATCGAGGTAGGCCTCGAGCAGGAAGTCGTCGAAGGTGAACGTCTTGCTCACCCGCACGTCGAGGCGCGCGAACGGCGGCAGGCGCGTCTCTCGCGCGAGGCTCACCGGGACCCACGTGGGGGTCAGTGAAATCGGGTCGACCCCCGGAGCCTGCGCGCGGCTCGCGATGATGCCGGACTCGGGCCGTCCGGTGTTCACGTGCACGTTGGCGCTCACCTTGAACCCGCGGGGCAGCGTCAGCCCTCCGGTGAGGTTGAGGACGTGCGTCTGGTCGAAGTCGAACGGCAACCACGTCGTCACGTCGTCCACCACACGGCCGCTCGAGTCGAAGCCCAGCGCGCGCCGGTACCGCTCGGAGCGAAGCAGCGTGTAGCTCACCCACCCGAAGAAGCGCCCCTCGGGCCTTCGGCGCAGCATCACCTCGAGGCCGTAGGCGCGACCGGGAATACCGCCCGTCGGAGCCCCGGCCCGCGTGCGGTTCGAGAGCAGGTCTTCGAGCGAGTACTCGATGGCGTTGAAGACGGGGTTGAAGAAGACCGACGTCGAGACCTCGAGCGCGAGCGGCAACGTCACGTCGGCGCCCACCTCGAAGCGCGCGCCCTGCTGCACCCCGTCCCGCAGGCCCGCGAGGTCGGCGATGGGCATGTTGATGAGCACCGTCGGCGCCTGGTGCGCGAGACCGGCCGCCCCGCGCACGGTGAGCCAGGGCAGCGGCGCCACCTGGAGGCCGAAGCGGGGCTCGGCGCGCAGGTGGGTCGGCCCGAAGTCGAGGGAGAACACGTCGGCGCGCGCTCCGAGGGACACCGTCCACACGCCACGACGAAAGCCGGCGTCGACGAAGGCGCCCGCGATGGTGCCGCGCGTCTGGGGCTCCCGCAGGCTCGACGCGCCGCCAACGGCCACCACCGGGTCGCGTTCGATTTCGAGCGAGACGTCTTGACGGTCGACGTCAGCGCCGGTGTCCAGCGTGAGGCCCCACTCGAAGCGCTTGCTGTACCGCGCACGCGCTTGCCACACCGTGCGTCGCATCAGGAAGGTGCCGAACTGTTGCCCGTCGCGCGAGCCGATGAGACCCAGCTGCTCGGTGCCAGCGGTCGCGCCCACCTCGGCCTGCCCTCCCGCCAGCGGCATGCGCCACGCGAGGTCGACGCGGTGAAAGACGCTCGAGAGCAGCAGGCCCGTCGTGCGAGGGCCACGTTCGCGGGTGCCGCCTTCATCCGAAGCGCCGAACGCGAGCAGCCGGAGCTTGCCCGGGCCAGGGCTCCACTCGACGCGCGCCTGGTAGTCCTGGAAGTTGGCGACGGGCGCGGGCTGCGGGTTCTCGGGCGTCGAGGGGAAGGCGAGCTTCGCCACTTCCGTCGCGATGAGGCCGGTGTACGAGAAGCGCCCCGCGAGCGCGACGTCGAGGTTGATGGCCTTCACCGGCACCGCGACGAACGCAGCCGCGCTCAACAAGTCGACGGAGACGCTCGCCTTCACCCGGTCGGGCGGCCGCGCCAGCTTCCCCTCCACCACGCCGCCGAGGAGCCGACCGAAGCGCGCAGGCACCTGGCCCGAGTGGAAGTCGACACGCTCGATGAGCTCCGGCGCCAGCACCGAGGGCCCGGCGAGCAGGTGGTAGAGCTGCGGCACACGCACGCCGTCGAGGAAGAAGCCCGTGGCGGCCGGCTGGGTGCCGCGCACGACGGGGTACGCGAGGCCCGAGGCGACCGCCGCCACCCCGGGGAGCAACATCGTCACGCGAAACGGGTCGCCCTGCGTGCCTGGCGCCTCGGTGAGCTCGACGCGGGTGAGCTCGACGCGCGGCGCTTCGGTGTCACGACGGGCGCGCACGACGGTCTCCCACGTCGACACCCGCTTCGGCGCGAGGCGGTAGAGCACCTCGAGGCGCTCGCCTGGCTCGAGGGTCTCGGTGAACGTGCGCGCTTCGAAGCCCGAGGCCTGGACCTCGAGGGTGGAGGTGCCTCCTTCGACGGACAACACGAAGCGACCGTCTGCGTCCGTCTCGGCCCAGACGCCCCCATCGAGCACCGTCACCAACGCGGCCGGCAGCGGCTCCCGGGTCCCCATCGCGCGGAGCTGTCCTGCGAGTCGAGCGGGTGGGCCGGCGTCACGAGGCTCGTCCACCAGGTGAAACCCAAGCTCGGCCAGGGCCGGCGCGGCGACGATGACGAGCCCGAGCGCGAGGAGCCTCCCCATTTCGCGCGCGACTGTGCCCGGGTTCTGGCCCGCCCGTCGAGCGTGGGGGTTGGACCTCGCCCGAGGCCGGTGGGTGGGGGAGGCGAGCGGAACTGGACGCCGTGGGCGTCGGTGGTGCGGCAGACCTTCGAAGGGCGGAACGGATGGGCCGCGGCGGGCGTCGCGCCGTCATGACCGCGCTCTTGCTGCTCGCCCTCGGCGCCACGCCGCTCGAGTCCGTCCACCTCGACGGGTTCCCCTTCGTTCAGCAAAAGACTGATTTCTGCGGAGAAGCCGCCGCCGAGATGGCGCTGCGACGCCTCGGCCGCGAGGTCACCCAGGAC
>JBILEB010000069.1:0-34358 GCA_044352295.1 Myxococcaceae bacterium
GTCTCCATCGAACACGCCACCGACGCCGATGAGCGGCAGCCGGCCCTCGGCGCGCCGGAACGCCCGCTTGAGCACCTCCGTGGAGCGTTGGAAGACGGGCCGGCCTGACAAGCCCCCCGCCTCGCCCGCGAGCGGGTGCTCGAAGGGCCGCGCGATGGTGGTGTTGGTGCAGATGAGACCCGAGGTGTTCGTCGACCGGGCCACGTCGACGGCCGCGTCGACGGCTTCATCGGTGAGGTCCGGCGCGATCTTCAGAAAGAGCGGCTTGTTCGGCACCTTCGCGCGCACCGCAGAGAGGATGGCGAAGAGGGCCTCGGGTTCCTGGAGCGCGCGCAGGTTGGGCGTGTTGGGCGAGGAGAGGTTCACCACCACGTAGTCACCGAGCGGCCCCACCGCTTCAGCACAGGCGAGGTAGTCCTCGACGGCGCGCTCGTTGGGGGTGTCCTTGTTCTTGCCAAGGTTGACGCCCACGGGCCCGGGCCGCCAGCCCAGCGCCTCGAGGCGCGCCTTCATCGCGGCCATGCCCTCGTTGTTGAAGCCGAGGCGGTTGATGAGGGCGGTGTGCTCCGGGAGGCGGAACAGCCGCGGCGATGGATTCCCTGACTGCGGGCGCGGCGTGACGGTGCCGACCTCGACGAAGCCGAAGCCGAGGGCGAACAGCCCCACGAGCGCTTCGGCGTTCTTGTCGAGGCCCGCGGCGAGGCCGACCGGGTTGGGGAAGGTGAGGCCGGCGACCGTCATCGACAGGGTGGGCCGGTCGGCGCGCACGTTGGAGCGCCACGCCTTCGCCATCGCGACGGGCATCGCCTTGAGGCCAGCCATGCCAACGTGGTGGGCCTTCTCGGCGTCGAGTGAGAAGAGCACCGGTCTGACGAGGGACTCGTACACGGCCGAAGGGTCAGCTCTTCTGGATGAAGGAATACTCGCGGGCCCACGCGAGCGTCTGGTTGACCTGCTCCGCGGTGAGGATGCGGTTGGTCTCGACGATCTCGATCTCGCGCCGCATGTCGGTGTTGAGCAGGTACGGGCCGTCGGTGTTGATGGTGAGCTTCACGCCGCGATCCCAGAAGGTGCGAATGATGTGCTCGAGCTCCTTGATGCCCTCGACGGCCTTGGTCTGCAGGTTCGAGGTCGGGCAGATCTCGAGCACCACATCGCGCTCCTTGAGCAGCTTCATGGCGGACTCGTCGTAGGCGGCGCGAATGCCGTGGCCGATGCGCTGGGGCTTGAGCTTCTCGATGACGGCGATGACGCCCTCGGCGCCCGTGCCGCGCGTCTCGCCGGTGTGCACGGTGGCCTTGAGGCCGGCCTTTCGCGCGCGCTCGAAGAGGTCCTCGTACTTCGACACCACGTCAGGCTTGAGCTCGAGGGCCTGCGACTCGGTGCCGGCGAGATCGATGCCGAGCACGCCGCGGTGCCGGTACTTGATGGCCTTGTCGACGATGATGCTGTTGAGCTTGTGATCGAACTCGCGCGCCAGACAGAAGATGAGGCACGCCTTGACGCCGTACTCGAGCATCGCGTGATCCATCCCCCGGATGGCGGCGTGAATGATGTGATCGAGGTCCAGCTCGGAGTGCAGGTTGCGCTTCATGGGGTTGAAGCGCAGCTCGATCTGCGTCACGCGCGAGGAGCGGTACTCCTTGCCGATCACTTCGTAGACCGAGCGCTCGATCGCCATCGGCGAGCTCTGAATCTTCTCGGTCCAGGTGTGCATGATCTTCAAGTACTCGTCGAGGCTGGCCACCTTGTCGGGGCTGGCGGTGATGAGGTCGACGAACTCGAAGTACGACTTCACGGGGAGCTTGAAGCCGTGTTGGTGCGCGATGGCCCAGAGGATGTGGGGAGCGACCGCGCCGCCAACGTGAATGTGCAAATCGATCAACTCTCTCGACATGTCTTTCTGTGCCATAGACGCCGCGTCGAGGGAAGTCTGACCCGGGAGGCATGACGCATGGCTGCGAAGAAGAAGGCAGGGAAGGTGACGAAGAAGGGCGCGACGCGGGCGAGCCCGAAGAAGCGCGTGGCGACGAAGCCGAAGCCGAAGCCGGTGAAGCGGGCCGCGAAGCCGCAGCCAAAGAAGAAACGCGCCAAGGCGAAGGTGAAGCGCACGCCGCCGATGCACCAGACGGTGAGTCACCCGGAGCTCGATGACGAGGCGCACGAGGAGGTCTTCGAGATCTTCAAGGCGTACGATCGCGACGGGTCCGGCAGCATCGATCGCGGGGAGTTCGCGCGGCTGCTCGAAGCCCTGGGCCAGAACCCGTCGGAGCTCGAGCTCTCCATCGCGCTCGACGTGGTCGACGCCAACCACTCCGGCCGCATCTCGTGGGACGAGTTCAAGGCCTGGTGGTCGAACCGCTGACCGTCACAGCCCTCGGAGCTGACGCAGCGCCTCGTACGCCTCTTTGACCGCGCGGAAGCGGGCGGATGCGGCGTCGGCCTCCTGGGCGCCGAGCGAGGCGACGCGATCGGGGTGATTCTCGGCGGCGAGCCGTCGGAAGGCGGAGCGGATCTCGTCGTCGCTCGCCGCTTCGGTGAGGCCCAGCGTCTCGTAGTGCGCTTCGCCGGAGCCGAAGAAGTCGCGGGTCACGTCGCGCAGCTGCTCGTCCGAGAGGTTGAAGTGCTGAACCACGCGGCGCAGCGTGTCCTGCTCGGCGCGGCCCATCGGCCCGTCAGAGAGCACCACCTCGTACATCGCGCGCAGCACCTCGACGCGCAGGGCGGGCTTCACCGCGCTGCGGTGGACCTTCACGAGGGCCTCGAGATCCTGCGGCGGCGTGGCGAGTGCGGCCTTGAGGCCCTGGCGTACGAGCTCGAGGCCGGCCTCGTCGAAGCCCTGGCGCTCGAAGAACTCGCGCACGGGGCGCACCTCGTCGGACACCACGTCACCGTCGGCGCGCGCCACCTCGGTGAAGAGCGGAGTCAGGGCCGCGGCGAGCGCGGTGTGCTCTGGCGACGGGGCACTTCGCGGGCTGAGCTTCGGGCTCGGTCGCGCACTTGCTCGACGTCGAGCGCCCTCCTCGAGCAGCTCGGCGGTGGACTTCGGCCGAAGGGTTCTGGGGCCTTCGTCCTCGCGGTCGAACACGAGGTGGCCCAGCAGACCGCCCACGACGACCAACGCGAAGACGACCAGCGGCGGCCACTCGAGCAGCATCGACAGGCAGCCACCGATGCCAGCGCCGAGCAGCTTTCCGAACACGGCCGCGAAGCGTACTCCAACCGCTACGGGCTCGGCTTCTTCTGCCAGGTCACCGTCGCGGTGGGCCTTCTCGACGCCGACCTGCGCGACCTTCTCGGCACAGGAACCACAGCCCACCGACGACCCGGCCACCACCACGCGACGACCGCACGCATGGAAACCCCCACTCGGTGAGGCGCCAGCGTGCCTGCGGAAAGCCACGGGTTCAACGGCAGCCCGGCCACGGAGACGTGACAGACGGTCGTCAGGGGACTGGCGGTTTCCGGAGCGACAACAGCCCAACGATGCCGGTACCGAGCGCCGCGATGGAGTCTCCCGCGATGAGGCCGCCGCCCACGAGCGAGGTGGTCGACATGTCCTCCGGCAGCGCTTCGCCGTCCTTCACCGGCGGGGCGCGGCGTTTCGTCCACCAGTTCACGAAGGACGACACGGCACCACCGACCGAAAACCAGGCGCTGGTGGGGAATGGCACGAAGCCGGCGAACGACGAGGCGTACGGCGAGGGAACCAGCACACAGTCGAAGAGGAAGTCGAAGCCGAAGCCCGTGCGCGTCTTCGTCCAGCCGCGGTACGACGCGTTGGCCTTGACGGCCTTGCGCAGGATTTCGGTGACGAGCCCGATGCCGAAGCCCACGAGCATCGCGGGAATCTGGAACGGCTTGGGCTGCGTGATGCTCCGAACGGCGCCGGCGATCTTCAGCGTCATCCCGCTGCCCCATTGTCCAGACCCACCGCCGTCGATCTTCAACTCCGGGTAGGCGGTCATGAAGAGCTTCGCCATGAAGACCGACAGCACCGCGCCGAGGAAGACGCCGATGACCTGGTAGCGGAACTGGAGGGTCCGGTTGGTGCCCAGGCGCCAGCCCGTCGAACGGTCCTGCTGCATGTCGCCGCCGATGGCGGTCACGACGAACACGATGCTCCCGGCGATGAGGCCCTCGATGGGCGCGCGCAGGCCCACCAGGGCCATCAACACGACGCTCACCACGAAGGCCGACGAGATGGGGTTCGAGTCGGTGATGCCGAACGAGATGCCGTTGACGAGCATCATCACGAACGAGAGCCCCAGCGCCAGCAGCACCCAGCCGAAGGACACGTCGAGCAGGCCGACCGAAACGAACATCAGCATGCCGCCCCAGAAGGCGAGCCACAGGACCAGCCGCGTGGTGTTGGTGCGCTTCCATTCTTCGGAAGGCGCCACCTCGGGCGCCTTGGTCTCCGTCGCCTGACGGATGCGCACCACCGCCTGCTTGAGGATGAGCGAGATGTCGACGAGCGCCGCGCCCATGATGGTGCCGAGCGCGACCAGGAAGGCGAACTTGCGGTACGCCTCGTTGGCCCCCAGCCAGCCCTGCGCGCGCAGCCAGGGCGTGAGCTGATCCCAGAGGACGGCGTAGACGATGGCTGGCACGGTGACGCGCGCGCCCAGGATGATGCCGGCGCCGATGGTCGAGACGCTGATCTCGAGCGAGAGCAGCTTCGCGATGACGCCGGGCTCGTACTGCTGTCCCGCGGCAGTGGCGGCCTTCTGCGCAGCGCCCTCGGCGTGGCCGAGCTGCTCCAGCCCAAGAGGAATCAACGTGCCCAGGCCCACGCCGCTGGCGAGCTGCCCGACGCTCCGCTTGAGGAGCCGCACGTCGGTGAGCGCGCGCAAGATGTTCGCGACGGCGAGCCCCGAGGGGTAGGTGAGCTGCAGCCGATCGACGAGGAGCGGCGTGAAGATCATGCCCACGCCCACGCCGAACATGCCCACCGAGAGGAAGTAGAGAATGAGCTTCCACACCGGCGGCTCTTCCAGCCCGAGCCACACCATCGCCTGAATGAGCACGCCCATCGCAGCCATCGAGGCCACCGACGCCGCGGCGGTCTGCATGTAGTTGGCGCCGTGTTTGCCCTCGGGCCCGTAGAAGTACGTGATGGTCGAGCCCAGGATGCCCGCCAGCACCTGCCCGCCGACGAAGAAGCCGAGCGAGAAGTTCATGTAGCTGGCGGTGATGCCGCCCAGCGGGCCCAGCACCAGCACGGCGAAGGCGCCGAGGAAGACGTAGTAGCGGGTGGTGCCTTGCGGAAACCACCGCGCGAAGAGGCGCGGGCTCGTCGATGCAGTCTCGGTCGTCACGGCAGGTCGGTCCCCCTGAAGAGGAAAGCGAGGGCTTGTAGCGCCATCCAGCGCCCGTGGGCAGGTTCAGGGTGACGTCTGCGCCATCGCGAGCCGACTGAAGCTGCGGGATGAGCTCGAGCCGGAGACGATCGAGCGCTGCGCCATCGACTCCACCGGGAAGGTGACGGTGAGATGCGCAGCTGCTCCAGGGTCCACGCGACCGTCGCCGCGTCGACGCCGGGGTCCTTCGTCATGGCCTCGGTGACGGCGCGCTCCAGGGCTCGCCAGCGCGCTTCACGCAGAGTACAGCCGCTGCATGACGACCCGCGTCCGCGCCCGTGATCTCGGCCTGCCGCTCGGCCGCTTCAAGCCCGGCCGCCACAACGCCATCACCGACGTCGAAGGCGTGCTCGTCGGCCACTCCACCATCATTCGCGGCGAGAAGGGCCCGCTGCGCCCCGGCCACGGCCCCGTACGCACCGGCGTCACCGCCATCCTCCCGAACGAGTCCAACATCTTCATGGACCGGCTCGCGGGCGGCGCCTTCGTGCTCAACGGCGCGGGCGAGGTCTCGGGCCTCACGCAGGTGGTGGAGTGGGGGCTGCTCGAGACGCCGATCCTCCTCACCAACACCATGTCGGTCGGCGCCGTCTCCGACGCGGTGGCCCGCCACATGGTCGAGCAGTACCCGGGCATCGGCAGCGAGCACGACGTCATCATCCCTGTCGTCGGCGAGTGCGACGACAGCTACCTCAACGACATTGCCGGCCGGCACGTCACCGAGGCCCACGTGCGCGAGGCCATCGCCAACGCGAAGAGCGGCGCGGTGCCCGAGGGCTCGGTGGGTGGCGGCACGGGGATGATCACCTGCGACTTCAAGGCGGGCATCGGAACGTCCTCCCGGAAGCTGCCGCAGGTGCTCGGCGGGTACACGCTCGGTGTGCTGGTGATGAGCAACTTCGGGAAAATGCACAACCTGCGCGTCGCGGGGCTGCCGGTGGGCGAGTTCCTCGCGGAGAAGTTCAAGAACCTGCCGCGCCGCCAGTTCAGCTACGGCTCCATCATCGCGGTGGTGGCCACCGACGCGCCGCTGTTGCCGCACCAACTCACCCGGCTCTGCAAGCGCGTGGCGCTGGGCATCGGGCGCGTCGGCTCCTACGCGGCGCATGGCTCGGGGGAGATCGTCGTCGGGTTCTCCACCGGCAACGTGGTGCCGCGGCGCACGCGCAAGATGGTCTACAAGATGAAGCTCCTCCTCGATCAGCGGCTCGATCCTCTCTACGAGGCCGTGATGGAGGCCACCGAGGAGGCCATTCTCAACTCCCTCTGCATGGCCACCCCGATGGACGGCGTCGATGGCCACGAAGTGCCGGCCCTGCCGCTCGACGAGGTGCGCCGCTTCGTCGACGCCACCCGCCCCATCTTCGCCACCGTGAACAAGTCGCCCAACGAGCCTTCGCTCCCCGCCGGGAAGGAGCCGCTCTCGGACGCAGATCTGCAGGTGGAGTTCGACCTCTCCCAGGCCCGGCCCAGCGACGTGCGCAGCGCCGAGGGGATTCCGTACCCGACCCGCCCCGCCGAGCCCGATGACGACGAGGACGATGACGGGTGACGGGTCTGGAGACGTCTGCTAGGCCCGCCCGCCTTCCGTCTCACCCACTCGAAGGAGCCCTTCATGGCCCGCAGCAAGAGCAAGCACCGCCGCGTTCGTTCGAAGATCCGCCTGCACTGGAAGAAGCGCCTCGGCCGCAAGAAGGCCGCGGCCGCGAAGGCGCCGTCGAAGAAGAAGTAGGCGTTACAGGCGGTCGGCGGTGAAGCGCTCCGTCAGATCGCACATGCCCCGACGGAGCGTCAGGCTGCCTGCCAGCTGCACCTTCGTCGTGGGCATTCCGCCGTCGGTTCGTCCGCCTGAGTCGACCACCGCGCGCGCGAGCAGCGAGTATTGGTTCTCGTTCATCACGCCGGTCATGCCGCCGCTGAGCGAGAAGTCGAAAGTGTCGAAGAGCGTGCCGCGCAGCTCCTGACCGTCGATGAGGGCGGAGACGCGGTTGCCCATCTGCGTGAGGTTCAGGTTGACCGGCCGCGGGCCCTGTGTGGGGCAGCCGTCGAGCGGAAAGCCGTTCTGCCACGACGCGAGGTAGGGACCCGAGATGTCGGGACAGGATGCGCACGGCCTCTGGTCGCCACAGCCCACGACGAGGATGAGCACCAGCAGCGCAAACGAAGGACGCATGCGAGGCTTCTACCATGGCCGTCCTCGACCGCCTCCCGGTGCCCGTGCAGCAGGCCGTGCGGCCGTTCCTCTTCGGTGACGCCCCGCGAGTCGCCGTGTTCGACGCCGATGGCACGCTCTGGCGCGGCGATGTGGGAGAGGACCTCCTGCGCTTCCTGGCCGCGACCAACGCGCTGCCGGCCGGAGGTGACGGAGCCTTCGCCCGCTACGACGCCCTCCACGTCGAGCGACCCGTCGACGCCTACGCCTTCGCCGTGGAGGTGATGGCCGGGCTGGGTGAGGCGCAGCTCCGCTCGCTCTGTCAGGACTTCTTCGCGCGCCGGTTCCTCGGCCGGGTCTACCCGTGGGTGCGGCCGCTCTTCGACGTGCTTCATGGCGCGGGCGTGGCGGTGTGGATCTGCTCGGCGAGCCCGCGGTGGATCGTCGAGGCCGGCGGCCTGGCGCTGGGGCTCTCGGAGGCGCACGTGATCGGGGTGGATGCCGAGGTCGAGGGCGGCCGGTTGACGGCGAACCTCAAGCGCCCCGTCACCGCCGGCCCGGGGAAGGTGACGTGGCTCGAGCGCCACGGGCTCGCCTGGGGCTTCGCGGCTGGCAACGGCGAGCTCGACGTCAACATGCTCGAGCGCGCCCCCCACCGCCTCGTCGTCGCCACCTTCGACGGGCCTGAAAACGCCCTGGTGGCGCGCGCGCGACGGGACGGCTGGCCGATTCTCAAGACGTGAGAGTCCCTCGCCGTTGACCGATGCCCGACATTGGCGGCAGAAGGCGCACACGATGCGAGTCTCCTCTTTGGGCCTGGCCGTGGCCCTCTTCGTCGCCGCTCCTGCGCTGGCCCAGAAGTTCCGGGTGGTGGTGCTGGAGATCGACGGCGACCAGAACAACAAGCTGCGCAACCAGATCGAAGCGGCGTTGATCGCGGCCGATGCCCTCGAGGTCGTGTCGCTCGACGAGTTCCGCGCGGCGGCGGCGAAGAAGAAGCTCAACGGCGCAGCGGCGATGACGGTCATCGGCATCAAGCGCGTGGGCAAGCAGCTCCAACTCGACGCCGCGGTGAGCGGTGAGGTCGGCGACAAGTACAAGGTGCTCATCTACGACCGGATCGGCGGCGACTTGTGGACCAAGGAGCTCGCGGTGAAGAAGGGCCTGTTGTCCGAGGACTTCGCGCGCAAGTTGGCCAAGGCGGTCGCGGCGGCGGCGGAGCAGGGCGCGGCGAAGCACCCGAACGAAGGCACCGGAACGGATCCGAACCCGACGGTCGCGACGGGCGGCGATGGTGGTGGTGACTCAGGGCCGGAGATCGATCTCACCGGCGGCGGCAGCGACACCGGCACGAAGACCAGTGGTGGCGGGCGGACCGTCGTCAGCCCCGGGGGGACGGGTGGCACCGGCTCGGGCTCGAGCACGGACGAAGGCCAGCGCGACAGCGATCTCGACCTCGAGCGGTACAAGAAGAAGAAGAAGGTGGGGCCGCGGACGGTGACGGTCAGCCTCGCCGGCGCGACGACCTGGCGCTCCCAGTGTCTGCGGCCCGGTAGCATCAACCTCGCCTCGTGCGCTGAGTTCGATCGCCTGCCCGAGGCGCAGCAGCCCGTCGGCACCACCGTCACCTTCACGCCGCAGGTGCCGTATCTGGGCGTCGCGGCGAACGCCGAGCTCTTCCCGCTCGCGGGCCTCGAGAGCCAGTGGATCAACGGTCTGGGCCTCATCGGAGGCGTCATCTATGGCTCGTCGGTGACGACGATCTCCGAGGTGAACCAGCAGGGCATGAGCGAGGAGAAGCAGGTCAGCAGCGTGGACCTCGGCTGGTCGGTTCAGGCGGCGTACCGGGTGCACTTCCTCATGGGCGCGGGAGATCCGCAGGGCGTCGGGTACGTCGGCGCGCGGGCGGGGTTGATGTCGCGCAACTTCACCATCGATCCGAACGCCGGCGTGCCGCTGCCATCGAGCCAGCGCGTGGCGCCCACGGGCTTCGGCTTCGCATCCTTCGGAGCCGACGTCGCGCTGCCCATCGTTCGTTTCTTCCGGCTCGAGGCGGGCTTCTCGCTCTTCCTCAACCCCCGGCCGGCGGACGAGCAGATCCTCGGCTTCGGGAACCTGATGGATCCGACTGGTGGCGCCACCTCGACGGGCTTCGGCGTCGACATCGGCGGCTCGGGTGAGCTCGTCGCGCTGGGGCCGGCGATGCTCGGGTGGATCCTCAAGGCGCGGATCCTCTCGTTCAACGATCGCTACTTCGGGCAGGGCCAGAAGTGGACGGTGTGCAACGAGCAGCAGTGTGGCGGGCTGGGGGAAGAGACCTACGCGACCGTCACCTGGGGCGCGACGCTGGCGTTCTGATTCACCGCTGCGCCAGCCGCACGCCGGCCAGCACCAGGACCCCCGCCGATGACGAGCTGCCCGGTGACCCAACGCCTGCGCGAGGTGCGACGACGAGTCCGATGCGCTGCGTCTCGCCGCCCTCCAGCGCCCGCTTTCGCTGGACTGGCGAGCACGCCGAAGGTGAAGCGCGAGGCGCCGAGAAGAAGCCCCTGAGCTACGCGATCTCTTGCCAGACTCTCGCATCGACCATTCTGACGAGGTGGCCCACGTTCGAGGTCGCAACCACGACGCTCCGGTTCTCCGCTTCCGCAGCCACGAGCGCCTGGCCCGCGAGAACGCAGTCGGCATCGAGTGAAGCATCGGGCGCCGTGGGCACACCGGTCTGGCGCAAGATGGCCCACAGCTCCGACGCACGTCGAATCGCGGGCGTCGTGATGGGCAGGTATTCGAAGGTCTTCGCGAGGCCGTCGAGCTGCGCGATCGTGGCTGAGCGATTGCGAATCAGCTCGCGCCGAATCTCGTAGTCGCAGAGCTCGGGAACGACCACCTTGCGGCCGCGCTGGAGCAGCCCAACCACCCAGATCTCGAGTTCACGCTCGACAACCGGTGCACACAGTCGGCCCAGCACGCCGCTATCGAGCACGACGGTTACATGAACAGCTTCCGGTGTGGCCGGGCACCATCGATATCAGCCTTCACGCGCTCCCACGCCTCGCTCGGCGAGCGTCGCTGGAGAAGCCAGAACCAGTTGTGGAGCAGTCATCGAACCTCCGAGCCAAAGACTACCGCAGGATCTCGCAGAACAGGCCCCGGCGGCTGTTCGGTTCGCGGACTGGTTTGGTTGGCTCATCGGCCCTTGATTCACCGCTGGGCCAGCCGCACGCCGGCCAGCACCAGGACCCCACCGACGACGAGCTCCCAGCCGATGGGCTCATCGAGCAGGGCCCACGCGGCCACTGCCGTCGCCACCGGCTGCAGGTTCGCGAACACCGCCACCCGCGAGGCCTCGGTCCGCGAGAGGGCGAAGTTCCACAGCGCGTACGAGCCCATGCTGGTGAGAAGGACGAGGTACGCCAGGCACCCCCAGGCGATGGGCGGCGCTGCGAGGAACGCGTCGAGCTTCACCACGAAGGGCGCCAGCGGCACGCACCACATCGCGCCGGCCATGAGGCTCCAGCCCGCGGTGCGAAGGCCTCCGAATTCTCTCGCCCTCGCCTGGGACTCCGACGTCCAGAAGACCCACGCCACCACCGCGCCGAGGATGAAGAGGTCTCCCACCAGCGGACCGAGCGCTTCGCCCAGACCGCGCCCGAGCAGCAGCACCACCACCCCCGCGAACGCGACCGCGATGCCGGCGAGGCGCGAGGCGGTCGGCTTCTCGCGCCCCCGCAGCACGCTCACCAGGTACACGCCCACCGGCGTCAGGGCGTACAGGAGCGCCGCGTGCGAGGCCTTCGAGCGCGACAGCCCGTAGACGAAGAAGCCCTGGTTGATGGGCCCCGCGAGGAAGCCGAAGCCCAACCACCAGCGCCAGGTGCTCCGCGGCGGCAGCAGCGGGCCCTTCACCAGCGAGAGCACCGCCACGTAGCCCACCGCGGAGAGCAGGATGCGCATCGTGACGAGCGAGATGGCATCGACGTCTTCCGTGGCGCGGCGCGCGGCGAGGTGCGTGCCGGCCGAGATGATCGTCTGGCCCAGGATCGCCGCCAGCACCGGGAGCGCCAGCGGCTCGAGCGACGTTGACGGCTTGGACGCTTCCACGACGCGCTGGGACAAAGCCCGGAGCCGGTCCTGTGTCGAGCACCGCCTCCTGAGGTGGCCGCGGAAGGGCGCGATTCCCATCGCCGACCCGAGACGCGAGAAACGAGTGGGATTCGTCGTGACGGCGCCTACCCGAGCTGCTGCAGGGCCCAGGTGGCGGCCTCGCAAACGCCCGGGGCGTCGTCTGAGGCGAGGCGTTGGAGCACGCCTCGGGCCTCGACCGCCTTCATCGCGCCGAGGGCGTACACCGCGTTTCGCCGCAGCCCGTCGTACCCCGCGCGCATCAGCGCCATGCCCTTGCCCCAGGCCTCCCACTGCTCGCGCGACATCGCGGCCAGCTCGACCACCGACGCCTGCGCGACCGCCCGCGGCTGAAACCGGGCGCCCGCCCGCACCGGCGTCGCGTTGAGGGGACACACGTCCTGACAGACGTCGCAGCCGAACACGAGGTTGGGCATCGCGGGCCGCAGCGCCTCGGGCACCACGCCGTCATTTTCAATCGTCTGGTACGACAGACACAGGCCCGCATCGACGACCCGGTCGCTCACGAGCGCGCCGGTCGGACACGAGGTCAAACACAGGGTGCACCGTCCACAGACATCGGCCGGGGCCTGGTCGTCGTACGCGTCGACCTCGGCGTCGAGGATCATCGTTGCCAGCACCACCCACGAGCCGAAGTCCTTCGTGATGAGGCACGCGTTCTTGCCCACAGTGCCCAGGCCGGCGCGCACGGCCCAGACCTTCTCCATCACCGGGTTGGCGTCGACGGAGCCGTAGTCGGCCACGCCGGGAAACGCCGTTCGCAGTGAGCGCCGGAGCGTGCGCAGTCGGTCCCGCAAGGTGGCGTGGTAGTCGCGGCCGCGGGCGTAGCGCGCGATGGGCCCGCTGTCGTCTCCGTGCCAGTAGTTGCAAGCCAGCGCGACGACGGTGCGGGCTCCGGGCAGGAGCTTCGTCACGTCGAGCCGTTCGGCGACGCGCTCGGCCATCCAGTCGAGGTCGGCGTGGAAGCCCTTCGCGAGCCAGTCTCCCAGCACGGAGGCGTCGATGGGCTCGGCGCGCGCGAAGCCGACGAGATCGAACCCGGCCGACCGAGCGTCCTGGCGGAGGCGTGAAGCCGAGAGCACCCGCCGTGGGTAGTCAGTCGCCTCATGAAAGTCTTGGGGAGAGTTTTTGCGCACCGATCGAGCCCGCTGGTATGACATCCCGCGCTCCCACAGCGGAGGGCTCTCTCGATGCAATCGGCGCTAACCCCCGGAATCCGGTGCGGAATTTCGATGCAGTCGGCCGGCCCGGGTGCCGGAGACCCCTCCCATGGCTGAGCTCGTTCCTGGAACGCTCATCGCGCAGATCTACCGGGTGCGCGAACCGCTCGGCGCGGGCGGCTTTGGGGAGACGTACCTGGCCGACAACATCACCCTCAAGGGCGGCGAGGTGGTGGTGAAGACGGTGGCGAGCCCGGACCAGGGTCTGGAAGAGGCGCAGACGCTCGTCGCGCTGCAGAGCCCGAACGTGGTGAAGGTGTTGGCCTTCGACGAGCAGCGCCGCGCCATCGTGATGGAGCGCGCCATCGGCCAGCCGCTGGCGAACCTCATCGGGCGCATCGATCTGCTGACGTCGATTCGCATCGCCGAGGCGGTGGCGGGCGCGCTGTCGGATCTCGAGCGCTCCCAGCTGGTGCACCGCGACGTGAAGCCCGAGAACATCATGGTGCAGCTGCCCGAGGGCGGCGGGCGGCTCCACGTGAAGCTCATCGACTTCGGCATCGCGCTGCGGTCGGGCAAGCCGCTGACGAGCGACCCGGTGGGCAGCCCGATGTACTGCCCCGTGGAGCAGCACGATCGACACCAGCCGCCGCACCCGACGGACGACGTCTACGCGCTGGGCGGGGTCCTCTTTCACCTCGTCGCGAACCGGCCGCCATTCGAGCCCACGACGCTGTCGGAGTCCGAGCGGCTGAAGCTGCTGTCGAACGTGGGCCTTCCGCCCGACACCAGCCAGGTGATGGTCGAGGCGGTGCAGTTGCGGCTGTCCCACGAGCATGACGACGTGCCGAGCCTGGTGGACGTGGCGGGGCCGCTGGCGTCATCTGAGCGGGAGCGCTTCATCCTCGACAAGCTCGACCAGCTCCTCTCGCGCATGCTGGCGAAGCGCCGGGCTGACCGCGTGCATGCGCGTTCGGTGGAGGCCGAGCTCGACTCGTTGGCGTCATCGTTCTCCGAGGCCGCGACGAGCGTCACCTCGTTGCAGAAGTTGTCTCGACCGCAGCGACCGACCGCGACGCTGGTGCTGCCCGGGAAGAAGCGCGCCCCGGCAGAGCCGGCTTCGCCGGACACCGGGCAGTTGGTGCAGCAGGTGAAGGGTTCATCGAACGGGCGGTACGCGCTGGTCGCAGCGGGGCTGCTCGCCCTGGTGGCCGTGGGCTTCGTCGCGACGCGCACGCCCGAGGTGAAGCCGGTGGAGCCGAAGCCCGTCGTGGCCGAGGTCAAGCCCGTCGAGCCGCTGCCGACGGCGCCGGTTGAACCGAAGGCGCTCGAGCCCGTCGCCCCGGTGGTCGTGGAGGCTCCCGTGGACGCGGGAGATGACCTGTCGCCCATCGCAAAGGCGCCGCCGAGGCCGGTGGCGAAACCAGCGCCGCCCCAGTGCGTGGCCGACGAGCGGTGGAAGAAGGCCGTCTTCACGGATCTCGCGCAGCTCAAGCAGGTGGTGGCGAAGAACTCCGACGCGGACGCCTTCGGGCGGTTCGAGGACGACGAAGAAAAGGTGCTGCAGGCGACGAACGCGGCCACCAACGAGGCCGAGTGCCTCGCGGTGAACCGCAAGGTGGACGCGCTGGAGAAGAAGTACTTGCGCTGAATCGATGGGAGCCCTGGTGAAACGCTTCTTCGTGATGGTGGTTGCGGTGTGGGGGGCGGTCGCGGCGGCGCAGCGGCCGACGGTGACGCCGCACCCGGTCGAGGTGATGACGCGCGACGTGACGCCGGCGCAGATCGAGGCGCTGCAGAAGGAGTACCGGCGCCTGCTCAGCCTCGCGCAGGTGACGATGCCGCCGCGCGCCACCCTGACCTCGGCGATGTCGGAGCTCAAGCGGCAGGACTGCGCGACCTCCGACGACTGCCTGCGCCGGCTCGCGGTGCTGGGGGGCACGCTCTACGCGCTGTACGTGACGGCGGTGCGCGATCCCGACGGGTCGACGACGCTGACCGGCCGCGTGGTGCGAGACGATGGGAAGTTGGTGCTGGGACCGATCGTGAAGAAGGAGTTCCGCAAGGGGACCGAGGGCGCTGACGCGACGATGGGGCGGGCGCTCAACGTCCTCATCGCCGAGGCGAAGTTGGGCCAGCTGACGCCGAGCCGGGAAGCGGTGACGGTGGTGACTCCGCCGGTCGAGGCGCCGAAGGTCGACGCGGGCGTCGCGGTGGCGCAGGTGGAGTCGGTCGACGCGGGCGTGGCGTGGACGGCGCCTACGCCATCGCCATTGGAGCCGTCTCCGTTGAAGACGGTGGGGACGGTGACGCTCGTGTCGGGTGCGGGCGTGGCGGTGCTGGGAGGCATCCTCCTCGGCGTGGGTGCGAACGACGCGGCGAGCCTCGATATCCAGGGCGGTGCCGTGGCGCGTTCTCAGGTGGACCGGGCGATGACGACGAACATGCTCCAGGGGCTGGGAACGGGGCTTCTCATCGCGGGTGGCGTGGGCGCGGCGGCGGGCCTGGTGATGCGAATGGTGGCGCCTGAGGCGCCGGTGTCGAAGGTGTCCATCTCGGCGGCGCCGGTGACAGGTGGCGCGACGGTGATGATTGGGGGTTCTCTGTGAATCGGCTGATGGTGGCAGTCCTGGCGGTCGCGTCTGGCTGCAATCGCGTGAATACCTGCACGACGGACGCAGACTGCACGACGGGTGTCTGTGATACCGGCCGGGGCCTCTGCGTGTTCGACCCCGACAGTGGCAGCGCGGGCGGCTCGGCGGGCGGGTCTGCGGGAGGAACCGCGGCCGGAACCGCGGGAGGCAGTGCAGGGGGAACGTCCGGAGGGATGGCCGGAGGGATGGCCGGAGGGATGGCCGGAGGGATGGCCGGAGGGATGGCCGGGGGGATGGCCGGAGGAACCGCTGGCGGAACAGCGGGAGGCGGTTCGCTGCTGTTTTGTGACGCGGGGTGCGCGGTGTGGGAGCTGTGCGAGGCGACGACGACGACGGCGGCATGCGTGAGTGGGGCGCTGGTGGTGACGCAGCCCGTGGACGGTGGCGTGTATGACGCGGGAAGCCAGGTGCCAGTACAGGCGACGTTGACGCTTCGAGATGGAGGTCCGTTCCCGATGCCTCCGCCGATTCCGATGGCGGCAAGCTGGGGCCCTTCGACGCAGCTGGCCAGTGGAGCGCCGGAGTTCATCAACGGCGGTGACGCCGGGTTCGGCACCATCAGCTTCGGGTGGGACGGGGGCCCGGCGGCGAGGCGGAACGTGGAGTTCCAGGCGTGCACGATTCAGTGCCCGGAGTTCCAGCGGTGCGTGCCGACGAATTTCGGGGGGCGCTGCGAGACGTACGGGTGGGACGTGAGTTTTGTGAGTCCGGCAGCGGCGCCGGCGGCGGTGGCTGGGCCGCTGCAGGCAAACGTGGTGGTGGAGGTGTCAGTGATGCCGAGGGCGGGAGCGCCGATGCCAATGACGGTGCCGCTTTTCATTGATGGAGGGGTGAGGCCGTTGATGCCGTTGACGATGGCGGGCCGCTTCGGAGCGACGGTGACGCTGTCGTCTGCGTTGGTGGGGCCTGCGGAAGGGCCGAAGGCGCTGGTGGCGGGCTGGCCGGACGCAGGGGTCGGGACGCTGAGCGCGACGACGAATGTGCAGTGGGACGTGACGGGGCCGACGGTAGTGGTGAGGCCGCAGCCCGGCGGGCAGCCATGGAAGAAGGACGAGGTGGTGGAGGTAGAGGTCGGGGCGAACGAGGCGTTGTCGATGGTGGCGTTGACGGTGAACGGGACGCCGGTGACGGGGGCGCCGATGGTGGCCCGGTGCAGCTTCAGCGCGACGTGCGTCAATACGACGTGTCGGTGTTACCGGGTGGATTTGGCGGGGGTGACGTTGAATGGGTTGACGGGGACAGTGGTGTTTGGGGCGAGTGGGGAGGACGTGGTGAGGAACCCCGGGACTGCGATGGCGGTGAATGGGCAGGTGACGCGGCTGAGGTGGACGCGGGACATCACGCTTCCGACGTCAGCCCAAGCAATTCGGCCGGTCGCCGTCTCGAGGACTGGCGTTGTTGTTTCGGCGGTGGAGGAGAGGGCCGGCACGGCGGGACGAGTGGTGGCCACGTTCCCAGACGGAGGGAATGCGTGGGAAGCCGTGACGGGTGGGACGGTGACAGCAGGCCCAGTGGTGGGAGCGAATGACGTGTGGGTAGGCCGCGTTGATGGGACGCGCACATCGCTGCAGCCCATTGGGCTGTCCAGCGGGACGGCAGGCGGTGCGCAGTGCGACCCGATGACTGTCAACACATTCAACGGCGACATGGCGTTGGCGACGGTGACGGGCGGAGAAGTCGTGATGGGGATTCGGAATGGCCGCCTCGAGTCGACGCGGGCGGGAGGGTGCGACGTTCCGTACCAGGTGACACCTGCGCCAGGGGATGTGATGTCCCGTCCAGCGTTGGCAGTACAAACGCCCGGGGGACTCAATGTCGAGGCTTTCGTGGCGTACGAAGGTGACACGCGTCTGTGGAAGGCCGGCTCGATGGGGGCGAGTTGGATGGGGCAGGGAGACGTGTTGTTGCCTGCGGGGCCCCAGCAGACGAAGGCGCTCTTCTTCAATGGCACGGGGCGTGTAGGAGGAGGAGGAGGAGGAGTTGGGAATGGCGAGTACTTCATGACGTCTTCCGTGGGAAACCTGACGTCGACGAGCAGTTTCAACAGCCTCGTGGTGAGCAACGGAGGGCCTGCGTCCCATGGTGCGGGGGCGCTCTTCTATGGCTCTTCGACGGGAGGCGGGCTGGGGCGCATCGCCCTTCAGGGGAACGCCCTCGTTGATGGGGGCGTGGTGCCGGCGGGGGTGGGCAACCTGCAGGGAACGACGCCAGTGTTGGGGGCTGGGCTGGTGTACGCGGTCGGCGCGTCTGGGACGCTGACGGTGAGACGGCAGGCGGATTTGACTGAAGTCTGGAGTGGAAGCCTTGGAATGACGAGTGGCACGGCGCCAGTGGTAGCGCAGCCAGCGTTGGACGTGTACCGAGACGGGGCGGGGAACAAGGTTTGTCCAACAGGGACGGCGACGACGAGGCCTGCGCTGGGTGTCCTGTATGTGATGACAAAGAATGGGAGCATGGCGACGTTGAGGGCCATCCTCGTGGACTCACCCGGCCTGGACAACACGGCGCCGTGGCCGAAGTACCAGCGAGACAACGGGAATACGGGGAACATCAACTCCGACATCTCCCCTTGGACGTGTCCGTAACCCAGCCATGAGAGGCCTCGTGATCAACGGGTTCACGGTCGTCGAGGCGCTCGGCTTTGGGCAGGATCCTCTATCTCGCGCGGGATGCAGCTGGCCCAAACCCAACGGTCGCGCCACCGGAACCGGGAGCTGTACCTGTGGCACGCCGAACTCGACTTTCCCTGCGCTCACGTCCGCCGGCAGTTGCGCGGGCACCGGCTGGAGCACCATCACCCGCGAGCACTGGTTCGTCTGCGCGCCGAACAACCGGACGTTCCTCGAGAACTGCCGCGCCTACACCGGGCAGCAGACCGGTCGGTGCTGGTCATACGTGACGTCGTTCGGCTTCCAGACTGGCTGCTATTGCGACACCTGTCTGGATTACAACACCTCGACGCGGCAATGCGTGAACGGCTGTCTCTTTGGCTCGTGCTTCCCCGCAGCGTCGACCGGTTCGTTCATCTGCCAGTGATAGGCTCGGAAGGCGTCGCTCGAATCAGCCCCGCGAGCTGTGTCGCCGTCAGCTTGCCCGCCACGTCGGTACCCTCGAGCAGCGCGTCGGCGAGTTCCCGTTTGTCCTTGTGCAGCGAGAGGATCTGCTGCTCCACCGTGCCCTCGGCGATGAGACGGTACACCGTCACCGGTTTCGTCTGCCCGATGCGGTGCGCGCGATCCGAGGCTTGATCCTCGACCGCTGGGTTCCACCACGGGTCCAGGTGCACGACATAGTCCGCAGCCGTCAGCGTCAGCCCCGTCCCGCCGGCCTTGAGTGAGATGAGGAACACGTCTCCACCGTCGCCCGCCTGGAAGCGCTCCACGCGCTTCTGTCGCTCTGTCACCGGCACCTGCCCGTCGAGGTACGAGAACATCACCTTCTCGGCGTCGAGCGCCTTCTTCACCAGCGCGAGGTGCTGGGTGAATTGGGAGAACACCAGCACCTTGTGGCCCGACTCGCGGAGCTGGCCGATGAGCTCCACCAGCCGCCCCAGCTTCGAGGTCGGTCCCTTCCACTTTGGATCGATCAGCCTCGGATGACAGGCGGCGAGTCGCAGCCGGGTGAGCGCGGCCAGGACGTCGAAGCGCTTTGACTCGCTGGTGACGTCGCCCAGCTCGGCGATCGCCGACAGCCGCACGTCGTCGTAGAGCGCGCGCTCTTCGTCGGTCAGCGGCACCAACAGCTCGATGTCGGTCCGTGGCGGTAGCTCCTTCGCCACGGCGTCCTTCGTGCGCCGCAAGATGAACGGCCGGATGATGGTCGCCAGGTGCTTCGTCGTCTCCTTGCTCCCGCGCCCGAACCGGGACTCGAACGACTCCTGGCTGCCGAGGAGCAACGGCATCACCCCGCGAAAGAGACTCCACAGCTCACCGATGTGGTTCTCGATGGGGGTGCCAGAGAGCGCGACACGAAAGCCCGCCTCGAGCTGATGCGCGGCCTTCGCGCGCTGGGTGTTCGCGTTCTTCATGGCCTGCGCCTCGTCGAACACCACCGTCGCGAACTCGGCGTCGGCGAAGCGGGAGGCCTCGCGCGCGAACATCGTCCAGCTCACCACCGTGACCGAGCCCTTCGGCACCTGCGAGAGCGAGCGGTCGGTCTCCTCGAAGAGGCGCACCTCGAGGCGTGGCGCGTGCCGTGCGGCCTCGGTCTTCCACGTGTGCAAGACCGACGACGGCGCCACCACCAGCGCTGGGCCCTCGACCGAGCGAGCCGTCAGGAGCGCCAACGTCTGGAGCGTCTTCCCCAGCCCCATGTCGTCGGCCAACACCGCCCCCGAGCACCACTGACTCAAGCGAGACAGCCACTCGAACCCTTCGACCTGGTAGGGCCGCAGCTCGGTCTTCAGCGCGGTCGGTACGGGGAAGGACTGCTCCTTCACGTCGGCGAGGCGCTCCATCAAGCGCCGCCACTCGGTCGCGGCCTTGAACGACTTCACCTGGGTCTCGAGCTCGGCGATCAACGGCAGTGCGCCGATCGTGAGCTGGGGTGCCTTCCCGTCGCTCCCCATCAACGCGAGCGGGGCCAGCGTGTCGAGGAGCGACTGGCTCAAGGTGGCGTAGTCGTTGTCCCCCAGCTTGACGAAGCGACGTCGGTTCCGCGCGGCCTCGAGCAGGGTGGCGAGGAGCACCCGTCGATCGTCGACCTCGACCGAGCCTTCGATGCCGAACCAGTCCTTCTGGCGGGTGACGGCGAGGGACAGCGCGTCGACGGTGGCCTCGGGCGAGAAGCGCGGCTGCGGCGCCTTCCACTCGACATCGATGCCCGAGCGCTGCAGGGCCTCGAGTGTCGACAACGCGGCGTCGCCCGGCTCGAGGTGCCAGGTGAACTCGTCGTTCGGCTCCGTCAGGCCGAGGCTCTGCGCGAAGAGGACGGCGGCGTGACGCTCCGCTTCGAAGTCGCGGCGGGTGAAGGTGCGTTTGGCGCCGTCGAAGGTCGCCGCCAGCGACGCACCGGCTCCAGGCGTGAAGAGGGCGCCGCCAGAAAGCGGCTCGCAGCGCAGCGACAGCGCCAGGCCACGGGCGCCCGGGGCGACGCGCGCCACCAGGGTCGTCGAGGGAGGAACCTCGGTGCCCTTCAATGACTCGGGGAGCTCCAGCTCGAGCCGCTGCTCGAGGTTCGGCAGGCTCCGGGCGAGGCGGGCGGCCACGTCTTTCGGCATGGCTCCGCCCCAGGTGGCCAGCGTCGTGAGCAGGTCCAGGGTGTCCCGGGAGTGTTCGACGAAGATGATGTGTGAAGGAAACCGGTGCATGGACAGCACGCCGGTGCGGGTCTTGAAGACGAATGATGGCCGCTCGAGCCGAAAGCCCCCCGCCTGAACCGAGAGGTCGAAGCCGTCGCTCGATTCCTCGATGACGACGCGGGCTGCCACCAGCAGGGCCGGCGCAGGTTCGTCCTCGCCGTCCCAACGGAGGGTGGCGGCGGCTGGGAGTGCCTTGAGGGCGTCGCCGAAGTCCGCTTCATCGTTCTGGGAGGAGAACCGATGCCGCGTCGAGAGGAGCAGCTCGGCCATGCGCCGCTCGGGCCCAAGCGGGAGCCCCTCGAGGTGGAGCTCCTTCAGCCGCTGGCCCTGCCGCGAGCTGCCCTTCTTTCCCGTTGGATGAAAGCGCGCCTCGATGGTCCGCTCTGAGACGGTGAACCAGATCGAGCCTTCCCGTGCGATGGTCGGAGCCGCGGGAGGCCGTTCGAGCACCTCGAGGAGGCGTTCCCAACCCGGCGTCAGGAGGTCGTCGAGGGACTCCGTCACCTCCGGGTTCTCAGGCAGGCCGAACGCGAGCATCTCGAGCGCGGCCATCTGGTGGGAGCACAGCTCGCGGCCGCAGGAGCAGGTGAGCGACACCGCGTCGCTCCAGGTGCGAGGGTCCATTCTGACGTTGAACCGCTGACCGGAGCCACGAGGCTGAATGCCGATGGCGAGGCCCTCCTTCGCCGTGACGCGGGAATGCGGCCAGTGGGAGGCCAGACCGAGCGGAAAGGCGTGCTTCTGTGAGAGGCGCGCTTCTCGAGCGAGGCGGCGAACGGCATCGACGCGGGGAAAGGGCACTTCTCCTTCGACCGGGTCGGGCAGACGGCGTCTGTCGGAGGCCATTTCCTCGAAGCGGGTCAGGCGCCGGGCGAGTTCCGGGTGCGATGCCGCGAGCGCTTCGCGAACCGTGAGGCGGTCTGCACTCGAGGAACCGTCGCCGAGTTGACCGAGGGTCCACTGGTCGAAGTCGGGAATCCCCAGCGCCTTGATGCGGGCCTCGAGCCGGGTCCGGTCGGGGGTTGCCAGGACCTCGCCGCGCCGAACGGGGAGTTGGACGACGTTGTTCTCCTGCTTCTCGACCCAGGCCCGGAACACTCTGAGGGCGCTCTGGTACTGCGACTCCGGCCAGTGGTCGGAGTCGTCGGCGTCGCCGAGAAAGTCGAGCACGGATGGTGCGGCGGCCTTCGCGAAGTCGAAGAGCTCATCGTGAGTGGTTGGCTCGAGGTTGAGCTCGGGGAGTACCTCGCGCAGTGGGCGACGGGCCCAGACGGTGCCCCTGGCTCGTTCGGCGAGTTCGGCGAACGTGAGCGGCGCTTGCTGCTGCCGGATCGCGTTGGCGAGCGCCCACCGCTGAATGAGTTGGAAGAGCTCGACTTCGGAGACGCCGTTCAGGTGAGAGGCACTCGAGAGAAAATTTCGCAGCGACATCGAACCCGCGCGCTGCATCTGGCGCAGCAGGCCGGGAAAGGCGTGTTGGTCGTCGACCTCGGCCACGACCCTCGCAAGGGGAACGTTATCGAGGCGCGCGGACGAGACGATGTCGCGCAGAAGCCTGATGGCGGTGCTGTGCGGAGTGGCCACCCCGGCGGTGTGGCCCAGCCCGCGAAAGACCTCAAGCCTTCGGGGCCACCCACGGCACGTCCTTCACGCTCGCTCGGAAGTTCGCCACCCGCGCCATCGTGAAGAGCAGGTCCGACAGCCGGTTCAGGTACACCACCACGTCCTGCTCCACGTCCCCCGCGCGCATCAGCGGGACGATCCGACGCTCGGCGCGACGGCACACACACCGCGCGTGGTGCAACGCCGCCGCCGCCTTCGTACCGCCCGGGAGGATGAACGTCGTCAACGCCGGGAGCTCCTGGTCGAACGCATCCATCGCGTTCTCCATCGACGTCACCCACTCGGCCTTCATCTGCGGAATGTGCGCCGCGGCCTTGCTGCCAGCCGGCGTCGCGAGGATCGACCCGATGGTGAAGAGCTGGTCCTGGAGCGTCTTCATCAACTCATCGAGGTCGCCCAGACCCTCTGCCCGCGCCATGCCCAACACCGAGTTGAGCTCATCGACCTGGCCGTACGACTCCACGCGGTCGCTCTCCTTGCCGACCCGGCCGCCGCCAAAGAGAGACGTGTCTCCGCCGTCACCCGTCTTCGTGTAGATCTTCATGCGACGCACCTAACGCCGCTTCGTCGCCGCGTCCACGACACCTGCGCGAAGGACCCTGATGCCGAACGGCGCCTGGCTCGAGATCGTCCACCAACCCCACCGGCTCGAGCTCGGTGGCAAGCCGCTCGCTGCGTTCACGCCTTTCCGCATCCCATCGGGCCGAATCACCTTCATCGGAGGCTTTGGCCAACCCCTCGGCATCGATGTCGGTGACGACGCGCTGACCCTGCCCACGGAGGGCCGGACCGTTCGGCCCGGCCGCTTCTTCGAGATCGGCAGCATCGAGCTGCGGGTCCTCACCTCACCGCTCCAGACGAGCGCCTGGCCCGTCGAGCTCGCCCGCCCGGCCTCCGTCGACGACGACACCCTGCGCGTCGTCTCGGATCAGCTCCTCGAGCGCGGCTACGAGCTCGGCCACCGCTTCGCCGCGCGCGGGCCAGATGACCGCTCCTGGCTCGGCCCCTTCCGTGTCGAGGAGGTCACCCGCTGGCGCTTCGGGCTCGTCGACGAGCTGCGCTTGTCCCGGCTCCCGTCACGGTGGGCCGCGGCGCTCGCCTTGCGGCACCTCGGGGCGTTCACGGCGCTCCGGTCCCTCGTCTTCGCCATCGAGTGGATCTTCGACGTGCAGACCTTCATCGAGGCGCTCATCGCCCAGGGCGGGCTCCCCTGGCTCGAGCGGCTCGAGGTGACCGCGAAGGTCGATCGGACCCAGGCCGCCCGGCTCGATCGCCTGGTGCTCGAGGGACGCTCCGCGGCGTTTCCGAAGCTGGAAGAGCTCAAGCTCGTCGTCGGGCCCGACTGAAGCTCAGCCCGGAAGACGCTCGAGATCGATGAACGAGACCTCTGGTGTCTGGGCGCGCTCGCGCTTCACCTCGCGCCATTCGCGCCGCTCCCACGCCGGGAAGAACGTGTCGGCCTCGACGTCGCGTTCCACCTCGGTCAGGAACAGGTGCGTCGCCAACGGCATCGCCTCGGCGTAGAGCTGCGCGCCGCCGATCACCATCGGCATCGAGTCCGTCGTTCTTGCGAGCGTGAGCGCTTCGTCGAGCGAGCGCGCCACCTCACACCCTGGAATCGCCGTCGCCGTCCGGCTCACCACCACGTTCCGTCGCTCCGGGAGCGGCCGCCCGATCGACTCGTGCGTCGCCCGACCCATCACCACCGCGTGCCCGAGCGTCACTGCCTTGAAGCGCTTCAAGTCCTCCGGAATCCGCCAGGGCAGCGCGTTCTTGAACCCGATGCCGCCATTGCGCGCGACCGCCACCACGAGCCCCAACGGCCGTCGCGTCGTCACACCGCCACCGGTGCCTTGATGGCTGGGTGTGGGTCGTACCCTTCCAACGTGAAGTCCTCGAAGCGGAAGCCGAAGAGGTCCTTCACCTCAGGGTTGAGCCGCATGCGCGGGAGCGGGCGGGGCGTGCGCGAGAGCTGCTCGAGGGCCTGCTCGACGTGGTTGTTGTACAGGTGCACGTCTCCAAAGCTGTGCACGAAGTCTCCGGGCGACAGCCCCGTCGCCTGCGCCACCATCAGCGTGAGCAGCGCGTAGCTCGCGATGTTGAACGGCACGCCGAGGAAGACGTCTCCGGAGCGCTGGTAGAGATGACACGACAGCTCGCCGTCCTGCACGTGGAACTGGAAGAGCGTGTGGCACGGCGGGAGCGCCACCTGGTCGGCCTCCTCGGGATTCCACCCCGAGACGAGCAGCCGACGGCTCATCGGGTTGTTGCGAATGTCGTGGACCAGCCGCGCGAGCTGATCGACGCCGTCGCGCTCGTACGTGCCATCGGGCCGCTTCGTCGCACCGAAGTTCCGCCACTGGTGGCCGTAGACGGGGCCGAGGTCACCCGCCGCGCGGCCAAAGCGCGCCGTCGCCTCCGCCGTCGCCCACTCATCCCAGATCGAGACCCCCGCCGCCTGCAGTGACTGCACCGTCGTCTCGCCCCGCACGAACCACAACAGCTCGTGGATGATCGACTTGAGGTGCACCTTCTTCGTCGTCAACAGCGGGAAGCTCGTGCGCAGATCGAACCGCAGCTGCCCGCCGAACAACGCCCGCGTGCCCGTGCCGGTGCGATCCGCGCGCGGACGACCCGTCTCCAACACCTGCTTGAGGAGGTCGAGGTAGGCGCGCTCGGACATGAGCGGGAAATCAGCAGAGTCACGGCCCTCGCGCCACCAGCGTCCACCGGGTGTGGCCGAGCTCGAACCGGTCGCCCGGCACCAGCGGCACCACCCACGGGCCCAGGCGCGCCTCGAGCGGGCCCCGGCCCCGACGCACGCCGTTGAGCTCGAACCCGGCGTCCGCCACCGTCAGCTCGGCCGTGTGATGCCGCAGTCGCACCGAGGATCCCGGCGTCGACCAGCTCGCCCCCGAGGCGACGCCCACCGGAATGACCGTGCGGTCGACCAGCGGGACTTCACCTGTGTCGCTCACCAGGACCAGCGAGGCAGGCCGAGGCGTGTCGAGGGAACACCCGGAGGCGACGTCCCCGCGCCACCGCCCCTCTCGCCACGCGCGCTGCACCGCCTCGCCGACCTTCCTCGCGAGCCCGTGAACCCGCAGCTGCCCGAGCCACGGCAAACGGTTCGAGAGCAGCGCATCCACGGTCGCGATCGCCTGGCCCTCGAGCACCGCGGTCTCGCCCCACGCCACCAGCGTCACCTCTTGCACCAGGTGCGTCACCGCCTGGGCTGAGAGGAGCTCCACAGACGGCAGGCCACGCACGACGGCCCTGGCCACCATGCGTCGCGTCCACGTCGCGTCGAGCTGCGCGTGTTCCACCAGGGAGGGGAGGGCGCCCACCCAGGGATCGTCCTCCGGGGACGAGTCCTCGCCAAGGCCCCGAAGCCGCGCCCCGAGGGCATGTCCGCGCTCCAGCAGCGCATCGGCCAGCACGTCGAACCCGGCGTCTCCCGGCGCGGTCGAGGAAATGACCGCGTCGAGCTCGACAGGCCATCGCAGCGACGGGGTCGTCTCCTCCACCACCGCCACCACTACCGAGCGCGCGCCGAACAGGCACCGGAACAGGTTGGGCCCAAGCATGACGCGATGAAAGGCGCCGCTCTCGCGGAACGAACCCACCTCATCGATGCGCGCGAACCACTCGTCCTCTACGCCCGGCACTCGCAGCCGTCCGGTGCCGCCGAAGACGAAAGGCGAGTCCAGATGCACCCGCTCAAAGCGCACCGGAGCGCGGCCATCGAGCGTCGCGCCCTCGGGCCAGTCGAGGAGTTCGACGCACGTCATGACTTCACCGTCACGTTGCGAAGCACCCGCTGGGACGCCGTGTCGAGGCACACCACGCGTCCGTTGTCGGACACCACCGTGAGCACCGGACCGTCGAGGCGAGTGTCGGCGCGCGTGGCGTGGCTGAACTGCAGCACGCGCTGAATCGGTCGCACGAGGACGTCGAGTTGCTCCGGTGCTTCGCTCCGCCACCTCGTCGGCAGCGCCTGAATGACGCCAAGGCGAGCGATTCGTCCCGTGAGCTGTCCCGGCACCGGGGAGGTCGCCAGGGGCGCGCCGCTCGAGGCGCCAGGCGACCAGCTTCGGGACTCTCCGCCGTGGCCCCGGCCGACGAGCAGAAAGTCTCCGTCGGTGCCGATGGCGCCCTGGGTCAGCTCCGTGCCCGTCGCGGCCGGCATCGGAAAACACACCCCGTCGTAGGAGACCGCCATCGCGGGCTGGGTCCACGCGCGTCGCACCGCGCCACCAGGACCCAGGACCAGCGCCCACACGCGCGCCGCGTCGGCCGAGAGCGACAGCAGCGTCCCTGGCGGGCGCGGAAGCTGCCACAGCGGTCGCGGCGCCTCGCCCAGCACGTCGAGCCCCACCACGTTCGCGCCGTCATCGACGAACCACACGCCGTCGCGCATCGTGGGTGCCCAGGCGCGGAGCGGCAGCTCGGCCCACCGCGTCGCGCGCCGTGGCGACAGCTCCACCTTCGTCACCACCACCACGTCTTCCCTCGGCGCCAGCGCCAGCACGTGCCCCTCGGCGCCCAGCACCAGTCGGCTCGCCGGCGCTTCCGCGCGCCACGTCGTCTGGCCCTCGCGTGACACCAGCGCGACCCCGTTCTCACCGAGCGCCACCAGCACCGCGCCGCCCGGCAGCAGCACCGCGTCGAAGGGCGTCAACGCCGTGCCGTCGCGTTCGAACCGGGTGTACGTCTGGTCGTTGACCGGCCGGACCCCGGGGGCGGAGGTCGGCGCATCGGCTCGCAGCGGCCCATCGTCGAGCGCCAGCAGCTTCGCCAAAGCGCCCGGCGCGCGTACGCCCGAGGCTGCTTCATCTCTCAGGAGCGCCCGAATCGCCGCCCGACGCAGGGGCTGTCGCGCGGGCTCCGAGGCCTCGTGGGTCGCGTTCGCCAGCGCTTCGGCGAGCGAGCCCCGGAGCGTCGCCCCTTCCTCCGACGCGTCTCGCAACACCGTGAGGCCCACGGCGAGGGGCTTCTCGGGCTCCGTCGGCACCACTTCGAGGCGCTTGACCACCAGGGGCGCCACGCTGGGACCACCCGCCTCCAGCCCGAGGTCACACCAGCGTACGACCAGGGCCTTCGCGTCAGGCAGGGGACTGGCCACCTTCACGGCCCCGGCGTAGTCGCCGGCGGCCGCCAACGAGTCGGCCCACACGAGCCGCAGCGCGCGGGCTTCGGCGAGGTGCCCCTGCTCGAGGCGGGTGACGGCGCTCGCGAACGCCCGGTGCTTTCGCGCCAGGAGAATCGCCCGGGGCACGTCTCCCGACAGGATGAGCAGACGAATGACCGCATCAGGTTGCAGCCCTCGCGCTTCCGCGAGCCGCGCGGCCTTCTCGAGCTGTCCGTGTCGCTCGAGGAGATCCACCGCCTCCTGCGGGGCGTCGAGGAGATCCGCCAGGACGAAGGCCGCCTCGTCGATGCGCCCCGCCGCCTCGAGTTTCTTCGCCGCGTCGCGATAGCGGGTCTTGAGCGCCTCGTAGACGTCGTGCGGCAACGCTGGCGCGCTCCCGCCCGTCGGAGCCCGGGGGCCGAAGTTGAGCGCGAGCGAGCCCCGCGCGTTGAAGGGCAGGTGGGCGGTGGGCCCGTCGTTCGAGGCGGGTGTGCGGCTGAGCGGAACGGCGTGCTTGAGCGCATCGTCGAGCGCCTCGCTCTCGAACAGCTTGAGCAGGCGGTCCACGTACCGACGGTTCACGTCATCGAGCCACCGGCCCACCGGCGTCCGATCGAGCTGCTGGTTGACCCAGGCCTCGGCGCGCGCGAGCGGCGACGGCCGACGACCCTCGGGGAGCGCCAGCCGGTCGGGACGACGACCTCGAATCCATCGCAGCGCCGCCGCGCCAGCGCGCTTCCACCACGCCGGCTTCGGCACGCCGGGCACGTCACCGAGGGCGGCCACGAGCGCCCGTGAGGCGTCCGAGTCGAGGGTCTTCGAGCTCGGCCGCAGGTTCACCTCGACAGGCGGCGGCGGCGTGAGCGCCAGACTCACCACGGGCCGCGCGGGAACGGAGACGAGCTGCAGTTCGGGCAACGCGAGCCAGGTCGAGAGATCGAGCTCCGCGGGCTCCGGGCGCGCCGTGACGAGCGCTCCACCTCGCGCGAGCACGAGGTGACCGGGCGGAACCGTGAGCGCCGACAGCCCCGGCGTCGTCGTCGGCACCGCGCAGAGCACGGCACCGTGGAGCACGAGCGGAACACCGGCCATGGCGTCGACGTCGAGCTCACGCGGCTCTGGGAAGCGAACGAGCACCTGCCCGTCGCAGTGGAACACCGAGAGTCCGGGGACGAACTCGCGCAGCACGCGCTCCCGCGAGGCCGGCGTGTCGGGCCGCAGCACCGCGGCCACCCGCTGTCGGCCCTCGAGCACGAGTCGTCGGCGCGACAGGCTCATCGCCGCACCTCGGTGAAGTGCATCAGCCGTCGTCCGTGCCCATCGGGGAGCCCCAGCCACGAACGATGCGGCGTCTCGACGTCGAACACGCCGATGGCACCGCTCGCGTCGAGCCAGGCCGACCGTGGGCGCTCGAAGTCGCCCGCCACCGAGACGATGGGGTGTTCGCTCTCCACCAACGTGGTGCTGCCCTTCTCGCTGACGTGGAAGAGCCGCTTCTGGTCGACCGAGCGCACCAACAGCCCCGGCGGCCACAGCGTCGGGTGCGTCACACCCATCACGCGCTCCCCACGCAGGTCTTCGAACACGACGGACTTGCGCGAGACGTCCAGGAGCGTCCACGGGGCAGTGCCCACGCGGGCCCCAAGGCCAATCATCGGCAGCGGATACCGCCGGCCCGCCGCGAAGAAGGCCGCGGCTTCCCCCAGGCCCTCGAGCATCGTGCGCTCCTCGTGGCCGTTGGGGTGCGTGACGCGAACGATCCGCCGGCCCTGCTCGTCGAGGCACAGGTGGAGGATCCGATCGTTGTATTGGGTGTGCGCGAGCACCCGATCCCGGCCCTCGATGACGCGGCCGTGGGCGAGCGTGAAGCTTCGCTGGAGGAGCACCACCACGAAGCGACGTTCCCCGCTGAAGCTCAACGCCGCCAGGCTCGTGAAGGTGTCGTCGGGAAGCGGAAGGCTCGCCGCGTCGGGCAGCTCGAAGCGGAGCGGGTCTGCCTTGCGCTCGCCCCGTTTCGAGAGCGGGTACACCATCAACCGCGTGACTCGGCCGTTGGCGTCCGTGCGCGCGGTGACGGCGAGCAGCTCCTTGCTGAAGCCAGCCGCGATGATGCGTTCGTTGGGTGGCGGGTGGAACACCACCTGCTTCGCCGAGCCCGGTGCGCCGGAGGGAACAGTGACCGAGATGAGCTCGCCGTGCTCGCCGCGGGTGAAGAGCCGGTTGCCGCTCGCGCTGAAGACGAGGCCTGAGGTGGGGCGCGCCGTTCCCGCGCAGGGGCGAGGCTTGTCTTCCGGAAACGGGTTGCGCAGCAGCGACGCCGCGTGCCGCGCCTCGGGAAGCTCGAGTGAGACCGCGGCGCGCGGTTTGCCCAGGCGACGCAGGCGGACGTCGACGCGCCGGGCGCCGAGGTCATCGGACTCTTCGACTTCGAGCTGTTGGAGGCGCTGCGCCGCCGGGGCCCGCATGAGCGCAGGGCCGCCGACGAGCCACACTTCATCCACCTCGGTGCCGCACTCGAGGAGCCAGTTCGCGAGGTCGGCCTCATCGGCATCGCGGGTGGTGCGGCCCTTCAGCAACGACACCACCGGGCCTTTGCCGAAGCCTTCTTGTCTGGACCGGGGCGGCGCCTGGAGCACGCCCCAGGTGAGCGTCGCGCCGCGCGCCTCGCACCGGGAGGCGAAGACGATGAGCGCTGCGAGGTGCACCAGCCGGGGAGCGCCCAGCTGAGAAGGGCCCCCGTCGAACAACGCGAGGCTCTTTCGCGACTGGTGCGGTTCGCGGAGCGCCAGCCGGGTGAAGAGGTGTTCGGCTTCGGCAGCGCGGCGCAGGAACTCGTCGGGGGCCACCTCGGCGTACAGCCACTCGCTCGTCAGCAGTCGCTCGTAGGGGCCCTTTCGGGAAACGCCGTCGACGCCATCGGGAGCGCCTGTCGGCAGTGACTCGGCGTCAGCGAGCGGTCCGATGCCCATCGCGAGCCGCTGAATCCACGGCGCGAGCGCCAGCGCCAGCTCCCGTTGCAACAACGAGAGCTGCGAGGACCAGGGCTTGAGCGGCGCTGGCAGGAGCGTGGTCACGCAGCCTCCACCAGGCGCTGCACATCGGCGCGCGAGAAGCGGGCGGCCCGAGAGAGTGGAATGACGAGCTCCATCGTCACGAGCGCGAGCGGGCCGGTCGGGGCGTTCACCGCGCGGCGCACGGCGCGCTCCACCAGCCCCAGCGGGACCGAGGGCTCCTTCGTCGTCGGCAGCAGCAGTCCGGGAGTGCCCGGTTCACTTCCGAGATAGATGACCCCTGGCACCCAGGGCAGGGCGTCGGCGGGCCCCAACACGACGAGGACGGCAGGGGCCGAGACGACGGTCATCGTCTCCAACCGGGCCGGGGTGCTCAACAGTCTGCGCGCGAGCAACGGCACCGTCGCGTCCAGCGCGACGACGGCCCTGGGCTCCAGCGGCGTCGGGCGTGGCCGGAAGGCGGGCGTCATGGGGCTCCGATGAGCTCGGTCAGCTTGAGGCGCACGGGCACCAGGGCCTCGGGCAGGGCGGAGGGATCGAACGAGGCGTCAATCTCCCGCGCGACCCCCTCGAGCTTGAGCCGCCACCGCTCCAGGGCGCTCAGGTCATCGCTCGTCGGTGCCTGCGAGAAGAGGGACTGCGCGGTCTCGAGAATGCGGGCCGCGCGGGCGGCGGGAGCGTTCGCGGCGGCTTCGGTCGCGGCCAGCAGCGTCGAGGACTGGGCGTGCTGGAGCACGTCCTTCAGCACATCCTGAGCGAGGCGCTGCCCGTCGAGCGTGGGCACGGCGTAGAGGATCGGCCAGAGATCGGCGTCCGTCGGTTCCAGGCGGCCGGACAGCACGGCGGCCGCGGCGCAGAGCCGTTGCACCTTCACCACGCGGCGGTCCGACAGCTCCACGCCAGCGCGGCGCAACAGGCGAACGGCGTGCGCGAGTGGATCTCGCAGGCGGCTGTTCGAGGCGTCCTTCGCGGCGCGGGCCAACACGTCGAGGTCGTCGAACGAGGCGAGCACCGAGAGGGACGATCGGTTCAGCGCCGCCCCTCCATCCAACAGGGCCTCGAGCTTCGCGTCGGGGATGGGCTCGACGAAGACGCGCACGAGAAAGCGGTCGGCGAAGGCCGCGAGGGCGGGCTCCTCGGGAATGCCGTTCGACGCCGCGATGCAGACCCGCAGGGGCACCTTCACCGCCGTGTGGCCCCGGCGGAAGACGCGCTCGTTGAGCAGCCCCAGCAGCGTGTTGAGGATGGCGGTGGAACCGAGGAACACCTCGTCGAGGAAGGCGAGGTCGGCCTCGGGCAACATGCCGGCGGTCTGCGTCTCCACGACGCCCTCTTTGAGCTTGCGCAGATCGATGGGGCCGAAGACCTCGGAGGGCTCGGTGAAGCGGCCCAGCAGGTACTCGAAGTACCGGCCCCCCAGCGTGCGGGCGACCCGGCGAACGGCTTCGGACTTCGCGGTGCCTGGCGGGCCGATGACGAGGAGGTGCTCCTGGGCGATGGCCGACAGCGCGATGAGGTCGACGAGCTGCTCGCGGTCGATGAGGCCCTGCCCGGCGGCCGTGAGTGCGTCGCGAACGCGCAGGGCCGCTTCCGCCGTGGTGGTCGTCATGAGAGCTCCCAAGCCTAGGCGCGCGCGCGGTCGACGCGCTCGGTCGACCGGACGGGTCGGTCGCAGGCTGGCTGACGCCCTGTGGCTGCCATCAGTCCTGCTGTTCGTGTGATTTTGACTTTCACTTTCAAAATCGAAACTGTGGGTCCTGCGCGTTACAGGAGGTCCGCATGCGGCGACTGGCACTGGTGATGGTGGTGATGGCGCAGGGAGCGCTCGCGGAGGATTCGCGCTCGGACTGGCACCGGGTGGTGGGGCTCCTGCAATACCTCGAGGGCGACTACGGCGCGGCCATCGCCGAGAAGAACGCCGAGGAGCTCGAGGAGCAGCGTGGGCTGGCCGACGAAGCGGTGACGACGCTCGAGCGCCTCGGGGCCGACGCCGCGCCGTTCCTGGTTCGCGCCGAGGCGCTCGAGGCCGACATCGTCGCCCAGAAGCCGGCCGACCTGGTGGTTCCGCAGTGTCGTGCCCTGGTGGCCGACCTCATCTCGGCTCGCGGGCTGACCCGATCTCCGCGCGCGGCGCCCGATCTCTCGGCCGGCAAGGCGCTGTTCACGGCGCAATGCGCGAGCTGTCATGGCGCGGAGGGTAAGGGAGACGGGTCGGCCAGCAAGGGGCTCGAACCCGCGCCTGCGAACTTCCACGACGCCGCCCGCATGGCCACGCTGTCTCCCTACAAGGTGTTCAACACCACCACCTTCGGCATCACGGGCACGTCCATGCCGGCGTTTCCGGCGCTGTCGGACGCCGACCGCTGGAACGTGGCCTTCTTCCTCGTGACGCTTCGTCACGGCGCGTGCAGCAGCGCGCCTCCTTCAAGCTCGCTCGAACAGCTCGCGACCAGCACCGATGACGAGCTCGCCTCGCGCTTCGGACCCGCCTCGGTGCCGTGCCTGCGCGCGGTGATGCCGAAGGTCGACGAGGGCAGCGCGCTGTCGAAGGCGAAGGCGGGGCTGCTCGAGGCACGCGCGAAGGCGAAGGCGAACGACTGGGACAGCGCTCGCACCGCGGTGGTGGACGCCTACCTCCAGGGGGTGGAGCCGCTCGAGCCCACGCTGCGCGCACTCAACAAGGAACTCGTCGACCGCCTCGAGCAGGGTTTCACGAAGGCGCGCGTCGCGGCCCAGTCGAAGAGCGCCACCTTCGACGCTGACGTCGGCGCGCTCCTCATGCTGCTGGACGACTCGGGGAGCTCGACCGCGGGCGACTTCTGGTCCGTCTTCGTCGCGGCGCTCTTCATCCTGCTGCGCGAGGGCTTCGAGGCCACCGTCGTCGTCGGCGCGCTGCTGGCCGTGATGAAGAAGATGCAGGCCGATACGCACGTGCGGGTCGTCCACGCGGGGTGGATCTCGGCGCTCGTGGTGGGCGTGCTGGCCTTCCTCTTCGGGCAGGCGCTGCTGGCTGGGGCGAACCGCGAGTGGCTCGAGACGGTGGTGGCGCTCTTCGCGGTGGTGATGCTCCTGTACGCGGCGCTGTGGCTCAACGCGCGCGCCAACATGAGCGTCTTCATGACGGAGCTGCGCACGAAGATGAAGGACGCGCTCGGCCGTGGCTCGATGGTGGGGCTGTTCGCCATCTCGTTCTCGTCGGTGGGCCGCGAGACGGTCGAGACGGCGCTCTTCCTCCAGGGGCTCGCGGGAGACTCGCGAGACGGCGTCATCTGGGGTTCCGTCGCTGGCAGCGTGGCGCTGGTGGGTCTGGTGCTCTTCGTGCGCACCGTGGGCTTCCGTCTGCCGATGCAGGCCCTCTTCAAGGGCTCGACGGTGTTGCTGGTCGTGACGGCGGTGATGCTGCTCGGCAAGGGCCTCCACGGGCTTCAGGAGCTCGGCGTGCTGCCGCTCTCACCGGTGACCTTCGTGAAGGTGGAGCCGCTCGGCGTGTATCCCGATCTCTACACCTTGCTGCCCCAGCTTCTGCTCGCGGCCGCTCCGCTCGGGTACTGGCTCGCGACTCGCAAGAGCACTTCGCGGCCCGCGACGTCAGCGGCGTAGCTCGTGCCGGAGCTGCACGACGCCGTTGGGGAACGCGCGGCTGTCCACGAGGCGGAGCGCGGTGGTCGGAACCGTGTCGTCGAACAGCCGGCGGCCCGCGCCCAGCTCGGTGTCGAACGTCGCGCGGCCGAGGATGAGTGTGTCGGCCGAGCCAGAGAACGCTGCGTAGTATGATCGTCTGACGGTGGTGGCCCGTGACGCGGCGGGCAACGAGTCGGGCCC
>JBILEB010000209.1:0-10934 GCA_044352295.1 Myxococcaceae bacterium
GGTGCGGTTCCGTCGACGTCCGCCGCCGCCCGAGGATGAACGGGTGCTGGCGCTCGCCCGCGCGATTCGCTCGAAGCGGCGCGTGCGACTCCGCGCGACGTCGCGTCACCCCCTCGAGGTGCACCCCGTGGCGCTCGTGTTCGGTCCCCGACAGTGGGCCCTCGTCGACGCCCGCGCCCCGGCCCGTCCGATTCCCGAGGACGCCTGGGAGGACGTCAATGTGTCGTCGCAGACCTTCGCCGGCGCGTGATTCACTGCCGCCATGACGCTCCGATGGCTGGTGCTGGCCTGCCTGCTGTTCTCCTGCCAGGGCCTGCTGCGGGCCGCCACCCGGCTCGCCGCCCCGCGCTACGCCCCCGTCGGAGACCCCGCCGAGCTGCGCGCGACGTACCTCGGCCCGGATGCCCAGCGTTCGAAGGTTCCAGTGCAGCTCACCCGCGTGGCGAGCGGCTTCGTGCAGCCGACGACGCTCGCCTTCGTTCCCGGAGAGCCCACGACGGCAGTCGTGCTCGAGAAGACCGGCGGCATGCGATGGTTCGACGTCGAGACCCGCGCCGGGGGTGAGCTGGTGACGCTCCCGGTGACGACCGCCTCGGAGCAGGGCTTGCTCGGCCTCGCCTTCCACCCGGGCTTCGTCCGCAATCGCCGCTTCTTCCTGCACTTCACCGTCGAGCAGGACGGCAAGGACCTGAGCCGGGTGGAAGAGTGGAGCGCGGGCCCGGCGCCGCTGCGCTCGAGCACCGTCACGCGAACGCGCCTCGTCCTCGAGCTCGAACAGCCCTACGCGAACCACAACGGCGGCCACCTCGCGTTCGGCCCCGACGGGATGCTTTTCATCGGCTTCGGCGACGGCGGCTTTCGGGCGGATCCCCAGGGCAATGGACAGAAGCCCGGCACCTGGCTCGGAAAGATGCTGCGCCTCGACGTCGATCAGCTCGAGGCGGGCCGTGGCTACTCCATCCCGAAGGACAACCCGTTCTTGTCGCGCGCCGACATGAAGCCCGAGGTGTGGGCGCTCGGCCTGCGCAACCCGTGGCGGTACTCGTTCGACGCCAACGGCCGACTGGTGGTGGCGGACGTCGGCCAGGACGCGTGGGAAGAGCTGAGCTTCGCGGGGCGCGGCGACAACCTCGGGTGGAACGTGCGTGAAGGGGCGCACTGCTTCGCCGCCACGCCCTGCTCGGCAGTGGGGCTGCGCGAGCCCTTCTTCGAGTACGGACACGACGAGGGTCAGTCCATCACGGGCGGCGTGGTGGTGATGGGCTCGCGCGTCGAGGCGCTCCGCGGCCGGTACCTGTTCGGAGACTTCATTCTGGGCAAGCTCTGGGCGCTCGACCTGCCCGACGGCGACGCGCGGTCGAGCCCGCTGACGCTGGGGAAGTGGCCGATTCTGCCGGTAAGCTTCGCGGTCGATGCGGCCGGTGATGCCTGGGTGCTCGACTTCGCCGGGAGCGTGTTGCGCCTCGACCCGCCCTGACGCCGCCACTTCAGGTCGCGCGGGGGAGCGTCAGCGAGAAGACCGTCTGCCCGGGACGTGACGCGAGCGTCAGCATGCCGCCGTTCGCTTCCACCAACTTCCGCGCGAGCGGCAGGCCCAGGCCGGTGCCCTTCTCCCGCGTCGTGAAGAACGGCTCGAAGATGCGCGCTTGCACCTCGGCGGGAATGCCCGGGCCCTCGTCGCGGACCTCGAGCACCACCGCGGCGTCCTCCAGGCGAGCCGCCACCGTCACCGTCTGCCCCTTCGCCGACGCCTGCACCGCGTTCTTCACCAGGTTCACCAGCGCGCTCGTCAACAGCGACTCGTCGGCGTCTCCCTGCACCTCGGGCACGTCCATCGTCAGCGTCACGCCCCGGGCCTCGGCCTCGCCCTGCAGGTGTCCCACCGAGGCGCTCACGAACCGCTTCACGTCGAACGCGGCCTTCGCCACCTTCTGCTCGCGCGCGAAGGCCAGGAAGTCGTCGACGATGCGGCCGAGGTAGTCGAGCTCGCGCCGAATCCTCGCCAGGTGCGACCTCGACTCCGCCAGGTCGGGTGACGCGGCGCGCAGCTCTTCGTCCAGCAGGCCCGAGAACAGCTCGATGCCACCCAGCGGGTTCTTCACCTCGTGCGCGACGCCGCCCAGCATCATCTTGAGCTGCCGATCGCGGCTCTCGAGGCCAGCGCGCATCGTCTCGAGCTCGCGCGCCAGCGCCTGCACCTCGATGGTCGACGCCGCGCCCGTCACCGGGGTGGTGAGGTCGCCCTTGCCAATCTGCTGGGCCGCTCGCACCAGCGCCTCGAGCGGTCGGGACACGGCCTGGCTCGACCAGATGGCCGCTCCCGCCAGCAGCGCGAGCGTCAACACCAACAAGGCGATGAAGGCGTTGCGAAGGTCGGCGAGGGGCCCGAAGAACGCGGCGCTCCCTTCGACCGCCACCACCGCCACCACCTTCCCGTCCTGCAGCACCGGCGCATAGCCCGTCTTGTAGAAGTTCCCGTCTGAGCCCTTGAAGAGCACCTGCGAGGCCGTGCGCGTGCCCTGGAAGACGGTGGCCACCTCGGCCGCGTCGCGCAGCAGGTCCGGCACCTCGGCGCCTGGAGGGAGACCGCCTCCGACGTCGAGGCGCGCGCGTCGGTCGGCGTCGAAGACGAGCACCCGGCGAAGGCCCGCGGCTTGCTGCACCCCTTCGAGGGACTTCTTGAGCGAGCGCCAGGTGCGGCTCCCCTCGTCCTTCGCGTCATCAGCGGTGAGCGAGAGCACGCGCTCGGGTGACAGCTGCGAGGCGACGGAGGCCGCGACATCGGCGAGCGACTCGCCGAGCTGCTGCTCCAGCACGTTTCGGCTCGCGCGGAACAGCAGGAACCCGCCCGCGGCGAGCACCACCAGCGTCGTCGCGAGGAAGGCCAGCAGCAGGCGCGAGCGCAGCGTCACGAAGACGCATTCAAGCCGACGAACGCCTCAAAAGCGTCAGTTCTTCTTCGCCTGCCGGCTGGCGATGATCTCTTCCACCAGCGCCATCGACTCGTCGTCGAAGTTGAGGAACTCGATGCCCATTCCCGCGACGCGGTCCTTCACGCCCGGCGGGTTGACCCGCACCACCCGGCCCATGCCCTCGATGAGGCGGCTGCCATCGGCGAGCGAGAACTGCAGGTAGATGATGCTGCCCTCTTCTTTGGGGTGATCGGTGCGAATGAAGATGCCACCCACCGAGAGGTTCACCGAGTACTCGGCGAGGAAGTCTTCGAAGGTGTTGAAGCGGTACTGCACCAGAATGGAGAGCGACGTTCGTTTGTGCTTCCGCTTCTCGGCGCCCGGCTCCTCATCAATCATGAGGGACACTGTAGCGCCGGACTGGCGCGGACGCCGCTTCCTCGTCAGGGTCGTCGTGCCCCGTGAGCACGAAACTCGTGAGACTGGTGCAGGCTGGCGGCCCGCAAGCCCGGGCGGCGGCGACGGCCCTGGTGGCCCGCAACACCATCGTGGGCTGAGGCCTCTAGCGAAACGCATGGAGCAACCACGGCACCAGCCGGCCCGTCGTCACCAGCCCCATGTGGTCGAAGCGCTCGGACTGGAACGACACCAGCTTCGCGCGGCGCACCTTCGCGGGCAGCTCGTCGTACAGGTACGGCAGGTCGTCGAGCTTCACCGCGTCGGGGTGCTTCTTGAGGAACCACTCGGCGCGCTGCTGGGTGTCGAACCCCACGAGCACGAGCTGCCGCGTCTTCGCCTCGGCGTCCGTCACCCACGCGCGGAACTCGTCGTCGTTCCCGTAGAGCCCGTCGACGAGGAACACCTGCTCCAGCGGCGCATGGGTCAGCCACTCGACGACGGTCTTGTAGGCTCCGCTGTGGCCGACGACCACGAGGCGCTGCGGCAGGGTCTGCTTCGTCCGCTTCGCCACCACGTCGAGCAGCTGGGTGACGTCGGTCCAGAACAACGGGTCGGTCCGCCCGCTGCGCGCCTCGGGCACGATGAAGACGGCGTTGCGGCCCGAGTCGCGGAACTGGGTGAAGAGCTGGTGCTCCAGCACGGCGCGGTCGACGTCGGTGAAGAAGCCGTGGAGGTAGACGATGGTGACGGCCGAGGCCGGCTTGAAGGTGCGCGGACGCCAGACGTGCACCGCGCCCTGGTCCTTCGTGCCGAAGCGCCAGTGCCGGCCGTCTTCGTTGAGCTGCTCGACGAACTCGCCCTCGCCCGTCACCCGGACCGAGGCCATCGCCGGCGTGGGCGGCTCGAGCTGCGCGAGCTGGAGGAGGAGCACCAGGCCGAGCACGTCAGGGCTTCGCCGGCTCCGCAGGCTTCTTGAACGTCACCAGCATGTGCATCGACAGGTTCTTGTCGAGGTAGCCGTAGCGGAAGGTGAGTGGCTTCGCCGTCTTCCACAGCGCGCGGAAGTCCTCGTTGTATTGCGGGCTCGCGCCGAGGAACGACTCCGCGAAGCGCCCGTAGGCCTGCTGCTCGAAGCCCGCCTTCTTCGCGAAGCGCGGCGGAATGCCGGTGGAGTCGCTCACCATGAACTCCATGTGCCCCAGCAGAAAGCCGCGAATGGTGGAGAAGTGGTCACGCCACAGCAGGTAGCTGGCGGCCTTCGTCATCGCGACGATGCGGCCCTTCTTCTCGAGGTAGTTCTTCATGCCCTCGTCCTGGCCGAAGTTGGTGTCGGAGAGGTTCTGCGCGAAGTGCCGGTGCACGCGGGCCTGCGTCTTCGGGTCCTCGCCCTTCTTCACGAAGACCAGCTCGAGGTTGTCGAAGGCCTCGGAGAAGTCAGGCGACACCCACGACTTGTGGAGCAGCTTCGCCTGCTTCTCTTCATTCTGCGCCAGCTCTGCCGCGGTGAGGGCGCGCAAGGAGCCGTCCGGGTTGGTCTTCACGTACCGCAGCGAGACCGGCTCGAAGCCGTGCACCGCCAGGCCGATGAGGAAGAACGACAACTGCCCGGGCAGCTCGCCCCGTTGGCCCTTCATCAGGTTCTCGGTCTTCGAGTCGTTCGCCACCAGCAGGCCCGAGGAGGTCGAGCGGATGAGGGCGAGCGAGGCGGCGAGCTCCTTCGCGCTGACGGTGTCGATGCGGCGCGGGTCGCCGGCGTGCTCGAGCGACATCGTCGTGATGTCCGTGGCCTCGGGGTACGTGGTGAGCGCCGAGATGAGGTCGCCGCCGCCGAACGGGTACACCACGGTGGTGGGCAGGCCGGCGGGCTTGAGCGACTGGATGAAGGGCATCGCCTCGCCGACCCACGTCTTGCGGTATTTCTCGATGCGCCGGCCCAGCTCCTTGCAGTGCGCCTCGACCACCTTCGCGTCGATGTGCGCGGGGAGCGGCTCATCTCCCGCGCACGCCACCACGCGGTAGAGCGTCTTGACCTGCCGGGTGAAGTCGAGCGGTTCGGAAGGGGCAGCGGCCTGCGACAGCACGGCTGACAAGACGGTCACGAGCATGACGCCGCGACGTAGCACGCCCGCACCAGATTCAAGCCTCAGGGAGCACAGGGCGCGCTGGGCCAGGCGGCTTTGGTGTCGGCCGCCCGGGCGAGCCGCGCCACGTAGTCCACCCCTGGATCGACGCCGCGCAGGTACGCTGCCGCCGTCTGGCACTCGAGCGTCTGGCCCGGCCCGGCGCTGCCGTCGCACGTGCGCTCCTTCGTTCGGGACAACGCCTCTCGCGCCTCTTTGGCCCATTGCTCCAGCGCCTCGCGGGCCTCCCCCACCGCCTCCTCGTCGAGGGAGCCGACGTCGGGCGTCATCGCCGTCAGCGCGGGCACGTCCGCCGGGGCGAAGCCCTGCTGCTCATCGGCCGACCGGCTCATCGTCACCACGAAGTCCTTCGTGGGGACTCCAGCCGTCGCGGTGAAGGCCACGGCGTAGGGGAGCCGCCAGGTGTGGGTGCGTCGGACCCAGTGCCAGGTGTCCCGGACCTCGTGCACGAGCTGTCGGTTGGTTTGGCGCAGCGCGCGCTCCACCGACTCGAGGTCGTCCTCGGCGTGACGCCGGAAATCCTCGAGGGTCCTCGCCCGCTGGCAGTACGACTCAGCCGTCGTGCGCGCGGGACAGCGCTGGCAGTTTTCGGCGCGTGACAGCTCCCGCCGCGCCTGGGCGCAGTCGTCCTCCGCGAGGCGCTCGTTCTGCCGCGCCTGCCGAACCGTCTGCACGTGCGCGTCCCGGCTGGCGGCCAGGCGATTCCATTCGGGGTTGTCGTACACGTCGCGGCGCACCACGTACTCGACGCTCATCGGCTGGTCCGTGAACGTGTGCGTCAGCTGCCCGCGCATCAGCGACGCCCGCAGCCCCACCGTCGTGTTGCCCTGCGCACACCGCAGCCGGCCGTCGCTGGAGCGCTCGAGGTCTCGGCAGACGAGGTTGGCCGAGAGGAGCCCGTCGGCCGCGACCGCCGTGGGCGTCGAGAAGCGGTCGACCACGAGCTGCCGGAGCCCCGCCAGCGGCACCGGCGCCGGGGCGTCCTTCGAGAAGCAGACCGCCAGCGTGCCCAGGCCCAGCGCGTTGGCGACGAGGCCCTCGGTGGCGTACCGCTGCGCCTGGGCGCCCACGAACTTCGCGGCCTCGAGGCGCTCCGCCGCCGCCTGTTGCCGGTACGCCGGCGTGCCGACGTCTTTGGTGAGGGCATCGACACACCGGATGCGCACGATGGCGTCGACCGGCGTGGGCGTCTCGAGGGTTCTGCAGTTCGAAAGCCAGGTGCCACCGGCCGCGTCGGCGAGCACGGCGAGCTGCGGGTCGTCGCGCACCCGCCGCGCCTGGTTGACGAGGTCGAGGCACGCGCGCTCCTTGCCGCGAACGCCACACAGCGGCGTGGCCTGCTTGAGGAGATCGGCCTTCACGTCGAGGTAGAGCCGCTCGGCCCGGGCACACCAGTCCTTGTCCTCGCTCTGCTTGCAGGCGTCGGCGTATTCCGCGAGGGCCGTGACGGCGTCCCCACGGTCGAGCGCCTCCTGGCCCCGGTTCGCGGCCTGCCACGCCGCGGAGCAGCTCGACAGGCCCAACGCCGCCGCGCAGCAGAGGAATCGCGTCATCCAAAGCGCCACAGACGTGCCTCGCGTGAGGTGATTCAGAGCAGGTTCGGCCATGGCCTGACTGAACCAGAGCAGCCCGCCCTTCGCACGCGTCACGGGCTGGGCCACACTGTGGCCGATCGATGTCCCGGGTGGCCCTCCTCAGCGTGCTCGTCCTCGCCTGCCAGGCACCCGCTCCGCCCACCTCGACCCGGACCGATGGCATCTTCGGCGGCCTGCCCGCGCCGCTGGACGAGGCCGTCTTCTTCGTCGACGACGACGCGGGCGTGTGCAGCGCCACCCTCATCGCGCCGCGCACGTTGTTGCTCGCCGCGCACTGCGTGCAGGACGTGGTGCCGATGCTGGCCCACAACCGCGCGCGCTCCGATGACGGCAGCGACGCGGGCTTCTACGCCATCGTGAAGCGGCAGACCTACGCGCAGGCAAGCGATGGAGGCACCGTCGATCTCGCGCTCCTCTTGCTCGACCGCCCACCACCCGTGACGCCGCGCCCGTGGACGTGGTGGGGCCCGGCGCCCGCCATCGGCTCGCGCGTGCGACACGTGGGCTACGGCCGGACGGAATCGACGGCGCCCGGGGTTCGCTCCAGCGTCGTCACCGACGTCACCGGAGCCACCGAGGCGCGCGCGCACGGCATGGTGCTGCTGACGGGCAACCTGGGCCAGGGCCTCTGCTTCGGCGACTCGGGCGGCCCCACCCTGTACGAGGCCGACGCTGGCGAAGGCGAGCGTCTCGTCGCCGTGCACAGCTTCATCACCACGGCGTGCGGGCAGGGCGTGTCGAACTCGGTGCTCCTGTACCCGTACCGGCGCTTCATCGAGCGGTGGTTGGCCAGCAACGAACCGCCGCAGTGCGCGCGTGACGGGCGGTGCGTCGAGGCCTGTGTGCCAGAGGACCCGGACTGCCGGTGCGGCGCCGACGGCCAGTGTCGTGCCGAGTGTCGACCCGGAGACGATCCCGATTGTCCTGACGCGTGCAGCGTCGACGGCGTGTGTTCGGCGCGGGCCGAGTGCCCGGCCGACGCCGATTGTGTGCCCGATGGAGAGTTCTGCCTCGGCGCCGCCCAGTGCGCAGGCCGGATGTGTGTGAACGACTCACAGAACCCGAGCCGGTACTGCAGCCAGGCGTGCGACGCGCAGCGCCCGTGCCCCGAGACGATGACGTGTGACGCGGCCCGGAGCGTGTGCCAGCTCACACAACGGCCCGTGGTGGCCGAAGGTGAGTCGTGCGCGAGCGCGCTCGTGAAGTGTGGCGCAGGCCTGGCGTGCACGGACGTCGCTTCGGAGCGTCGGTGCTACCGCACCTGCACCTCACAGGCGCAGTGTCTGTCGGGCACCCGGTGCCAGTTCCAGCGCGTCGGCACCTGTGTGCCGGAGGCCTCGGTGCGCCTCGATGCGGGGACGTCGTGGGAAGGCCCCGCGGCGCCAGTGGGCTGCTCGACGGGGATCGGTCTGTGGGGCCTCTTGCTGCTTCCACTCCGCGGGCGTCGGCACTCGAGAAAACCCCGAAACGCGAACGTCACACGGTAGCCATGAGGTCGCGAACCACCTCTTTCTCCTGGAGGTCCTACCTCTCGCCAAGCTCACCAGTCTCTCGGGTCTCAGCTGACTCCGTCTTGGGACAGGTGACGTGGGCATTCGTGACAATTCCATCCCGAAAGCAGAAGCCGACGCGTTCCTCGCCCGAGTCGAAGTCCGAGGTCGGGTAGCTCGCGCTCCGTGGAACGACCGAGCAGGGCCTCCGCTAACGGACACATGACGGTTGATTCGACGTCGTCTGCGGGCTGAACCGTGCGTTGGCGCCCACCGTGCAGCCCGCCAACGTGTTGATGCGAACTCGCCCGACCGACCCACCGCCGCCACCACCCCCGCCGAAGCCCGTGAGGGTGCACGCCGGGTCGAGGTCGCCCTGAATCCCGACGCCTGCATCCCCAGACGAGGCGCCGCCAGCACCACCAGGGCCGCCGCACTGCGCACCGCCAGTTCCCCCAGGCGCTCGTATGCTGTCGAAGGTTCCGTAGTTACCGCTCGCACCCGTGTTGTTCGTTCCGTTCCCCTGCGCCCCGCTGCCGCCATTCGCAGCAACGACGGCGTTCGTTCCGAACACGACCGCGGTGGCCTCGAGCAACAGACCTCCGCCTGAGCCACCTCCGCCTCCGCCGGCGCCCTGCGTGCCGGTCGCGACGACCCCCGGGCCACCCACGGCCACGATCCGCCCATTGACCGTCAGCGTTCCGCGCGCCCACAGCTGAAACCCACCACCCGCGCGGCCCTGCCCGCCAGCCGCATTGCCACCCTGGCTCCCCGGGCAGCCCCCACGCAGCGGCGTGAGCGTGAAGTTCGCGCTCGCCATCGACGCACTTGCCCCGGCTCCCCCCTGGCTGGTGTTGAGGAGAGCGCCACGACCGCCATTGCCACCTGGCAGCCCGAAGCTCCCACCAGCGCCACCACCGGAGCGATTCGTCACCGCGACGCCACCGGGCGGAGCCGTGCAGAACGCGCCCCCGGCGCCGACCGCGTTGTCGCGAGACCCCGGGCGGTTGGGACCAGGAATGGCCGAGAGGTCGATGGTCCCGTCGATGGTGGCATCTCCCCGCACCGCGAACACCGGCACGACGTTCGGAGAGCTCGCGAAGCCTGGCGCAAAGCGCAACGTCACCCCGGTTTGAATGGTGAGCCGATCCATCGCGAAGAGGACCAACTCGGGCAAGCCGCTCCCCTGAGAAACCCGCGTGGACGGTGGGAGGAGCGGCGGAAAACAGAGGAGGTTGTCCGAGGCGAAAGTCGGCACGGTGTTATTCAGAGAGATGGTCCCGCTGCAGTTGAGGTTGTAGTGCGGCGGAACGAGCAACATCGGCAGCTGGTTGAGTCCGAAGTGCGACGGCAGGAGGAACGACCCGGCATCGAGAACCGTCCCGGCATCGAGAACCGTCCCGGCATCGAGAACCGTCCCGGCATCGAGAACCGTCCCGGCATCGAGAACCGTCCCGGCATCGACCACAACGCCCGCATCACTCCCTGAATCTGGGACACCAGCGTCCCTTGACCCAGCGTCAGCAACGCCTGCGTCAGCGCCCGCATCCACCGGTCCGCCCGCGTCGAGCGTGCCTGCATCGTTGGGCACACAGGCCGTACCGACACAGGTCCCGCCGTCACCACACGGGCCAGAGCGCGGCATGAACTCGCAGCCCATCGCCGGCGAACACGAGCCGGTCGGCACCTGGCATTCGCCGGGAGCCGACGCCATGGAGCAGTCCACCATCGCGCCGCCCAAACACGTGCCATCAGCCAGGCAGGCGTCATCGCGCGTGCAGGGGTTGGAGTCGTCACACGAGAGGCCCGCCACGAACGCATAGCGACACCCGCCGTCGCTGGCTTCGTCACACGTCCCCGTCTGGGCGTAACAGGCGCCAGCGGGTGGCGTGTCGCAGAGCCGGAGCGACGTTCCGACACAACCGCCATCACCGTCACAGGCGTCTCCGAGCGTGCAGGCGAGGCCATCGCTGCACCCCGCGTCCGGCGGCAGGGGCGCATAGAGGCAGCCGCCATCAGGCTCCTGGCAGGTGCCCATCGACGACGCGCACACGTTCGAGCCGGCACCACACGTCACCGGCATGCCGCCGTCACACCCGAAGTTCGAGCAGCGCTCGCCGGTGGTGCACCCGCGGCCGTCACTGCACGTCTCGTCCTGACAGTCCTCGTCGAGACAATTCGGCTTTCCATCGTTGTCGTTGTCGAGCGCGTCATCACACAACCCCTGCTCACTCCTCGCCCCGCTACAGCCTGCGTCGCGACAGGAACCTCCATTGCGGCACGCCTGCCCGTCACAGTCCGTGTCGGCGCAGTCGACCGCCTGATCCCCATCGTCGTCGGTGCGATTGGCGCAGTCGGTCTCGGTGCAGCGATTCGACGCACACACCGACGCCAGGC
>JBILEB010000324.1:0-3140 GCA_044352295.1 Myxococcaceae bacterium
CGCCGCGCCCCCGGCCGAACCACCCGCCGTTCCACCACCCGAGGAGCCACCTGCCGCGCCGCCTCCTGTCCCGGTGGAGCCCTCCGTCAGCGTCAGCGGCGTCAACTCCACCCATGCATTCCGAGACGACACCACCACGAACGCCCGGAACGTCACCGCGCCAGCGCCAGCCCCCGGGGCCGTCCAGGTGAAGCTCCGCTGCGGCTTGGCCACCGCGGTCGTGTGCGTCAACGTCGACAACGAACAGCCGGCCATCGAGCCGAAGCCGCTCGGTGTCGCGAACGACCCGACGAACGCGCCCGACGCGCTCTTCGACCACAGCAACAGGCCCTTGAAGGTCGAGTTGGAGCCCGCCTTCGACAGCGACAGCGTGACCGTCTGGCCCGGGAGGTAACTCGTGCCTGTCGTCGTCAGCGACCAGCCGTCAGGGCTGACCAGCGTCGTCGGGCCCATCTGCGAGCTCATCGTCGAGTTGCTGATCTCACACCCAGGTGCGCCGCCGGAAAAGGCCCAGCCCTCGACCGCCCCGCACACTACCGCCACCAGGACGGCCCTCCGCATCACGGTTTCCATGGTTCTCTCCAGTCAGGACTTCTGCTTCGGCCCCAGCCCCGCCTTCGCGCGGGCCTCCACCAGCTTCGCCACCTCACCCGACGGCAGCGGTGACACCGGCCCCAGACCCTTCGCGACGGACAGAATCCGCGCATAGTGCTCGACGAGCTCCATGCGCAGCAAGGCCTGTTCGAGTGAGTCGCCCAGCGTCAGCGAACCGTTGCCCGCCAGCAGCATGGCGTCGACCTTCGCCGCGGCGGCCTCCACGGCCTTCACCAGCTCGGGCGTCTTCGGCATCAGCCGCGGCACCGTGGGAATCGAGTCCCCGAGCGAGACGACGATCTCGGGCATCGCCACCGGCCCAAGCTCGGCCCCCACCAATCCAAACGCCGTCGCGTGCGGGGGGTGCGCGTGGAGCACACACTCCACCTCGGGGCGCGCGCGGTAGACGGCGAGGTGCAGCTCGAGCTCCGAGAAGGCCTTGCGCCGTCCCTCGAGCACGGTGCCCTTCTCGTCCACCACCAGGAGCATCGATTCGTCGACGTCCAGCTTCGACACCGCGGTCGGCGTGATGAGGAGGCGCTTGCCGGTCAGCCGCACCGACACGTTTCCATCGTGGTTGGCGACCCAGCCCATCGTGTGCAGGCGCCGGGAGACCTTCACCACCTCGGCGCGCAGCTTCGGCAGCGGCGGTGAGGGCATCAGACGGCTCCGACGTTCACCTGGTCGACGACACCCACCACGCAGTGCCGCACGGGCGCGGTCTTGTCCTCGAGGATTTGCCGCACGCCGTTGCCCTCGCCCAGCACCAGCACGAGGTCTCCCTGGCCCGCACCGCTGAGGTTGTCGATGGCGATGAACGACGAGCCCATGGGTTCGAGGCGCTCGCTGACCGGTTGCACGACCAGCAGCTTGTGGCCGACGAAGACGGGGTGCTTCTCGGTGCACACCACGGTGCCCAGCACGCGGCACAGGTTCACGTCGACACCTCGTCCACCAGGCCGACGATGGCGCTGTCGACCGGCACGAACCACGGGTCGCAGGCGAGCGCGGCCTCACGGCTGCCTTCGAGCATCACCAGGGAGCCCGGGCTGGCCGACGCACGGTCCACCGCGACCTCGACCGGCCCAGACGGGACGCGGGCGTGATTGACCGGCTGCACCACGAGGAAGCGCGCGCCTTCGAGGCCAGCGACGCGCTTCGTGCAGACGACGGTTCCAATGACGAGGCCGAGATGCATGCGGGAGCACCACACTGTGAAGCGGGCGGCGCTGCGATGCAATGGATTCCGAGTCTCCCGGTTCGACTGCGCGTGCCCGTCGCCCTGGGCCCGATGCGACGAAGACCAGGGGGACGGTTACATCGCCACGCCGACTTTGAGCGGGACCTGCACTTCCGTCTCGCCATCCGAGGCGGGGAAGACGATGCGCTTGCCCGCCTGCATCATGCACCCGCCCCAGTCGGTGCCTTCGTGCTGCTTGGGGCTGATGGTGACGGACTTCACCGCGCCCGACGCGCCGACGTTCAGCGACACGTTGACCGAGCCGACCTTCAGGTTCGGGTTCCGGCGGAGCGCGTTCTCGATGCAGGTGTTGAAGGCCTTGAGGTTGTCGGCCACCACCTTGCCGGCCACTTCGTCCTTGAGGCCGGAGGAGGCAAGGACGGCAGCGTTGGTCGCGTCGCGGTCTCGAGGGCCCCGCTGCGTCTTGTTGGGGTCGTCGAGGTCGGCGTAGTTCATCGCCAGCGCGGGGTTCACCGGCTTCGGAGGCCCCGGCTGGTCTGGCACCGCTTCGCCGGGCGTCTTGGCCGCGAGGGCCCGTTGCTTCGCGGCCTCCTGCGCGGCCAGCCGCTCCTTCTCACGACGGTCCGCCTCGTCCTTCCGCCGCTTGGCGTCGCCGGTGAGGATGTCCTTCAGGCCCGAGACGCCGCCTGGCGAGAAGAAGCTCTGCTGCTCCTCCTGGCCGTTCTCGTTGAGCACCGTCACCGTCGGCAGCTGCACGACCTTGAACGTCGACAGCAGGTACAGCACCGCGGTCGGCAACCCGATGAGGCTGAAGACGAAGAGCGCGATCTTCCACGGCGGGTTGCGCTTGTTGACGCCGGCCTGGGCGATGAAGAACTTGGTCGCTTCACCCGGGGGCGGGAGCTCCTTGTCGCTGGCCTCACCGAGCGCCGCGAAGGGGTCGACGTCGGCGCTGCCACTGGTGGCCTGCTCGGAGGGCTGCGAGGGTGTCTCAGTGGCACCGCTCACGTTTGCCTCCGCACTTGGACCGGACAGCGGCACGTCGCCGAAGAGATCGTTGAGGGGCTGCTCGGGGGCCGGCTCGGGCCTGGCCTCGATCGACGCCTTGAAGGATCCCGACGCGCGGCTCGCCGGCGCTTGCGGCTGCACCATGGGCCCGCCCGCGAGCTGGTTGGACGGCAGCGCGTCGGCGACGTTGCCTCCGCGCGGCTTCGTCACCTCGGGCGAGGGCATCTCGTTGGCGACCGCGATGTCCTGCCGAGCCACCGGCTGGGAGCCGCGCGTGATGGGCTTGTTGGCCTTCGACGAGGTGGGCGGCTGGTTTCCGCCGGCGAAGATGGGGCTC
>JBILEB010000325.1:0-3119 GCA_044352295.1 Myxococcaceae bacterium
CCAGGACCGGGAGTTAAAGCCTTCGGTCTCCCCGTGCGCAGCCCCGAAAACCCTTCCCCGCAGCCCGCCGGGCCCCAACGCCCCCTCGATGCCCTTCACGTTTTCAGCTTTGTTCGACTTGTCCTTCGGGCGCAAGGGCCACGGGCTCGGGCTCTACCTGGTGCGCCTGGTGGCCACCGCGCATGGCGGCAGCGTCGTCGTGCGTGACCGCGAGGGCGGTGGGGCGTCGTTCGTCATCTCGATGCCGCGCTGGCAGACCTCGGGGCGTCCTTCCCACTCGTCGGTGACGCTCGAACCTCATCGGCACTGTCGTGGGTGGAAGGGGAGTATGAGCACGGCATGCGCGCTCTTCTTCTTCTCCTGTGTTCGACCGCGGCAGGTGCGGCCCCGACGGTCCAGAAACTCACGCTCGTGACGTCGGTCGGGCCTATCGGCACGTTGACCGCCACCACCACCGGCACCACCGTCGACGTGGACTGGCGCGTCGACAACAACGGCCGGGGCCCGAAGATCAAGGAGCACCTCGAGCTCGGCAAAGACGGGCTCCCGGTGAAGTGGGACATCGAGGGCCGCGGCGAAATGGGCGCTCCGGTGAAGGAGTCTTTCTCGTTGGAGGGCACTCGGGCGAAGTGGAAGACGCTCGACGACGAGGGTGGAGCGGAATCAAAGGGTGCCGTCTACGCCATCAACAACGGCAGCCCGTGGGCCCTCGGGCTCTATCTCCAGACGATGCTCCGCTCGAAGACCCACGAGGTGTCGCTACTGCCGGGCGGCCGGCTGCGCGCCGAGAAGCTCCGAGAGATTCCGCTCTCGCCAGCTCCGAACGCCGACAAAGCCGTGGCGTGGGCGGTGTGGGGCTGGGACATGGCGCCGACCATCCTGCTTCAAAGGAAGGGCACGTTCGCTGGCGCCCTGTCTCCCAGCTGGGTGTTGGTGGACGAGAAGTACGAGGGCTCGTTCCCGCACCTGTCGACCCTCGCCGGTCAACTGTCGGCCGAGCTGCTCGAGAAGGTCACCGCGAAGGTCGCTCACCCCATCTCCGAGCCGCTGTGGATTACCAACGTGCGCATCTTCGACGCGGCGACTGGCAAGCGCGGCGAGCCGACGAACGTCGTGGTGTTTCGCGAACGCATCGTGGGCCTTCGCAAAGACGACCCACCCGCTGGCGCGCAGGTCGTCGACGGCTCCGGCGGCACCCTGCTTCCCGGGCTCTTCGACTCGCACGCGCACCTCGGCCACTGGGACGGCCCGCTCAGCATCGCGACCGGCGTGACGTTCGGCCGAGACCCGGGCAACGACAACGAGATGCAGCTCGCGCTCGAGCAGAAGGTGGCCGCGGGGACGTTGATGGGCCCGCGCACGGTGAAGTCCGGGTTCCTCGAAGGCGAGTCGCCGTACTCCGCGCGCCTGGGCTTCGTCGTCAGCTCGCTCGAACAGGGCCTCGAGAAGGTGCGCTGGTACGCCGACCACGGGTACTGGGGGCTCAAGATCTACAACTCGATGACGCCCGACTGGGTCGCGCCGCTCGCGAAAGAAGCACATCGGCTCGGCCTTCACGTGTCCGGGCACGTCCCGGCGTTCATGACGAGCGAGCGCGCGGTGCGTGATGGCTACGACGAGATCCACCACATCAACCAACTGCTGCTGAGCTTCCTCATCACCGGGAAGGAAGACACGCGCACCCCGTTCCGCTTCACCGCGCTCGGCGAGCGCACCGGCACGCTCGACCTCAAGGGCGAGCCCTTCCAGAAGATGCTGAAGTTGATGAAGGAGCGGAAGACGGTGCTCGACCCGACGATGGCGACGTTCTCGTCGTTGCTCCTGACTCGGCCCGGCAAGGCGACGCCGTTCGACGCAGGGTGGATCGACCACGTGCCCGTGACGGTGCAGCGCGCGCGACGCAGCTCACAGCTCGACGTGAAGCCAGAACAGGAAGCCGCCTACGCCGCGTCGTGGAAGAAGATGGAAGAGGTGCTGGTCCTCCTGAACAAGGAAGGTATCACGCTGGTGCCGGGCACCGACGACGTGCCGGGGTTCGTGCTGCACTCCGAGCTCGAGGCCTGGGTGAAGGCTGGCATTCCCGCACCGGCAGCGCTGCAGGCGGCCACCGGGGTCGGCGCGAAGTTCGTGGGTCTCGATGCGTCGCTGGGCTCGGTGACCGTCGGCAAGCTGGCCGACCTCTACCTCGTCGACGGTGACCCGACGGTCGACATCACGGCGCTTCGCAAGGGTCGGCTGACCCTCAAGGGCGGCAAGTACTACTACCCAGATGAGATTTTCACGGCGATCGGCGTGACGCCGTTCGTCCCACATGCCCCGGTCAACACGAAGCCGGTGACGTCACCGACCGGGCGCTGAGCCGAGGGGGTTCGCCAGACGTGCAGAAAGGCCAGGAAGCTCGTGCGTGGTACGAGCGCTCATGCTCACGACTCAAGCACCCACTCCGAAGGCCGTGCTGGTCGGCGTGCAGCTGCAGGGCGTCTCCGACGTCGCGCACGCGGCGGATCTCGCGGAGCTCGGGCGCCTCGTTCACACGCTCGGCTACGAGGTCGTGGGCACCGTCTCACAGAAGCGTGAAGGGCTCGCCTCGGGCACCGTTCTCGGCAAGGGCAAGCTGAAGGAGCTCGCGCAGCTGACCGGCGGCACGGGAGAGATTCCGTCGAGCGCGAAGGACGCGAAGTCGAAGGCGAAGGAAGCGTGGGAGGCCGAAGAGGAAGAAGCCGAAGAGGACCTGGAGCCCGCACCCGTCGTCGACGAAGCAGCGGTGGCTCAGCGCGCAACGGTGGTGGTGGTCGACCACGAGCTGTCTCCGAACCAGGCGCGCAACCTCGAGAAAGCGACCGGCGCGCAGGTGCTCGACCGCACCGGCGTCATCGTCGACATCTTCCATCGCCACGCAAAGAGCCGCGAAGCGCGCGCGCAGGTCGAGATTGCACGACTGACGTACGTCGCGCCGCGGCTGCGAGAGTCCACCGGTGGCTGCGCTTCCTAATGGTGAAGCGGCCCGAACTCCTCAAACGCCTCGAGCTGCGACTGGTGAGGGCGGTGTGGAGGTGGCAGCGGGCCGTCGCCCGACGGCTGGGAGTGTCGGGCCCCTTCCGAGGTGGGGCGGTCGTCTT
>JBILEB010000326.1:0-3083 GCA_044352295.1 Myxococcaceae bacterium
TCCACCCGCGACCCCACCGGCGGTTCCGCCCGCGACCCCACCGGCGATTCCACCGGCGACCCCACCGGCGATTCCGCCCGCGACCCCACCGGCGATTCCACCCGCGACCCCACCGGCGATTCCACCCGCGACCCCACCGGCGACCCCACCGGCGATTCCACCGGCGATTCCACCCGCGACCCCACCGGCGGTTCCGCCCGCGACCCCACCGGCGATTCCACCGGCGACCCCACCGGCGATTCCGCCCGCGACCCCACCGGAGGTTCCACCCGCGGCGCCTCCACCGGGTCCTTCGATGAGTCCACCACCTGCGGTGCCTCCTCCGGTGCCCGTCATCGGCAGCTCGCCCAGCACGAGGTCTGGCAGGGTGACGCGCCCGCTGGTGACGAGCACGTTCGAGACCCGCGCGCTCGTCGCGCCCTCGCGGCTCGCGGTGACGGAATAGACGCCGGGCGGCAGCTCGTTCAGGTCGAACGTGCCGTCGTCGGCCGTCGCGCCGGCCTTCATCGTCGTCGGGCTCGCCACCACCACCGTCGCCGCGGCCGCGACCGCTCCAGAGGCCAGCCGCACCCGTCCCGCGATGCCCACCGGGACTGGCACCGTCGGGTCGACCTCGAGCGTCACCGTGCGCAGCGGTGTCGCGATGCCTCCCATCAACGTCAGGCTGGACAGCCCCGCCGGCCGATACCCGGCCCGGAAGAAGGCGATGCTCAGGGTGCCCTCCGGCAGTTGATCGAACGCATAGCTCCCGTCGTCCGACGAGGTGGCCGTGAAGGGGCCTTCCGGGACGAAGACGAGAATGCCGGCATGCCCGCGGTCAGTCGGCACGTCACCGCGCAGCACCCGGCCCGTCACCACGGCGTTCTCGGCCAGCACCACGTCCCCCAGGGACACCTGCTTCCCAGGGCCCACGCGGGTCGCGTCGAGCGTCAGCAGCTTCGAGCGGTCGGCTCGTCCGTCGCTCGTCACGTCAACCCGGAACAGCGCCTGTCGCACCTCACGCACCACGCCGTTGATGCGGAAGAACCCGTTGGTGTCCGAGGTGGTGACGAGGCCCGTGCCGAGCAGCTCGACGCGGGCGTTGGGGACAGGCTCCAGGCCCGAGCGGCCGATGGGCACGGCCACCACCCGGCCCGACACCGAGCCCGGCCCGGGAAGCGGCGGGACGGACAGGTCGAGACACCCCGACACGACGATCAGCGCGAACCACCAGCGATGCGAGCGCACAGAGAAGTCTCCCCTCCAACGAACCAGGCCCGAGGCGGTCATAGCGCAGCTGCGGTCGGGAGCGTGTTGCCCGCCCGCGCGAGCGGTGACCATGGCGCTGGCCAACAGCCGTCGAGGCACTCACCCGGAAGCGCCGAGTCGGTGCGGGCTGATGCGGGTCCCGTCACGTGATGTCGGGAGATGTCGCCAGAGGCTGCGTGGGCCCGCGATTCGCGCGGTTGAGCTTCGTCGCCGCCGGCCGTAGAGCACCTCGCATGCGCCCCTTCGTCCTCGTGCTGTCGATGCTGTCCCTCGTTGCGTGCGCGCCCAAACGGGTCGAGGAGGCCCACGCTCACGGCCACGCCGGCCACCGCTTCGAGCACGCCGAGGAGTGGGCTGCCCGCTTCGAAGACCCCGCCCGCGATGCCTGGCAGAAGCCCGCCGAGGTCATCGCGGCCCTTGGGCTGCCCGCCGACGCGAAGCTGGCCGACGTGGGCTCGGCCACCGGCTACTTCTCCGTGCGCTTCGCCCGCGCGCTGCCCCAGGGCGCCGTGTACGGCGTCGACGTCGAGTCCTCGATGGTGGACTACCTGAAGCAGCGCGCCGAGACCGAGAACCTCAAGAACCTCTCGGTGGTGCTGGGCGCGTTCGACGACGCGAAGATTCCCGAGCCCGTCGACTGCATCCTCATCGTCAACACCATTCACCACATCGGCGAGCGCCCCGCGTACTTCACGAAGCTGCTCGCCTCGCTCAAGCCCAACGGCCGCATCGCCGTCATCGACTTCAAGAAGGGCAGCAAGCGCGGCCCGCCCGACACCGACAAGCTGACGGTCGAGCAGGTGGCGGCGGAGCTCCAGCAGGCCGGGCTGGCGCTCCAGTCGTCGTGGCCCTTCTTGCCAGACCAGTACTTCGTCACCTTCGGCCGCGCGGCGAAGTGAGCGTCACAGCGACGTGGTGACGAAGCCGTCGGGCCCGCGGATGAGCTCGACGCTCGACCAGGTGTTGCCACCCACGTTCACCCGGGCCTTCGGAATCACCGGCAGGTCGTGCTGCGAGGCGTACACGTTCCACCACCAGCGGGCGGTGGGCTGCGCCGCGTCGGGCTCGAGCACGGCCGTGTCGTAGCCAGGGTACGACGACCACGACAGGCACAGCGTGTTGACGAAGATGCGGCGGCCGGAGACCGCGATGGCCGCCTCGGTGGTGCCGTAGGCGCTGACGTCGGAGCGCCCGAGGATGCGGCGAATCGGCCCCGCCCCATCGAGGACGAAGACGCTCGAGTTGGCCACGGCCGCGAAGCCCGTGCCGAAGGGCGCGAGGGCGCCGATGGAGGACTGCGCCGGCAACGACGCGAGGTGGTCGAGGCGCATCATCGTGCCGTCGGAGAGCCACACCTCATTGTCCACCGCGACGAGCGCGAGGCCCTGGCCGGTGAGGGCGAAGGCGCTGACGCTGCCGCCGCGCGGGCCGTTGACGATGGGCACCGGCCCGCCGCCCACCTGGCCCCGTGGGGCGCTGCGGAACAAGCCGGCGGTGGTGAGGAGCCACAGGCGGCCACTCGACGCGTCGACCTGCACCTGCGCTGCCCGCCCGAACTGGATGCTGCCGGGGGCCTCGAAGAGCTGCTGGCCGGCCGACTCGGGCTGGCCCGCGGGGTAGCGCCACACCGAGGTGCGCGCGCTGGCGCCGCTGGACACCGAGCGCACCACCAGCACGTCGTCGCCATCGAAGCGCACCTCGGTGAGGCCCTCCGAGAAGGTCGTCACCACGCGCGGCGCGCTGGCGCCTTCGGCGACGAGGAGCGAGCGGCGGCGCGAATCTCCACGAACCCAGGCGAGCCGCCGGGCATCGGCGCCCGCCGGCCAGAAGCTCGT
>JBILEB010000010.1:0-85896 GCA_044352295.1 Myxococcaceae bacterium
GAAGGTGAAGTCGTCGGCGGCAACCTGGCGGCTGGCGCGGGGAAGTTCGAGGCCAAAGCCGAACTCAAGATCAAGGACTCGGAGCTCCTGGGACACCTCGCGAAGGGAGACCTCTCGGGGCTGGCGGCGCGCATTGCCAACGCTCCGTGGGAGGCCGAGTACGAGAGCGGGAAGGGAAGCCGGGTGCTGGTCGACACCGAGGTCGTCAGCGTGAAGGCGGGCGCGACGGTGATGACCAAGCACCACCTCGGCTCGGGAAAGCTCGGCGACCTGTTCGGCAAGGCAAAGGGTGAACTCGAAGAGGGGCAGCGACAGACCCGGTTCATCGACACCCAACGCGCGCTCGCCTCCCTCCCGCGCTGAGCCCCTATTTCAGGAACGCATCGAGGCGTCCGCCCAGGCCCAGATGGCCGGCGGCCGCCTCGAGCAGTTTGCGCTCCTTGCGGTCGATCTTCCCGTCCACCAACGCCATCTGAACCAGCTCCCGCAGGAACGACTCGGCCTCGGCGGAGCCACGCGAGATGAGCTTGTCGAACAGCGAGGGGCCCGAGCTCAGCGCGAGCTCGACGTTGGCCCACGGCACGCCCCAGCGCTCGGAGCAGAGCTTGAGGAGCGCGCGCTCCTTTGCGTCCACCACGCCATCGGAAGCGGCCATCGCGGCCATCAAGTAGAGGAGGCGCTCGCGCTCTTCCCGATCGGGCACGAGCGCCGCAGAGGAAGGGGCAGGACTTGCCGGGGCCGGGCCCCTGCGGGCGACGAAGCCCTCCCACGACGTCACTTCGGTCAGCACCCAGTCCCGTTCACCGGTGGCCAGGGGCGTCGAGCAGAACTCACAGCTCGGCGAGCCGTTGTCCGACAGCGGGGCGTGGCAGTTAGGGCACCGAGACGTGGACACGCCGGACTCGCTCGGCGTCTTCGCGCCCGCTTTGCGCGAGAGCGTGAAGACCCAGCGCTGCGGCACGGTGGGCAGTTGGGGCGGGCGTTGGCCTTTGGGGCCGATGCCGGTGCGGGCGCTCCAGCGGATCTCGACCTGCGCCAGCTCCCGAGTGCCATCGGTGACGATCGCGATCGTGTTGACCGCGCCGACGGCGCACTCGACGAAGACCTTCTGTCGGCCCGACGAGGCGAGCGCCTCGAGATCGGCCTTGAGCCGGCCGGTGAACTCGGGGGTCGCCACCTTCACCAGGCGCGTCGAGTCGTTCGAGACCTGCGCGTCGATCCACGCCCAGAACAAGAGCGAAGCGCGATCCTCGAGCACCTCGGTGGTGAGCTCGGCGTCGACCTGCCGCGCGCGCGCGAGCCCGTCGACGGCCGCGTTGGCGCCGACATACTCACTGCCCTGGGTGATCTCGGCGAGCACCCAGTCGTAGTTGCCGCTGTTGACGATCGCGCCGCAGTACTCGCAGGTGTTCGTCGCGCCGCCGGAGAAGGCCGCTCCGCAGTTGGGGCAGTTGCCCTGAGACAGCGCCTTCGTCGCGTCCGTCTGCACGCCAGGGCGCCGCAGGAACGTCCACACCTCGGTGAAGGTCTCCGGCGCCTTCCGTTTCGCAAGCGCACGCGCCTCGTCGTCGCTCGCCGTCGCCGGCGCGTCGTCGTCTCGCAGTTGGGCCTTCACCCGCACGTGCACGCTGTCGAAGAAGGACGTCTGCTCGAGGCCGATGAGCTGAAGGTCGATCACCTGGAGATCCGTGATCGCGTCGCGCACGCCGTTGGTGCGCATGATCGCCAATTGGGTCGACAGACGCCGGAAGGTGGCGTCGGAGAGGAACCGTCGCACGGGTTCGAGGTCGCGGCGGAACCAGGCCTCCTGGACGTCGATGAACAGTCGACGAGACCGATCGAAGAACGTCATCAGCTCGAACTGCGGGTCCTTCGCCTTGAGCGCCTGCACCCAGGTGTCGGCGTCGCGCGCGCTGACGGCGGTGCGTCTCGAGGCCTCAGCAGCATCGAGGGCCTTGCGGGTCGAGGTCGAGCCTTCCTGCCGCTTGAAGTACCAGACGGCGATCACGAACACGATGATGAGGGGAATGCCGATGCACGGGTATTCGATCGCGATGCGGATCAGGAAAATGAAGACGTCGATCAGCGCGCCATCGTCACCGCCGCCAGAGCTTCGACCCGAGTCGTAGCTCTCTCCGCTGCCGACGCGGGCGAGGGCCGGGGACGCGAACAGCACGAGGAGCGGGACGAACGGGGCGAGCCGGAGTATCCACCGCAGAGGCGCCTTCATGGCGCGCGACTCTACGGAAATGCGGAGCCTGCACCATGGCTGAGTTTCTGATCGACACGCACGGCCTCATCGAGCGGTGGACCATCAACGGCGAAGCGCGGCGCAACGCGCTGTCGAAGGCGATGGTGGCGGAGCTGGTCCATCACGTGGCGCGGGTGAGCGGCCCAGCGCGAACGGTGCGCGCGGTGGTGCTGAAGGGCGCGGGCGCGAAGGCCTTCTGTGCGGGCGCCGATCTCAAGGAGCGCGCCTCGATGAGCGAGGGCGAGGTGCGAAGTTTCCTCGACACGCTCCGCGCGGCCTTTCGCGCCATCGAGCAGTCGGACTGCGTCTTCATCGCCTTCATCAACGGCGTGGCCTTTGGTGGCGGCACCGAGCTGGCGCTCTCGTGCGACCTGCGCGTGATGGACGAGACCGCCGAGATGGGCCTCACCGAGGTGAAGCTCGGCATCATCCCCGGCGGCGGCGGGACCCAACGCCTGCCACGGCTCATCGGCAAGGGGGCGGCGAAGGATCTCATCCTCACGGGTCGGCGCGTGGCGGCAGACGAGGCGCTCTCGCTGGGCCTGGTGAACCGGGTGGGCGACCTCGACGACGCCACGCACCTGGCGAAGATGGTGGTCGAGAACGCGCCCATCGCCGTCGGCCTGGCCAAGCACGCCATCGACGACGGGGCCCACCTCGATCTCGACTCGGCCCTGGCGCTCGAGCAGCGGTTCTACCAACGCACGCTGGGTACCGAGGATCGCCTGGAGGGCCTCAAGGCCTTCGCCGAGAAACGTCCGCCGGTGTTCAAGGGAGCTTGAAGCGATGACCTCACCCCGGAGCACGTCGTCACCGAGCCGGAGGCCCTCGAGCGGATCCTGTCGGCGCTGGTCGCCACGCCGGATCGAATCTGGGCGTCGCACGAGCTGGTGCTCTGGGTCGTTCAGCGCGGCGAGGTGGTCAAGGTGCTCGATCTGCTCGAGTTCGTGCGCGCGAACCTGACGAATGGCCAGGTGGTTCGGCTGCGGCAGTTCCATCTCTCGCTCGAGGGGACGACCGCGGATCCGCGCATGGCGGCGGAGTTCGGTCGCGCGCGGCTCACCCTGCCATGGAACGAGATCGCCGAGAGCCTGCCCACGCTGGAGGCGCCGATGCTCGAGGCCGGTGGACGGGCCGAGGCCATTCTGCCGCCAACCGTCAAGCGACCGCCGGCGATGGTCGACTCGCTCCTCTTTCCCTTCCGAGAGGAGACGCCCAAGGCCTCGGTTCGTCACGGGACGCACGAGGTGGCCGAGTAAGCCGCTGACAAGGCGCCTTCGCCTGTGTACACGCGCCGCGCGGATTCAGGATCGAGGGCGAGACCATGACGATGGCGAAGAAGCTGGTGCAGGTGGTGGAGCGGGTCGAGAAGGGCGGCGCGGACAAGTACCACGCGAAGAATCGCGAGGTCGGCAAGCTGTTCGCGCGCGAGCGCATCGCGAAGCTCGTCGATCCCGACTCGTTCGTCGAAGAGGGCAAGCTCGCCAACAACCGCGATCCCGAGCTCGCCTCCGACGGGGTCGTCACCGGCATCGGCCGCGTCAACTGCCGGCCGGTCGCGATCATGGCGAACGACTCGACGATCAAGGCCGGCTCGTGGGGCGCGCGGACGGTGGAGAAGATCCTCCGCATCCAGGAGATCGCCGCGAAGCTGAAGTGTCCGCTCTTCTACCTGGTGGACTCGGCCGGTGCGCGCATCACCGATCAGGTCGACATGTTCCCGGGCCGTCGCGGCGCGGGGCGGATCTTCTACAACGAGGTGCACCTGTCGGGCGTCGTGCCGCAGGTGTGCCTCTTGTTCGGGCCCTCGGCGGCCGGCGGCGCATACATTCCCGCGTTCTGCGATCTCGTCATCATGGTCGACGGCAACGCCTCGATGTACCTCGGCAGCCCGCGCATGGCCGAGATGGTGATCGGCGAGAAGGTGACCCTCGAAGAGATGGGCGGCGCGAAGATGCACTGCTCGATCTCGGGCTGCGGCGACGTGCTGGCGAAGAGCGAGGAAGAGGCCATCGCGCTCGCGCGCCAGTACATCCAGTTGATGCCGGGGAACTTCACCGAGAAGCCTCCGCGCCTGGAGCCGAAGGCGCCGAAGACCTCGGGCCGACCGATCGATCCCGTCGAGGTCGTCGAGGGCGCGCCTCCGCCACCGCCGTCGATCATTCCCGCGGATCAGAACAAGCCGTTCGACATGCACGCGCTCATCGGCGAGCTGATCGACGAGGGCTCGTGGTTCGAGGTGAAGAAGCTCTTCGCGCAGGAGATCATCACCGGCCTCGCCCGCATCAACGGTTACGTCGTCGGCATCGTCGCCAACCAGCCCAAGTACAAGGGCGGCGTCCTCTTCGTCGACTCGGCCGACAAGGCCGCGCGCTTCATCTGGCTGTGTGACGCCTTCAACATTCCGCTCCTCTACCTGTCGGACGTGCCGGGCTTCATGATCGGCTCGAAGGTGGAGAAGCAGGGCATCATCCGCTCCGGCGCGAAGATGATCTCGGCGGTGAGCGAGGCCTCGGTGCCGCGCATCTGCGTCGTCGTACGCAAGGCCTACGGCGCGGGCCTCTACGCAATGAGCGGCCCTGGCTTCAACCCGAACGTCACCCTCGCGTTGCCCGGCGCGATGATCGCGGTGATGGGGCCCGAGGCCGCCGTCAACGCGGTGTACTTCAACAAGATTCAGGAGAAGCCCGAAGCCGAGCGCGCGGCCTACGTGGCGCAGCTCCGTGAGGAGTACCGGCAGGACGTCGATCTCTTCAAGCTGGCGAGCGAGCTGATCGTCGATGAGGTGATCCAGGGCGCGCAGCTGCGTCAGGAGCTCTGCCAGCGTCTCGATCTGTACGTGCCCGCCCAGCAGCTGCCGACCCAACGAAAGCGCGGGGTTCTGCCAGTCTGATGAGGTGCGTTTTTGGCGTTGGCGGACATACCCCTGACCTGTATGGTGCCGCGCCCGTTGTCCATGGGAGGTCGTCCGTGCGGAAGCTCGTTGCCCTGTTGGTTGTCTCGCTTGCCTCGTCGGTCTTTGCGGCGGCTCCGTCCGAGGGCGTTCCGCTCCAGGTGCGGCGCGGCTTCTTCACCGAGACCGACATCGGCGGCTTCTTCACCCTCGGAGGCGACAACGCCTATTCGAACCTGCAGACGTACCTGCAGCTTGGCGCCGGGTACCAGCTGACGGTGGGCGGAGGCAGAGGGCTCATCCCCATCGGCCTCCACGTCGCGATCGGCGCCAACGCGCAGAACTGCTGGTCGGGCCCGGGTCCGGCGAGTTCTCCGTGCCGCCTGTCGGACAACTTCACCCTCATCTTCGTGAGCGCGTCGGGTGGCTACCTGCACCGCGTCATCGAGCGGCTCTACATCGGCGGGAAGATCCTCGCCGGCTGGACCTTCCTCGACCCCGCGCCGGTCGAGGGCGTCACGGGTGGCGTCAACGTCGGAGCTGCCGCGTCGATCGAGTACGCGACGAACATGGACCACTTCTCCATCGGCCTCGACGTCGCGTTCCGGATCGTGATTGGTCCGAACATCCCCTCCCTGATGTTCTACCCGCGCGTCCAGTACACCTTCTGACGCAGGTCCTCCGCACGCGATGAGCCTCGATCTCTACGGCCTCGGCCGCGTGCGGGGCGAGCAGGGCGTGCTGCCCCAGCGCGCGCAGGTCATCGACCCCACGTTGCCGCTGCGGCCGGGTGAACTCCTCATCGACGTGGAGTCGCTCAACATCGACGCCGCCTCGTTCAAGCAGCTCAAAGACGCGGCGCAGAGCGACTCGGCGAAGATCGTCGAGGCCGTGCGCGAGATCGTCGTGCAGCGCGGGAAGATGCAGAATCCCGTCACGGGCTCTGGCGGCATGCTGATCGGCCGCGTCCGCGAGGTGAGCCCCGAGCACCCGTCGTTCGGTGTCGTGAAGCCCGGCGATCGGATCGCGACGCTGGTGAGCCTCACGCTGACGCCGCTCGTGATCGACTCGGTGCGCGGCATCAAGCCCGAGATCGACCGGCTCGACGTCACCGGCCACGCCATTCTGTTTCCCTCGGGCATCTTCGCGAAACTCCCGGCCGATCTCCCGGACACCTTGAGCCTGGCGGCGTTGGACGTCGCGGGGGCTCCGGCGCTGGTCGCGCGATGGGTCAAGCCGGGACAGACCGTCGTGATGCTCGGCGCGGGGAAGTCGGGCGCGCTGTGTCTGGCCCAGGCGCGGGAGGCGATGGCAGGGCAGGGCACGCTCATCGCGCTCGACATCTCGCAGCCGGCCCTCGATGCGCTGAAGCAGATCGGCCTGTGCGATCACACCGTGGCCTGCGACGCGACCAACGCGGTCGACGTGATGCAGCGCGTGTCGGCGCTCACCGGCGGCGCGCTCGCGGATCTCGTCGTGAACTGCGCGTCGGTCGGCAACACCGAGATGGCCAGCATCCTGTCGGTGAAGAATGGCGGCACCGTCATCTTCTTCTCGATGGCCACGAGCTTCACCGCGGCGGCGCTCGGCGCAGAAGGCGTCGGCAAGGACGTGACGATGCTCGTCGGCAACGGCTACGTCCCCGGCCACGCGGCGCTGACGCTGGAGTTGTTGCGGAGGAACCCGAAGCTCCGCGCGCTCTTCGAACAGCGCTACGTCTGACTCAGCTCTTTCGGGCCGGGTCGATGCCATCGGCGGCCAGCTGCGCAGGGGTGGCTCGGTCAGCCACGGTTCCTGCTGGATGCTGGTACCAGCCGGAGCCGTCCTCCTCCTCAGGGCGCTGACGCACCTTCAAGATGGTGAACATTCCGCCCATGTCGATCAGGCCGAACGGGCCCTGGCCGCCCTTCATCGGGATCGAGTTCGCGGGCACTGGCATGCCCATCTCGTCCATGCCCGCCATGCCGTCGTGGCCCATCGTCATGTAGCCGGGCACCAGCGCCCGCACGCGCGCGTCGATGCGCTTGGCGTCGGCCCCGATCATCACCGGAAAGCCGTGACCCATCTGGTTCATCACGTGGTGGGTCATGTGGCAGTGCATGGCCCAGTCTCCGGGCTCCGTCGTCACGAACTCGAAGACACGGACGGTCCCGACGGGCACGAGGAAGGTTGTCTCCCAGAGCCGCGCTGACGCTGGCACCTCGCCGCCGTCGGTCCAGGTGAGCTGTGCGCGAACCCCGTGGAGATGGATGGGGTGGTGATCCATCGGTGAGAGATTGCCGATGCGCACCCGCACGCGCTCTCCGACGCCCATGACCAGCGGCGCGGTCCCGGGGAAGGCCTTCGAGTTGAAGGTCAGCACGTTGAAGTCGTTCATCGCGTTCGGATCGGGCCGCGCGGCGCCGGGCTTCACCGTCCACTCGTGGGCCATGAGCACGAAGTCGCGGTCGATGCGGGGACCGGTCGGAGCGCGGGGATGCACGACGATCATCCCGTTCATGCCGAGCGCCATCTGCGTCATCTCGTCGGCGTGCGGGTGGTACATGAACGTGCCCGCGTCCTTGAAGGTGAACTCGTAGACGAAGGTCTCTCCGGGTTGGATGGCACGCTGGGTGAGGCCTGCGACCCCATCCATGCCGTTGGGGAGGATCACCCCGTGCCAGTGCACGGACGTCACCTCGCGCAGGCGGTTGGTGACGTAGAGGCGAACACGATCGCCCTGGGTCACCTCGATCGTCGGTCCGGGCGTGGAGCCGTTGTAGCCCCAGGCCTTGATCTTCAACCCAGGCGCGAGCTCGTGATCGAACTCGCCCGCGACGAGGTGGCCGATCTTCACGCCGCCGACCTGCTTGAGCGGCAGGGTGGACCCGTTCGGGGTGATCACGGCGCGTTGACCGCCGGGCGCGACGACGGGCTGGGACGACGCCACGGCCTTCGCGAGCGCGTCCTTCGCGACGCCCATCGCACCGGCGGCGAGCGTCATCTGCATCAGGGTTCGTCGGTTCATGTCAGTGCCCCGGAGCGTCCATCGAGGTGGCCGCCGTGCTGGCGGGGAGTGTGGAAGTGCGCAGCGGCGTGGAGCGTCCCGCGAGGAGGAGCTCGTACGCGGCGCGGGCCTTCCAGTAGTCCAGCGTCGCGTCGACCTGCGCGATGGCGGCCTCGGTGACACCACGCTGCACCTGGAGGAGCTGAAACACGCCCACCGTCATCGCGTTGTATTGGAGCAGCGTCTCGTCGAGCTGCTTCTGGCGCGCGGGCACGAGGCGTTGGGCATAGTGACGGGCGCGGCGACCGGCCGACTCGACCCGGTTCGCGGTCTGCCTCGCCGTCGAGCGCAGGTTCACCGACAGCGCCTCGGCCCGTGCGCGCAGGGCGTCGTACTCGCTCTGCGCGGAGAGCTGCCGGCCCTGTTGGCGATCGAAGACGGGCAGGCCGATGCCGACGTGGGCGCCGAGTTCCCACAGATCCGCGTCGCGCTCGCCGTGAAAGCCCGCGGTGAGGTGCGGGAGCCAGCCCTCGGTTCGCGCGAGGCCCACCTTGCGGCTGGCGGTCTCGGCGCGGCGCTCCAGCTCGAGCAGCTCGAGGCTGGTCGAGATCGCCCGCGTCTCGGCGTTGGAGAGATCGTCTTCGGTGGTTGGCGTGGACATGGGGCCTGCGAGGGAGAACGTCGTCCGTCCACCATGGAGGCCCAGCCGCCGGGTCAGCGCCTCGCGCGCATCGACCAGCGCGTTCTCGGCCTCGGCCACCTGCACGCGGGCCAGCTCGACCGCCGCCAGCTCGTTGGCGAGCTCGACCGCGGGGAGGTTGCCAGCCTTCGAGAGCTCGACCGCGGTGGCGTACGAGGCCTGCTGGCTCTCGAACGCCCGCAGCCGCAGGTCGAGCTTCTGCTGAAGCGCCTGCGCCTCGAGGAACGCCACCCGCGTCTGCCACGCCAGATCCAAGAGGAAGCCCGTCGCTCGGAGCCGCTCGGCTTCCAGGTTTGCCTCGGCCACGGACGCGCGAAGGGGCGCGAGGATCGTCTGCGAGACGGAGAGCTCGAGGCCGATGTCGAGCTGAGCGGGTTGAGGACCTCCCGGTGCGCGGAGCTCGAAATCAAGCTCCGGGTTCGGCAACAGGCCTGCCTGCACGTACTGCCCGCGGGCGATGCCAATCTCGGCGAGCGCCGCGCGGGCGTCACGATTGGCGAGGAGGGCAATGCGCACGGCGTCGTCGGGCGAGAGGGGGCGCTTCAGGAGTTCGTCAACCTCGGGCGGGAGCTCTTCAGGGACGTCGAAGCGGGGCAGGGTGAGGTTCGCGAGCCGGGCGCGATCGGAGATCGAGGCCTCGACGGCGCGAACGTCTCCGCCGAGCTGGGTCGTTGCGCACGCCGTGACGAGCGGGACCAGGAGAGCCATACGCTTCATGGGGTGCCACCATCGGCGGTTCGGGCGAGGAACGTCCGCTTGCAGGTCGCCGAGCAGAAATACGTCGTGACGCCGTTGCGGGTGACCTGCCCGGCGGCCTTCTTCGGGTCGATCGTCATCCCGCAGATCGGGTCCTTCACCTTCGTTGGCACGGTCGAACGCTGGCTCGTGGGCGGCGCCGGCGCGGGGCCTGGCACCGCTGTCTCGGGCGGGTGGACGTGTGGGTGGCTGGGCTCCGGTGGGGCGGGCTCTGGGTCCTCCGCCAGGCACGCGACCGAGGTGCTGGGCAGCTCGCACGGCCTGGTCGCGAGCGGATCGGGAGCGGTGAGGGTGGTGGCCAGCGCGAGGCGGGGCGCGGCGCCGGTCGAAGGGTTCAGCGCGGTGCCCTCGGCGGGCTTTCCGTGCTGGGCGGGGCCGGCGCACCCCATCAGGAGAAACAGGATCATCAGACGCATGGTGTTGGCTGATGAACCCGCTCGCTGCTCGGTTTCAAGCCCGTCGAGGATTCCCATTGACGATCTCGTCGGTCTGATAAGGGCTTCCAGTGACTTCACCATCGACTGAGTTTTCTGCGCTGGGACTGTCGCTTCGTTCACTCGAGGCGCTCGCGCGCAAGGGCTACACCCAACCGACGCCGATTCAGGCCCAGACGATTCCGCCGGGCCTCGCCGGGAAAGACGTGATCGGCTGCGCCGCAACCGGCACCGGCAAGACGGCGGCGTTCATGCTCCCCATCTCGGAGCGCCTCGCCGGCAAACACGGCGTCGTCGGGCTGGTGCTGGCCCCGACGCGGGAGCTCGCGCTCCAGATCGCCGAACACGCCGACGACTTCGGGCGGCCCCACGGCGTGCGGGTCGCGACGCTGATCGGCGGCGTGGGAATGGGCGCGCAGATTCAGGCGCTCAAGACGGCGAACCTCATCATCGCGACGCCGGGCCGGCTGATCGATCACCTTCAGGAAGGCCACACGTCGCTCTCGCACGTGCAGATCCTCGTGCTCGACGAGGCCGATCGCATGCTGGACATGGGCTTCAAGCCGCAACTCGACAAGATCCTCGCCAAGCTGCCGAAGCAGCGCCAGACGTTGCTGTTCTCGGCGACGATGGCGGGTGAAGTCGCGCAGTTTGCGAAGACGCACTCGCGCGATCCCGTGCGGGTCGAGGTGTCCCGCAGCGGCACCACGGCGAAGAACGCCACCCAGTGTGTGTACGAGGTGGGTCAGAACGAGAAGGCCGCGCTCATGCTGGCGCTGCTGGCCGAGGACGAGCTGAGCACGCTCATCTTCACGCGCACCAAGCGCCGCGCCGACGTGTTGGCGAAGGCGATTGCGCGGGGCGGCTACTCGGTGGAGCGCATTCACGCGAACCGCTCGCAGAACCAGCGGCAGGCCGCGCTCGAGGGCTTCAAGTCGGGCGAGTACCGGGTGCTGGTGGCCACCGACATCGCGGCGCGAGGCATCGACGTGGCGGAGATCGGTCACGTGGTGAACTTCGATCTCCCGCACGTGCCCGCGGACTACGTGCACCGTGTCGGTCGCACCGCGCGCGCGTCGGCGACGGGGCATGCTTCCGCGTTCTGCTCGCCGGAGGAGATGCCGCTGCTCAAGGACATCGAGAAGCTCATCCGCAACCCCGTGCCGCGCCGGCCGATCCCGCGCGAGTCCGAGGCGTTCCAGAAGGCGATGACGGCCGAGAAGACGTTCCGCAGCCAGCCCGCCCACGCGGTGCCGCCGCGGAGCCAGGGTGGCGGTGGGGGCGGCTCGCAGCGTCAACAGAACCGTGGCGCGCGTGCGGGCGGTCGACGTGGCGGTGGTGGTGGTGGTGGTGGCGGCGGTCGCAGCGGGGGTGGTGGTGGTCGCTCGGCTGGCAAGGTGGTCTTCAGCGGCGGTCCGCGTCGCTGACGGACGGAGGCCTCAGCACGCCCGCTCCAATCGCCCGCACCACACGCTCCAGCTGAGGGATTGACATCGGCGCTCAGGGACGACTCGCGACCACGAGCACGGCGCTGAACTCTGGGACGAAACGTGGGTGCGTTGGTCTCAGGGCGGTTGAGGCTCGTCAGGCGGAGTCACGCGGAATGCAGCGCTGGCGCCGCCTCTGGGGGCTGCGCGGCGAAGGAGTGATGGCGGTCAGGCGAGGATTCGTTGGAGCGCGAGCGTCGTCTCGGCAGGTAAGGACTCTCCGACGAGCGACAAGGTGCGGCGCGAGAGCAAGCGGTAGAGGCTCCCGAGCTCGGCGGGCAGCGCGTCGAGGTGAGCCTGCACGACGCCGACGTCGCCGCGCACCACGGGTCCGGTGAGGCCACGCGAAAACCCGCGCGTCGAAAGCCCGCGCAGCGCCGAGTTCATCAGCGGCAACAACGCCTCGAGCGCCTGCTCGCGCGGCAACCCCGCGTGCTGGAGCGACGACACCGCGACATCCGCCAGCGACACCATCAGCCCGGCGCTGAGCACGGCGCCCGCGTGGTACGCCGCGCGGCCGGTCTCGGGGACCTCGATGGTCTTCATCTCCAGCGCGTCTGCGAGCTGTTGCAGCAGCGCCAACAACGCCGGGGTCGTCGAGGCCAGCGCCGCGGTGTGCCCCTCGAGGGGATCCGACGGATCCGAGATCGCCGCGAGCGGGTGGAACGATCCCAACGCGCGCTTCGACTCGATCGCCGTCTGACCGAACGCCGCGAGCGTGAGCGCCCCCGAGAGGTGCACCAGCGCCGTGGTGGGCCCGAGATCTTCGAGCACGAGCTCGGCCGCGTTCTGCACCTGGGCATCAGGCACCGCGAGGAGGCAGAGCTGCGCGCTCTTGAGATCCTCGTGATCCGCCAGCCGCATGCCCGTGAAGGCGGCGCGCCGGACCGAATCCTGAGAGCGGGGGAGCACCGCGAGCGGCCACTTCACCGCCTTGAGCGCACGCGCGATCGCGCCGCCGACGCGGCCAAAGCCGACGATCACCACCGCAGGTGGTCGTTTCTTCCGCACCTGCTTCGTACGCCGCGCCATCCCGACCTCCCCCAGTTCAGCTCGACGCCTCGCTCCGCACGAAGTGCAACTGATCGTTCGCCAACTCGACGAGCACCCGATCGCCCTCGGCGAAGTCTCCCGCGAGGATGCGCTCTGCCAGCGGGCCTTCGACCAGCCGCTGCACCGTCTGCCGCATCGGCCGCGCGCCCAGCGTCGGATCGAACCCGCCCTGCTTGAGCAGGTGCTGCACCACCTCGTCGCCGGCCTGGTACGTGATCCCCTTCTCGGTCGACAGCCGCTTGCTCGACTCGGCGATCAGCAGGTGGGCGATCTGCGCGACCTCGATCTCCTTGAGCGGACGGAAGGCGCAGCGCTCGTCGATGCGGTTCCACAACTCCGGCGGGAGCGCCTTGCGCGCGAGCTCCGCGGCCTGCACCTCGTCGGGCGCGGCCTTGTCCGAGGCTCCGAAGCCGACCGCGCGGCCCTTCACGCTGAACGCTTCGGCGCCCAGGTTCGTGGTGAGGATGACGACCGTGTTCGAGAAGTCGACGTGGCGGCCCTTGCCGTCCGTCAGCCGGCCCTCTTCGAGCACCTGGAGCAGCAGCATGAGCACTTCGCGGTGTGCCTTGTCGATCTCGTCGAGCACCACCACCGACGAGGGACGCCGCCGCACCGGCTCGGTGAGCTGCCCGCCTTCGCCGAAGCCCACGTACCCGGCCGGTGACCCGATCAGCCGAGAGACGCCGTGGCCCTCGCTCAGCTCCGACATGTCGATGCGCACGAGCGCGTCGCGGGAGTTGAACAGCACGTCGGCGAGCGCGCGGGCCATCTCGGTCTTGCCCACGCCGGTCGGCCCGAGGAAGAGGAAGCTGCCCATCGGCCGGCGCGAGGCGAACCCGGCGTAGTTGCGACGGATCACCTTCGAGATGCGGCCGATGACGTCCTGGTGGCCGATCACCTTGCGCGAGAGATCACGCTCGAGCTCGAGCAGCCGCCCCGAGTCGTCGAGCAGCAACCGATCCTCCGGCAGCTGCGCCACCTTGGCCACCACGCGCGCGATGTCCTGCGGTTCGACGAGCTTCTTGCCTTCGCGGCGGCAGCGCGAGCCCGCGAGATCGATCACGCTGATCGCCTTGTCGGGCAGAAAACGGTCGGTGATGTACTTGGAGGAGAGCGAGGCGGCGGCCTGGAGCGACTCGGGCTGGTAGCTGAGCTGGTGATGCTGCTCGTACCGGCCGATGACGCCGTTGAGGATGTAGACGGTGTCGGGCACGCTGGGCTCGTTCACCACCACGGGCGTGAAGCGGCGCTCGAGGGCCGGATCCGTCGCGATGTGTTTGCGGTACTCGTCGTGCGTGGTGGCGCCGATGCAGGGGAACTCTCCGCGCGACATGGCGGCCTTGAGCTCGTTCGCGGCGTCCTGCGGACCGTCTCCCGTCGAGCCCGCGCCCACCAGCGTGTGCAGCTCGTCGATGAACACCACCACGCGTCCGTCGGCCTTCTTCACCTCGTCCTTCAGCCCGTTGAGGCGCTCCGAGAACGAGCCGCGCAGTTGGGTGCCGGCGACGAGCGTCGCCATGTCGAGCTCGAGGACGATGCGCTCGGCGAGCGGCCCTTTGAGCGTGACGAGCTGCTGCGCGACGCCCTCGACGACGGCGGTCTTCCCGACGCCGGGCTCTCCGACGAGCACCGGGTTGTTCGTGCGACGTTTCCCGAGGATGTCGATGACCTCGTCGATCTCCTTCGCGCGGCCGACGACGGGGTCGAGCTTGCCGTGGCGGGCGAGCTCCGAGAGGTTCTTCGAGAGCGAGGTGAGCAGCGGGAACGTCCGCGCGTCGAGCGTCCACTTCGCGCCGGCCGACATCGGCTGGGCTTTCGCAACGGGCGCAGCGACTGGCGGCGGCGGCGCCGCAGGAAGCTTCACGGCCTGGAGCTCGGCGACCTCTTCGTCTGCGATGTCATCGACGAGATCGCGCACCGACATCATCGGCTTCGGCGGTGCTGGGGGGGGCGGTGGCTGGACGGTCGCGGTGCGAACCGGTGGGGCGAACCCGAGCGGGGGCGCTCCGAGGGGACGGCCGGTGGGGGCGCGCGGAATGCCCGGCGGCAGCTCCCGCTGGAGCAACAGCCGTCGCGGCATGCGGCCCGAGGTGAAGTAGGAGAGGGCGGTGTTGCGCAGGGCGGTGAGATCGAGCCCCGTCTTGTGCAGCAGATCCTGCGCGGCGCACCGCACGCGCGTCATCGCGATGAGGGCGTGGAGACAGTCGGCCTCGGCGGAGCCACAGCTCGTGGCGATCTCGCGCGTCTTGTCGCGGAGCTCCTGCACCAGACCCGACGGCTCGCTCGGCGCGTGGGTGAGCAGCTCGAGGAGCTTGTCCTCGTCGACGCTGCGCTCTTTCAGCAGCAGCGCGCCCCGGTTCTCGATGGTGAACATCGCGAGGAGCACGTGCGCGGTGGTGAGGCGCTGGTTGACCGTCGCCGCGATGTCCTCGGCCTCGGACATGACGCTGGCGAAATCGGTGCTGTCGACCATGAGCGAGACTCCCCGGAAGCGAGACCGCTCGCAGGTTTAGTGGCTCGGGATCGACCCCTCAAATTTTCTGCTACAGGTCGTCACAGGCGTGTGGGTCGACGTGTGATGGCGCGGCGCGTCACGGCCGACCGTTGACCGCCACAGGCCCGAGGGCGGTGCCGAAGCCTTCGTCGTTGCGCAACACTTGGCTCATGCGAATGCCGTTGATCCTCACCTGGCTCACGCTCGCCGCCGCCTGCCAGCCCGTCCTCGAGGACGTGCCCCGGCCAGACGGGGGCCCGCGCTCGCCGGTCTTCAAACACGCCCACAACGACTACGAGCACACGCGGCCGCTCTTCGATGCGATCGATCAGGGCTTCGAGTCGTTCGAGGTCGACGTCTGGCTCAACGGCAATGACGTCGGCGTGTCCCACCTGGGGACGTCCTTCAAGGGAACGCTGAAGTCGCTGTACCTGGACCCGATGGCCGAACGAGTCCGTCGGCGCGGCTTCGTTGGACGCAGCCCGGAGCCGACGTTCCTCTGGATCGATCTCAAGCAGGGCGATGCCCGACTGCTCGATCTGCTCGCGACCCAGCTGGGCGAGTACGCGTTCCTCACGCGCTTTGCCGACGACGGCCCGTCGACCCCGGGGCAGGTGACGGTGATCCTCACCGGGGACGACGCGGGCAAGAAGGCGTTGGTGGCGCGGGCCTCACCGCGTCCGTACGCGCGCGACTCGAACAGCTACCGGCCCGACGATCCGCCCGCGGACGCGAAGTGGGGCGCCTACGCGCTCAACTACGGCCAGTTTCTCTCGTGGAACGGCGAAGGCTCGATGCCGGACGCGCAACGACGGCAGCTCGAGAACCTCGTCAACGGCGTCCACCGCACGGGCCGGCAGCTTCGGCTCTACGCCTGTCCCGAGACCTCCGCGTGGTGGCGTGAGGCGAAGCAGGCCGGCGTCGACTTCATCGGCGGAGACGATCTCATCGGCATCGCCGACGCCGTCTCGCAGTAGCCTGTGACCCCATGACGAGGGAGTCCGAGCAGCGCCCCCTCGGGGCAGCGGTCGCGGCGGCGTTGGCTCCGTTCATGGGCCTGCCGCTGGCGCTCGCGTTGATGCTGGTGACCCAGGGCCGCGCGGAGGGCTCCTTCAATGGCCTGGCGCAGGCCTGGAAGGAGGGCGGCTTCGGGATGTACCTCGTGCTCTTCGCCGCCTCTGGCATCGGCGTGGTGTGTTGCGCGCTCGCGTTCTTTGGCGTGTCGCGTGGCTCCAGCGCGCTCCTCGCCGCGGCGCCCTTGTCGACTGGCATCACGACTGTCGGGGCGTTCATGTTCGAACGCGGCATGAAGGGGGCTGCCGAGGTCGTCGGTCACGTCATGCCAGCCGATCAGGCGACCCTCATGGCCCGCGCTCTGGGAGAAGCCCTCAACGCGTCCGCGTTCGGGTTCGCGTGCAGTGCCGGGCTGCTCGGAGCGATGGCGATGGGGAGCGTCCTCGGCGTCGCTGCGCAAACGGGAATGGCTCGGCGCACCGTCGGGGTTGCCGCGCTCGTGTTCACGCTCCTCGCGGCGGCCTCGTTCGCCTCGCTCGCGCGCATCAACTCACTCATCGGGCTCTTCGGGGCCATCGCGTCGGTGGCTCCAGGCGAAAGGCTCACGCTCCTTGGGGCGGCGAGCGCGGAGTCTGGCGCCAACGTCGGGCTGCTCGTCGCGCTCGCGCTTTTACTCGTGGTCGTCGCGCTCGGAGCGGTGTCGCTCAAGGCCGTGCCTCGCCTCGCGCTGCTCGTCCCGGTGCTCGGCCTCGGAGGGCTCGCGGGCCACGGCGCATATGCGTTCGCCCTCTCCCGCGCCGCGGCGCTCACGGCGAGCATCACGCCTCCCCGGCAGGGCTACGTCACCTTCGAGGGCCGGCCGGTCGATGTGTTTCCAGACCGGTGTTTCGCCTCGACGGGGATCGTCTCGAGCGAAGACCGCAGCCTTCAGGCGATGGACGCGCTCCACGACGAACTGATGGCGAGCCTCCGGTACCAGAAGGATCTCAGCGGAGGCGTGATTCTGCCGCTGGGCGTCTTCCCGGGCGCGTCGGCCACGAGCCTGTGGACGTTCGCCGACGTGGCGCTGGGGGCAGGCGCGACCGGGCTCGAGCTCATCGGCGAGCGGGACGTGCCCGAGGTCAAGTTCAACGGCGAGTTCGCGGTCGTCGCGCCGATCCTGCGTCGGTTCAGGACCGGCGTGACGGTCGGGCTCATCACCTCGGTGGAGGAGTGTGCCTCCACCTGCGTCATCGCCAGCGTGAAGGACGGCACGTTGGTGGTGAACGGAGACGCGTGGAAGCCAGGGCCGCCCGTCGGCACGCCAGAGAGCCCTCAGGACGAGGTCGTGCTCGTGGCGGATCGCACGCACACCCCGGAGCAGGTGATCTCCCTCGCCCTGGCTGCAGCGGCGAAGGGGCGTCGGCTGGTGCTCGCGTTGGGCACACCCTCCGCGTCGGCTGAAACGGATGACGGCGCGTTGTCGAAGGCGCAGATCGCCGCCGTCGTGACCGCGAAGAGCGCGGCGATTCGTCGGTGCTATGAACGCGCGCTGGCCACGGAAGGTCCAGGTCTGGCGGGGAAGGTGACGCTGACCTGGACGATCACGGATCGCGGGACCGTTCGTTTTCCGCGGGTCCTCAGCAGCACGCTGCCGTCCGAGGCGGTGACGAAGTGCCTCATCGACGAGGTGGAGCAGCTCCAGTTCCCGAAGCCTCGCGGCGGCGTGGAGGTCGAGGTGAACTACCCGTGGGTCTTCACGTCGGCGCCCTGAAGTCGCGACACTCACCATTCTCGGAGGCAACACCATGATGCGACTGACGGTGCTGATGCTGGTGGCGGGAGTGTCGTGTGGGCCGGTTCCCGTCGAGCCTGATGCTGGCCGCGGCGGTGGTTCTGCGGCCGGAGGCGTGTCGGGCGGCGGCGTCGCGGGAGGCTCGAGTGGCGGCGCGGCGGGTGGCAGTTCCGGTGGGACGGCGGGCGGCTCGAGCGGTGGCGACGCAGGTGGAACAGCAGGCGGCTCCTCGGGCGGAGCCTCTGGCGGCATGGCCGGTGGAGTCTCCGGCCTCAACCCGATCCCCGATGGGGGCGCGATCGTTCAGCGGGTCGATGGCGGCTTTCTGTTCCTCGAAGGGCCGCTGTGGCTCGCGGACGAAGGCGCGCTCCTCTTCACCGACATTCCGGCCAACCGCATCTACCGGTACGTCCCTGCCAGCGGGGCCTTCTCGCTCTTCCGGCAGAACTCCGGCGGCGCCAACGGCCTGGGACGCCTGCCTGATGGAACGCTGCTCGCGTGTGAGCACGGAAATCGGCGCGTCTCCCGCACCACGGACGCGGGCGTGGCGACCTTCGTCGAGCGCTTCGACGGAGGCCGCTTCAATTCACCGAACGACGTCGCGGTGGCGGCTGACGGGACGATCTACTTCTCAGATCCACCGTACGGCCTGGCGGGTCGGCCGGCCGAGCTGCCGTTCACCGGTGTGTACCGCCGCAGGCCCGATGGGACGCTCCAGGTGCTCATCACCGACATGACGCGCGCCAACGGGGTGGTGCTCTCGCCAGACGAATCGACCTTCTATGTCGCCGACAGCGAGGCCGACTTCTTCCGCATCTATCGGTTCCTGTCCGATGGTGGGCTCTCCGCGCCGACGCAGGTGCCCACCACGCAGCAGGGCGGCGGCGGCGGTGATGGGCTCGGTATGGACGACGACGGGAACCTCTACGTCACCACGGGTGGAGCTCCCGGTGGCGGTGGTGCGGTGAAGGTTTACCGGCCCGATGGCGGCTACCTCGGTCGCATTCCGGTGCCGCAGAACACGACCAACGTGTCCTTCGGCGGCGCCGATCGCCGCACGCTCTTCATCACCGCCGGCTCCGCGCTGTACCAGGTGCGGTTGCAGGTGCCGGGCAAGCCGTGACGGCGCTCGTCCTCCTCCTCGCGGCGTTGCCCGTGCGGGTCGACGTCAAGACCGACACCGCGACGTTCTCGGCTGCGTTCGACCTCGCGCTCGACGACGGAAAGATCCACTGGCGCAAACGCGGCACCACCGAGTGGCGATTGATGCCGCCTGATGGACTGCCGGCCCCACGGGGACGCATCGAGGCGCTCAAAGAGCTGATCCCGCTCGATCCCACACCCTTCGTCCGGCCCACACGCATCGCCCGCCTCAGCGCCGATGGAGACAACCTGATCGCCGTCTCGCCCGAAGGCCGGGCCTGGTACACGAAGCTCTCCACGCTCGACTGGACCGACACCTGGGGCCCCGTCGGCTTCAAGGGACCACTCGTCCTCGACGCGACGATCCCGGCCTTCGCGATGAGCCACCGGAAGATCCCCTACGAGGATCTCGACGGGAACCCACACCCGGTCACCGCGGGCGTGACGACGGTGTACGCGCTCCTCGAGGCGGGCCAGCGGCTCGGCTACGCGGATCCGTGGTTGCCGCCGGGCTTTGGCCGCGCCATCTGCCTGCCGGAGCGCAACACCTTCGTCGCCTCGTCCGTCTCAGCCAGCGCCTCGACGCTCTTCGTGATGGACGCCTCGGGCCGCGCCTTCACCCGGCTGGCCGACTTCGACACGCTCGGTGACGATCCCGCGTTGCCGTACTCGTGGAAGCGCGAGCGCCGGCGTGGAGCGGCGTCCGTCATTCGCACGTTGCCCGCCGAGCCCTGGTTCGCCCAGCCGCGCATCGATGGCGTGCACTCCACGCGGATCACCATCGTCCAGACCGGCGTCCGCAACCGCGATCGCGAGCTGCGCGTGGAAGGCGAGGGTGGGTACTGGAAGAAGGGCCTTGCGGGCACCACGTGGACGTTCGAGTCGACCGGAGCGCCCATGGCGGGTCGTCGCGCGATCCCGGGCCTGCACGTGCAGCCGCTGCGGGCGACCACCTGGACGGGCGAGGGTGTGTTCGACGGGGCGTCGCTTCGGCTCGAAGCGTTCGATCCCGACTGCTCACCGGCGCAGCTCGTGCTGGAGCGCGGAAAGGAGCGGCTGACCGTCGATCTCCACTTCCACGGCAGCCTGCAACCCGGCCGGCTCCAGGGCGCGGTGCTGTTGCCGAAAGGGCGGCTCTCGTTGCTCGCGAAGCTGCGCGCGCTGGCGCTCGGCCAGGACTTCCTCGAGGTGGATCTCGAAGTTTCGTCGGCGCTCGTGGTGGTCAAGAAGGCGCCGCTCATCGAGTGGCGCTTCCACCGGCGCCCTTGAGACCTGTCAGTTCTTCACCTCGAACCGCACGCGCACGGTGGTGAGCACGTCCTTCTGCTCGAGGAACGACACCAGCACCTCGACGTCTTTCTTGATCGCCGTGTACGCCTCGACGCGCTCCTTGCGGGTGGTGGTGACCGAGGCCGACGACTCGGCGAGATCCGAGGTGATGCGCCGCTTCGCCGAGCCCCGCACGTCGATCGTCGTGGGCCGGGACAGCTTGACGACGGTGAAGGCGACCGAGGCGATCAGGGTGCTGACGACGAGGGCGAGGGCGAGGGCGTGGCGTTCCATGAAGGCCTTCTGACGTCTTTCAGACCGTGTGTCGGTCCTCTCGGGTCCTCAGCGCTGGCCCACCACGGCTTGCTGATGTCGTGCCGTGAGAAACGCGAGCCGATCAGGCGCTGCAATCCATGCGGTGATCGCCTGGGCGTCGAACGTCAGAACCACTTCCGGCTTGTGGCTTCGCACGGTTGCCAGGAAGGGCTCCGAGTACCCGCTCACCGAGAAGAACAGGCCGACCCGGATCCGGTCGCGTCGACTCATGAGCTTGTAGAGGAAACTCTGGGCCTCGGAGGTGCCGACGACCTTCGACCAGTTCTTGCACTCGCCGAAGAGGTACTGCCCCTCTTTGCCCCAGACCGGGTCGAGGCTGCGGTTCGTCACCACCAGGTCGATTTCTTCCGAGGCGGTGTGAAAGTTGGTCGTGACCTCTTCGAAGCCTGGAATGGACTTGAACAGCAGCTTGACGACCTGCTCGAGGAGCCTGCCTTTGCGTTGCGCGTTTTGCTCGGCCAGCGCGCGCTCCCACGTCTCTCGGAGCGCTGCGGTGAGCGCATCACCCCTGAGGCTCCCGAGCCGTGTTTCACTCGTCACTTCGACGGCGTTGCGAACCTTCGCCTTGAGCAGCGCTTCGAAGGCCCCGTTCTTGACCAGGTAGTCGTACACACCGGCGGCGAACGCCGCTTCGATGGCCTGTGGTGACGAGTAGCCCGTCACCATGATGGTCTTGGCGAAGGGAGCCAGCGCCTGGCAGGCCCAAGCCCGCGAGTCTTGCGAACGTGCGATGCGAGAACGACCATCTGGGCTGATCGATCCCGGGATCGAAAGACGGCGTACTTCCCTGCAGGAGGTCTTCGAGGACATCCCGTGAGACGCGCCACCCATCGTCCCGGACGCCGGTCGACTGCTCGGTCTCCACGACGAGCAGCCACTTCCACGCGTCCACTGCGCCCAGGCTGATCAACGCCTGTCCCAGCGCGGTGAGGCCCTTGCCGCTGGGACGGAGGAGCCGCACCTCCTCGCAGTAGCGACGGGTGAGGACCCCTGCTCCGAGGCTGAGCTGGAGCACACGCGCTGCTTCCAGCCCCTCGATGGACCCGGTGTCAGGACCCGACACTGCAGCGTCGACAACGGAGCGCGCGAACGCCTGGGTGCGTCCTCGCAGGTGCTCCAGCGGCAGGCGCTCGAGCGACTGCGCCAGCCCATCGAGCTCGTCGCTCCATCGTGCATGGTGAACAGCCATCCACCACGACCCGCTCGTCTCGAGGCGTTCGATGAAGTGGGCGCGAAGATCGGCTCGGTCGACGTCCCACGTCTTTTCGCCGAGCAACGACCGCCCTTCGGCCACGTTCCGCAGGAAGAGCTGGACCTCGTCAACGCGCATGATCTCCTCAGAGGAAGAATCGCCGACAGAACCCGAATCTGTCGTGGAACTCCACCAGGGCTTGATGCTCCAGCCGCTCGCAGATGCTGAGTCGGGGCAGCGAAGGCCGATGAGTGGGCGGCTAACCATCTGAATTCGCTTCATCTGGCGCTGAATGTCAGCCCTACTTGATACTGAATGCGTGTTCAGGGAGAGATCCCTTCAGGAGGCACGCATGGCGGTCAATGCAGCAGAGGCCGGTATACCGGCTCGGGAGCGATCGGACGCCGAGGCGGAGGCGCAACGGCGGGCGTCGGTGGTGGAGCGGCTGCGCTCGCAGATCGAGCGGGTGCAGGCGGCGCCGCGGCGGCTGTTGGTGCAGCTGTCGACGGGGTCTCCAGCGCTCGATGGGCTGGGGGTCTTTCAGCTCGGCGGCGCGGTGGAGTTGTCGGGGGAAGAGGCCTCGGGCCGAACGACGGTGGCGTTGTCGCTGGTGGCGTCAGTGAGCCGGGAGAAGCGGCTGGCGGCGTGGGTCGACGGGCCGCAGGAGCTGTACCCACCGGCGGCTCTCCCGATGGGCATCGATTTGAAGCGGTTGTTGATCGTCCGGCCTCCGGCGCCGGGACAGCTCGTCTGGTCGACGGTGCAGTTGCTGCGGAGCGGGGCCTTCACCTGCGTGGTGCTCGACGTGACGCACACGGGGGTGCAGCTGACGATGACCGACACGAAGAAGTTGATCGACGCGGCGCGGGCGGGCGGGGCCCTGCTGGTGGTGCTGACGTCGAACGCGGCGCCGGGGCAGGGGCTGGTGCGGCTGGTGCTGTCGTCACGGGTGGACGGCGGCCGGCCGGCGCACTTGCGGGTGGTGGGCGAGGTGCCGGTGGAGGAGCCGGTGGTGCACGTCGAGGTGGCGCGGGCGCAGCAGCTCACCGGGCGCACGCTGGTGGTGCCGCGGCGGCAGTTGGCTCCCCAGGCGCGGAGCCGGCGCAGCGATCGGGTCCTGGTGCCAGGCCTGGCGGTGCCCTCGGTGTCGGCGGTGTCGTCGCTCCAGCGGCCGAAGAAGAACGAGCAGCGTGATGGCCGTGGCTTCTACGTGGTGACGCGGCCCGGGCGAGAAGGGCGCCTGGGCTTGCCAGAAGGGCCGGCAGAGGTGCGGTCCTTCGCGCCACCGGGGAATCGTCGTCGGCCGGCGGCGCCGTTGGCCGCGATGGATGCGGTGAAGGTGAGGTCGTTCCGATGAGGGCCGGTGGGTATGCTGTGGACATGGTGGGTGACGGAGATCGAGCGCAGCCGCGCATGACGTTCGCCGAGGCGGCGACGCTCGATCCCGACACGCACCCGGGCGAGGTGGACGGGGGGCGGTGGGTCTCGGTGACGCGGAATACGTGGCAGCACGGTGAGCTGGTGTCGAACCTGGCGTTTCTCTTCACGATCTATGTGCGGACGAACCCTGGCTGGAGCGTGTCGGTTGGCGATCCAGGGACGAAGTTGGGGCCTGACACCTTGCGAGGGCCTGATCTCGGCATGGTGCGCTCGACGCGGCGTCCGCTCGGCACGGGTGCTGAGGGCTGGCTCGATGGAGCGCCAGAGCTGGTGGTCGAAGTGAAGGGCGACTCCCAGACGTTCGAGGCGATGACGCGGAAGGTGTTCGAGTACCTGAAGGCGGGCGCCCAGCAGGTGTGGGTCGTCAACCCGGGCACCGAGAGCGTCGTCGTCTACGCCCCCACGGCGCCCACGCGGCTCTTCTCGGCAGGCGACGTCATCGACGGGGGCGAGTCCTTCCCCGGGCTGGTGGTGCCGCTGGCCGAGCTGTTCCGCCGCTGAAACCTCCAGGTCCTTTCCAGTCTCCACCGCCCCGACAGGCTTCCCACTGCCATGCGCCTCGCCTCCCTCCACCTCCCTCGCTTCCCCCTCCAGCGGCTCGTGCTGGAGCAGCCGTCGTTCGCTGGAAAACCCGTGGTGTTGCTCGAAGACGTGAAGGGCGCGGAGCGGGTGCGCTTCGTCTCGCGGGCGGCGAGCGCGTTGGGGGCGCGGCTCGGACAGACGGGCGCCGCCGCGGCGGCCACGGTGCCGGGCCTTCAGAAGCGCCGGTTCGACGCCGAGGCCGAGTGGCTCGCGCTGCGAAGTCTGGGGGAGTCGTTGCTGGCGGTGGCACCGGCCTTCGAGCTCGACGCGCCCGATGGGCTGTGGCTCGACGCGACGGCGGCGCACCTGTCGGGTGGAGAAGAGGCCTGGCGCGGGGCGGTGCTGGCCCGGTGCGCGGCGGCGGGGTTCCGCGCGAAGGTGGTGGTGGGGGCCGAGCGCTTCACCACGCAGGCCGTGTGTCGGTTCGGGGAGGCGACGGTGCTCCCGGCGGGTGGAGGGCTCGCGCTGGCGTCGACGCCGCTCGACGCCCTGGGGTGCGCGGGCATAGTGCCGGCGGTATTGGGGCCGCTTCAGGCGCTGGGCTTGTCGACGCTGGGAGAGCTGGCGGCCCTGCCGGTGGGCTCGCTCGCGGCGCGGTTCGGCACCGATGGGCACCTGGTGGCGCAGCTGGCGCGGGGACACGACGAGTCGCGGCTGTCGCCAGAGGTGTTGCCCGAGGTGATCGACGAGGCGGTGGCGCTCGACTGGCCGGCGGAGCAGCTCGAGCCCGTGCTCTTCGCGGTGAAGATGGTGATCGATCGGGTCTGTGGACGGCTCCAGGGTCGGCAGCTCGCGGCGGTGCGGCTGTCGGTGGGGTTGACGCTCGAGGGGGCGGGGCTGACGGCGCTCCCGTTGGTGCTGGCGCGGCCGGCGGCGCACGCGAAGCTGTTGCTCGAGCTGGTGCGGCACCGGCTGACGGATCTGTCGGTGCGCCACCCCATCGCGGGTGTCCGGGTGCGGGTGGAGGAGGCGTGTCCCGATCCAGGGCGCCAGTTGTTGTTGGGCGACGCGCCCGCGGGAGATGCCCAGCTCGAGGTGGTGCTCTCGAAGCTGCAGTCGGCGTTGGGGGAAGCGGCGTTGTTCTCTGCGGAGCCGGTGGCACGCCATCGGCCCGAGGCGGCGTGGCGCCTGACGCCGTTTCGTCCGCCGGACGCGGGACGGCCCTCGGAGCTGTGGGGCGCGGTGGACGCCGGGTGGACGCTCGGCGGGCGCGGGACGGAGGCGGTGTCGGAGGGGGGACTCCAGGAGCGCCAGCGGACGAACGACACGCTCGCGTTGTTGCCGGTGGCGCCGGTGCGCGACGAGGTGGAGGTGGTGCGTGCTCCGGGGCCGTGGGAGGGCCCCAGAGGCCGGGCGGCGCCAGGGCCGAATGAAGCCGACGTGATGGACGTGATCGCCGGTCTGTCGACGGGGGCAAAGTGGCGCACGGCAGGGGCGAAGGTGACGCCGACGCCGGTGGTGGCCGAGGCGACGCTCCAGGCGAGGCCCGCGAAGTTGTTCCGCGAGCCTGCGGCGCTGCACGCCGACGTGACGGCCGCGGGGACGATCGCCTTCGTGACGTTGCAGGGCCGTCGGCGGCGCGTGGAGGCGATGGAGGGCCCAGAGCGGCTGGTGGGGCAGTGGTGGAGCCCCGACGCGATGGCGCGGGACTACTACCGGGTGCGGCTCGAAGGCGTGGGGCTGCTCTGGGTGTTCAAGGACGCCGCCGATGGGCGGTTCTACGCCCACGGGATCTTCGACTGATCCGATGTACGCCGAGCTCGTCACCCGATCGAACTACAGCTTCCTCCGGGGCGCCTCGCACCCCGAGGAGCTCGTCGAGGCCGCGAAGGCCCTGGGCCTGTCCGCGCTTGCGATCGCCGACGACGATGGCCTCTACGGCCTGGTGAAGGCCCACCTCGAGGCGAAGCAGCACCAGCTCAAGCTCCTCCTCGCCAGCCGGCTCACCCTCACCGACGCGCCGCCCGTCGCGCTCTACGTGCAGAACGCCACCGGCTACGCCCACCTCTGCGAGCTCATCTCCGAGAGCCGCCTGGCGCACCCCAAGGGCCATGCCGGGCTTCCCTGGCACCGGGTGCTGCCGCGCGCCGAAGGGCTGGCGCTCGTGCTCCTCGACGATCCCGTCCACGTCGTCGACGCGCGCGTCGCGGCCCAGCTCGCCGAGGCCTTCCCCGGCCGTGCGTACATCGGCACCTCGCGCCACCTCGTCCCCGACGATGAAGCCCGCGTCGCCACGGCCCGCGTGCTCGCCCGCGCCCTCGAGGTGCCGCTCCTCGCGCATAACGACGTCCACACCCACACCCGCGCCCGCCAACCTCTGCAGGACGTGATGACCGCCATCCGCACCGGCACCACGCTCGCCCGCGCCGGCACCCTCGTGTTCCCCAACGCCGAGCGCACGCTCAAGTCCCCCGACGAGCTGCTCGCGCTCTTCCACGACGATCCCGAGTGCGTCGGGCGCACCCTCGAGCTGGCCGACGGCTGCCACTTCTCCTTCGACGAGCTCCACTACACCTTCAGCGAAGAAGAGCTCCCGCCGGGCATGGACCGCGCCCAGTACCTCGCCCACCTCTGCGAAGAGGGCTTTCGCGTGCGCTACCCGGCCGGCGTGCCCGAGGCCGTGCGCCGCCAGGTCGAGAAGGAACGCGCCCTCATCGGCGCCCTCGAATACGAGGGCTACTTCCTCGCCCTGTGGGACATCGTCCGCTTCGCCCGCGCCCGCGGGATCCTCTGCCAGGGCCGCGGGAGCGCCGCCAACTCCGCCGTCTGTTACGTGCTGGGCATCACCGCGATCGATCCAGTCCGCATGGGGCTCCTCTTCGAGCGCTTCCTGTCGATGGAGCGCAAGGAGCCCCCCGACATCGACGTCGACTTCGAGCACGCGCGCCGGGAAGAGGTGCTCCAGTACGTCTACGAGAAGCACGGCCGCCACCGCGCCGCCATGGTGTGCGAGCACATCTGCTTCCGCGGCAAGCTGTCCGTGAAAGAGGTCGGCAAGACGCTCGGCCTGTCGATCGACCAGCTCGACCGCCTCTCGAAGGCGATGGATCTCTCGGATGACGTCGGGCCCTACCAGCTCCACCAGGCTGGCTTGTCGGCCTCGGATCTTGCCGTGCAGCAGACCATCGCGCTCGCGCAGCAACTCTCTGGCATGCCGCGGCACCTCTCCATCCACGTCGGCGGCTTCGTGATTACCCACGGCCCGCTCGTCTCGCTCGCGCCCGTCGAGCCCGGGACCATGGCAGACCGCACCGTCGTGCAGTGGGAGAAGGATGATCTCTCGGCCCTCGACATCCTCAAGGTCGATCTCCTCGGCCTGGGCATGCTCACCGTCGTGGCGCGCAGCTTCGAACTCATCGAGGCCACCACTGGACGGCGCTTCGAGATGGCCACCGTGCCCGCGGAGGATCCCTTCGTCTACGACATGCTCTGCGACGCCGACACGGTGGGCGTCTTTCAGATCGAGAGCCGCGCGCAGCAGAACATGTTGCCGCGCCTCAAACCCCGCACCTTCTACGATCTGGTGATCGAGATCGCGATCATCCGTCCCGGACCGATCGTCGGCGAGATGGTGCACCCGTACCTGCGGCGGCGAAATGGCGAAGAGCCCGTCACCTATCCATCGCCCGAGGTTCGGTCGATCCTCGAGCGCACCCTGGGCATTCCGCTCTTCCAGGAGCAGGCGATGCGGCTCGCCATGGTGGCCGCGGGCTTCTCGGCCGGAGACGCCGACGCTTTACGCCGCGCGCTGTCGCACAAACGCGCCCACGAGAAGCTCCCGCTGTTCCGCGATCGCTACATCGAAGGCTGCGTGGGCCGTGGCTACGAGCGCGCCTTCGCCGAGAAGAGCTTCGACAGCTTCAAGGGCTTCTCGCACTACGGCTTCCCCGAGAGCCACTCCGCGTCGTTCGCGCTGATCGCCTACGTGTCGTCGTGGCTCAAGCGGTACTACCCCTCGGCCTTCTGCGCCGCGCTGCTCAACGCGCAGCCGATGGGCTTCTACGCGCCCCACACCCTCGTCGACGACGCCCGTCGTCACGGCGTCGGGGCCCGACCCATCGACATCAACTGCTCGGGTTGGAAGTGCCTGCTCGAAGTGGATGGACGGACGCCGTCGGGGCTCTCCTGTGCGCCCACCCGTGGCGTGATGCCCGAGCAGCCCGCGGTGCGCCTTGGCCTCGAACTCATCAAGGGCCTGCGCGAAGAGACCGCCCAGCGCCTCGTCACCGAGCGGGAGCGCGCAGGTCCCTTCACCTCTATCGCGGATCTCGCCCGGCGCACCCGAACGCCGAAATCAGAGCTGACCCGACTGGTCCTCGCCGGCGCCCTCGCCTCGCTCACGCCGCACCGCCGCGCCGCGCTCTGGGCGCTCTCTGCGCTCGGCTCGTTCGACGAGGGCGATCTCTTCTTCGGTCTGCCCATGGCCCTCGACGCGCCGGCCTTCCCCGAGATGACCGCCACCGAGCGCGTCGCCACCGACTTCGACGCCGCCAGCCTCTCGCTCGAGTCCCACCCGGTGGGGTTGCTCCGGCCGGCGCTCCAGAAGGCGGGCGCGGTCACCGCCGAGCAGCTCCAACAGGCGAAGAGCGGCGCCACCGTACGCCTCGGCGGGCTCGTCATCGTCCGCCAACGGCCTCCGACCGCGAAGGGCTTCTGCTTCATGTCGGTCGAAGACGAGACCGGCCTGGCCAACCTCGTCATCGAGCCGAAGCGGTTCGAGCAGTACCGCAAGGAGATCACCGGCACCGCGCTGGTGCTGGCCCGGGGGCGCGTCGAGCGGAGCGGAAAGGTGGTGAACCTGAAGGTCGAGCACCTCGAGGCGCTCAGCCCGTGAGGCGGAGCAGGACTCGTCGTCGACCCGGCCGCGAGCAGGCGACGGCTGCCAGCGCCGAGGCGCTTATTGCAAGCCGACCCGGGTGAGCGGCGATGTCTGTTTCACGCCGGCTCCACCCACCGACACCACCACGGCTGGTAGGCCTCGAGCTTGAGCCACTCCTGCCAGAAGGCCCACAGCCACCGGTGCGTTCAGGGGTCCGCGAAGCCCGCTCGAGCTGCGCGCGGAAGCCGGCCTCCGTGAGCAGGGAGCCGTTGGCCGCAGCGTCGAGCAACGCGTCATCGGGGGTCGAGCGCCAGGAGGTGAAGGCGAGGCGGGAGGCGAGCTCCCAGCTCGTCAGCTCGAGCGGCGCGCCAGCAGACCGTGACGTGCCGTCGACTTCGACCTGATTGAGGAACGACGGCGAGAGCAGCAGCACCACCACCATCGCGCGCAACGCCTCGGCCGCCGGGCGCGTGCCGTCGTCGAGGTCGGTCAGCTCGGCGCGCTCGGTTTCGGTGAGCGGGCGTCGGAGCACCCGCCTTCCAAACCCGTCGAACAGGCGCGCCCGACACTCAGGCGTCAACCGGGCGGCGGTGCCACAGGCGCCCACCAACGCCGTGCGCGCCGGAGCGGACTGTTCGATCGCATCGCCAACGCCGGTCGCCACCGCGAACCACGCCGAGAGGTGCTCGGTCGACACGCGGTTGTCATGGCTCAGAAACGACAGCGTACTGTCCGGTGGCACGGCGTCGAGGGCCGGCTCGATCGAGAGGTTCATCGACGAAAGACCGCTCGTGGTGAGCACGTCGATCACGGCCTGGCGACAGACGCGCTGCGGAAGCCTCCGAAGTGGAGACAGCCCAGGCGCCGTCGCGCTGAGCGACGGGCCCGGACGAATCTACGTGGTGGAGCCGACCGGCCCCATCGAAGACGACCCGAACCTCACGAATCAGAAATTCCCCGGAAAACCGACGCGATCGTTTCGGACGAAGCAGCCGCTGCGGGTCGTCGACGAGCTCCGCGAGTGGGTCGGCCATCGCCCCGAACAGATCCAGGCCATGAAAGACGGGCTGGCGCGCCTCGCTGAGAAGGGCCTCGAGGCCATCGAGGACTGACCTTGTGCAGCCCGAACCGGCGTGGTGAACCCGGGCTCTCGTGGATGAACTGAGCGACGACGACGTGCTCTTTCAGGTCTCGTGCATTCAGCGCATCGCCGCGATCGCCCAGGCCAACCCGGTGCTCCCTCTGCGGTTCCTCCTGCCTCGCATTCTGGAGTCGTTCACCGGCGCCGAAGTGGCGCGCGCCGATCGACTCGCACGACGCGAAGGACGTGAATCCTTTCGGGCCCAGATCGAAGTCACCCTGAGGGCCGCCGGCGGCAGATGATTCAGTTCACGGCGGGGCAGTCGGTCTCGCGGCCCGATTCCTTGCCGCCGGGCCAGTTCTCCTTGAACCACGTCACCGTGAACTGGGCGTTCCAGCACTCGACCCGCGTCGCGCCCTGGAAGGTGCCCTCGTCGACCGTGAGCTGCGAGGCGCCCGCGCCGTCCTTCAGCCAGCGGCTGCGAACCGTCGACTTGCGAATGTTCGCGTCGGTCGTCCTGAGCGCGAACACCAAGGCCCCAGAGCCGTCCTCGCGGCGCTCCGAGCCGTACCCGGCCTGCGAGAAGCCGCTCGTGTTGCCCGCGGCGAACGTGAAGGCCATCTGCGTCGCCTGCGGAAACGTCGCGGTCTGGTAGCCGATGACGATCTGGTCGAGTTGCTGGAAGTCTGGCGACAGCGTCAGCTTCGTCTTCACGTCCTTCACCGGCACCTCGATCGTGCCCATGCCGCGGCGCACGGTCTCAGCCGAAGACTGGAAGTTCCCGCGCACGAGATCGAAGAACCCAGCCTCGCCGAGCTTCCGCGCCTGAATGCGCCAGTCATACGTGTCGCGCGGCTCGGTGCTGGTCAGCGCGATCGTCACCTGGAACTGGAAGCCCGGCGCGTCTGCGGCGGAGAACGGGCCCCAGGTGCGCGCGCCTTCAGCACGCGTCGTCGGCGGCTGCTGGCGTACGGAGTCGAGCACGCCCAGGAAGAAGTCGAGCAGCCCGTTGAAGTCCGTCACGGCCTTCTTCGTGTCGGCGTAGGCCCGTGAGGGCTCTCCGGCGTTGAGGCCGTCCTGGCGCGAGAGGGGCTGGCCCGTCGTGGCCGTCGTCGGCAGGCGCGCGTTGAGCTCGGCCTTCGAGGGCAGGGCCGCGGCGAACTCGAGATCCTGGTTCGACCAGGTGCCTCCACACGCGGAGCAGACGACGAGGCAGGTGACGAGGATGGTTCGCATGGTCAGTCCCTGAATTCGTACGACAGCATCAGCCCCAGCTCGGCGTACCCGAGGCTGCGGGTCTCATCGACGTTGTAGAGGAGGTAGTGCACGCGCCCACGGGCCACGAGGCCGAAGCTGCGCGAGAGCCGGACCTTGAGGCCGAACACGACGCCGGGGCTCATCGTGGTGAAGCCCTGGCGGGGAAACGAGGGATCGTCGAACTCGCGGTTCATCAGCGACAGGCCCAGACGCGCGCCGGCGAAGGGAATCCACGTGCCCTCCTGGTTCCACTCGTAGAGCAGCGACGTGCCCACGTTGACGAGGCTGTAGCGGTAGGTGAGGGTGCCGCCGAGGCGCGCGCTCGACACGCCACCGGTCGCCCAGCCGTACTGAGCGTCGAAGCTCCACGCGAAGCCGCGCCCGAAGAAGTTGTGCACCGTGCCTTCGCCACCCACCATCGGCGCCGAGGGGAACAGCCCGCCCTGGGTCGTCGGTGAGTCGAAGATCGCTTGAAACTGCCCGGTCGCCGAGATGCTCCAGTGCCGCGTGTACACGGTGGAGAGCCCGGTGCCCTTCACGGGATCGTCCGAGAACTTCGCGTTCTGCAGCTTCGTCTCGTCGAGCGAGGTGATCTGCCCCTCGACGACGCGCACTTCTCCGACGCGCAGGCGATCGGGCAGGCGCCGCTTCACGGTGTAGGTCCCTGGCGGAAGGGCGATGAGCCGCTCGGACTCGGCCTTGGTCAGCTCTGCGACCACCACGCCGCGGCGATCGATGAGGAAATACGTCCCCACGGGCGCTTCGGGAGGCAGTCGCAGCCCTTCCCGGCGTTGCGCCACGTCGGTGAGCACGAGATCGCCATTGCCCGCGAGATCGAAGCTGAACGTCGGGTGCTGGGGCCCCGCGGCGCTGTCCGCCGTCGACGCCACGGTGCGCTCGTACGCGTACGCATACGCCTCCGAGAGGCTCACGCGCCCATCGCCGCCCTGATCCGCGCTGCCGAGCAGGCCGCTGGCGAGGTGGTACGAGAAGTAGCTCGCGCCGATCTGATCCGACTCCTGGGAGTCTTCGTCCGACGCGCTCGAGGTGAGAATGACGAGGCCCTTCGCGGCGCGCATCGCGTCGGTCTCGACCTCGAACGCGGGCGCCTTTCGCACGCCCTTGGTCCGCGTGAGCGCGCCCGAGCGGCAGGCATCGAATACCGCCACCCGCATGTCCGCCGGGCCCTGCGCGAGCCGCGCCTTCACCGACTCGAGCGGGAGCTTCGTCGTCCCCAGCCGGAGCGCGCCGTCCTTCGCGTGCCCCGAGAAGTAGAAGAAGAGGGTGGTGCGGTCGCCGCGCGTCCTCGCGTCACGCGCGCGCCGCTCCAGCTCGGCCAGCGCCGTGAGCACGTCATCGGAGGTCTCATCGAGCAGCAGCATCGCGTCCTGCGGCGCCGTTCCGCCCAGGCGCACCATCACCTCGTGCATGCGGCGCGCGTCGTCCGTCGCGTAGAGGAGCGGCCGCGTGCCCTCGCCGCCCTGGTTGTTGCCGATGACGAGCGCGAAGCGGCGCGTGGGACCCGGGCTCACCGCTTGTCCCCATGCCGACGCAGCGATCCCGCCGAGCAGGAGCGCGGCCACGAAGAACGTCGCTGGCGGGGCTCGGGTCACGGCTTGAGGAAGGTGCGGTGGAACTGCGCTCCAGGCAACGGGAGACTGCCAAGCTTCGTCAAGTCACCTCGCGCGTCCTGCCACGCCAGACGCAGCGGCGCAGAGACCTGATCGAGGGTGAGCGGGGACGCGGAGAGGACGATCACCAACCGCTCGAGGCCCTTGCCCGTGAACTCGAGGCTGTCCGGGAGCCACGTGCGCGCGCTGCCCGGAGCGATCGGCAGGCTGCGGCCGTTTTCGACGTAGATGGGCGTGATCTCTCCGGCGTCGTCGATGCTGACGACCAACGCGTACCGCCACGCCTCGGACGTCAGCCCCAACCGGATCCGCTCTCCGGGTGCCAGGGCTTCTGGCACCGAGGGATCGGTCGACGCCGCGCGCTGCGGACCTGCGCCCGCCACCACCACCTCGACCGTCGCGCCACCCTTGATCCGATTGGTTCCAGACTGCTCGGGCTCGATGCGACCCAGGACGAACTGCACGCCGGCGATCACCACCACCGCCGCCGCCATCGCCATCACCGGAGTCATCCACCGCCGAGACGGCGCTGGCGTCTTCGCCTGCCGCGCCGCGCGCTCGACACCCGCCGCGAAGCGATCGAACGAGATCTCCTGCTCGAACTGCGATTGTTCGGCCTCGAGGGCGGCGAGGGCCGCCTGGCACGACCCACACCCTGCGACATGAACCCGGGTCGCCTCATCAACCGGTTCGCCAGCGCGCAGGCGGCGCACCGCGAGCGACCCGGGGTGCTTCAGTTCGGCGGCGCTCACGCGACACCTCCTTCATCGGCCCGCAGGGCCTGGCCGGTCGCTTCCGTGAACGCCGTGAGGCGCTTGCGGATCGTTGGCACGGAGCGTCCCAGCAGCCGCGCGACCTCTTCGAGCGTCAGATCGTCGACCCAGTAGTGAACGACCGCGGCCTGCGTCTCGGGGTCGAACTTCGAGAGCGACCGGCGAATGAAGTCCCGCGCCTCGAGGCTGCTGGGCCCGCCGTGGGCCTCGCCCTTCACGCGCTCCATCGACTCGTATTGATCGTGCCAGGCCGCGCGCTTCTCGCGCAGCAGATTGAGGCAGTGGTTGGTCGCGATGGTGAGCAGCCACGTCATCGGGCTCGCCTCGCCGCGAAAGGAGGCCTTGTTCACCATCGCCTTCGCGAACACGTCCTGCATGGCATCCTCGGCGGCCGTCGGGTCCTTCAACAGGAAGCGGCACCGCTGGAAGACGGCGCCGCCGTACGTCGAATACAGCTGTTTGAGCCACGCCCGCCCGGCGCTCCTGCCTCCGTCGATGACCTCGAACGCCGGGCGGACCATGTCGGTGATGTTACGGCGCGTACTCGGCGGTGGTGAACGTTCCGCACGCGCTGGCCTGCCCGTAGTTGCCGGTCTGGGCGGTGAGGAACGAGGCGGCGAGGTAGCGCGAGGCGAACCCGTTGTCCCAGCACTCCGAGACGGTCGCCGAGCCACCCACCACGTCACCGCCCGAGATGCGCACGTCGCTGCGGCCCGCGCCCGCCTGCACCCAGCGGGACTTCACGGTGAGCACCTCGATGGCCGCGCCTGGCGTGATGAAGTTCTTGTTCTGCCGGAACTCGAACGAGCCGCCCATGGTCGGCGTCTCACGGTACTTGTAGTTCGCGTCGGTGAGCATCTGCGTCTCGTCGTCCATCACCTTCTCGAAGCGCGCGTCGATCGACACGTCCGCCGTGGCCGTCTGCTTCGAGTAGACGTAGTGCGCCTTGCCGACCTCCTTGCCGTGCTCAGGCAGGGTCTTCACCTGATCCCAGTCGAGCAGGAACGTGCCGCTGCCGAGCTGGTCGCCGGTCGCCACGTGCGATCCCGCCAGCACGGTGCGGAACGCCGAGTCCGCCTCGGCCTTGCTCTTGCCCTCGAACAGGTACTCGAACTGGTTGTCGGCCACGCGCGTCACGGTGAAGCGGTAGGTGTTCGGCGAGAGCGCCTCGGTGTGCGGGCCCCAGACGGCGACGTTCTGGTTCACCGTGGTGGGCGGGTACTTGGCGATCTCCTCGACGAGGTTCAGCACCGCGCCGCCCGCGCCGTTCACCAGCACCGTCACGCCGCGCGTCACCCGGTAGAACTCGGCGGTCTGGCCCTCGAGGCCATCGCGCCGCTGTCCGTCACCGGTGAGCGCCGCCGAGTTGCTCGGCAGGTTGAGCTTCACGGTGTCGGCCTTGGGGAACCCCTTGCGGAAGGGCTCTCCGGCGTCGACGCCGCACCCGGTCAACGAAAGCCCCACCACCGCCGCTGCTGCCATCAGGACACGCTTCATGTTGGTCATCCCTCGAAATGGGCTCGGGTCGCTCCGCGCGTCGCAGGGTTGGACACAGCCCCCCGGCAAAACGGAAATGGGTCCAGAAGCCCCGTCTTCTCAGTGACTTCCGTCGATTCGCTGTGACTGAAATATCGTGTGGCGGCTCTGCCAGGTGGGTTATCGCGCAGCCGTCCCGTCGTTCTCGGAGATCACCATGCGCCTTGCCATCCTCGCTGCCCTCGTCGCGTTCTCCTCGTGCACCATGATGCAGCGCTCGCAGACCGAGCAGGCCGTCGCAGCCACGCTCATCAGCGATGCGCAGGAGACCGAGCTGGGCTTCCAGGTTCATGAGGAACTCAAGAAGGAGAACACGAAGTTCCTCGAGAACCCCGACGTCGGCTTCTACGTCGGCGGGCTCGTGCAGAAGCTCACGCCGATCGCCGAGAAGGACCGGCCGGGCGTGCAGTGGAAGTACTTCGTGATCGACGATCCGAAGACGGTGAACGCCTTCGTCACGCCGGGCGGGCGCATCTACATCTACACGGGGCTCCTCCTGGCCGCGGACACGGAGGCCGAGGTCGTCGGCGTGCTGGGGCACGAGCTCGCGCACGTGGTCGTCCGCCACACCGCGCGCCAACTCGTCGCGGCGAAGGGCCTCGAGACGGTCTCTGCGATGGCGCTCGGCAAGGATCCGAGTGACGTCGCGCTGCTCGCCGCTGGCCTCCTCGGCAAGGGCTCGATCATGGCCTACGGCCGCGACATGGAGCTCGAGGCTGATCAGTACGGGGGTCGGTACGCCAACGCGGCCGGGTACGATCCAAAGGGCCTGGCGACGTTCTTCGAGAAGCTCCGCGCGCAGGGCGAGCTGCCGCAGTTCCTCGCCTTCTTGTCGACCCACCCGACGAACACGGAGCGCATCGAAAAGATCAACGCGTCCATCGTCGCAAACGGGTGGACGTCGACGGAGCAGGGCACCGCGTCGCTGAAGGCGATTCAGGCGAAGATCCCGCGCTGACGCGTCCGCTCGCTTCTTGGAGGCGGACTCCGCAGCACCGCTCGAGGCAGCTTCTTCAGGCCTTTGCGTCGAGAGTCTGGCCTGTCGTTGCGACGGCGACCCCGGAGAACCAGCAGAAAGAACGTCGAACTCGACCAGGCCTTCGCCGATCTGCTCGCGAAGAACCCTTCGCTGGTGCGGGTGACGGCGCTCGAGGCGTTCAAGGACCTGGGCGAGCCCTCGCTGGTGGTGTTCGGTGCAGGCCACGCCGCCAAAGCGCTTGCCGCGCAGGCAGTCCCCACGGGCTTTCGCGTCACGGTCGTCGGCGAGTGCGCCTGATCGCAACGCTTCCCCGGCTGCACACTCGACACCGGGACTCTCCGTGCCGCTCAGTTCTTCACGCCCGCGTCGGCCGGACCCTCGAGCAGCTCGTCGGCGGTCCACGGCAGATCGTTGAACCGGGAAGCGTCGATCTCGACGATCACCTTCCGGGTGCCCATCGCGTACGAGAACCCCTGTTTCCCGTCGACCGCGCGGCCGACCTTGAGCTCGGCGAGCACGCCCTTCTCGCCAGAAAGGGTGATCACCCGAGCCTTCTTCTCGTCCAGCCCGAAGCGCTCGAACGACGACGCGTCGGGCTTCTCGCTGATGATCTCGCCGGCCTTCACGGCCGACAGCATCCACAGCGCGGTGGCCACCTTGTACGCCTTCGCAGGACCAGGCTTCGGAGCGGTCACCTTCCACGCCTCGACGCTTTGACTGCCGGGCTCGCGCTCGACGCTGACGGTTCCCTCGCGACCCTTGAGGACGAGCCGCGTGACCAGCTGCTTCGCGAAGGGAATGACCGACTTGTCGCGCAGCTCCATCAGGTTGCGATCCATCGCGGTGCGGGCGGTGGTGGCGACCTGAGCGAGCAGCTTCCCGTCGGCGTCTTCGCGAAGCCCGTAGAACACCTCGCCCGCGTCGCCGGGAGGGCTGGCGAGCGTGAACGTCACCGGCTTTTCGCCGTCGACGACCAGCCGCGCGAGGGGCTTCGAGAATCCGAGCGCCTCGAGGGCCTTCGGGGAGGTGTCGGCGAGGAAGGCCGTGGCCCGCTCTCCTCGCAAGGCGCCCAGCATGCTCGCGAAGGAGTTCGTGTCGCCGAGGGTGTCTTCGGGCCGCGTGAAGTGCCAGAGCTTGTCGTCGCGGCGCTCCGCGCTCCAGTCATTGGACTCGCTCTTGAGCGCGAGCCTCGTGACGCCCGGCTCGTCGAACGAGAACAGCGCCTTGTCGCGAAGATCGAACGTGGTCTTCGCGAGCGACCAGCGCACGCCCCCTTCGGCGACCTGTACCTTCCGGCTGCCGTCGCGTCGCATGAAGATGCTGCCGTCGAACGGGTTCTCGACGCCGCCTTCGAGGAGGGTCCGTCGGGTCTCGCCGTCGAGCACTGCCTCGGCCTCGACCAAGAAGAGCGGCTTCGCGAGCCCGTACTTCTCGAGGTCGGCGTCGGTGGCCTCGCCCTCGAGGGTCGTCTTGAACCGGGCCGTCTGGAGCTGACTGACGAGGCCATCGACCACGAGTGGATCGGGCCGGGCGGTGATCGGCGCGGTGATGCGCCACTCGGAGCCCGGCGTGCGCTCGAGCACCGTTCGCTCGCCCTGCGCGACGACGACCAGCTTGATGAAGTCGGCGCGGGCCCCGCCATCGACCGATCGGTCCGCGCGGTCGGGCGCGAAGAGGCGCTCGTCGATGTCCTTCTGCGCCGCCTTCTTCTGATCGCCCTGGTGGACGCCCTTGTACGCGTACAGTCCAAGCCCGCCGGCCACCACGAGCAGCACGACGAGGGAGGCGAGCGTCTTCTGGATCTGGGTCATGGGGCCTTCAGCGAGAGCGGCGCGCGAGCCAGATGGTGAGGCCCACGGCGATGAGCAGGGTGGGGAAGACGTCCATCACCACGAGCCCGATGTTGCTCATCATCGCGCCGTCGACCTCGAGCGACGAGATGTCCCGATCGGGCGGGCGAATGGTCAGCTTCGCAGGCTGGTTGCTGGCCCATCCGAGCGCGTTGAGCACGAGGTTCCGGTTCGGCTCGAGCGCGAAGAGCTTCCACAGCACCAGGAAGCTCCCGAACACGACGACCCGGGCCTGCGGGGAGCGGGTGTTGGCGCCCGTCACGTCCCGCGTCGACACCGTCACCACCGCGAGCTGGCCCGCCTTCTCACCGGGATCGAGCGCGGGCGTATCGTCGACCTTCGTCTCGAGCCAGGCCTCGGGCGTGGTGAGAACTGCCGCCGTGGCCTTCACCTCGGGGAGCGTCCCTTCGCGCAGCACCGTGAGCGAGCGCGCGGCCTCCATGATCACGTTCATCTTGGTCGCCCGCAGCGCCGCCACCATCTCGTGCTCGCCGAAGAACGGCGTGACGATGAAGTACGGCTGGCTGGGCTCGAGGCGCGGGTCGGCCACCATGCCGTTGTCGACCTGCACGCCGTACTTCGCGAGCACCGAGTCGAGGCCGGGTTCGACCTCGGGCGCGGCGAAGTACAGGAGCCGTCCGCCTTCCTCGAGGTACTGCTCGAGCAGCTTCTTCTCGCCTTCGGTGTAGGGCGATCGCGCACCCGCGATGATCAGGGCCGCCGCGTCCTTGGGGACTCCGTTCTTCTCCACCAGGTTGAGCGTGGCGACGTCGTAGCCGTCGGAGGCGAGCGCCGTGCGGACGCGCTCCAGGTTCGGCAGGGGCCCCGTCTGTCCGGGCACCTTGACCGCCTCGAGTGGCAGCTCGCCGTGCCCCTCCAACACGTACACGCGTTGCTCGCCCACCTTCACCAGACGAATGAGCGCGTTGGTCAGTTCCTGCTCACCTTTGGTGGGATCGGCCAGGGCCTCGAGGCTCGCGCGCGAGGTGGACTCCTGCGGTGTGCCCGGGTTCTTCACCAGCACCGCGGCGAGATCCTGCTCGCGGATCTTGTACTTGGCGACGAGCTCGAACTCCTTTCGCGGGTTGAGGCGCTGCCACGAGAAGTTCGGCGTCTCGGCGGCGTACTTGCGCATGAGATCGTCGATGGTGTCCGGGAGCGCGTCGGCGGCGAACACCAGCACCTTCACGGGCTCCTTGAGGTTCGCCAGCGTGTCGCGCGTCTGCTGCGAGAGCGAGTTGAGCTTCTTGGTGGTGAGGTCCCAGGTCTGGTTCCGCTTCGCGAGGATGAAGTTGGCCGCCACGAGGATCGCGATGAACGCCAGCCCGATGATCGCGGACGACGAGAAGAAGAAGACGGTGCGCGCCCAGGTGGCGATCTTCTCGCGGTTGAGCACAGCCCAGACGCCGACGAGCACCAGGCCCAGGGACAGCTTCACCCAGAAGGCGATCTGGGAAGCCTGCATGACGCCGAGCGTGAGCGGTGAGGTGAAGACGAGGAGCAACCCCGTCGCGCCGATGGCTGCGGAGAAGCGCTTCATACCCAACGCCTCGACTCGACCGACCGGTGCGTGGCGACGAGGAACGCCGCGATCAAGCTGCCGAAGAACACGAGGGGCCGAAGGTCGAACACGCCTCGCATGAAGTTGCGCAGCTGCGCCTCGAACGACGCGTACTCGAGCAGGCTGCGAAGGGGCTCTCCGGCGCTCGGCGCGAGGATGCGGACGATGAGCAAGAGCAGCGACACGCAGAAGGTCACGATGATCGCGACGATCACCGACTCGGTGAGCGACGAGATGAAGGTGCCGATCGCGAGGATCGCCGCGCCCCACACGAGCAGTCCCAAGAAGCCCAGCAGCACCGTCGGCCACTCGAGCGTCGCCGTCTTCTCCGACGTGACCGCCGAGAACGACGTGCCGAACACGCTGAGCACCGCGGGGTAGAGGAGCATCAGGCACACGGTCAATGACACCAGCGCGAGCCCGCCGAGGTACTTGCCGATCACGATCTGGGTGGTGGACACCGGCGAGGTCATGAGCAGCTCGAAGGTCTTCTGCCGGCGTTCATCGGCGAACAGGCGGGCCGACAGCACCGGCACCAGGAACATCATCACCATCAACATCGCCGAGAACGTCGGCATCACGACGCCATCGGTGAGGTTGCGGAGGAACTGGAACTCGGGCTCCACCTGGCTCCACCCGCCCGACAGCTGCGCCACGTCGGCGTGCGCGCGGCGGAAGTCGGTGAGCGAGCTCATGAAGAACGTCGAAGCGACGAAGCTGAAGAAGGTGAAGACGATCCACGCCCACGGGGTGGTGAGGAAGATCGTCAGCTCCTTCTTCGCGATGGCGAGGATGGTGCGCATGGGTCAGTTCGCGGTCAGCTGAATGAATTTCTCTTCGAGGCCGTTCTCTTTGCCGCCGGTGATCGCCGCCATGGTGTCGTTCGCGACGATCTTCCCGCGGTGGATGATCAGCACCTGCTCGCAGATGGCTTTGACCTCCGCGAGGATGTGCGTCGAGAGCACGACGGTGTGTTTCCCGGCCAGCCCCTTGACGAGCTGGAGCACCTCGTTTCGTTGCCGCGGATCGAGGCCCTCGGTGGGCTCATCGAGGATGAGCAGCTTCGGGTTGCCGATGAGCGCCTGCGAGATGCCGACGCGTTGGCGATAGCCCTTGGACAGGGTGCCGTTGAGCCGGTCGAGCTCGCTGGTGACGCCGGTCGCGGCCGCCACGCGCTCGATCTCCTTCTTCACGTCCCCGCGAGGCACGGCCTTGAGCTCGGCGACGAACTTGAGGAAGCCGCGCACGGTCAGCTCCGGGTAGAGCGGAGGCGTCTCGGGCAAGTACCCAATCTGCCGCTTCGCCTCGAGCGGCTGCTCGAACACGTCGAACCCCGCCACCCGCGCCTTGCCCTCCGTGGCCGGCATGAAGCCGGTGAGGATCTTCATCGTCGTGGACTTGCCGGCGCCGTTGGGGCCGAGGAAGCCGACGATGGCGCCCTCGCGAATCGAGAAGGTGAGGGCGTCGATGGCCGTGCGGTCGCGGTACTTCTTGGTGAGGCCTTCGACCTCGATCATCGCCATGCGGGAGTCACTCCTGGAAAGGCCAAAGCGCGGCGACTTGTAAGGATCACCCCTCGCAGAGTCAACGCGCAACCCAAAGGAATCTCGAAGGTTCGAGCGGTGTTGCGTTCCCACCATGGGTTGGTATTGATTCTTGAGTCAATCTTCGACCCCATGCCGCGACCGAGCGGCCTCACGCTGGAGACACCATGCCCAACTACTTCACGCCCGAGCACGAAGCCTTCCGCAAGTCCGTCCGCCAGTGGGTCGAGCGCGAGCTCGCGCCGCACGGGCTCGAGTGGGATCACGCCGGCATCTTCCCGAAGGAGGTCTTCAAGCAGGCCGGTGAGCTCGGCTTCCTCGGCATCAACCACGATCCGAAGTACGGCGGCTCGGGCCTCGACTCCTGGTACGTGACCGCCTTCTGCGAGGAGCTCGTCCGCAGCCGCAACGCCGGCGTGAACATGGCGCTCCTCGTTCAGGGGCAGATGGCGACGCCCATCATCAACGAGATCGGCACCGACGAGCAGAAGCGGCTGTTCCTCGAGCCCGCCCTCAAGGGCGAGAAGATCGCGGCCCTCGGCGTCTCGGAGCCGGGCGTCGGCAGCGACGTCGCCAACCTCAAGACCACCGCCCGCCGCGTCGGCGACGACTACGTCATCAACGGCTCCAAGATGTGGATCACCAACGGCACGCGCGCCGACTTCATCACGCTCGCCGTGCGCACCGGTCCCGAGGGCTACGGCGGCATCTCGCTGCTGACGTTCCCCACCGACGTGAAGGGCTTCTCGGTGTCCAAGAAGCTCGAGAAGATCGGCAACCTCTCCTCCGACACGGCCATCCTCTTCTTCGAGGACTGCCGCATTCCCGCGCGCTACGTGCTCGGCGAAGAGAACGAAGGCTTCTACCACATCATGACCAACTTCCAGGGCGAGCGGCTCACCGCGGCGCTCATCGCGAACGCGGGCATGGATCTCATGGTGAACGACGCCATCCGCTACGGCAACGAGCGCAGCGCCTTCGGCAAGCCGCTCATCAAGTACCAGGTGTGGCGCCACAAGTTCGTGGAGCACCTCACCGCCATCGAGGCCTCGCGCCGCCTCGGCTACTACGCCGTCGAACTGTTCGAGGCGAAGGAGAACCCCGTGAAGGAGATCTCCATGGCCAAGCTCTTCGCCGGCGATCTCGCGCAGAAGGTCGCCTACGACTGCCAGCAGTTCTACGGCGGCATGGGCTACATCGAAGAGACCCACATCGCCCGTGCCTGGCGCGACATTCGCCTCATCACCATCGGCGGCGGCACCAGCGAGATCATGAAGGAGATCGTCTCGAAGCTCGTCGGCTTCTGACCGACCGGTGACCCCGTCGGCTTTGCCACCCAAACCCGCGTCGATATAGATACTGACTCCCATGGACACCACGCTCGCTGCTCCCGTTACCACCCAGACCTCGTCGACCCCCAGCACCGGCGCCGAAGGGCCCGCGCTCCTCCTCACCGAGGCGGCGGTCAAGCAGGTCAAGGAGGTCATCAAGAGCCAGTCGCTCGACGGTCACTTCCTCGCCGTCCGCGTCGTGCCCGCCGGCTGCAGCGGGCTCGGGTATGATCTCAACCTCGTCAAGGAGTCCAAGGAGGGCGACCTCCTCTGGACCCAGGACGGCGTGCAGATCTGCACCGACAAGATGTCCGCGAAGTACCTGGCCGGCACCCGCATGGACTGGGTGACGACCGATACGGCCGCGGGGTTCAAGTTCGAGAACCCCAACGCGAAGTCCTCCTGCGGCTGCGGCTCGTCGTTCTCGGCCTGAGCTTTTCGGTGCCGAGGGGGCTCGTCGTCTTCACCGTCTGCCTCGTCGGCTGTGTGACCGCGAAGGACGCGGTCGGCGGTGGCGATGCCCGGCTCGACGAGGCCGGGCGCCCCGATGCACCCGAAGCCCGCCACAGCGCTGCGTCGTGCGGCGCCGAAGGGAAGGGTGATCTCGTCATCCTCGACGGCCGAACGGGTGGCCCCCTGGGCTGCCTCGCCGTCACCATCACCGCCGAGCCCATGTCCTGCCCTGCCTCGAGCGAGTGCCCTACCACGACGCTTTTCCGGGGGCTCACCAACCGCGCCGGCCAGGCCCTGTCATCGGGAGCATTTTCGTCGTCACGGCTGGTCGCGGTCGCCGATGGGTTCGCTCCGGCGGTGTTGCCAAACGTCTCCACGAAGCCGGGCACCCTGTACGAGCTGGAGCTGATGCCCACCGAGGGCTACTGGCTCAAGGTGCTCGACCCCGAGGGCAATTACCTGCACGACGTCTCGCTCATCTTCCGCCAGGGAGACGGCGTGATCGCGCAGCTGCGAACCAACGTGCTCGCGAACGTCGTCTTCACGCAGCGCCAGCCGTTCTCGGGGCAGCCCGTCACCGTCGAGGCCGAGGGCTTTCAGCCGGTCGTGATCGCCGACGTCACCGAGCTGGGCGAAGATGGGCACACCCTCGTGCTGCGCCGCTGATCGTCACCGCAGGACCAGCGACAGCCACCGCGTTCCGCGATCCTTCCGGCCCAGTCGTTCCGAGCGCCGCTCCGTCGCATCGGCCGCCGCCGCGCGCTCGGCCTCCGTGTCGAACACCAACGGCGGCACCGGGAGCTTCTTGCCGTCCTTGTCGAGCGCCACGAAGGTGAGCAGCGCGCTGGTGGTGAGCTGCCGCTCTCCGGTCACTGGATGCTCGCTCTGCACACTGACGCCGATCTCCATCGAGGTGGTGAACGCGGCGATCACCCGCGCGCGCAGCGTCACCGCCATGCCCACCTTGATCGGCGCGTGAAAGTGCAGATCGTCCATCGAGGCCGTCACCACCGTCTGCCGGGCGTGACGCTGAGCGCAGACCGCCGCGCAGATGTCGATCCACCCCATCACGCTGCCGCCGAACGCCGCCCCCAGCGCGTTGGCGTCTCCCGGGAGCAGGATTTGTGTCATCTCCGTCACCGAATCGGCGGGCCGCTTGGGCGAAAGGGCACTCATGGGGTCGACTTACTGCGCCGTCATCTTCTGCATAGTGAATGTGGCGTCTGTGCTAACCGTCGTTAGGAACACGCCCGCGCTGGTTGTGACGGGCGTGTGTTCAGAAATCAATCCGGGAGGAATCCATAATGAAGAAGCTGCTCGTGCTGGCCACCCTCGTGGTGGCGTCCGTGTCGTTCGCTCAGAAGAAGGACCCGAAGGCCGAGGCCAAGCCGGCCGAAGCCGCCAAGCCTGCGGAGGCCAAGCCGGCGGAGGCCAAGCCGGCCGCCGAGGCCCCCAAGGACATCATCGACACCGCGGTCGCTGCGGGCTCGTTCAAGACCCTCGCCACGGCGCTGACCGAGGCTGGTCTCATCGAGACGCTCAAGGGCAAGGGCCCGTTCACGGTGTTCGCCCCCACCGACGAGGCGTTCGCCAAGATCGCGAAGAAGGACCTCGACGCGCTCCTGAAGGACAAGAAGAAGCTGACCGCCGTGTTGACGTACCACGTCGTTCCGGGCTCGGTGATGGCCGCCGACGTCATGAAGATGAAGGACGGCACCAAGGTGAAGACGGTCGAGGGTCGTGAGTTCGTCCTCGGCCTCAAGGACGGCAAGGTGAAGGTTGACGGCGCGAACGTCACCAAGACGGACATCGCGGCCTCGAACGGCGTCATCCACGTGATCGACACCGTGATCATGCCCAAGTAATTCACGTCTGGGTTTGACCTGAAGCCCGGTGTGCGCCTCAACGCGCCGCCGGGCTTCGTCATGTCTGGACTACCGGGGCAGCGACGGCTCGACGCGCACCTCGAACCGGAAGCGCGTCCCGCGGGGCTCCTCGATCACGTCACCAGGGAGCAGCCGCGTCGATACCGCTGGCCGACCGTTGAGCCGCACCCCGTGCTCGACCGGCACCAGACACCACAGCGGCACCTCCTGGCGGACGAGGAAGCTCTCGACGATGCCTTCGCGGCGAACCCCAGGCGCCATCGCGCGCAGGCGGCCCGGCGACGAGGCCCCGACCCAGATGCCGGTGTGCAAGGGAAGGCGGCCACGTTCGGTGGGGCCAATGGGCTGAAAGTCGAGGCCCGCGCCGACGTGCTCCACCACCAGCCAGGCGTGACGCACCACCGGCAACACCTCGCGCGGCGGGGTGGTGAGCCGGCCGAAGCGCGCGGGGAGCCGATCGAGCAGCGCCTCGCGGAAGTGCGAAGCGGGCAGTCGGGTGGGCAGGTACCCGAAGGACAGGCCCTCGAGCGCCGGCAGCTCCGGACCACTCAACAGGCCTCGCAGCGCCGCCGCCACGTCGGACTGCAGGCGCGAGGCGGCCGGCATCGTCCACGTGCAGAGATCGACCGTGAGTTCGCGAAGCCACCGGGTCACCCGCAAGGACAGCAGCCGGCCCAGCAGGTCGACGTCCTGGTAGGTCGCGTCGCTCGTGCACCGAATGCGGGCGCGCTCGACGAGCCCGTGACGCCAGTCGAGCTCGAGGCGGCCGGCATTACACAACCCCTCCAGCCCTTCGAGACAGCCGAGGGCGGGGGCCCCGTGGAGGAGTTGGTGCCCCAGCGGGTCACCATGCTCGAGCAGTCGATCACCCCACACGTCGATGGCCTTGTCGTCCCACGGGGAACGGTCGAGCGCCGCCTCGAGCGCCGGCTCCCGGTGTTCGGCCTCCTCGAGGAAGACCAGGAGCGTGCCGTAGAGATCGATCACGTCGCCGTGCCTGAGCTCGGCGCGGGTGATGCGATGCCCGTTGAGCCAGGTGCCGCTCGACGAGTTCCGATCCTCCACGCGCCACTGCTGATCGTCCTTGAACGTCAGCACACAGTGCACGCGGGGCAGCGGCTCGGGTGAGATGGCGATGGTCTGCTGTCGGGTGCGCCCGACGCTGATCTCCCGCGCGCTGGTGGGTAGCTCGATGCGATCGGACTCGAAGGTCTCGAGATCGATGCGGCGCAGCCAGGCGCTCACGGCTGTACCTCGAACCGCAGCTTGCCAGCGCCCTGCACCTCGATCAGGTCGCCCGGGAGCAGCTGGTACACCGAGTCGACCCGCTGATTGACGCGCACCTCGCCGCGCAGCCGCCCCGCGAAGAGCTTCCAGGTGCCGTCGCCTGGCGCGAAGTGACACGGGTTGCCGTCGGCGATGAAGGGAATGCCCGGCGGCGACTCGAAGTGGAGCTGGTTTTTGGTTCCGCGGCGCAACCGGGTGACGGCGGTGAGCGGCCGAAAGCCCTCGGAGACGCCGACGATGCGCACGCCGTCGACGATGGACAGCAGCTTGAGGCGCGCGGTGCGGACCGAGACGAACACGTCCTGGCCACGGACGCGGGGCGCCTTCTGGGCGAGCTCTTCGATGCACGACAACCGCTGCGACCGGTCGCCGAGCCGATACCCGAAAGAGACGCGCTCGAGCGTGGGCGGCAGGGGCAGGGTGGCGAGGAAGCGCTGCGCGTCGACGAGATCCTCCACGTCGAGCGCCCGGGGCCCCTGGTGGAGCCGGGGCAGATCGAGCACCAGCTCGCGGAGAAACTGAGCCACCCGTGTGCGCAGCAGCGTGCTGACCGCGTCGTGCCAATCGTAGGGGAGCTGCCCGACGGCCTGGCGGAAGGTGGCCCGGCGAACGAAGCCCACCTGCCAGTCGATCTCGAGCTCGCCGGCGAGGAGGCGGTCCCACAAGGGCCCCAGCCACGGCGCGTGATCGAGGCGGCCGTTGACGCGCGCCTGGGCCATGCGCTCGCCCAGGGGGTCGCCGCGCTCGAGGAGCCAGTCGGCATAGACGAGCCACGGCTCCGGGACGTCGGGGTCGCGGGCGATCGCGTCCTTCAGCACCGGATCTTCGGCGCGAACCTCTGACCGGAAGCGCAGCTCGATGCGCCCGAACTGCAGCCGGTCTTCGTCGAAGAGCGCGCGCGGGTAACGAATGTCCCGGCCGTTGACCCGCGTTCCGTTCTCGGTCCCCAGGTCCTTCACCCGCCAGAAGGTGCCGTCGCTGAACAGCTCGCAGTGCCGGGCCGACAAGAGCGCATCGTCGAAGACCAGCGTGGCCTTCGGGGATCGGCCGAACACGATCGACGAGCGCCCCTCGGGGAGCTCGTACTCGTCACCTGAAGGGCTGATCCGCTCGAGCCAGCAGCGCACGACACCATCATGCGCCTACTGGCGGTGGGCGGTCACTCTTCCTTCTCGCGCTTGCGATCGCGGTCGGCGCGGTAGCGGGCGTTGAACGCCAGCATGCGCTTGCGGAGGCGAATCGACTTCGGCGTCACCTCGACGAGCTCATCGGAGCCGATCCACTCCAGCGCCTTCTCGAGGCCCATCTCGGTCGGCGGCGTGAGGATCACGTTCTCGTCACGGCCGGCCGCGCGAATGTTGGTGAGCTTTTTCTCGCGGCTGGCGTTCACGTCGAGATCGTTGGGGTGCGCGTGCTCACCGATGATCATGCCCTCGTAGAGGGGCGTACCGGGGGCGACGAAGAGCTTGCCGCGCTCCTGGATGCTGAAGAGCGCGTAGGGGATCGCGTCGCCCATACGGTCGGCGATGATCGCGCCGTTCGAGCGGCGGGGAATGTAGCCCATGTGCGGCTCCCAGCCGTCGAACTGCGACGAGGCCAGGCCCTCACCCTTGGTGATGGTGAGGTACTCGCTGCGGAAGCCGACGAGGCCACGCGCGGGGATGCGGTAGGTGACTCGGGTCCGCCCACCGCCGAGCTGCACCATGTCGACCATGCGGCCGCGACGGGGCCCCAGGCGCTCGGTGACGATGCCGATCGAGATCTCGGGGAGGTCGCAGACGAGCAGCTCCATCGGCTCGTGCTTGACGCCGTCGATCTCCTTGATGATCGGCTCGGGGTTCGAGGCGGTGAGCTCGTACCCTTCGCGGCGCATCGTCTCGATGATCACCGCGAGCTGGAGCTCTCCGCGCGCCACCACCTTGAACGCGTCGGGCGCCTCGGTGTCCTCCACGCGAATGGAGACGTTGCGGTACGACTCCTTCTGGAGGCGGTCCCGCAGGTTGCGCGAGGTGACGTACTTGCCTTCCTTGCCCGCGTACGGGCTGTCATTGACGCGGAAGACCATCATCATGGTCGGCTCGTCGACCTTGATGCGGGGCAGGGGCTTGGGGTTCTCGACCGAGCTGATGGTGTCGCCGATCGAGAGATCCTCGATGCCGGCGATGCAGACGATCTCGCCCGGGCCGGTGTCGGCGATCTCGACGCGCTTGAGGCCCGAGAAGCCGTAGAGCTTGACGATGCGGCCCTGCTCGATCTTCCCGGCGTCGCGGCAGACGGCCACGGGCATGTTCGGCGCGAGGCGGCCAGCGCTCATGCGGCCGATGCCGATGCGGCCTACGAAGTCGTCGTAGTCGAGGTTCGCGATGAGCAGCTGCGTCGCCGAGTCGGCCTCGGGCGCCGGCGGCGGAGAGATGTGCTCGACGATCTTGTCGAACAGCGGGTGGAGGTCGCCGCTGGGCTCGTCGAGCTTGAGCGACGCCTTGCCCTCACGCGCGATGGCGTAGATGACGGGGAACTCGAGGTCTTTCTCCTCGGCGCCCAGGTCGATGTAGAGCGAGTAGACGGCGTCGAGCACCTCGCGGGCCCGCGCGTCCTTGCGGTCGATCTTGTTGATGACCAGCACGGTCTTGAGGCCCAGGCCCAGCGCCTTGGAGAGCACGAAGCGGGTCTGCGGCAGGGGTCCTTCGGCCGCGTCGACCAGCAGGAGCACGCCGTCGACCATACGCAGGCCGCGCTCGACCTCGCCGCCGAAGTCCGCGTGGCCGGGCGTGTCGACGATGTTGACCTGGTGACCCTTCCACATGATGGCCGTGTTCTTGGCCATGATGGTGATGCCCTTCTCCTTCTCGAGGTCGTTCGAGTCCATGACTCGCTCGGCGATGTGCTCGTTGGAGCGGAAGGCGCCGCCCTGGCGGAGCATGTGATCGACGAGGGTCGTCTTCCCGTGGTCGACGTGGGCGACGATGGCGATGTTGCGGATCTTCTCTCGGGGGAACATGGCGGCGGCGCCTCTACACGGGTCGGGGGGCAATGAACAGCAGTCAGGCCTGTCGTAACGGGGTTCTCACTTGCCCGCTGCCCGTGGGGGGCCTACGGGACGTCCTTCGTCATGTTGCTTCCGATTCGGTCGGTCCAAGGGCTGCACAGCGTGGACAGTGAGATCTTCACGCTGCGCTACTTCATGAAGTGCATGCAGTGCACCTTCTGCCACGACAGCTGCTGCCAGTACGGCTGTGACGTGAACTTCGGCGAACGGGAGCGCCTGCTCGCCGTCAAGGACGAGCTCGAGGCCTTCCTGGGCGTGCCGGCGACCGAGTGGTTCAAGCCCGAGGTCTTCGAAGACCCGGACTACCCGACGGGCAAGTTCGTGCGCGCCAACGTGAAGCATGGGGCCTGCGTGTTCCTCAACCGGGGCGGGCGCGGCTGCGGCATTCACGCCTTCGCGCTGAAGACCGGCCGTGACTACCACTCGCTCAAGCCGATGGTGTGCTGGCTGTTTCCGGTCACGTGGGACAGGGGCGTGATGCGGCCGAACTCGGACGTGAAGGACGATCTGGCCTGCGCGAACACCGGACCGACGCTGTACGAGGGCGCGCGCGACGAGATAGGCGTGCACTTCGGGGCCGCGTTGGTGGCTGAGCTGGATGCGCTCAGGGCGAAGGTCGACGCCGGCGAGCTCGCGATGAGTCAGACGGTGCGAGCGCACCTGCCGCGTCAGTCGGCCTGAGTCCGCTCCAGCACGAGTCCGCCCAGCAGGCCCAGAAGGAACCCCGCCGCGTGGGCGACCCAGGCGATGCCGGACCCTGCGTCGGCGCCCTGCAGCACGTCGATCAACGCGTACGCCCCCATCGCGAAGGGGAGCGGGACTCGAAGCGCGAGCAATCGACCCGAGGTCTGCCGTAGGAACCCGGTGGCCCTGAGGATCGAAAAGAGCGGCACCAGCCACTTCCCTTGGCGCTGCAGGACGGCGCACAAGCCCATGAGGGCGTAGACGCCGCCGCTGGCGCCGACGATCACGGTGGTGCCGTCCGTGGCGCCGTCGATCACCAGCGCCATCGCGCCCATGCCAACCAGCGCTCCGGGAATGACGAGATGGGGAACGCGCCGCTCGACCGCGTCACCGAAGAGCCACGCGAACAACAGGTTGCCGCCGAGGTGCAGCCAGCCGTCGTGCGCGAAGGTCGCCGCGATCGCCTTGAAGGCCGTGTCCCTCGAGGGCAGGTACCCCAACGCATCGACGCCCAGGGTGTCCGGCGCGAGCAGCCCTCCCAGGAAGCACAGGGCCAGCGCCGCGATCGACACCCAGGTGAGCACGGGCCGTTGCGCGCCGCTGAGGCCGGACAAGACTGGCACGCCGATCGCTGCCCGCACCGCCTCGCCCATCGTCAGCTCTTCGACGAACTCCGACTTCGGGACCTCGGCCTCCGCCAGGTCGGCCGCCAGCTCTTTGCGCTCGGTTGCGTCCATCGAGCTCCACGCGTCCTGGCGGGCCAGGGACTTCTTCACGAGCCCCAGTGAGCGCAGATCCGAGGCCTCCACCCAGTGCAGCTCACAGGCGGGACACTTCTCGATCCACGCCTCGAGGCGGGCGATGCGCAGCGGCGTCATCGTCGTAGCGCATTCGGGACAGGCGCGCGGCTTCTTGAACGGAATCGAGTCCAGCCGCGTCTCGGGCTCGAGCAACTCGTCGGCCGGCCCCGCGATGTCGACGACCTGGCTGGTGGTCGACAGGAGCCCCTTGCAGTGCGGACACTGACGACCCTCGGACGTTTCCACGAGCTCCCGCGGATGATCCGGACAGCGCGTCACGGGAGCGCCGTCACCGGACGCGCATCGGCGGCAATTCGCGTGGCGAGGAAGCGCTCGATCTCGGCGTTGACGAGGCCCGCGCGCTCGAGCGGGGCGGTGTGACTTCCGCCGGGGACGAACAGGTACTTCGCGTCGGGCAGGTGCTCCGCCATGCGCTGGCTCAGCCACACCGGCGTGAACTTGTCGATCTCACCGCCCACCACCAACACCGGCACGTTCACGTACGGGAGGTGATCGAGCGCCGAGTGATCCTTGAGCGAGTCGAGCGTCCGCACGAAGTAGAGCGGGTGCATCTTCGCCAGGTGCTCCATGTACGGGTGAAAGTCGTTGTGATCGATCAGCAGCGGGTTGAGCTCCGCGCGAATGCCCAACTCCACCGCCAGCTCGTTGCGCAGCACGTGCGAGGTGATCCACCGCGACTGGGACGGGAAGCGCTCGACGATCGCCTTGAGCTTCGGAAAGGCGACGCGCAGCAGCGAGTGATCGTGCCACGTGTCGAGCGGGGTGCCGTACGAGCCACAGATGAGCACCAGGCCCGCGACGCGGGATGCGTGGCGGCGTTGGAACTCGAGCGCCACCTGCACGCCCATGGAGTGGCCGAAGATCACCGACCGATCGAGCCCCGTGTGATCCATCAGCCGCGCGAGATCGTCACAGATGTATTCGACGCCGATGCGCGAGTCGTCGCGAGGTACGCCGCTCTTGCCGTGGCCGCGATAGTTCCAGTGGAGCACGCGCCGACGCGCAGTGAGCGGCGCCCACAGGTATCGCCAGATGAAACCGTCACAGCCCAGGCCGTCGCACAGCACCGCCGGCACCTCGGGCCCTTCGCCGCGCTGCTCGAACCACAGGGGCGCGCCGTCGTCGGTGGTGAAGGTGGCCTGCTGAAAGAACCGCGCGCCGCCGTCAGGCATTGACCTCGGCCTCCTCGTCGTCCGCACCGCCCGTCATCCCGGGGCGCTCGAGCGCGTACTTCTGGATCTTGAGGATCAGGTTCGACCGGCTGATGCCGAGCTCGCGCGCGAGCTTCGACTTGTTGTGCCGCGTTCGCTGGAGGCCCTGCGAGATCATGTCGCGCTCGAGCTGCTCCACCGCGTCGTTGAGGCGTCCCGCCGGGACCACCGCCAGGCGCTCGCCTCCGATGACGTTGGTGCCGCTGGCGCCGCTGACGGTGTCGCGAATGCGGCTCGAGAGCAGGTCCGAGGTCAGCAGATCCTGATCGCCGCCGAGCACGAGCATCCGCTCGATCTCGTTCTCGAGCTCGCGGATGTTTCCAGGCCAGTGGTAGCGCTGGAAGACCGAGAGCGCATCGGGCGCCAGGCCGCGTGCCTTCTGCCCCTCACGCTTGTGCTTGCGCATGAGGTGGTCGACCAGCATCGGCAGGTCGTCCTTGCGCTCGCGGAGCGACGGCACGGTGATGCGGATCACGTTGAGCCGGTAGAAGAGGTCCTCGCGGAACTCGCCCTTCTTCACCAGCTCGGTCAGATCCTTGTGGGTCGCCGAGATGACCCGCACGTCGACCTGCTTGTGCGTCGTGCCGCCGACGGGGAGGAACGTGCCTTCCTGCAGCACGCGCAGCAGCTTGACCTGGAGCGAGGGAGACATGTCTCCGACCTCGTCGAGGAAGAACGTGCCTCCATCGGCGATCTCGAAGAGGCCCTTCTTGTCTCGCAAGGCGCCGGTGAACGAGCCCCGCACGTGGCCGAAGAGCGCGCTCTCGAGCAGGTTGTCGTTGAAGGCCGAACAGTTCTGCACCACGAACGGCTTGTCCTTGCGCGGGCCGTTGTAGTGAATCGCGCGGGCGACGAGCTCCTTGCCGGTGCCGGACTCTCCGTTGATCAGCACCGTCGTGTCCGACTGGCAGACGCGCTCGAGGATGCGGAAGACGTCGAGCATCGGCTGGCTGCGGCCGATGATGTTCTCGAACTTGTACCGGTCGGAGAGATCGCTCGACAGCGCCTGAATCGTCTCGTCCTTGCGGGAGAGCTCCGCCTCGTAGTTCCCGATCTCGTTGGCGCCGAACTCGAGCAGATCGCAGATCTTCTCGACCTCGCGGTCGTCCATCACTGGCACGCGTTCGATCGCACGCTCCATATCGGTGGCGCCCTGGTTGAGCTCGGCGATCTTGAGCTTGAGCTGCTCGGCCTCGCGCGGGCTCACCTCTTGCCTCGAGAAACCCTCGACGAAGAGCATGCCCTCGTACTCACCGTTGATGTGCAGCGGCGCGCCGACGATGGTGAAGCCCAGGTGGCACTCGTGAAACTGGCTTCGGCGCAGCTTCTTCGAGGCCTTGAACTTCTCGTGCAGGACGCGCACCGAGGAGCAGCAGCGACGAAAGCCCTCCTTGGAGAACAGCGAGAGGCGGCAGAAGTCGTTCGGCGGCGGGGTGATCTGCCCCTTCGACCACTCGATGACCTGCCCGTCTTTTCCCGCGAACGAGAGCTCCGCGCGCCACCACTTCCGCAGAATGTCCCGCAGCATCACGATGGTGTGCAGGTTCTGGTAACGCTCGTAGTCCATGCGGGGGTCGCCTCAGTTCGTCTGAAACCGAGACAGGTGTAGCCGAAAGCTGTCCGAAGTGTAGACGAATGCGTGCAGGGAGAAGAGGGGAAAGGTAAGGCGATGGCGCATGCGAATTGTCGCCGGTTCGGCCAGAGGGCGAACGCTGAAGACGCCTCGCGGGAGTGACGTAACGCGGCCGACCGCCGACCGGGTGCGCGAGACGATCTTCAACGTGCTGGGCCAGACGTGTGAGGGCCTGCGCGTGCTCGACCTCTTCGCCGGCACCGGCGCGCTGGGGCTCGAGGCCGTCTCGCGCGGCGCGGAGCGGGCGGTCCTGGTGGATTCGGGCCGCGAGGCCGTCGCGCTGTGCCGCGAGAACACCGAGTCGCTGGGCTTCTCCGACCGGGTCGAGGTGCGCTCGGCGCCCGTGAAGAAGGCGCTGGAGCGCCTGGCGACCGAGGGCGCACGCTTCGAGCTCGTCTTCTCGGATCCGCCGTACGCGTTGCGCGCGGGGCTCGAGGTCCTCACGGCGCTCCAGGCGCTCGTCGTTCCAAAGGGCGTGGCGGTGGTCGAACATGAGCGCGCCGAGGTGTTGCCCGAGCAGGTCGGCCACTTTCGCCGCGAGGACGAGCGCTCGTTCGGCGCGACGGTGGTGTCGATCTTCCGATTGACCGCTCCCGCGCCGTGAATGAGGCTGCCGCGCCGATGTCCGTCGCCATCTATCCAGGCTCCTTCGACCCCCTCACCAATGGGCATCTCTCGCTCATCCAGCGAGGGCTCAAGCTCTTCGACAAGCTCATCGTCGCCATCGCGGTGAACCCGAAGAAGACACCGCTCTTCACCACGGCCGAGCGCAAGGCCTTCATCCGTGAGGCGTTTCCGGACGAAGCGCGCGTCGAGGTCGACGACTTCCAGGGGCTCCTGGTCGACTACGGCAAACGGCGCGGCGTGAAGGTGATGCTCCGCGGGCTGCGCGCGGTGAGCGACTTCGAGTTCGAGTTCCAGCTCGCGAACATGAACCGCAAGCTCGACCCCGAGCTCGAGACCGTCTTCATGATGACCGGCGAGGACTACTTCTACGTCTCGTCGAACCTCGTGCGCGAAGTGGCCAGCTTCGGCGGAAACGTCGATGGGCTGGTGCCTGCCAACGTCGCCGCGGGCCTCCACGCCAAGTACGCCCCCAGGGGATGACCTCGAACACCATGAAACTCGCCAACCGACTCAAGAGCGCCAAGCCCTCTCCCACCCTCGCCCTCAACGCCAAGGCCAAGGCCCTCGCCGCGAAGGGCGCCGACGTCGTCTCGTTCGCGGCTGGAGAGCCCGACTTCGACACGCCCGCCCACATCAAGGACGCGATCAAGGCGTCGCTCGACGCGGGCTTCACCAAGTACACCGCGACCGGCGGCATCCCCGAGCTCAAGGCGGCGATCGTCGACAAGCTGAAGGCCGAGAACCGCCTCGACTACACGCCCGAGCAGATCCTCGTGTCGGTCGGCGCCAAGCACTCGCTCTACAACATCTTCCAGGCGCTCCTGTCGCCGGGCGACGAGGTGATCATCTTCTCGCCGTACTGGGTCAGCTACCCCGACATGGTGCGGCTCGCCGACGGAGAGCCCGTCATCGTCGAGACCAGCGCGCACACGAACTGGGCGCCCGACCCCGCGCAGCTGCGCAAGGCGCTCACGCCGCGCACCCGAGCGGTCATCTTGAACAGCCCGTCGAACCCGACCGGCGGCGTGTATTCGAAGCAGACGCTCCTCGACATCGCCGACGCCGTGCGGGGCCATGACTGCCTGCTGGTGTCCGACGATATCTACGAGCGGCTGCTCTACGTCGAAGGTGGCTTCCAGAACATCGCCAACATCGCGCCCGATCTCGCGCCGCGCACGGTGGTGGTGAACGGGTTCTCCAAGGCCTACGCGATGACGGGGCTTCGGCTCGGCTACGCGGCCGGCCCCAGGGAGCTCATCGCCGGCATGCAGATGGTGCAGGATCAGTCGACCTCGAACGCGACCTCGGTCATCCAGAAGGCGGCCGTCACGGCGCTCAAGGGGCCTCAGGAGCCGCTCTTCGCGATGGTGAAGGAGTATGCGAAGCGCCGCGAGGTGATGGCCGATGGCCTCAGCCGCATTCCGGGCGTGAAGTGCCCTCGGCCCGACGGCGCGTTCTACTGCTTCGCCGACATCGGGGAGCTCATCGGCAAGACGTACAAAGGGCAGACGCTCACCGGCTCGATGCGGGTCTCCGAGGTGCTGCTCGAGGACTTCCTGCTCGCGGCGGTGCCCGGCGAGCCGTTCGGGGCCGATGGCTACCTGCGCTTCTCGTTCGCGACCTCGCAGGCCATCATCGAGAAGGGCCTCGCGCGGCTGGCGGACTTCGCGTCAAAGGTGAGCTGACGATCAATCGTGGTAGGCCACGACCTGCCACGTCGACCCCACGGCCTTGAGCTGCACGATCGCCGCGCGCCCCGAGAGGTTGGCGACGGCGATGAAGGTCGAGCCGCCATTGCGCCACGTCCAGTTCTTGAGGCGGGCCGGCGCAGGGCCGTACTTCTTCTCCATCTCCTGCGGCGTGAAGACCTCGATGCCGTAGAGCGCGATGAGATCGGTCCGCTTGCTGCGCAGGTGTTTGGCCCACGTGGACCGCAGCTCGTCGGGCCGCTCGATCTTCTTGTCTTCCAGCATGAAGGGCAGGCCGGCGAAGTCCACCACCCGGCCGGCGTCGCCCGTGACGAGCGCCTCGAAGAAGGACCGTGACACCACGAGCGCCTGCTCCGAGTCGGAGAGCGCGTAGTAGTCGTCGAGGTTGAAGTCGCGCGGCGGGACGACTGGATTGCCGACGAGCGCCGACGCCTTCTTGCGCAAGTCCTCCGCGGCCTTCTCGCGCTCGGCGCCCGTGAGTTCCTTCAGCTTGGCGGCCGCGCGGGCCAGCTCTTCTGACTGGCGCTTCATCGCGCTCATCGCCGGGTCGGTCCCGGTCGAGCCGGGGGCCGGCGTTCCGGGGGCCGCGGGATCGGCCACGGCGGGTGCAGGCGCGGCCGGATCCGGTGCCGCCGCCTCGGCGGCCGGGTCCTGCGCGAGGACGAGGCCGACACCGATGGAGAGCGCGATCGAAAGCATGAGCGCGTCACCGTAGAAGAAACGGTCTTTTCACGCGAGGTCAGCGCTCAGGAACGGCTGGCGGCCGGACGCAGCATCGTCAGGAAGCCCGCCGCCGCGAAGGCGCACAGGCAAAGACACAGCGCCCAGAACGACGGCAGGCTCGTCAGCTCGATCACGCGCGGGCCAACCACCGGGGCCGCCATCATCGCCACGCTCCAGGTGAGCCCGAACGCCGCCTGGTATCGGCCCCGCAGATGCGCCGGGGACTGCTCCGCCACCACCGCGGAGTTCACCGGGGCCATCACGATCTCTCCCAGCGTCCACAGCAGCACCGTCAGCACGAACGCGCCCAGGGACTCGGCGAGCGCGGTGGCTCCGAACCCGAGCCCCGTGAGCGCCGCGCCCACCGCGAGCGCCCGGCCTCGGGGGGCCCGGGTGGCGAAGCCGATCACCAGCGGCTGGAGGACCACGATCAACACGCCGTTCGCGGCGAGCGCGAGCCCGAACGCCTGGGGCCCCAGCCCCTTTCCGGCCATGTCCTTTGGCAGCGCGGTGAGGTGTTGCAGGAACACGAAGGCCATCGCCAGGTTCAGCGCGAGGAAGGGCGCGAAGCGCGCGTCGAAGAACGGCGTCAGCACCGTCCCGGGCAGGCGCGCGGCCGGTTGGGCCGGCTTCGTCTCAGGCACCCCGAGGAAGATGAGGCCCGCGCAGAGCAGCGTCGTCGCGGCGTCGCCGAGGAACAGCAGCCCAAAGCCCCTGGTCGCCACGAAGCCGCCCACCACCGCTGCGAACGAGAACCCGAGGTTGATGGCCCAGTACTGGGTCCCGAACGCCTTCACCCGGTACTGGGGCTCCACGAGGTCGGCCACGAGCGCCTGGCTCGCGGGTCGAAAGAGATCGGCCGTCAGCCCGAGCAGGAAGACGAGGCCCGAGAGCAGCGTCACGTCGCGCGCCTGGCCGGTCGCGACCATCACCGCGCTGGACGACGTGAGGCTCAAAAGCAGTGTGGCGCGCCGGCCGAGGTGATCCGCGAGCCAGCCGCCGAGCGTGGTGCCGACGAACGAGCCGAAGCCGTACAGGGCCACGATGCCGCCGGCCTGGACCAACGAGAGCCCGAGCTCGCGCGTCAGGTAGACGGTCATCATCGGCACGATGAAGCTGCCGGTGCGGTTGATCAGCAACCCGCCCCAGAGGAACCAGTACGGGCGTGGGAGCCCCTCGGTCAACCGCGCCAGGGCGCCGCGCTCACTCACGGGGAGGCTCGTCATGTCAGGGTCGACGCGTCGCGCCGAAGGCCCTGACGGCCGGTGTCAATCGTGGCCCTTGAGCCCGTACTTGGCGACCAGCCGGTGGACGTAGTTGCGGGCGATGCCGGCCTCGCGCGCCGCCTGGCTGATGTTGCCGTTGCACTTCTCGAGCAGCGCCACGAGGTACTCCTTCGTGAAGGACTCGACGAGCCGCTCCTTGGCCTCCTTGAACGGGAGGTCGGTGATGTTCTCGCTCGAGCTGTGCGTGCGCGCGCCGGCCGGAAAGTCGGTCGGCATGGTCTCGAGATCGGCGCCGGCCAGCGAGCGCTCCACGAGGTTGCGCAGCTCTCGCACGTTGCCAGGCCAGTGGTAGGCCGCGAAGCGCGCGAGCAGGCCACGCGGGAGCTCGAAGTCTCCGCGCCCCATGCCCTGCACGAAGTGGTGCGTCAGCAACGGAATGTCGTCGAGGCGATCGCGCAGCGGCGGAACGGTGACGAGCACCACGGCGAGCCGGTAGTACAGATCGCGGCGGAAGCGCCCGGCCTCGACCTCCTTCTCGAGATCGCGGTGCGTCGCCGCCACCACACGCACGTCGACCCGCCGGTACTTGTCCTCACCGACCCGGCGCACGGTGCCCGCTTCGAGCACGCGCAACAGCTTGGGCTGCAGCTCGAGCGGCAGCTCGCCGATCTCGTCGAGGAAGATCGTCCCGCCGTCGGCCTCGAGGAACGCGCCGTTGCGATCGCTCACCGCGCCGGTGAACGAGCCGCGAATGTGTCCGAAGAGCTCGCTCTCGATGAGCGTGGGCGCCACCGCGCCACAGTCCACCACCACGAAGGGCCGCGAAGTCCGGCGCGACTTGGTGTGAATCGCGCGCGCGAGCACCTCTTTGCCGGTGCCGGTCTCGCCGAGGAGCAGCAGGGTCGAGTCGGTCGGGGCCACCTTCTCGAGGATGCCGAAGAGCTGCTTCATCGACGCCGCCGCGCCAATGGCGGGCCCAAAGGTGGCCTGCGCCGCGGGGAGCCCGAGGTCGGCCTCGACCATGCCGATGCGCAGGGTCGTCTTGCCGATCGTCACCGTGGCCTGGTCCTCGACGATCATCTCGGTGATGCGGTTGCCGCCCAGGTAGGTGCCGTTGGTCGACTCGAGGTCGCGCACGAGCACGCCGTCGGGCCGCGCGTCGAGCTCGACGTGGTACCGCGACACCGTCGTGTCCTTCAGCATCAGGCCCGCGTCGTCGTGCGAGCCCACCACCACGCGCCCGTCGATGGCCTTCGTGGTGCCCGCGTCGGGCCCGGCCGTCACCACCACCTGGTACTTGCGCTCCTTGAGGGTGTTGGAGGTCCGATCGAGGCGCAGCAGCGCGCCGGGGCTCTGGAGACGTTCGGTGGCCTGAGGCATCAGGCGGGTGACTACACCGATGCAGTCGCGCTGCACAACGCGTCACCGGGCATCAGGTTCTCGTTGAAAAATAGCTCGCCCCTGACAAGGTGCCCGCGCCTTTTTCCAGGAGGGAACCCCCATGTCGACCGGCGAAAAGATCACGATCTCGAAGGGCACGCTCACCGTCCCGAAGAACCCCGTCATTCCCTTCATCGAGGGCGACGGCACGGGTCCCGACATCTGGCGCGCGTCCCAGATGGTCGTCGATGCGGCGGTGGAGAAGGCCTACAAGGGCGAGCGGAAGATCCACTGGAAGGAAGTGCTCGCGGGCGAGAAGGCGTTCAAGAGCGTCAACAACTGGCTCCCCGACGAGACCATCACGGCGTTCCGCGAGTACCTCGTCGGCATCAAGGGCCCGCTCACCACGCCCGTTGGCGGCGGCATTCGCTCGCTCAACGTCGCGCTGCGCCAGATGCTCGACCTGTACGTCTGCCTGCGGCCGGTGCGCTACTTCAAGGGCGTGCCGTCGCCGGTGAAGGCGCCCGAGAAGGTCGACATGGTGATCTTCCGCGAGAACACCGAGGACATCTACGCGGGCATCGAATACGCCGCCGGCTCGCCCGAGGCCCAGAAGGTGCTCGAGTTCTGGCAGGCGAACTTCCCGAAGGACTTCGCGAAGATCCGCTTTGGCACGCAGAAGGCCTCGACCGAGTGGCAGGGCGTGCTCGAGGGCGTGGGCATGGCGAAGCGTGAGGTCGGGCTGATGGTCGGCGTGGGCCTCAAGCCGGTCAGCTACCTCGGCACCGAGCGGCTCGTGCACAGCGCCATCACCTACGCGATCCAGAACAAGCGCAAGTCGGTGACCCTGGTCCACAAGGGCAACATCATGAAGTACACCGAGGGCGCCTTCTGTGACTGGGGCTACAAGGTGGCGCGCGAGCAGTTCGGCGCCGAGCTCCTCGACGGCGGGCCGTGGTGCAAGATCCCCGAGGGCAAGCCGGGCGCCGGCATCGTCATCAAGGACGCGATCGCCGACATTACCCTGCAGCAGGTCCTCACCCGGCCGGACGAGTTCGATGTGATCGCCACGTTGAACTTGAACGGTGACTACCTCTCCGACGCGCTCGCCGCGCAGGTCGGCGGCATCGGCATCGCGCCTGGCGGCAACATCAACTCCATCACCGGCCACGCGGTCTTCGAGGCCACCCACGGCACCGCGCCCAAGTACGCCAACCAGGACAAGGTGAACCCGGGCTCGGTCATCCTCTCGGCGGAGATGATGCTGCGCCACCTGAACTGGAACGAGGCAGCGGATCTCATCATCACGGGCATGGACGGCGCGATCTCCAAGCGGACCGTCACCTACGACTTCGCGCGCCTCATGAAGCTCGAAGGACACAACCCGACCGAAGTGAAGTGCAGCGAGTTCGGCAAGGCGATCATCGCCAACATGTGAGCGGTTGAGCTCACGACACGAAAAGGGAACGACAACATGATCAAGCGTCCGAAGATTGCGATCGTTGGTGCAGGTGGAAACGTCGGCGCGGCCGTCGCGCAGTGGGCCGTGCTCAAGGAGCTCGGCGATCTCGTGCTCATCGACCTCAAGGCCCCCGCGGCCGAGGGGCGTGCGCTCGACCTCACCCAGTGCGGCGCGTGGGAGGGCTTCAACAACACCAACTTCATCGCCACCGACAAGCCCGAGGCGATGGCTGGCGCCGACGTGGTGGTGATGACGGCCGGCGTTCCGCGCAAGCCAGGCCAGTCGCGCGAAGAGCTCATCAACATCAACGCGGGCATCGTTCGCGACATCTGCAAGAACGTGAAGACGCACGCGCCTGATTCGATCCTCATCGTCGTCTCGAACCCCCTCGACGCGATGGTGTTCGTGGCGAAGCAGGTGACGGGCTTCTCGCGTGAGCGCGTCATCGGCTCGGCCGGCGTGCTCGACTCGGCGCGCTTCCGCACCTACCTCTCGATGGCCGCGGGCGTGTCGGTGGAAGACGTTCACGCCATCGTGCTGGGCGCGCACACCGACAAGGACATGGTGCCGGTGCTGTCGACGGCCACCATCGGCAACGTGCCGGTCTCGAAGTTCCTCTCGGCCGAGCAGCTCACCAAGGTCGTCGAGGACACCAAGAAGGGCGGGGCGACGCTCACGGCCCTCATGGGCACCTCGGCCTGGCTCGCGCCGGGCGCTGGCACGTGCCTCATGGTCGAGGCGATCGTCCGCAACCAGAAGCGGGTGCTGCCGTGCTCGGTCGAGCTCCAGGGTGAGTTCGGCGTGAAGGACGCCTTCGTGGGTGTGCCCGTCGTGCTATCGGCGAAGGGCGCCGAGAAGGTGTTCGAGTTCGAGCTCTCGGCCAGCGAGAAGGATTCCTTCGCCAAGTCGGTGGCCGCCAACGTCGAGTTGATGGGCATCGCGCGCGGCTTCCTGGGCTGAGTCGCGCAGACCCTCCTGGGTCGTCAGAGGCGGAGCGGCTGCGGGGGCGTCGAACGACGCTCTCACTCGGTCGTTCCGCTTCGTCGTTTCGTCACCGCGAAGGGAAAGACGCTGCCCTCGACACGACGCAGGAGTCGAGGGCGTGCGCGTCATTCTGACGAATGAAGCCCGAGTGGTTTGGGGCGCCTCGGCGCGCGCCACTGATACCGTCTCCGACATGAGAACACGCACGATGGCAGTGGTGGTGGCGTCGTTCCTCGTCGGGGGATGTGGTGGCTACAAGAGCGACGTCGAGACGGTCTGCAATGTCCGCGCGCGCGCGAAGATCCCTGCGAACGCGGAGCCCGCCGAGCAAGCCGAGGCGATCAAGTCCTACCTCTGGGAGAACGTCTTCTCGCCCAAGGCGAAGAAGATGTTCGTCTCGGTCGGGAGCATGCCGAACGCCGAGCGCGTCGACCTGCTGCGCCGCGAGTCGAAGGCCGTGGGCCTCGACTCCTGCCCGCTGGCCGACGAGGCCGAGGCGGCCATGAAGAAGGAGGCGGACGCCGAAGCCGCCCGCAAGGCCGCCGAGGCGACCAAACCCCCGCCTGCACCAGCGCTGGCACCCGCTGCCGCGAGCCCTGATGCAGGGGAGCCTGCCCGGCCGTGACCGAAGACGAGCTCTTGCGTCGAATCGCCCAGAGGCCCTTCGAGCTCGAGCCACGCCTCGTCTATGCCGACTTCCTCGCCGAGCAGGGCGATCCTCGCGCTGAGGTGATCGCCCTGGCCGCCCGGGGCCAGCTCAGCGGCGCCGAGCGTCGACACCTGCGCCGGCTCGTGCAGGATCATTCCCGCCGCTGGTTGGGGCCCCTCGAGATCCTCGCGGACCCGGCGGCCTCGGTGTTCGTCGACGGCTTCCTCCACGCGCTCGTCTTCAGCTTCGGCGCCCGGTCGGCCGATCTGTCGGCGTTCCTCGACGAGCCGCGGCTCTCGACCGTCCGGGTCCTCAACGTCGCCACGGTGAAGCAGTCGCAGCCGCTCTCCCAGTTCATTCGCCAGCCGGCCTTCGTGTCGCTCGAACGCTACGTCGCCGGTCCCGTGGGTCTCGACGCGTTGGGTGGCGCACCGCTACCGTTCACGCTGTCGACGCTCGGGGTGGCGGACCACGGGTTCTTCGAGAACGCGCTCTTGCCGCTGGCGGATCACCCCGTCGCGCAGCGCACCGCGCGGTGGGAGCTCGTCAGCCCGCTCCTCTTCGCGACGCTCCATGCCGTCGAGCTGTTCGCGCAGGTGCGACCCCAGTTGCACGTCGCCCGGAGCGTCAAGGAGCTGCGCCTCGTCGTGCCCCACGGCGTCTTCGAAGGCATCGGCACCTGGCTGACGTTGCCCAACGAGAATGCGGCCGAGCTGCTGCGCCGCTGGCCGTGGGGAGAACGGTGGAGCCTTGAGGCGCCCGGGCTGACCTACGTGCTCGAGCGAGACGAACGCGGTCGCTTCCCACACCTCGACGTCCACCTGTCCGGGGAGTGGACCCGTGACGTGGAGGACTCCATCGCGCGCCTCATCTCGGTGCTGGTGCTGCTCGGCCAGGCGGAACTCTCGTCGGCCGTCATTCACGTGCCGCCCGGCCTGTTGCCCAACAAAGACCACCGCCTGGCGCTGAAGGCCGCCGTGCGTCGGCTCCGGGGCACGGTCGTCCGCATGGCGGGTGAGGTGCTGTCGCCTTGACCTCGGATCGGCCACGCCCTACGACAGCCCGCGCTTCGACGTGAGTTCCCCCAGCCCTGGAGTGTGAATGACGCCGCAGGATCAACAGCAACAGCAGTCACCCATTCAGTCCGTCTCGAAGGAGACCGTGAAGGAAGAGAACAAGATCCACCTGATCTTGTCGTACCTCGGGAACGTGCTTGGGCTGCCGCTCTTCATCATTCCGCTCGTCACCGTGAAGGACGACGAGTTCGTGAAGTGGCACGCGAAGAACGCGCTGGTCCTCTTCATCGCGAACATCATCAGCTTCGTGCTGATGGTGGTCCTGATCGGGTTCTGCCTGTACCTGGCGCTCATCGTCGTCAACATCATGGCGCTGGTGAAGTCGCTCAACGGCGAGCGGTGGCGTATCCCCCTCGTGTCGGATCTGGCTGAGAAGTTCTGATCGTCGGCGCAGGACCCTGAAACGCACGAAGCCCGGCGCCCATCGGGAGGGGGAGCCGGGCTTTGGTGTTTCTGCGCGCTGGCCGGCGTTCAGTCGTCGCTGGCGTCGTCCTCGATGAGCTCGTCATCGTCATCATCATCGTCGTCCTCGTCGTCATCCTCATCGTCGTCGTCTTCATCTTCGTCGTCGTCCTCTTCTTCTTCTGCTTCCTCCTCGGCGACGGACGAGAGCTCTTCCGAGTCGAGCTCCATGGTGAGGGTGAACTTCTTCGCGAGGGCGGTCAGCTGCGCCTGGAGCTCGGTCAAGGCCGAGGTGAAGTCCTCGCCCAGGGCCTTGCTGACCTTGTTGCCGCAGTGAGGACATTCGAGCGGCTCGCTGCCGTCGATCAACTCCTGCATGTCGATCTCGAACGTGCCCTCGCACTTCTGACAGGTGAACTCGATGGTCATGACGGGGACCGGACGTAATTTCGGCGCCGTTGACCTGTCAACGACGTTCCACGAAGGTCGCTTCATGGTCCAGGCGCCGCGGACGATGGTGCATCAGCTGCACTTGCAGGCCGAACGCCTGGCCGACAAGCCGGCCCTGTGGACGAAGCGGAACGGCACGTGGCTGCCGACTTCCTGGCGCCAGTACGCCGGCCGGGTGAAAGACCTGGCGCTGGCCTTCCTCGACCTGGGCCTGGCCCCCAAGCAGGCGGTCGGAATCCTGGGGGCCAACCGGGAAGGGTGGCTCGTCAGCGCGCTCGCCACCACCGCGTGTCAGGCGGTGCCCGTGGGCCTGTACACGACATCGTCGAAGGAGCAGGTCCAGTACATCCTCTCGCACTGCGAGGCGCCCATCGTCGTGGTCGAGAACGCGGCCTTCCTCGAGCGGGTGCTCGCGGTGAAGGACCAGCTCCCGGCGCTGAAGCACGTGGTGGTGATGGACGCGCCCTCGAGCCTCCCTGCGGGCGTGCTGCGGTACGACGACCTGCTCGAGCAGGGCCACCACCGGCCCGAGACGCCGTACTTCGAGCGCCTCGACGCGGCCCGACCCGACGACCTGGCGACCCTCATCTACACGTCGGGGACGACGGGGCACCCCAAGGGCGTGATGCTGACCCACCGGAACGTGGGCTGGACGGCCTCGGCGCTGGTGGAGGCGGCGGGCCTGGGCGACGACGAGGTGTTGTTGTCGTACCTGCCGCTGTCGCACATCGCGGAGCAGACCTGCTCGCTCTTCGGCCCCCTGCTCAAGGGCATGCAGGTGTACTTCGCCGAGTCGTTCGATCAGCTCGGCGCGAACCTGCGCGAGGTGCGGCCGACGATCTTCTTCGCGGTGCCGCGCGTGTGGGAGAAGTTCAAGGCGAAGGCCGAGGCTGGCTTCGCCCAGCAACCGAAGGTGCGTCAGCGCACGCTCGCCTGGGCCCGTGACGTGGCGACCCGCTGGCACGCCACCACGCTCGAGCACCGGCAGCCCACCTTGCGCCTCACCGGGCAGTTCGTGCTGGCCCAGCAGCTCGTTTTCGCGCCCCTCAAGTCCCGCCTGGGGCTCGAGCGGTGCCACTTCTTCGCCACCAGCGCCGCACCCATCGCGAAGGACGTGCTCGACTTCTTCGCCTCGATCGACGTGGTGCTGCGCGAGCTGTACGGCCAGAGCGAGGTGACGGGGCCGACGTCGTTCAGCACCCTCGAGCACACCCGGCTCGGCGCGCTCGGACGTCCCCTCGGTGGCGTCTCGGTGCGCATCGCCGGCGACGGCGAGATCCTCGTGAAGGGCGAGAACGTGTGCGCCGGGTACTACAAGGACCCCCAGGCGACGGCCGAGCTGATCCAGGACGGGTGGCTCCACTCCGGCGACGTGGGTGAGCTCGACGCCGACGGGTTTCTCCGCCTCACCGGCCGCAAGAAGGAGATCATCGTCACCTCGGGCGGCAAGAAGACGCCCCCCGCGACGCTCGAAGGCCTGCTGCGCTCCATCTCACCGATTGGTCAAGCGCTCGTGGTGGGCGACCGTCGGCCGTTCCTCGTCGCGGTGCTGACGCTCGATCCCGAGAGAGTGGAGCGGTTCTCCGCCGAGCACCCTGGCCTCGAGGTGAGCGCGACCAACCCGACGTTCCACGCCTGGCTCGAGCAGGCCATCGCCCAGCAGGTGAACGCGAAGGTGGCGCGCTTCGAGACCATCAAGCGCTTCGTGGTGCTGCCGACGGACTTCTCGATCGAAGGCGGCGAGCTGACCTCGACGCTCAAGGTGCGCCGAGCGTTCTGTGAGGCGAAGTACGGCAGCGCCATCGAGGCCTTGTACGCCGGGGTCGAGAGCCACGCGGCCTGAGGCCAGAAACACCACGGCCCGACCTCGTTGTCGAAGCCGGGCCGGGCGCGGAGACGAGACCGACGGACCGTCAGCGCTTGTCCATCGACACGTAGTCGCGCTTGCGCTGACCGGTGAAGACCTGGCGCGGACGAGCGATCTTCTGCTCGTTGTCGTTGATCATCTCTTCGTACTGGCACACCCAGCCGACAGTGCGCGGAATGGCGAAGAGGCAGGTGAAGAAGTCCACCGGGAAGCCCATCGCCTCGTAGATGAGGCCCGAGTAGAAATCGACGTTCGGGTAGAGCTTGCGCTGCACGAAGTAGTCGTCCTGCAGGGCGATGCGCTCGAGCTCGACGGCGATGTCGAGCAGCGGGTTCTTGCCCGTCACCTCGAACACCTCGTCGCAGGCCTTCTTGATGACCTTCGCGCGCGGGTCGTAGTTCTTGTAGACGCGGTGGCCGAAGCCCATGAGCTTCTTGTCGCCGTCCTTGTCCTTCACCTTCTTGATGAACTCGGGGACGTTCTTCTTGTCGCCGATCTCGCGCAGCATGCGGAGCACCGCCTCGTTGGCGCCGCCGTGCAGGGGGCCGTAGAGCGCGGTAATGCCGGCCGCGACGGCCGAGTAGGGATCCGCTTCGGACGAGCCGACGACGCGCACCGAGGTGGTGGAGCAGTTCTGCTCGTGATCGGCGTGGAGAATGAAGAGCACGTCGAGCGCCTTCACCAGGGCGGGGTGCGCCTTCCAGTTGGGCTTGCCGATGCTCTTCACCATCGTGAGGAAGTTCTCGGCGTAGGACAGATCGTTGTTCGGGTAGATGTACGGCAGGCCCTGGCTGTGGCGGTACGAGAAGGCCGCGAGCGTGGGCATCTTGGCGATGAGCCGCGTCATCTGGTGGCGGCGCACCTCCCTGTTCCGAACCTGCTTGGCCTCTGGGTAGAAGCTCGAGAGCGCGGCGACGGTCGACGCGAGCATCGACATCGGGTGCGCGTCATACCGGAACCCGTCCATGAAGGACTTGATGTTCTCGTGCACGTACGTGTGGTGGGTGATCTTGTCGGTGAACTCGTCGAGCTCGGACTTCTTCGGCAGGTCCCCGTTCATCAGCAGATACGCCGACTCGAGGTGAGTGGACTTCTCCGCGAGCTGGTCGATGGGGTAGCCGCGGTACTCGAGGATGCCCTTGTCGCCGTCGATGAACGTGATGGCGCTCCGGGTGTTCGCGGTGTTCTGGAACGCGGGGTCGTACGCCATGAGGCCGAAGTCCTCGGCGTCGGTCTTCATCTGGCGCAAGTCCATCGCGCGGATGCAGCCGTTCTCGATCTTCAGCTCGTAGTGCTTGTCAGTTCGGTTGTCGGTGACGGAGAGCGTGTCTTTGGCCATGCCCGGTGAGTCGCACCGGGCCACGGTTCGATCAACGAAAAAAGGTAGAAGTCACCTCCGTGAAAAGCCGAATCGCTCCAGTGGTTCTTCTTCTGCTCCTCGGAGCGATCGCCGTGGTCGCGCGGTGGGTGATCGGCCCGCAGTGGGAGCCCCGGGCGCTCCTCACGCTGCTGAAGGATCTCGGCAACGGACCCGCGGCCGTGTGGGCGTGGGTGGGCCTCTACGTCGTGGCGACCTCGGCGCTGTTGCCGGCCGCCGGGCTGCACGTGGTCGCGGGCGCGATGTGGGGCTTCGTCACGGCCGTGTGGCGGGCGTACGCGATGGCGACGGTGATGGGCCACCTGCACTTCGCGCTGGGGCGGCTGATCGGTCGGGAGCGCATGCGCGCGCTGTTGATTCGTCGCGGGTGGACAGCGGCGATCGCCGAGCTGGAGCAGACCGGCGTCTTCACGGTGCTGGTGCTGCGGCAGACGCCGATCCCCTTCGTGGTGACGAACCTCGTATGTGGCGCCTCGCCCATCACCTGGGCGCAGTTCCTGGTGGGCCATGCGATCGGCCTCATCCCGGGCGTGCTGATCTCCACCTGGTTCTCATCCGCCATCGCCCAGGGGGTGGAAGGCGCGCAGGAGACGGCCTTGTTCCAGGCGGTGCTGGCCTCGGCCGGAATGATCGTGCTCGTGCTTGGCTCCAGGCTCTTGATGTCGGTCGTGCGACGAAAGCGCGCGGCTCAACGCACGACGCCGACGTAGACGTAGGCGAGGCCAGCCATGAGCGGGTGGGCGGACTGCTCCGAGAAGGAGTCAGTGCTCCGCATCAGCTCGACGAAGCGCTCTCCGGCGGGAAACGCCGCGGCGGTGCGCGGCAGGTACTCGTACGCGGAGCGGTTCCCCGTCAGCACCTGGCCGATGAGCGGCATCACGAAGCGCGCGTAGAGACGGAACACCGCGCCGAACAGGCCCTGCGGCTGGCCGAACTCGAGCACCACCACGCGGCCGCCAGGCTTCGCCACCCGCGCGAGCTCCGTGAGGCACACCCTGGGGTCGTCGACGTTGCGGATGCCGAAGCTGATCGAGCAGACGTCGAACTGCCGTGCGGGGTAGGGCAGCTTCATCGCGTCGGCGACCTCGAACTCGATCTCGAGGCCCTGCGCCTTCGCCTTCGCCGGCGCGGACGACAGCATCGCGGCATTGAAGTCGGTGCCTTTCACGCGGCCCGCCGGCCCGACCGTCCGCTTGAAGTCGATCGCGAGATCGCCCGTGCCCGTGGCGCAGTCCAGCACCGCGTCGCCCGTCTTTGCCTTCGAAAGCCGAACGGCGATCTTCCGCCACAGCCGGTGCGTGCCCATCGACAGCACGTCGTTGGCGACGTCGTAGCGGGGGGCGATCTGCGTGAACATCTGGTGGACCTGCTCACTCATCGCGCGCCTCCCACCGCCGCCAGCGGCCGAGGCTCCGCCATCTTTCGACCCGTGGCCTGGAGCACGGCGGACACGCCCTTCATCAAGGTGTCGAACTCGGTCGGACGCAGCGCCTGAGGCCCATCACACAGCGCGGTCTCGGGTGTGGGGTGCACTTCGACGAGCAACCCATCGGCGCCCGCGGCCGCAGCGGCCAGGGCCATCGGCGTGACGAGCGACGCAACGCCGGTGGAGTGCGACGGATCCACCAGCACCGGCAGCTTCACCTTCTGCTTCACCCACGCCACGCCGGCGAGATCGAGCGTGTTGCGCAAGGTGGTGTCGAAGGTGCGAATGCCGCGCTCACACAACATCACCTGCTCGTTCCCGCCGTCGAGCAGGTACTCGGCCGCCAGGAGCCACTCCTCGATGGTGGAGCCGAAGCCGCGCTTGAGCAGCACCGGCCGGTCGACCTTCGAGAGCGCCCGCAGCAGCGCGAAGTTCTGCATGTTCCGCGCGCCCACCTGCAGCACATCGACGTACTCGAGCACCGCGGAGAGCTGCGAGGCGTCCATGATCTCCGACACCACCGGCAGCCGCAGCTTCCGGCCCGCTTCCGCCAGCATCGGCAAGCCCGGCTCACCGAGCCCCTGGAAGGTGTACGGGCTCGAGCGGGGCTTGAAGGCGCCGCCGCGCAAGGCATGGCCTCCGGCCGTCTTCACCGCCTGGGCCGCCTGGTCGACTTGCGCCTGGTTTTCGAGCGCGCAGGGCCCTGCGATCACCACGAAATCGCCGCCCACTTCGAACCCGCCAAAGCGCACCCGGTGCGTCGGCTGGCCCGGCTCCCGCAGCACCCGTTTCGGCCCCGTCGCACCCATCGCTGCCTCGCAGTTCACTGAGTTCAAGGCGTTTTGAACTCTGTGGTGCATCTATAGCGGAGATGGCTTAGAAGACAACACAACCGTGCTTGACCGGGCTGACAGGAAGTACGTGTCGGTGACGCGATTTGCCTCGCACGGCGCGCTGTTGCGCCTGGGGCCTGAGCCGCTGTCGGTGGTGTGGGTCAATCCATCCCGAGGCATCTGGATGGTCGGCCTGGGGTTGTGTGGGGAAGGCGGGGGAGATGTGCGACTCGACGTCGACCTCCCGGCTGGGCCCTGGTTTGGCGGGTGGGGGTTCGACGCGCGGCAGACGTGGCCGGGCTTCGATCAGGAGCGGTGGATCCTCCCTGAGGTCCTCGCGTTCTGGGACGGCGCGCGCACGCGGGTCGTGGCGTTTGGTTCGGAGGGGACGAGTCCGCAGGCGCTCGAGGCGAGGTTGGAGGCGGTGCACGAAGTCGAGCCGGTCGTCGAGCGAGCGCTGATGTCACGGAACTCGAGCGACTCAGGCGCGTATCAGGCGTTGGTGAGGCGCGGACTGCAGACGATCGACGAAGGCCGGTGCTCGAAGCTGGTGTTGGCGCGCGCGATCGACGTGGAGAGCGCCGCGACGATCCCCGAGCGCGCGGTCTTGAAAGCGCTCGAGGCCCGAAACCCGACCTGTTGGACCTTCCTCGTGCGCGGCCGCGATGGCTCGGCCTTCATGGGCGCCTCTCCGGAGCTGCTCTGCGAGGCCGAGGGGAGCCGTTTTTCCACGGACGCGCTCGCGGGAACGTCAGCCGTTGGCGAGGAAGCGGAGTTGCTCCGCTCGGACAAGGATCGGCGCGAACACCAGGCCGTCGTCGACGATCTGCGCGCGCGGCTCGATGCCTTCTCGACCCGACTCGATCATCCCGCGACGCCGCAGGTGAAGCGACTGCCGAACGTGGTGCACCTCCACACCCCGGTGACGGCGACCTTGCGCGACGGTGTCTCTCCGCTCGAGGTCGCGAAGGCGTTGCATCCCACGCCCGCCGTGGCCGGAGCCCCACGAGAACGGGCCCTCGAGTTCTTGCAGCAGCACGAAGGCTTCGCACGGGGCTGGTACGCCGGGGCCGTGGGCGCGGTGGGGCCGTCGAAGCTGACGCTGGCAGTGGGTTTGCGCTCGGCACACGTTCACGGCGCTCGCGCCCGCGTCTTCGTCGGCGCTGGCGTGGTGAAGGGCTCGACGCCCGACGCCGAGTGGCTCGAGACGGAGCGGAAGGCTGCGACGATGCTCGCGGCGTTGGGGGTGGCGCATGGCTGAGACGCTCAATCAACGATGGGCCGCCACCATCGCGGGCGTCCTGGTGGAGTGCGGCGTTCGGCACGTGGTGATCGCGCCGGGGTCTCGATCGACGCCCCTGGCGCTCGCGTTCGCCGATCGCACCGATCTCACCTGCTGGTCGTGCATCGACGAGCGCAGCGCTGCGTTTCTCGCCCTGGGGCTCGCGAAAGGGAGTCAGGCTCCCGCGGCGGTGCTCTGCACGTCGGGCACGGCCGGCGCTCACTTCCTGCCTGCGCTCATCGAAGCGGCCGAGGGCGGCACACCGGTGATCGCGCTCACCGCCGATCGGCCGACGGAGCTGCACGGCTTCGGCGCTCCTCAGACGATCGAGCAGCGCGGCCTGTTCGGCGCGTGGGTTCGTGAGGCGCTGGCGCTGCCGGAGCCCGCGGAGAACCTCTTCGAGCACCTCATCGCCTCCGTCGCCAGGCTCGTTCAGCGTTCGACGGCGATGCCTCGTGGAGGCGTGCACCTGAACGTGCCGTTTCGCGAGCCGCTGGCCCACCCGGATGGGCTCTTATGTCCCGTGGTACGGCCGCAGGTCCCTCGGTTCCTTCGTGCGAGCGGCGTCCCAGAGCTCGGGGCGGTTCAACGGGCGCTCGCCGAGGCCCACCGGGGCGTGATCGTCTGCGGTCCGCGTGAGCGGGATGATGGCTTTGGCGACGCAGTCCACGCGCTGGGTCGCTCGCTTGGGTTTCCGGTGTTCGCCGAGGCCGCATCGAACGCGCGCTTCGGGTTCGAGGACGCGATCTGGTCGTTCGACGCGATGGTGCGGAGCGCGAGTTTCACCTCCCGGCTGGCGCCGCAGATCGTCCTGCGCTTCGGCGGTGGTTTGACGCTGAAGGCACCGCAGGCGTGGCTCGATGCGTGCGGCGCGAGGCTCTTCGAGTTCAGTGACGAGGGCGCGGTGTTCGACCCGCAGCATCGGGCCGAGGCGGTCTTCGCCGGCGACGTGGTAGCGATGATTCGCGCGCTCACACCGTCGACTGCACGACCTGGAGGGCTCGGGGACCTCGTCCGTCCGGCCCAGCAGCGCCTGGAGCGCGTGCTCGAGCGGCGCGGCGATCGGGTCGAAGAAGCGCTCATCGCACGCGCCCTCGTTCGTGCGCTCCCCGCCGGGTCCAACCTGGTGCTGTCGAGCTCGATGCCGATTCGCGACGTCGACGCGTACGCGAGCTCGCCGCAGCACCTTCGGGTGTTCACGAACCGCGGCGTCAACGGCATCGATGGCGTGGTGAGCACCGCGCTGGGCGTCTCGGGAGCGACGGGTCGTCCCACGGCATTGCTGATCGGCGACGTGGCGGCGCTGCACGATCTCTCCGGCTGGTTGTTGGCGTCGACGGCCCGCGTGCCCCTCGTCGCAGTGGTGGTGAACAACGACGGCGGCGGCATCTTCAACTTCCTGCCGGTCTCGGCGCGCACGCCGCACTTCGAACGGTTTTTCGCCACACCACAGCCGGTCGACTTCGCCCACGTCGCGGCCCTCGCACACGCCACGGTGCACCGGCCGAATTCGCTGGAGTCGTTGGGACAGATCGTTCGCGATGGGCTGGACCGCGGCGTTCACCTCGTCGAGGTTCGGACCGAGCGGAAGGCCAACGTCGAGGCCCATCGCGCGCTGAACGCCGAGCTCGTCTCTGCCGTGGAGGCTTCGCCATGACGCTGCCGATCCATCGCTTTGGCTCCGGACGAACGCGGGCGTTGATGCTGCACGGTTTCACCGGGAGCCGGTACTCGTTCGAGCACCTCGCCTCTCGCCTCGACGACGTCGTTCAAGCCGAGGTGGTCGATCTCCCCGGGCACCACGAAGCGTCGTCGGACTTCGCTGACTTCTCGGCGGTCGTCGACGCGTTGGCGAACCGGCTGGATCGTCCGACGACGCTCATCGGCTACTCGCAGGGCGCTCGCCTCGCGCTCGCGATCGCGTGTCGTTTTCCCGAGCGTGTCGAGCGCCTGGTGCTGGAGAGCGGCTCGCCTGGACTTCACCGTCGCCACGATCGGGTGCTGCGTCGACGATCGGACGAAGCCCTCGCCGGACTCATCGAGACCGAGGGTGTCGAGTCCTTCATCGCGTACTGGGAGCAGCTGCCATTGTTTTCCGGCATTCGCGCGCTCCCGAGCGAGGTTCAGGCCTCGTTACGCCAACGCCGGGTCGCGCACCGGCCCGAGGGGCTCGCGGCGGCGTTGCGGTTGCTGGGGCAGGGCGCCCAGCCGGACCTGTGGCCCGCCTTGCCGACGCTGCGGGTGCCGACGCTGCTTCTCACCGGCGCTTCCGACACCAAATACACGCGGCTGGCGCGACGCATGGCTGCTGAGCTCCCGCTGGCCTGGCGCGTGGCCTTCCGTGGCGTTGGCCATGCCCCCCACCTCGAGGTGCCGGCGCTGTGGGCGTCCGAGGTGCGCGCGTTTCTCGGCTCTCCGTGGACCCACGAGCCCCGCGCCGAGGATGTTCGATGACCGCCGCTGTCTCTGCTCCATCGTCCCCGTTGGCCGCGTGGGCGCTCGCGACCCGTCCCAAGACGCTCGTCGCAGGCTTCGTGCCCGTCGCCGTGGGCCTCGCGGTGAGCTGGAAAGTGCAAGGCTCGCTCGCTTGGCTGCCGGCGCTCGGCACGCTCATCGGCGCGCTGCTCATTCAGATCGGCACCAACCTCTTCAACGACGCGTATGACTTCAAGCGCGGCGCCGACACCACCGAGCGCCTCGGCCCGGCGCGCGCGACGCAACAGGGCTGGTTGTCTCCCCAGGCCGTGATGCGGGGGGCGATCGCCTGCTTCGCGCTCGCCTTCCTCGTCGGGCTTTATCTCGTGTCGGTGGCGGGCTGGCCGCTGCTCGTCGTCGGCGTCGTCTCGTTGCTCGCCGGCTACGCCTACACGGGCGGGCCGTTTCCACTTGCCTACCACGGGCTCGGCGACGTCTTCGTAATCGTCTTCTTCGGGCTGGTGGCCGTTGGCGGGACGGTCTTCGTGCAGACGCAGGTCGTTCCGCCGCTGGCGCTCGTCGCGGGGGTGCCGGTCGGGGCGCTCGGCGTGGCGTTGCTCGCGGTGAACAACGTGCGAGACGCGCGCACCGACGCGGCGGCGAACAAACGAACGCTCGTGGTGCGGCTGGGGGTTGGCTTCGGAAAAGCCGAGTACGTCGCGATGCTGCTGGTGTCCCTCGCCGTCCCGGCCGGGTTGTGGCTGTCGGGGGTGTGTTCGCCGTTCGTCCTGCTGGCGCTCCTCGCGATGCCGCTCGCGGTGCCTCCACTCAAGCTGGTGTTGTCCGCCTCAGGTCCGGCCCTCAATGCAGCGCTCGCAGGCACGGCGCGGCTCCAGCTCGTCTACGGGCTGCTCTTCGCCATCGGAGTCTCGCGATGAAGCCCCACTGTCCGGAGCACACGCCATGAAGCTCGAGCTTCGATCCATCGCGTTGAAGCTCAAGCGCCCGGTCGTAATGTCCCGGGAGCAACTGGAGCTGCGGCGCGGCGTCGAGGTCGTCGTCAGCGGAGACGGTGTCATCGGTCGCGGCGAGGCGTTCCCGCTCGGTTCGTTCGGCACGGAGCCGCTGGAGGCCACGCAGGCCGCGCTGGAGCGGCTGACTCTGCGCCAGGTGGACTCGGTCGAAGAGATCGCACAGAGGCTCACCGCGCTCAAGTCTACGCCGGCCGCCCGCTTCGCCGTGGAGTGTGCGCTGCTCGAATGGCTCGCGCGTCGCCGCGGCGTTCCGGTGGCAGCCCTGCTGGGCAACTCTCGTCCCATCGTGCTGGTGAACGCGCTGGTGGAAGGCCTGGATGCCGAGTCGCTGGCCACGGAAGCGCAACGCGCCGTCGACCAAGGTTTCAAGACGCTCAAGCTGAAGGTGGGCGCGCGTTCGGTCTCGGTGGACGCGCAACGGCTGTTCGCGGTTCGGCAGATCGTCGGGCCGTCGATCGCGCTGCGCGTCGATGCGAACGGCGGCTGGAGCGAAGGCGTCGCCCGATCCACGCTCCGCGGGCTCGAGTCGCTGGGCCTGGAGCTGTGTGAGCAGCCGGTCGCGCCCGGTGACATCGAGGCGCTGCGTCGGGTGACGTCGCTGGTGCCGGTGCCCGTCGCGGCGGACGAAGCCTTGGGTGACCACAGCCGCTGGGCGAGGGTGCTCGAGGTCGATCCGCGCCCTGCGGCGTCGGTGCTCGTGCTCAAGCCCGCGGTGCTCGGCGGCGTTCTGCCGGCGTTCGCGCTCGCGAAGGAGGCGGCGAAGGTCGGGGTTCCCTCGTACGTGACCACGCTGCTCGATGGACCCATTTCCCGCGCGGCGGCGGCCCATCTGGCGGCCGCGCTTCCTGCCACGCCGTACGCACATGGTTTGTCGACGGTCGAGCTCTTCGAGGGCATGGCGCCCGATGCCTTCACGCCGAGATCCGGCGCGATCGAGGTGCCCTCCAGTCCGGGGTGGGGCGTGTGAGCGAGCGCTGTCCCGTCGCGGTCTCGTCGGAGCGCCACCCGCACCGCATCGCGCTCGAGTTCGGCGGCCGAACGTGGACGTGGCTCGCGGTCGATCAGGAGGTCGCCCGGTGGACGGAGCACCTCTCGAGCCTCGGAATCGGGCCTGGCCGCATCGTCGCGACGCTGTCGTGGAATCGGCCGGAGCTCGTCTTTCTGCTGTTCGCCCTCGGCCGGCTGGGAGCTCGCCTGGTGCCGCTCAACGCACGGCTGACGGCGGTGGAGCTCGCTCCGCTGGTCGCGAGGTCGAAGGCGTCGCTCGTTTTCGCCGACGAGTCGCTGATCGAACGGGTCGACGAAGTGCGACCGTTTCCTCGTCTGGGAGACTCGAACGACCTCCAACCGACGTTGGCCACGTGGGATCCCACCGCCGAGCTTGCCGCGCTCTTCACTTCGGGCACCACCGGCGTGCCGTCGCTCGTTCCGCTCACGGGCTCGAACTTCCTGGCGGCCTCGCGCGCGAACGCGGCGAATCTGGGCGAGAGCCAGATGCAGGTCTGGCTGGGCACCTTGCCGCTCTTCCATGTCGGTGGGCTGGCGATGGCGTTTCGATGTGCGGTGATGGGGGCGCGGCTGGTGCTCGAGCCGAGCTTCGACGCCCATCGTGCGGCGGCGCTCCTCGCGCGGGGTGACGTCACGCACGCCAGCTTCGTCCCCACGGCGCTCGTCCGCGTGCTCGATGCGCTGACTCAACCCGTCGCGCCAGCGCTGCAAGCCATCCTCGTGGGCGGTGGACCGATGGGCGCGGCGCTCCTCGTGCGGGCGCGGTCGCTCGGCCTGCCGGTGTTGCAGACCTATGGCCTCACCGAGGCTTGCTCCCAGGTGACCACCGAGCGACCGGCCGACGCCGATGGAACGACCGCGGGTCATCCGCTGGAAGGCCTCGAGGTGCGGGTCCTCGACGAGGGTGGTGCGCCAAGGCCCGCAGGCGAGGTGGGTGAGGTGCACGTTCGCGGTGGAACGGTGACGCCCGTGGCTGGTGAGTGGCTGCGGACGAAGGATCTCGGCTCCCTCGACTCGTACGGCCGTCTCACCATCCACGCGCGGCGCGTCGACTTGATCGTCTCAGGCGGTGAGAACGTCTACCCGGCCGAAGTCGAAGCCGTGCTGCTCGAGAGCGGGCTCGTTCGCGACATCGCGGTGGCGCCGCGGGCCGATGCCCTCTGGGGACAGGTGCCGGTCGCCTGGGTCGTGTGGCGAGACGAGCCGAAGGACAATGCCTTGCTGTCGTTCGCAACCTCGCGCCTCGCCGCGTTCAAGGTTCCAAAGGCCATCGTCTCGCTGACAGAGTTGCCGCGAAACGCGAATGGGAAGGTCCTGCGCCAGGCGCTCGTGAGCCCCCCTTCCCCGGCGTGACGTGAACGTGATACTGCGCGCGCCTTCCACAAGGGGACGCTCTCTCCGAGGAGAAAACGCATGGCCCGGTTCGTCGTTGCTTCCGCAGTGCTGGTGTTCTTCTTTGGCGCGTCGTGCGGAGCGCCCAGTCGTGCTGACGCTGGCACCAGGGGCGTCGGCGGCGGGCTGAGTGGCGCAGGCGGTGGAACGACTGGCATGGGCGGTGGCTCGGCTGGCGGCGCTGGGGGAGGCATGGGCACGGCCGGTGGCTCCGCGGGCGGGATGGCAGCGGGCGACGGCGGCCTGAACTGTCTGCAGCTTCCGGCGCTCACCTGGACGACGGGCGGCGCGGGCTCGGCCACGTACGAGAACCCGAACGACGGCGGCACGGTCGTCATCTCGACGGGCGTCGTGACCGGCCCCGGCGCGCAGGGCCCCTTCTTGACGGCTGAGGCGTACCTGTTCAACGAGACGCCGGCGACCCCGCTGATGCTGCCGATCATGGGCACCTTCGAGTCGATCGGTCAGGCCTCGACCGTCTACCCGGGCGCGTTCATCGGTCTGAACTGCCAGATGAATGGTTCGATGTGCCAACAGCTCTTCATCGGGGCGCGTGGCACCTACTCGATCACGGCGGCCGCCGTCGGCGCGTCGGGCATGTTCAACGGGACGTTCACGAACGTCCGCCTCGCTCGCATCGATCCCGTCACGTTCCGTCCCATTGTCGATGGCGGCTGCGTGGACCTCGCGTCCTTCACCTTCCAGACGAGCTGGCCGTAAGCCCATTGACATGCGCGATGGGGTGCTGTGACGCCATGGGGCGGTGTCAGGCCGGCACCATGGCGAACGCGTGCGGGAACGGCTGCGCGAGCCCCTGTCGGCCGAATTCCTCGTGGGTGAACCCGATGGTGGCCTCGCCGGCTTCGAGTGGTGGACGACCGGAGTCCGCTACGAAGAATCGACCCGCTTCGGCGGGACCTGGCCCGAGGCCCAAGCCGATGCGGGGCCCACCGACGGCGGCCGGATGGATGCAGGTGTTCGCGATGGCGGGCCCTGACGTTTCGCGAGGTTCAACGCCGTAACACCCTGTAGCGGTTTTCTTGCCGGGTCAGCGCTCGCTGGTACCGTCAACCGCGATGATGCGTCGTCGACAGGTGCTGTGGGCCAGTGTCTTCGTTGCCCTCTTCCTGGCTGCGGCGTCGGCGTTCGCCGAGGGCGGTTTTCGCCGCTACGTCCGCCTCTCGAACGACGTGCGCACGGTGAAGGAACGCAACCAGCGCCTCACCGATGACAACGCCCGCCTGCGCCGAGAAGTGGACGCGCTGCGGAGCGATCCGCGGGCGATCGAGCGCGCCGCGAGGGAAGAGCTCGGGCTGGTGCGGCCCGGAGAGATCGTTTTCAGCCTGGAGGCTCCATGACGCCTGCGACCTCGTTGCCCCGCCTCAAGTCGCCTCGCCCCGTCGCCTTCACGCCCGCCCGGTGGGCCCAGGGCCTCGTCCGCCTCGTCCCGGCGGTGGCGGTGCTGATGACGTTCGCGTTCCTCGCCCGGGGCCGGTTCCGCGCCTTGAGCACGCTGGAGTGGGCCGATGGGGCCGTGCTCTTCGTGCTGGTGCTGGGCCTCGTGATGGCCACGGTGCGGCGGGTGCGGCGGTCGATGCTCCATGTGCCGGCGGCGCTGCGAGACGAGCTCGAGCTGGGCGCCTCGGCCCTCGCGGTCGCGTTCGTGGTGGTGGCCGCGAGCGGTGAGGTGCTCTTCCCGGTCGTCTATCTGTTGATGGCGTTCCTGGTGTCGTTTCTCTCGCGCACGGCGGGGGCGACGCTCCTGGGGACCGCGGTGCTGTTCGACGCGGTGCTGACGCTGCCGGACCGCTGGGGCACGTTCCTGGCTCGCCTGGTCTTCGTCGCGCTCTTCGCGGGTCTGTACCACGTGGTGCTCTCGGCCCGGCTCGCCGCCGCGCGCACCGCCGAAGCCGACGCGGTGAAGAAGCGACTCGAAGAGGTCGAAGAGCGCGCGCGCACCTTCCGGCTCGTCTCGTCCGGCACCCACGACTCGATGCCCGGCGTGAAGGACCGCGAGAAGTGGCTGCTCGCCTCGGTGAAGGAGATCGAAGGCGCCACCGGCAGCGCGCTCGAGGTCGCCGAGGTGGCGCTGAAGGCCCACACGGTTGGCGCGTTCCTCCTCACGTCGGACGATCGATCGCTCAAGCTCCACGACTGCCGCTCGGCGAGTGAACACGTGCAGCGCGAGCGCTTCGCGGCGGGAGAGGGCGTCTTCGGGGCGCTCCTCAAGCGCGGCGTCCCGGTGCGGATGAACGGCCAGGCGGGGCTCAAGGGCGTCACCCACTACGAGCAGGGCGGACCGACGGTGCGGGCGCTGCTGGCGGTGCCGATCCTCGAAGGCACCGGCCTGGTGCGCGGGGTGTTGGTGGCCGATCGCATCGAGAACCATCCGTTCACGGAAGAAGACGAGCGGCTGCTGACCACCATCGCTGGCGAGGTGCTGCGCGCGATCGAGGTGGAGCGCGTGATGGGCTACATCCGCCGTTCCCGCGACGAGAAGGACCGGTTCTTCCGCGCCATCGAAGAGCTCAACCGCGCTGGCAACCCCGAGCAGGTCTTCCTCGCGGTGCTCGAGAGCGCGCGGCAGGTGGCCCAGCTCGACTTCTGCGCCGTCACGCTGGTGAACGAGCTCAACGGTGCGCGGCAGCACCGCATCGTGCGGATGTCGGGCGTCACCTCGGCAGGGCGCGCGCTCGAAGGCCAGACCTTCGCGGACAACAACGGCCTGGTGGCGAACGTGGTCCGGTACGGCGCGCCGCTCCCGGGGCGTGACGTGGGCGCGATGGATCGGCAGATCATCTTCGACGACGACACGCAGATCCGCGGGCTGCAGAGCCTCAAGATCTTCCCGCTCGTCGCCGGCAACCGCATTCTCGGCACGCTGGTGTCGGGCTCGCGCAAGAAGGCCGCCTTCGACGACGACGAGCTGCGCATGCTCGAGGTGATCGCGATTCAAGCCGCGCAGGCGGTGCTCCGCGCGCAGCTCTTCGAGCAGATGGAGCGCATGGCCACCACCGACGGCCTCACCGGGCTGCTCAACCACCGCACGTTCCAGACGCGGTTCGACGAGGCGATGGCGACGGCGAAGCGCTACGGCCGGAAGGTCTCGGTGGTGCTCACCGACGTCGATCACTTCAAGAGCGTCAACGACACCTACGGCCACCCCACGGGCGACCAGGTGCTCAAGGGCGTGGCGCGCATCCTCCGCGAAACCGCGCGCGACACCGACGTGGTGGCCCGCTACGGCGGCGAGGAGTTCTGCCTGGTGATGCCCGAGACCGACATGAAGGGTGCTCACGTCATCGCCGAGCGGATCCGCGATCGCGTCATGAAGGAGGTCTTCCAGACCGAGCAGGGCCCGCTCAAGGTGACGATGTCGCTGGGCGTGGCCACGTTCCCCGAGCATGGTGATCAGAAGCAGACGCTCATCGATCTCGCTGACCAGTGCCTGTACTTTGCGAAGCGACACGGCCGGAACCAGTCGGTGACGGTGGACACGCTGCAGGGGCAGAAGACAGGCTGATATCAAGCCATTGAAGAGTGAGCGCAACGAATGGGCATCCGCGGACAGTTGACGCTGCTGGTGCCCGGCATCGTGGCGATCGCCCTGACGGCAGTGGCCTTCATCGTCGTGAAGCAGACCAACGGCGACGCGCTCGAGGAGTTCAAGGAGCTCAACCTCACCGCGCTCGAGGCGTTGAGCGTGACGGTGGCCACGTCGGTGGCGCAGAACGACATCGCGGGTCTCGACACGGTGGTGGCGCACGCGGCCGAGCGGCTCGAGACGCGCGGGCTGGTGGAGCTGGCCGTGCTGGACGACGACGGCCGTGTGATGGCGCACTCGAGCCCGGAGCGGTTCAACCGCGTGCTGACCGACGAGTTCTCCCGGCGGGCGATCGACGCGGACGGCGCGGTGTGGATGCGTGACGGGCCGGCGATGCGCATCGCGACCCCGGCGAAGTCGGGCATCCGGTGGGCGACGGTGACGGCGCGCTTTTCCCTCGAACGCCTCGAAGGCGAGTTCAGCGCGGCGAGGCGGCGGGCGGCGCTGGGCACCCTGGGGCTGTTCCTCTTCATCGCCGGTGCGGTGTTCCTCGGCCTCAACCGCGTCGTCATTCAGCCGGTGAAGCTGCTCGAGCACTCGGTGCGACGCATGGGCGAGGGGCACCTCTCGACGCGCGTCCCGCCGATGGTGGCCGGCCGCGAGATGCGGGAGCTCGGCGACATCATCAACCGCATGGCGTCCGCGCTGCAGGAAGAGCGGGACAACCTCGAGCGCACCGTCGCCGATCGAACCCGCGAGCTTCAGGAAGCCAATGCCCGCCTGGAGCGCCTCGCCGTCACCGACGGGCTCACCGGCCTCTTCAACCACCGCCGCTTCCAGGAGGCGCTGCACTCGGAGTTGCTGCGCTGTGAGCGCCACAAACGCCCATTGGCGGTGCTCATGTTCGACGTCGACTTCTTCAAGCGGGTGAACGACAGCATGGGACACCCCGCGGGCGACGAGCTGTTGCGGCGGCTGGCGGAGGTACTCGCGAAGGATCTGCGGCAGACGGATCTCATCGCGCGCTACGGTGGCGAAGAGTTCGCGGTGCTGCTGCCCGAGACGACGAAGGCCGAGGCGCTGCAGGTGGGTGAGCGCATGCGCGAAGCCGTGGAGCTGCGCATCAACGAGAACGCGCCGTGGACCCAGCGCATCACCGTCAGCGTGGGCGTGGCGACCTTCCCGGAGGACGCGCAGAACGCCGAGACGGTGCTCGAGGCGGCGGATCAGGCGCTCTACGTGGCCAAGCGGCAGGGGCGGAATCGGGTGGTGGGAGCGAAGGCTGCATGAAACGGCTCGCCCTCGTGCTGCTGCTCGTCTCGGCGTGTCAGGAGCAACCGCTCGCACCCTCGAAGGCTCCTTCGCGCACCGCGCCGTCGAGGCAGGTGTTGTTCAAGGCGCCTGCGGGGTTCGAGCGCCTGCGAATCCTGGTGCCCCCGGTGCTGGAGCGCGCGTCGATCGAGAAGGCCTATGCGCGGCTCATCGAGTACCTGTCGCGGCAGCTCGGCGTACCCGTCGAGCTCGTGGTGGCGGAGAGCTATCAGGATGTCGTCGATCGCGGGACCTCCGGCGATGTCGAGGCGGTGATGTTGAGCCCGTACACCTACGCGCTCGCCATGGAGAAGAAGCGCCTGCCGTGCCTGGTGCAGATGATCGGCGACGGGTCGGCCACGGTGGCCGGCTACATCGTGGTGCGCGACGACAGCCCGATTCGAACCGTGAGCGATCTCCCGGGGACGCGCTTCGGCTTCGTCGATCGCAACTCGACCTCGGGCTACGTCTACGCGGTCAAGACGATGCTCGACCAGGGCGTTGACCCGCACAAACACCTTGGCTCGATCGAGTTCCTCGGCAACCACGAGGCCGTCCTGATGGCGGTGCTCGAGGGCCGGGTCGACGCGGGCGCGACGTACCAGGGATCCTTGACGTCGTTGAAGCGCTCGAAGGACATCGACCCGCTCTCGTTCCGCATCATCGCGAAGACGGAGCGCACGCCGCGCGACATCCTCTGCGTAAAGTCCGACCTCCCCGCGGTGGTGCGTGACGAAGTGCAACGGTTGCTCCTGCTGCTCACGGTGCGCGATCGGGTGGGGCGCGAGATCCTCACGCCGATGAGCGTCAACGGGTTCCAACCGCCCGACGACGCGGCCTACGACGGCGTGCGGCGCGTGGCAGCCGAGATCCGGGCGTGGGATGCCGCTCCCTGAGCGACCCTGGCCGCTCGCCGTCACCTGGAGTCATGAGCCCAGCCAGACCGTGGTGAGCGACGTCCACCGCGCGGCCGAGACATGGCGGCTTCCGCTCTACGAACGTCCTCACAAGAGCGGCCTGCGCCGAGAGCTCGGACGGGTCGCCACCGCGTTCCTCGTTCGAGGTGGCACGGGCTGGCGCCTCCTCGATGCGCAAGGGGAGATCAAGGTGACGCCGGGGCTCGCGATGTTGCGGCTCAAGCGCCTCGCGTCGGGTTCGTCGCAGTCAGAGCCGCTCCTCGAACACGCGCAGCTCCGGCCCGGTGACGTCGTGATCGACGCGACGCTGGGGCTCGGGGCCGATGCGCGGGTGATGGCGCGCGCGGTCGGGCCGTCAGGGCGGGTGGTGGGCCTCGAGTCCTCACTGCCGCTGGCGGCGTTGCTCGCGGAAGGGCTCACGTTCGAACCCCGGTTTGCTGGCAGCGGCCCCATCGAGGTGCACGCGACCCGCGCACTCGACTTCCTCGTTCGCCAGCCGAGCGCTTCGGTCGACGTGGTCTTCTTCGATCCGATGTTCGAGCGAACGTTGGGAGCGTCTCCAGCGTTCGTGGAGCTGCGCCGGTACGCCGATCATTCGCCGCTCGATCCGCAGGCAGTGGCCGAGGCGCGTCGGGTGGCGCGGCGGTGGGTGGTGATGAAGAGCTCGGATCCGAGCGTCTTTCCGGGGCTGGGGCTCGAGGCCCTCATCCCCGCGGCGGGGGCGCACGTCTTCTGGGGGCGAGCCCACGGAAATCCGTGACGAACGTCGGCAGTCCATCAGCGGCCACGCACACTTCCGTCGCGAACCGTTCGGCACGGTGCGTGCTTTGGTGCGCCGCATGATTGCTCGGATGGGGATGGTGTTGGTCACGTTCCTGGCCTCGAGCGCCATCGCGCAGGACGCGGTGCCGGTGCCCGCGGAGGACGTACCGGTCGCGACGACGCCGCCGCCTGCGCCACCCGTCGCTGAAGAGGCGGGGCCGAAGCTGGCGGACCGAACGGCGACGCCCGCGCGGTACAACCGATTCTCCGCAGGCCGGGGTGGGGCGTTGTACGCGTTCTCACAGGTCGTCGACGGGCTCGTCCTCGGAGGGCTCGCCGGAGCAGGCTGGATGACGGGCGGGGCGCTCGGAGGAGGCCAGGCGTTTCTCGGCGCGCTCGCGGGCGGACTCCTGCTCGGGGCCGCGCACGGCGTGGTGCAGTACTTCCATCCGGTCGGGCTGGCGACGGCAGGGACGATCGCGCTCGGTACGGGCGTCGGTGCGTTGGCGGGCTTCGGGTTGGCCTCGGCGCTGCTGACGAGCTTCAGCGCGGCGGCGTTGATCGCGCTGGCCTTCTCGCAGCTCGGCGCGCTCGTTCCGGTCATCGCGCTGCGCAACGTGCAGGACGACATATCGGGAGACGATCTCGCGTTGATGGCGATGACCTCGGGCTACGCGTTCGTCGTGACGGGGCTGACGCTCCTGCTCTTCGGAGGTCGGGTCAGTGGGCAGGTTGCGCAGGTGGCGTTGTTGCTCGCGCCAGCGGTCGGCATGGCGCTCGGGTCAATCTGGGCGCTGGGACCGGATCTAGCGGGCGGTCGCATCCTCAAATTGACGGCGCTGCCGCTGGGCGTCGGGCTGGTGACGTTCCTCCTGGGCGCGGCGCTCTCGTCGGGGAACCTGCCGCTGGTCGGCGCTGCCACGCTCCTCACCACCGCGGCGACCTTCGGCATCACGTACTTCGTCACCTCCGACGAGACGCCTCGGACGCCTGGGGGAAGCCCGGTGATTCAGCCCTCGATGACCCTGGCGCCGGCGGGCTGGCGGAACGAAGGCATCGCGGTCGGGCCTGCGCTCAGCGGCCGGTTCTGACTTCGAGCATGAACGCGTGACAGACTGGTCGCGCGATGCGCTGGCTGCTCCTCCTCTTCGGCTCGCTGGCCCTCGGGTCGTGCCTGGGTCCGCGCGAGTGCCGGGATGTCTCCGATTGCCTGCCCAACTCGTTCTGTGAGCGCACGCTCGGCAACGAGCTTGGTGTGTGTCGACAAGAAGGGGACGGCGGCCGGCGGTAGTGGCTTCAGGGAATCTCGGTGGGCGCGCGCAACGACGCCTTCGGCAGGCCCTCGCTGCCCATGGTGCCGAGCTTTCCGGACAGCGCCCCGGCCTGCTCATGGGGCATCTGCTCGCGGGGCGATCGGAAGACGTGCATGGGCGAGTAGAAGACGAAGTTCGAGACGCGGCTCGTGTAGAGGCACGCGTACTGCTCGACCTGTTCGCCGAAGCGTGAGTTCTCGCTGCCTTCCTTGAAGTGCAGGCCCCAGTACCGGTTGAAGCCGGCCTCGACGTCCGCTTCGACGACCTTCACGACGGCGGTGCATTCCTTGAGCGCCTTGCGGACGCGGTCGAGCTCGGCCTTGGTGGTCTTGAACTCCTCCTGGAGCTGCGCGACGTCGCCTTCGCCCTTCTCGATGCGCCGCTCGACCTGGTTGAGCCGCACCTTCCGGCGCTGCACTTCGTCATCGAGCCGGGCCTGGAGCAGCTCGACCTCGGCGAGGGACGTCACCTCGTCGCGGCGGGACTCGAGGTAGGCGATCTCGTCTTCGATCTCCTGGACGATCATGCACGTGCGCCACATCGAGGTCTTCTTGGACTTGAGGATGTCGCCGTAGATGTGATCGCCGACGTAGAGCACCGACTCTCCGGCGGAGCCCGTCATGCGCTCGAAGGCCGCGAGGTTGCCGCCCTTGTAGACGCGGCCGCGCTCCAGCACGGTGGCCTCGCCGATGACCGAGTTGTCGTCCTTCGATTGATCGACCTCGAGGAACGGGTTGGCGCCCGAGAAGAACTCGGGCTTGCGCGCATCGGTGACGACGAAGTCGAAGTAGTTCCGCCAGCTCGGGTACTCGGGCACCACGCCGTCGAGGAGGTACGTCATCACGGCGCGGGTGAAGTCGAAGGCCGAGTTCGTGAGGAGGAAGAGCTTCTTCCCGCCGGAGCGCAGCTTGTGGAGCGCGGGGCCGAGCTCGGGGTCCTTGAAGATGTACTGGGCGATGTCCTTGCGGATGACGGTCTTGAGGGAGTTGTCGCGGTGGACGGTGTCGATGGCGTCGCGAATGTCGTCGTAGAGCTTCACCGTGTCGCAGGGGGCTTTGAGCTCGTTCTCGAAGAGGTCGACGATGCCCGCGTAGAGACAGGCCTCGGGGAGGGCGAAGAGCGTGTCGATCCACGCGTACTCGGGGTTCTTCAGGCGAATGCGCTCGTTGCGGTAGAGCGCCTGGAGCGTCTCGTCCGGGACGGCCGTGCGCCCGTGGTAGGCGCGGCCGACGTGGCCGAAGCGGTCGATCTTGATGAGGTTGCCGTGCTTCTTGTCGATGAAGAGCCCGCGCATGACGAAGGCGTGATCGTAGGGAATGCGGCGGATCACCTCGGGGTAGCCCCTGGAGGTGACGAGGCGGTCGATCGTCATCTCGTACGAGAGCTCTTCGAGGCGGCGCAGGTGGTAGATAGCGAGCGTGTAGTCCATGTCGAAGCCGACGAGCTCGACGCGGGAGAAGTGGAGGTTGCGGTTCACGAAGAGCTGCCGGGGCACCGGAATGTCGGGGCCGGTGCTGGCCTCGAGGACCTTCTGGAGCG
>JBILEB010000070.1:0-33419 GCA_044352295.1 Myxococcaceae bacterium
CCCGCCCGTCTCGACCTTCCGGCCGATGAGGCGCGCGGGGATGACGCGGGAGTCGTTGAGCACGAGGAGATCGCCCGCCCGGAGCAGCGACGGCAGGTCGGTGAACTGCCGATGACTCCAGACGCCAGTGTCGCGACGCACGTGCAGGAGCCGGCTCGCGTCCCGGCGCTCCAACGGCGCCTGCGCGATGAGCTCCGGCGGGAGGTGGTAGTCGAAGTCGTCGGTGTGCATCGGGTGAATGCCCGTTATCGGCGCAGGCCACGTCGCACAAGTGAAGCATGCGCTCCCGCGCACACGAGGCCTCGAGGGGCTCGACTCGCGACTGGTACCGGCTCGCGAATCGGGTGTTCGCAGGTCCGGCGCTCCCGGTGCGAGGGGACCCGGTGCTCAGGCATGTGATGGACAGCGGGTAGGACACCTCGAGCCGAGCTCCCTCCGGCGGAGATCCGCGCTTACTCGTACAGCGTCTGCAGCTCGGTGCCCGGGTAGTAGTGCTCGAGGATGGCGCGGAAGTCCTTCCCCCCGTCAGCCAGCACCCGCGCGCCCCATTGGCACAACCCTGCGCCGTGTCCGAACCCATGGCCTTTGAGGACCCACCCGTCCTTCGCCTGCGCGGCGACCTCGAAGTCCAGCGACTTGAGCCGCATGTAGCCAAGCCGCTCCCGGAAGCTCACCGCATCGATGGAGCGCGGCCCCACCTGCACCCGTCGCACTCGCCCCGTCGGTGAGCGGCCCTGCACCTGCAGCGAGGCGCCCTTCGCGCCCAGCTCCTTCGGCGCCACCTTCAGCGTCCAGTGACTCGTCGGCAGCTTCCCGCACGGACAGCTCACCGACTGCAGGTACGGCAGGTCGCGCCCCAGGGCCTCGGCTCCCGACTCGGTGCGCCCTCCACACGACGCATGGAAGTACGCCTCGATTGGCTGCAACTGCCAGGTGAGCACCAACCCCTTCGTTGCCTCGATGGCCTCACGCGTCCGAGGGTCGTCCGACGCCAGCCCCTTGTACACCTGGCTGATGACGGAGCTGCCGAGGTGAAACGGCTGGCCGTACTGCTCGAGCTTCTTGTTGAGCGCATAGGTGCGCGCGGCGATCGCCTGGGCCTTGAGCGCCTCGATCGGAAACGACTTCGGCATCTCACTGCCCAGCACGCCCTGCAAGTACGCCTCGAGCGGCAGCACGTTCACCACCACGAGCTGGCTCTTCCCGGCGAGCACCACCACGTCGCCCTGCACGTGGACGCCATTGACCTCGATCGCCCCGACGGCCCGGCAGCGGATCGCCGCCCCTGGAATCGGTGCCTCGTCCAGGGTCAGCCTTCGCTCCTTCCGGCGCAGCGTCACCCGGTCACGCCCGAGGGCCACGAACTCCCCATCGTCGAGGTCGTCACCGCAGGACAGCTGCTGGCCCGAGACGATCGCTGCCGGGGTCTCGGGACCCACCGCGATTCGCATCGTTTCCGCGGCGCCCGACAGCGCCGGGACCGTCACAGCCAGCACCAGGGCCACACGCATGTCGCACAGGGTACGACAGCGATCGATCGCCTCAAGGATTTGACCGTGGCAGAAGGCTCGGTGTGGATGTCGACGGACTCCTCACTGCGCTGAACCGCCTGCACCCCAGGGCGCTCCAGGTCCTCTTCGCGCGGTTCATCGCCGAGACGGCCTCAGGCTCCAGCATTTCGAGTGCACCTGCATTCGCCTCAGTCCTCTCCGCGCGGTTCGTCGCCGAGACGGCCTCCGGGGCCGGGCGCGACCAGGCCAGCTTCGCGAAGTTCTATGGCATCGAGCTCCCCGCGGCCGATCTGCTGTTGTTTCGGGCCTCGATCGCCTTCGAAGCGGCGCTTGAGGGAGCTCCACCACCCCCGGCCGGGGACTTCGACGACGAGCGACGCGCTGCAGCCGAGTTCATCGCGGCCCTCGAGTCCCCCACGCCCCCGACATCACAACGCCTCGGACGCCTCGTCGACGGCCTCCGCGCCCTCACCACGCACGCCGCCATCCTCCGGGACCGGCTCGCAGCCGCCGAGCGGGCCGAGCTCGAATCGCCCGAGTACGCCCGAGAGACGTGGCTGCGCCGCATCGCCATCGTCCTCGTCCTGGCCCTGTCCGGCTGGTTCTATTTGAAGGACGACCTGGTTCGCCGGTGGCGGCAGTGGACGACCGACGTCACCCAACCGGCACCTCCGAGGTGAAGTTCTTGTGGGTCCCAGCACCCGCGTTTACACACGGCGTCATGACTCCCTTCGTCCGTCTCGCTCTCCCGTCCCTCGCGGCGCTCGTCCTCCTTACTGGCTGCCCCAAGCAGGCGGTGACGACCGTCGCCGGCACCGATGACGAGGTGATGGACCAGATCGCCGCCCAGCTCGAGGAGCTCCGCACCCGGACGGACGCGACCTGCAAGGACTTCTGCAGCCTCAAGGACAAGGCGTGTGGGCTCTCGAAGCAGGCCTGCGACATCGCGGGCAAGGCACCCGATCGCGCCGACTTCCAGAAGAAGTGCGTCACCTCGCAGGAGGACTGCGCGAAGTTCAACGAGTCCTGCTCGAGCTGCCCGAAGTAAGGCCCCGCCGCACTGGACACGCCTCACATGAGGCGCGGTAGCTTCGATGGCCATGAGCGTCTTCGCCGTCACCCTGCTCGCCGTCGCCCTCGGTCAGTTCGACGCGGAACGCCTGGCCACCATCGAGCGCGAGCAGGCTCGTGAGGCCGCTGCGGTCACGGCGCGGTACGGTAACAAGAAGTCCACCGAGCTGACCCGCGAGGAACGCGCGCAGATGATCCGCGACCTCAACGCGGCCGAGACGAAGGTGCTCGAGAAGTACGGCGTCAGCCAGCGCGAGTGGGCCCGTTCGTCGATCAACCGCAGCCGCGACCAGGCCGAGGCCGTCAAGCAGGCCGCCCGTGCGCAAGAGGCCCGCGAAAAAGCCGACGCCGAGAAGGCCGCCGCCGCGAAGAAGGACGAAGGTCGGGAGATCGTCGTGCAAAAGGGCTTCTCCGACGAGTCGCCGGTCGTCCTCGAGGAGAAGGAAGGTGCCCAGCCCGTGGTCGAGCAGGGCCTGCCGAAGGACTACGAGAGCGATCAAGCTGCCGCCTCCGAGCAGGACAGCCTCGAGAAGTCGGCCGACTCGCCGGCTCCGAAGGCAACGGGAGCGAAGTCGGGCAAGCGCTGAGCATTGTTCACGGGAACGCGGGCGGGGAAATCGCCGTTCCGTCTGCGAACGACCAGCTGGAGGTGCCCGAACGCGCCGAGGGCTCCTTCCTCCAAACACTGCCAGTGTTGGCGACGGAAGCGCTCGCGTTTGCCGCGCAGGCCCATCGGGACATGGGTACGGCTATCAGCCGCTTCGAAGCGATCGAGCGGACCCTTCCGGCGCGGTGTGTGTGCGTGTTGCTCCGGGCCGTCCGGAGCCTGCTGGTGGGCTGTGAGCTCGGCGCTGTCCTCCAGCGTCCTCGAGCACGGCGACCCGAACTTCACGTTTCAGCCGGCCCGATGACGTGACCGCATCAGCGAGCGCGCCACACCTCGTCATACGGGCACGTACAGTCGGTCTCTTCGGGCTCCGGGTACACGTAGGGCTGGCCCCGGTAGTTGCGGAACACCGTCTGGGTCGGCCGGCGCTCCATCACGTAGTCGGGTTGCACCGTCACCTTGCCGCCACCGCCTGGGAGGTCGACCGCCAGGTGCGGCACCGCAAGGCCGGTCGTCCACCCGCGCATCTGCTCGATGATCTTCACACCCGCGTCGATCGGCGTACGCAGGTGCTCGAGGCCCTCGGCGACGTCCATCTGGTGCAAGTAGTACGGCCGCACGCGCATCTTGAGACACTCATGCGAGAGCTCGGTGATGATCCGTGCGTCTGAGTTGAGGCGCCGCATGAGCACAGCCTGGTTCTCCACCGGCACCCCATGATCGACGAGGAGCTCACACGCCTTTCGCGCCTCGGGGGTGATCTCCCTGGGGTGGTTGAAGTGCGTCACCACGAACAGCGGCGCATGCCGTCGGAGCAGCTTCGCCAGCGCCTCCGTCACCCGCATCGGCAGGCACACGGGAATGCGCGTCCCGATGCGGATCATCTCGACGTGGGGAATCGCCCGCAGCGGCGCGAGGATCTGCTCGAGCCGCTCTTCCGAGAGCAGGAACGGGTCGCCTCCTGACAGGAGCACGTCGCGCACCTGCGGGTGGGAGCGTACGTACTCGAGGCCCTTGTTCAGCTCCGCCTTATTGAGCTCCGCCTCGCCGCCGTTGGTGATGCGCCGGCGCGTGCAGTGGCGGCAGTAGACCGAGCAGGTGTCGAGCGCGAGGAACAGCACCCGATCGGGGTACTTGTGGACGATCACCTCCACTGGTCGCTTCGGGTCTTCGCCGAGCGGGTCGCGCAGCTCACCCGGCCGCTTGCGCGCCTCGGCCTTCACCGGAATGGCCTGCATCCGGACGGGACAGAACGGGTGATCGGGGTCGATGAGCGAGAGGTAGTACGGCGAGATTCCGAGCCGGAAGATCGAGGCCGTTTCTTCGATGCCCGCCCGCTCGTCGAGCGTCAGCGCCAGCTTCTTCGCCAGCGCCCCGCCATCCTTCACCGCGTTGCGCATCTGCCAACGCCAGTCGTTCCACTGCTCGTCGGTGGCATCCGGGAAGAGCTCCTGCCGACGGGACCAGCCCCGCGGTCGGGGAGTCCCATGGGCTGGAGTTGGTGACGACTCGTCGAAGCTCACGCACCGTCCTGTACCCGAGGGGGTCGTCCCACGGAAGGGGTGCTCAGCGGCGCTCGAGGAGCCCGACCCGGTGGCCCTCGAGATCCTCGTACTCCGCCACGACAGCCTGGGCGATCACCTGCTTGACCGGGGAGAGCAGCCGGCCGCCGGCGGCCACGGCTCTCGACAGGGTCGCTTCAGCGCTCTTCACCTGCAGGGACACCCACGTTCCGTTCCGGCTCGGCACGTACGTCTCCCCCCGCCACAGCGCTCCACTGGCGCCCACTCCGGTGGAGTCCGGAAACAGCGCCATCTCGAGTCCATCGATGCTGGCGCGCTCGAGGGTCGTCTCGAAAACCCGTTCGCACAAGGGGATGGCCTGCGGCAAATCCCTGACTGGAATCTCGAAGAGCACCGCGGTGACAGGCCGTCGCGTCGTCGCCGACATCGTCGCGCACCCCACGCCCAGGGCGATCCACAGCCCCGCGAGCCATCTCAGGCGTGGACGGAATGAGACAGCTGCGCCGACTTCTGCGCCTGCTCCCGCCACCAGGCCTGACCAGCCTCGGGCACCGTGTAGAGCGGGTCGAAGAACTCGTATTTCCGGTTGAGCGCTTCGGGATCCTGCCACTCGATGCCCGTGCGGTAATTCTTCGTCCAGTACGAGATGCCCTTCTCGCGGTCGTACTCGGCCACCTGGTGAACCCACCGCTTGCCGACGTAGGGCACGTCACACACGATGCGCGGCGTCGCGAAGCCCGGCATGTACCCCATGATGTCGTGTTGGAGTTTCTGCGCCTCCCAGACCGAGACCCGCCAATGCTCAGAGTTGGGGATCATGTCGCACATGTAGAAGTAGTACGGGAGGATCCGCGCGTGATCGAGCAGCATGAAGGCGAGCTCGAGCAGATCCGTTGACGTCGCGTTGACCCCGCGCAGCAGCACGCCCTGGTTGCGCACGTCTCGGAAGCCCACCTCGAGCAGCTTCTTCGCGGCGCGGCCCAGCAGGGGCGTCACCTGGTTGGCGTTGTTGACGTGGGTGTGGAGGGCCAGGTCGACGTTGCGCTCGAACGCCTTCTTCGCGAGGCGCTCCATCGCGGCCATCACGGAGTCCTGGAGGAAGTGCTGCGGAATCCCCATCAGGCCCTTCGAAGCCAGGCGAATGTCGCGAATGTTGGGAATGTCGAGGAGCTGGCTGACGAAGCTCTCGAGCTGGGCGATGGGCACGTTGGCCACGTCCCCGCCGGAGACGACGACGTCGCGCACCGTCGGCGTCTTGCGCAAGTACTCGAGCATCTGCGTCCATCGCTCGGGCTGCGTCACCTTGAACTTGAGCTTGTCGACCTGCGCGGTGTCGTTCCCGACCAGGTCCATCCGCGTGCAGTGCCCGCAGTACTGGGGGCACGTCGAGAGCATCTCGGCCAGCACCTTGGTCGGGTAACGGTGGGTCAGCCCCTCGACCTTCCACATCTCGGCCTCGTGGAGCGAGTCGCGCGAGGCCTTCGGGTGGTTCGGATAGACGGGGTGCCGATCGTCGAACGCCGGCAGCATGTAGCGACGCAGCGGGTCACCCCACAGGTCGTCCATGTTCATGGTGTTGACCATGTGCGGCGTCAGGAGGATCGACATGGTGGCCCGCTCACGCTGGTCCCGTTCGATCGACGCCGCGAGCGACTCGGGCAACAGCGCCCCGAGGGCCGCCTTGAGCTCCTTGAGGTTCTTGATGGTGTGCTTGCGCTGCCACAGCGCGGTCTCCCACTCCGCCTTCGTGACGCTCCGGTAGCCGGGAATGCGAGTCCAGTCGGGCTCGACGAACTGGCGCTCCAGCGGGTACTTGAAGGGCTGCGAAGTGCCTGGCGCGAGATTGGCGGAGGCGGCGGTGGATGCGGGGAACGTCTGCATGTCGACCCTATGCCATGGGCTGCTGCGCCCGTGAAGCCGACCGCCACGGAGCAACGCGTCAGCGCGCTCCCCAGCCGCCCGCCGCAAGAGCGCTCACCACGCACATGGCCGTCGCACCCTCGTCGAGGTGGTCAGGGGTGCGTGCTGCGCCTTTCGGCGCAGTGCTTCGGCCGTTCTGGAAGTGCTCCACCCGCCGGCCAGAAACGGAGCACCCGACGTTGGACTTCCGCCTTCTTCATCTTGTCGTCATCCCGCGCCGCAGCGACCGCAGGGGACCTTGACCTCGCGTCAGCGCCTCGTGCTGCTTCACCAGCACCAGCCGCCAAATCGTCGTCACCTCATCCGTGTCCAGCATCCCGCTGGAAATGCAGACCGGGCCTTCTCAAGCAAACGCACCCAGTTGAGGGATGGCTCACTTTCAGAGCGGCGGGGAGAACACCTTGGGCCACAAGTTCGCCATCCGTCCTCTCGAGCTGAACACGAGGACGGTCCCACTCCGCCGTCGCATGAAGGCCCGGCTGCGCTCGAGCGGCCTCGAGGTGACGATTCTCCGGCCGCCGCGGCTGACGAACCGGGGGCCGTCGTCAGTGGGTGGGCCTGAGATAACGATGGTTGCGCGCATCAACTTGTTCGACGCGTGCAGGCGGGAAGACCTCGCCTCGGTGTTGCTCGACGCGGTGGAGCCGGGGTCTCCGACTTGAGCGGTGCAGAGCTCGGGCGCCGTCCCGACAAGCCCCCATTCTGACGAGGAGCCGGGCCCGATTCGCGCACCGGGTCGGCAGCCTTCACCCGCACCCGGCCTTCGCTACTGCGGAATCTCACCGCGAATGAGCGTGCTGTTCTCGCCTTCCGTGACCACGACCTCGACGGGCGGCGACATCTTGCCGCCCAGCTTGAAGGTCAGCTTGTGCTTGCCGGCCGAGAGCTCGAGCGGCTCCTTCGGAAGGATCGGCGTCTTGCGGCCTGTCGATTTCCCATCGACGAACACCTCGGCGCCGACCGGGTTCGAGTTGACCTTCATGAGCTTGCCCTTCGCCGCGGAGGCCTTCGGCGGCGGTGGGTCACGCGGAGGCGGTGGCGGAGGTGGATCCTTCTTCACGACAGCGGGAGGATCCTTCTTGATCACGGGCGGCGGATCCTTCTTTGGAGGCTCCTTCACGGACTCGGGCTTGAGCACGACGTCGACGCTGACCGACGGCTCGTTCGCCTTGTTCTCAACCGTGAAGGTCTCGGAGATGAAGCCGCTCTTCCGCGCGATCCCTCGGTAGGTCTTGCCCGGCGTCAGGTCGCTGACCCGCACTTCTGGAGTCTGACCACGAACCTGCCCGTCGAGCGTGATCTCGACGTTCGCCTCGTTGGAAGTCACCGTGACGGACCAGGGCTTGGGCGCCTCTGCCTTCGCCGGTTCGGTCTTCGCTGGTTCGGTCTTCGCGGGTTCGGTCTTCGCGGGTTCGGTCTTCGCTGGGTCAGTCTTGGGTGGGGCCGTCCTGGCGGGCTCCGTCTTGACCGGGTCTTGCGTGCCGAGATCGATTGGAGCGGTCGGCACCGGATCGGGCTTCTGCGCCTCCGGGGGCTCCGCGGCCTCGGGTTTCATCGGCACGGTCACCTGCTTCATCTTCCCTGCGACGATCTCGACCTCGATCGTCTGCTTCGCGTAGCCGGCGACGCGCGGCTGGAGCAGGCCGGTGTACTTGCCTGGATCGAGCTCGATGGCCTCCGTGTGATCGAACGACTTGCCCCCGATGTTGACGGTGAACGCCACCTCGGGCTTGGCGACGATGCCCAGTTTGCCCTTGGCGGAGCCAGCGAGCTTGTAGACGGCGGCGCCCACCACGAGCACCGCGACCACGGCGAGGGCCCCGATGGCGATCATGACGCCAGGTTTCTTCTGGGAGCTGCTCCTGGGCTGTCCCCGCGGAGCGGGAGCCCGACGCTGGCCGGGTCGCGGGGCTGGAGTCGCGCGCCGGCGCTCGGGCTTGAGCGCCGGCCTTTCAGCGGTGCTCTCATGCTGTTCGAGCCCTTCACCGTCGCCTTGCTGATGCCCGTCTTCGTCACCTTCCGGCACCTCGAAGGCTCGGGTGCTCGCCGGCGCCAGCGTCTCGTTGATCGACAACGGCGACGGACCGACGGTGGTTGCCCCATTGACCGGAGCGTCGCCGATCACCACTTTCGGGCGGCTGGGCCGCGACATCGGCGCCATCGTGGCGTTGATGTCCTCGGGTGGTGGCACCTCATTCCCGTCCTCATCGACCTCGAGGGCGGGGCGGAACCCAGTCATCTCGATGGGCTTGAGATCGTTGTTGGTGTCGTCGTCCTTCACCGAGTGGGGCGGTTCGGTGCTGTCGATCGCTCGTGCGTCCTGGGAGAGCGCGCTCAGCGCGCCGGGCGAGAGGTTGTCGTGCGTCGTCGCATTGCCGACGTTGCCGGTCGTCCGCCTCGTCGAGGGACGCAGCTGCGCCCGGTTCGCGGCCGCCGCCGGGGGCGCGCTCTTGTCGGAGTACGGAGACTTGAGGCCGACAGCCGTCTTGAGATCGACCTCGGCCTGAGCCTGCGCAGTCGGCTTCGGCGCCGTCTCGCTGGGCATGATGATGGTGCGATCCGCGGTGCCGTCCATCTCGGCCAACTCCTCGGCCGAGGGCGGGGGAATGTTGAGCGTCGCGTTCTGGGGGCCCATCGCCAGCGCGCCGGCGCCACTGGCGACCGAAACAGCAGCCTGGGAACTCTTTGAGCGGGCGCCGCTGGGGGGAGCTGGGGGCGGCGGGGCTGGCGCCGTTGGAGCCTTCTTCTTTGGCGCTGCAGTCACCCCGGAGTTCTCGAGGTCCTCGGGCTTGCTCACCGAGGCGTAGCGCTCCATTTTTTCGGCTTCACGGTAGAGGTCCTCGGCGAAGGCCTCCTTCATGAACGCGGAGAGGTGTTTGGCCGAGTAGATCGCATCACCCGCGAGGAGGAACCGCATGAGGTCCTCCTGCAGATCACTCGACCACTGGTAGCGATCCTCCACCTCGCGGGCGAGTGACTTGAGAACGACCTTCTCGAGGCCCGCGGGAATGTTGGGATTGAACTGCCGCGGGAGCGGGACCTCGGCGTTGCGGACCTTCTCGAGGGTGGAGAAGTCTGACTCTCCGACGAAGAGCTTCTCGCCGGTGAGCATCTCGTAGAGGGTGACGCCGACCGCGAAGATGTCGCTGCGACGGTCGATGGGCTGTCCACGCACCTGCTCCGGGCTCATGTACCCGAACTTGCCCTTGAGGATCCCCGCCTGAGTCTTCTGGCTCCGGTTCGCCGCCTTGGCGATGCCGAAGTCGATGATCTTCACCTCACCCTCGTAGGAGATGAGGATGTTCTGCGGCGAGACGTCGCGGTGAATGATGTGGAGCTCTTGCCCGCGGGCGTCCTTCTTCCGATGAGCGTAGTCGAGGCCTTCGCACATCTTCGAGGCGACGAAGACCGCCATTGCCGTCGGCATGATCTCGCGTCGACGCCGGAAGCGCTCGAGGAGAGCGCGCAGGTCCTTGCCCGACACGTACTCCATCGCAATGTAGTAGGCGTCGTCGTGCTTGCCGAGCTCGTGGATGTGGACGACGTTGGCGTGATTCAGCTGAACGCTGATCCGCGCCTCGTCGATGAACATCGTGATGAACTCTTCATCCTCCGCCATCGTGGGGAGAATCTTCTTGATGGCAAGGATCCGCTCGAAGCCCTCGACGCCGAAGGCCTTCGCGGTAAACACCTCGGCCATACCGCCCACGTTGAGCCGTTCGAGCAGCAGGTACTTGCCGAAGACCGTGGGCTTCTTCATCCGGGGGTTGGGACGCGGGTGAACCTGGAAGAGGTGCAGACCGACTGCACCCGAGGCAAGAAACGATAGTCCCCGGGGGTCGCTGCGTCAATCAGACAAGGGCACTCTAGCACTCCCAAGTGCTCGAAACCTCTCAGGAACACCCACCACCGGTGCCGGCGCACAGGGCTCTCCCGCCGCTATCGGACAGGACCCAAAAACGGGCCGAAGGCCAAAAAAAAGAAGACCCCGCACCAGTTTCCTGGTGCGGGGTCAAAAGATCCGGCAGCGACCTACTCTCCCGCGCGGTTTCCCGCGGAGTACCATCGGCTCTGGAGGGCTTAACTTCCGTGTTCGAGATGGGAACGGGTGTGACCCCTCCGATATAGCCACCGGAAAAACTCAAGTGCATACGAAGTCAGAATTGAACATCCACTCACGAGGAGCGGGGAATCGAACTGCAGCACCAGGGCTGCAGGGGTCTCGATCTCGACCTCGAATCGCTTCCAACCACATGGGATGGAACGCCATCGAGAAAGAGACAATGTAAGCCGCACGACCGATTAGTACCGGTTAGCTGAACACATTGCTGTGCTTACACATCCGGCCTATCAACGACGTAGTCTCCATCGGGTCTTCAGGGGGATTGCTCCCCGGGAGGCCAATTCTTGAGGTCGGTTTCCCGCTTAGATGCTTTCAGCGGTTATCCAATCCGCACATGGCTACCCAGCGGTGCCGCTGGCGCGACAACTGGTACACCAGAGGTGCGTCCAACCCGGTCCTCTCGTACTAAGGTCAGAGCCTCTCAAGCCTCCTACGCCCACGGAAGATAGGGACCAAACTGTCTCACGACGTTTTGAACCCAGCTCGCGTACCGCTTTAATTGGCGAACAGCCAAACCCTTGGGACCTGCTCCAGCCCCAGGATGCGATGAGCCGACATCGAGGTGCCAAACCTCCTCGTCGATGTGAACTCTTGGAGGAGATAAGCCTGTTATCCCCGGAGTACCTTTTATCCGTTGAGCGATGGCCCTTCCATTCAGAACCACCGGATCACTATGACCTGCTTTCGCACCTGCTCGAGCCGTCGCTCTTGCAGTCAAGCTCCCTTATGCCATTGCACTCGACGCCTGGTTTCCAATCAGGCTGAGGGAACCATCGCGCGCCTCCGTTACTCTTTGGGAGGCGACCGCCCCAGTCAAACTACCCACCAGACAGTGTCCCGATCCCGGATGACGGGATGCGGTTAGACACCAGAAACCAGCAGGGTGGTATTTCACCTGATGCCTCCACCGAACCTGGCGGCCCGGCTTCAAAGGCTCCCACCTAGCCTACACAGCCAATCCCTAGTGTCACTGTCAAGTTGTAGTAAAGGTTCACGGGGTCTTTCCGTCTTTCCGCGGGTAAACTGCATCGGCACAGCTATTTCAATTTCGCCGAGTCCCTCTCCGAGACAGCGGGGAAGTCGTTACTCCTTTCGTGCAGGTCGGAACTTACCCGACAAGGAATTTCGCTACCTTAGGACCGTTATAGTTACGGCCGCCGTTTACTGGGGCTTCGGATCACCGCTTCGCTTGCGCTGACGGATCCCCTTAACCTTCCAGCACCGGGCAGGAGTCAGACCCTATACGTCGGCTTCTCGCCTTCGCAGAGTCCTGTGTTTTTGGTAAACAGTCGCTACCCCCTATTCTCTGCGGCCCACCGAAGTGGGCACACCTTCTTCCGAAGTTACGGTGTCAATTTGCCTAGTTCCTTGGAGGAGAGTTCTCTCGGGCCCCTGAGGCTACTCGCCTCACCCACCTGTGTCGGTTTACGGTACGGACGACCTACGGAATCCCTGCGAGGTTTTTCTTGGGAGCGGGGTATCACTGACTCTGGGCTTGCGCCCTCGCATTCGGCTCTCGGCGATGACTGCCAGGCCTTTCATCGTACCTGACACGCCTACGACCTTAGACTGCCATCCACTGCAGCAGCTCAGTTAACCTTCTCCGTCACCCCTCAGTTCAACTTCCGTAAGCCGGCGCAGGAATATTAACCTGCTTTCCATCATCTACCCCTTTCGGGCTCGACTTAGGGTCCGGCTAACCCTGGGAAGATTGACTTGACCCAGGAAACCTTAGGTTTACGGGGGGGAAGATTCTCACTTCCCTTATCGCTACTCATTTCGGCATCAGCACTCGAAACCGCTCCACACGCCATTACCATCGTGCTTCGCAGCAGTTTCAACGCTCCCCTACCGCCATACAGATCAAAATCTGCATGACCCAAAGCTTCGGTGCCAGACTTAGCCCCGTTACATTTTCGGCGCGGCTTGTCTCGACCAGTGAGCTATTACGCTTTCTTTAAAAGATGGCTGCTTCTAAGCCAACTTCCTGGTTGTCAATGACCCGCCACATCCTTTCTAGTGTTCACTTAGCCTGGACTGAGGGACCTTAGCTGTTGGTCTGGGTTATTCCCCTCTTGACGATGGACGTTATCACCCACCGTCTGCGTCCCAGGTTAACAGTTACCGACATTCGGAGTTTGGTATGGTTTGGTAATCTGGTGAGACCCCTAGCCGTTCCAGTGCTCTACCTTCGGTACTGAATTGCCTGAGCCGATACCTAAATATCTTTCGGGGAGAACCAGCTATCACGGAATTTGATTGGCCTTTCACCCCTACGCACAGCTCATCCCAGAGATTTTCAACTCTCATGAGTTCGGTCCTCCATGCGGTGTTACCCGCACTTCAACCTGGCCATGCGTAGATCATCCCGCTTCGGGTTATAATACACGCCACTATCGCCCGTTTCGGACTCGCTTTCGCTCCGGCTCCACCTAACGGCTTAGCCTCGCGACGTATATTAAGTCGCCGAATCATGATGCAAAAGGTACGCTCTCGAGCTTGCTTGCGCGTTGCTCTCGAACTGCTTGTAGACATGCGGTTTCAGGTTCTTTTGACTCCCCTCACCGGGGTTCTTTTCACCTTTCCCTCGCGGTACTTGTTCACTATCGGTCGCTGAGTAGTATTTAGCCTTACCAGATGGTCCTGGCAGATTCAGACAGGATTGCACGTGTCCCGCCTTACTTGGGTACCCCGCTCAGCCTCGGTTCGTTTTCGCGTACGCGACTATCACGCTCTTTGGTCTGCCTTTCCAGGCAGTTCCGCTAACAAACCAAGGTCCTACCGCGGACCCGCAACCCCGACGCGACTTTCGTCGAATCGGTTTAGGCTTATTTTTCCCGTTTCGCTCGCCACTACTCCGAGAATCACTCATTGTTTTCTTTTCCTCAGGGTACTGAGATGTTTCACTTCCCCTGGTTCGCTCTTCCACCCCTATGTATTCAGGATGGAGTGACGGGTCATTACACCCGCCGGGTTTCCCCATTCGGAAATTTCCGGATCAATGTTTGGTTGGCAACTCCCCGGAACTTTTCGCAGCCACCCACGTCCTTCATCGCCTCTCAGCGCCTAGGCATCCACCGCACGCCCTTAGTAGCTTACAATTGCCTCGTTCTCGTCGACGTCGATGCCCGTGCATCGAACGACTCGAGATCGAGATCCAGACCCCTGCTCTTCGCAGCGGATCTTTCGATTCTCCAGTTGGCGTGAGATCGCCAACTGGACTTGTTCAATTCTGTTCTTCGTATGCACTTTTCAAAGAGCGCGTCATTCCTCTCGGAGCGACGAAAACTGTGTGGAGCTGATCGGGATCGAACCGACGACCCCCGGCTTGCAAAGCCGGTGCTCTCCCAGCTGAGCTACAGCCCCATTCGGCTCGCGCTGCTGCCAGCGAGCTGAACTCAAGTGGGCCTGGGTGGACTCGAACCACCGACCTTACGCTTATCAGGCGTACGCTCTAACCACCTGAGCTACAGGCCCTCGAATCAGGACGGCGGTTCAGTCTTCGAACCGTCAGACACTCCACGAACCGTCAAAGAGCAAGACGCTCGCTCCTTCAAAACCAGACAGCAAACCCATTCGTTCTGCGAGAACGTTGACCTGGTGACCTGAGGCGAACCCGAAGGCTCGCCTGGTGTCCCGCGCCGAAGCCGAAGCTTCGACCAGACAACCGTGGTCTCCGTAGAAAGGAGGTGATCCAGCCGCAGGTTCCCCTACGGCTACCTTGTTACGACTTCACCCCAGTTACCAATCACTCCTTGGGCGCTGACGTATCGCAGCGACTTCTGGAGCAATTGACTCCCATGGTGTGACGGGCGGTGTGTACAAGGCCCGGGAACGTATTCACCGCAGCGTGCTGATCTGCGATTACTAGCGATTCCGACTTCATGGAGCCGAGTTGCAGACTCCAATCCGAACTGAGACCGGTTTTATGCGATTAGCTCCCTCTCGCGAGTTGGCAACGCTTTGTACCGGCCATTGTAGCACGTGTGTAGCCCCAGACATAAAGGCCATGAGGACTTGACGTCATCCCCACCTTCCTCCAGCTTATCACTGGCGGTCCCTCTAGAGATCCACTTGCGTGGCAACTAAAGGCGAGGGTTGCGCTCGTTGCGGGACTTAACCCAACATCTCACGACACGAGCTGACGACAGCCATGCAGCACCTGTCTCTGGATTCCCTTGCGGGCACGCCGACTTTTGGGCCAGCTTTCCAGGATGTCAAGTCTGGGTAAGGTTCTGCGCGTTGCGTCGAATTAAACCACATGCTCCACCGCTTGTGCGGGCCCCCGTCAATTCCTTTGAGTTTTAATCTTGCGACCGTACTTCCCAGGCGGAGAACTTAATGCGTTAGCTACGGCACCGCGGGGGTCAACACCCACGACACCTAGTTCTCATCGTTTACAGCGTGGACTACCAGGGTATCTAATCCTGTTTGCTCCCCACGCTTTCGCGTCTCAGCGTCAGTGACCGTCCAGATGGCCGCCTTCGCCACCGGTGTTCCTCCGCATATCTACGAATTTCACCTCTACTTGCGGAATTCCGCCATCCTCTCCGGTACTCAAGCTCGGCAGTTTCAGACGCACTTCCATGGTTGAGCCATGGGCTTTCACATCTGACTTGCCAAGCCGCCTACACGCGCTTTACGCCCAATAATTCCGAACAACGCTTGCACCCTCTGTATTACCGCGGCTGCTGGCACAGAGTTAGCCGGTGCTTCTTCTCCCGGTACCGTCAGGCCCCTGGATGTTAGCCAGAGGTTTTTCGTCCCGGTCGAAAGTGCTTTACGATCCGAAGACCTTCATCACACACGCGGCGTTGCTCCATCAGGCTTTCGCCCATTGTGGAAAATTCCCCACTGCTGCCTCCCGTAGGAGTCTGGACCGTGTCTCAGTTCCAGTGTGGCTGATCGTCCTCTCAGACCAGCTACCCGTCGTAGCCTTGGTGGGCCATTACCCCGCCAACTAGCTGATGGGCCGCGGACTCATCCTCGAACGTAAACTTATAAATAGAGGTCTACTTTTCCCCCAGAGTCCGAAGACCCCGTGAGCTTACCCGGTATTAGCCAACCTTTCGGAAGGTTATCCCAGATTCAAGGGCAGATTATCCACGTGTTACGCACCCGTGCGCCGCTCTACTCGGATTGCTCCTTTCGCGCTCGACTTGCATGTGTTAGGCACGCCGCCAGCGTTCGTTCTGAGCCAGGATCAAACTCTCCAAAGAAAGAGTTGTCTTGTGCTCTCTTACGTCGTCCGAAGACTTCGTAAGGGATGCCCGAGTCTGTGACTCGAGCACTCAAATGAACTGCAGTTACCCGCAGAACTTCTTGGGTTTGCTATCCAGTTTTCAAAGAGCGAGCGGTCGAAACCGCTGTACTTCCGACTTCTTTTGCCGTCCGAACCGTTGTTCGTGGGCGGCGCTTCTACATCATCTTTTGCCGTTTGCAACCGGTTTCCCGTTTGCTTGGCTCCGCTGCTTCGTCGCCTCTGGACTGCTCCGAGGGCTTCGTCGCTGCGGGGAGGGCCAGTACTACATCGACCTCCTCGAACTCGTCAAGCCTTTCTCCACGTCGTTTCTGCCAGAGGCAGAGGAGGCTCGTTGATCAGGTGATCAGCACAAGTGCTGAGCCTGCGCCGTATTCACCTGTGACTGCGGCACTTCTCACTTCCTGACTGCGCCTGCAACCGTCTTCGCTCTGCGACTCGCCAACCACCCGTCCTGCCCGCCCAACGGTTTCCCTCCGACAGCGAGGGGCGGCGCATATACAGATCCGACACTCGGGAGTCAACTCCCTGCCTTCATTTTTCCCCGGGCGCCGAAACTCCTGAAAAATCGGGCGATTGAAGCTTGAGGGCGCTCAGATCGACGCGGCCCCGGCGGGCCTGCTCTGCGATCACGACGGACTTCAGCTCCTCGTAGGCGCGGTCCAGCTCGTCGTTGATGATCAGGTAGTCGTACCGCTCGAGGCCCTTCTCGATCTCGGTACGGGCGGCGAGCAGGCGACGGTGAATCGTCTCGTCCTTGTCGGTGCCCCGACCTCGCAGGCGCCGCTCCAGCTCCTCCATCGAGGGCGGAAGGATGAAGACGAGCACGGCGTCGGGGAACTTCGACTTGATCGCCAGGCCCCCCTTCACGTCGATGTCGAAGACCGCGATGCCGCGGGTCGAGAACGCCGTGTCGACGATGCCGCGCGCGGTGCCGTAGTAGTTGTCGTGCACCTCGGCCCACTCGATGAAGTCGCCACGGTTCACCATCTGAAGGAACGTTCGGGGATCGACGAAGTGGTAGTCGACGCCGTTCTTCTCCTGCCCGCGTGGGTCCCGCGTCGTGTAGCTGATCGAGAACTGCGCGCGGGGGAACTCCTTCTCGAGCCGGCGCGCCAGGGTGGTCTTCCCGGCACCGGACGGAGCCGACAACACCAGCAGCAGCCCGGGAGCGGGCGTCACGGGGATTTCGGGGTTCGTTCTCATTCGACGTTCTGGACCTGTTCGCGAACCCGTTCGAGTTCGGCCTTGAGTTGGACCACCAACGACGTGACCGCGGCGTCAGCGCTCTTGGAGCCGGTGGTGTTCACCTCGCGATGCATCTCCTGCACGAGGAAGTCGAGCTTGCGGCCCGAGGGCTCGGCCGCGACGCACAACTGCTTGAACTGCTCGACGTGGGACCGCAGGCGGGTGAGCTCTTCGGCGACGTCGCACCGCTCCGCGAAGAAGGCCACCTCCTGGGCCAGGCGCTGGGGGTCGACGACCATGCCACGGGTCAGCTCGGCGATTCGGTCGGCGAGCCGCGCTCGATACTCTTCGACCGTCGGCGGCGCTCGGCGCTCGATCTCGGCGACGGAGCGGGCGACCAGCTCGAGGCGGGCCAGCAGGTCCTTCTCGATGGCCTTGCCCTCGACGGAACGCATGGCCTCCAGCGCCGTCAGCGCCTGGTCGACCGCCGTCTCCATCGCCCGGGTCGCCTTCGAGAGGTCGACCTGGGGTTCATCGAGGCGCACGACGTTCGGCAGGGTTGCGACATCCTTGATGGTCGTGGTGTCGGGGAGGCCCGTCGCGGCCGCGAGCTCGGCGAAGGCGCGGCGGTACTCCCTGGCGAGGCCCGTGTCGACGACCGGAACGAGACCGACGCCAGCGCTTCGGGAGCGCTTGACCGAGACGTCGAGGGCCCCGCGGGCCACCCGGTCCTTGACCCGACGGACTAGCGCCGTCTCGAGCGCCGTCAGCTCGCGGGGCAGGCGCGCCTTCACCTCGCAGAACTTGTGGTTGACCGACTTCACCTCGACGACGAGCTCCTCGTCGTCCACGACCGCTCGCCCCGTTCCGAAGCCCGTCATGCTGCGCAGCATCAGGCCTGCGTAGGCCCATCGGCCCCGGTGATCAACTTCGCAGCACCCAGCCGTCGGCCCGATGCCACCAGCGACCGCCGATGGCGGTGCCGGACAGCCTCCCTAACGCTGGGGGCCGAGGCGTTTGACGAGCTCGGTCGTCGAATGATCCTTCGGATCTCCAGCGACCGCGACTCGACCACCGTAGGCCAGCACTTCGTCACGCTCCGGAATCGATTCGGGCGAATAGTCCGTGCCCTTGACGTGAACGTCAGGTCGCAGGGCGCGGATGACACTGCGGACGTCCGGCTCGGAGAAGACCAGCACGGCGTCAGTACAGGAGAGCGCCGCGATCAGCTCGGCCCGTTCCAGCTCAGGAACCACCGGACGCCCTTCCCCCTTGAGGCGTCGCGTCGACGCGTCGGAGTTCACGGCCACGACCAACCGGTCGGCCAGGGCCTTCGCCCCCTCGAGGTACCGGACGTGACCCACGTGCAGGAGATCGAACGCGCCGTTCGCCAGCGCCACCCTGAGGCCCGAGCGCTTCCACGACTCGACCCGCTCGACCGCCTCTTCGAGCGTCACCCGCTTCACTGGGACAGCTCCCGGGCCAGCTCGGCGCGGCTCACCGTCGCGGTCCCGGGCTTCTGCACGACGAGCCCACCCGCCACGTTCGACAGGCGCGCAGCCTCGATGAACGAGGCGCCCGCGCCGAGGGCGAGCGCCATCGTCGCGATGACCGTGTCGCCTGCGCCCGTGACGTCGACGGCCTCCTCGGAGCCGTGCACCGGCAAACGAACCGGTCGTTGGCCAGGCTCGTAGACGACCATGCCCTTGCGTCCCCGCGTGACCACCAGGGCCTGACACTCGAGCAGCTCCAGCGCGCGCTGGGCCGCTCGGTCGACCTCGGCGTCGGTCGAGACCGGCAGGCCGGTCATCGCCCCCAACTCCGGCTCGTTCGGCTTGCAGAGCGTCGCCCCCGTGAAGTCCCCCAGGGCGAAGCGCGAGTCGACACATACCGCCACGCCCCGCTGGGCCGCCTCGCGCACCACCGCGCGCGTCTCGTCACACACCACCCCTGCGCCGTAGTCCGAGACGAGCACCACATCGGCGTCCTCGACGGCCCGCGCCAGGCGGGTGGCGAGCGCCCGGCGAAGGGAGGACGGGAGCGGCCCGGTGACACCGCGATCGACCCGGAGCATCTGCTGCCGCGACGTGCTGAGGCCTCCCGCGAGGATGCGCAGCTTGGTCTCGGTGGAGACTCCCTTCGCCGACACCGCCTGCACGACGATGCCCTGGGCCTCACACAGCCCCCGGAGCGCGCGGCCCATCTCGTCGGTGCCCAGCTGTCCGACCACCGTGACCCGGCCACCGAGCGCGCGCGCGTTGGCAGCGGCGTTGGCCCCGCCTCCCAGCTTCACCTCGTCATGCTCGTGCCGGACGATCAGCACCGGCGCTTCCCGGCTGATGCGCTCCGTCTGGCCGTAGAGGTAGTGGTCCGCCACCAGGTCGCCCAGCACCACCACCCGCACCTTCGGGAACGCCGCGAGCCGCTTCACGGCGCGCCTTCTTCCATCGACGGCACAGGGGCACAAGCCTCGGGCCACCCGAGGACCCGAGCCAACGTGTCGAGGCCCCGGGTCATCAGCAGCGCCGTCTCGACGGTGACCGCGTCGAAGTCGGTGGGGAGCCGCTCCCGGTCCTTCTCGGTCGTCACCACGCGCGCTCCGAGCGAGCAGGCGGCTCGGGACACCTGCTCCAACTCCCTCGACGTGAAGCGGTGGTGATCGGCGAAGTGACTTTGGCCGACCACGTCGACAGCGAGCGCCCGAAGGCTCTCCAGCACGCGAGCGGGCCGCGCGATGCCCGACAGCACGTAGGCTCGCCCCGGGCGTGGCACGGGCCCCTGCGGCCCGACGAATCGTTCGACCAGGAGCCGGCCCGTTGGATCCGAACTCGCAGGCCCATGAATGCGAACCGTGGCCCGCCGACGGCTGGATACGGGCTCGCGGCCCGGCCCGAGCGGGAGAACGTGGGGGGATGCGTCGGGCACTTCGATCAGCAGATCGACGTCGCGGGCCAGCCGCCGGTGCTGAAACCCGTCGTCGAGCAACACGACCTGCGCGCCCCAGGCCTTGGCCGCGTGGGCTGCTCGCACTCGATCCGAATCCACGAAGATCCGCGCACCCGGCGCCTTGCGGGCCACCAGGCGCGGCTCGTCGGAGGTGCGCGGCTCGTCCGGTAGGGCCGTCGCGTCGAAGTCGAGGGGAGTCGTTCCCTGACGGCCGTAGCCGCGCGTCAGCACCGCGACGCGCCGACCGGCCGCCAGAGCCCAGCGCGCCAGGAAGATGACCAGCGGGGTCTTGCCGGAACCACCCACCACGAGGTTTCCAACGGAGACGATCTGCAGCCCGTCGACCCGCGTGACGGGCAGCAGCCCCGCGTCGAACAGCCCGTTGCGCACGCTCACACCAAGACGCATCGCCAACGAAGGCGGACCGAGCGTGGCGAGCGCCACCACGCGCTGCCAGGCCGGCGCGGTGCCGTACCAGAGCCCGTCCAGGATCACCGGATTCTCCCCTTTCCGGCGACCACCCTCGGGCCTCGGCAGGCGACAGGAGCACGGAACACGGTGACGGGCGCCCCGGGGTGAGGCCCTTCGTCCGGCGTCGCGCCCGAACTCCCTGCCCCCCCCCTCGCCTCGGGAAGGCGACCGCTCGAACGGGTCGACGCCGGCCGAACGACCTCTGCAACGCCGCGAGCGCCTGCGGGGCGGCCATTTCTCCCCACCGCGTCGAGCGCCAGCGGCTGGCGACCGAGTCGTCGAAGGCGTCGAGGCGAAGCGGTGCACGGGCTCGACGCCGCGCCGTCGTTCGAAGCAAAGCGCAGCGTCATGGGAGCCACCGGACGAGCCGACGTCGTCTTGACGAAAGGGCCAGGAGCGATGGCTGAGACCGAATGGCGACCGCTTCGCATCACACGGGCGCCCCGGCGTAGAAGGCCTCGAGTCGCGCGGCGAGCTCGGCAGCGGCCGGGAGCGTCATGGGCCGGCGCACGTCTCCAAGCGCCGCGGTCGCCACGGAATCCGGCTCGCATGCCACCACCGCGTCGGCGAAGCGACCCAGCCCTCCCTCGGCCACCGCCACCACCCGCACCCCACACGCCCTGGCCTGTGCTGCTGCACGTCCGGCCCAATCGTTGCCGAGTCCGAGAATCCACACCTCGTCGAGCGCCTGGAGCCTCGCCACGAAGGCATCACCCGACTGGTAGCCCTCGAAGTGCACCCGCGCCGACAACCCGCGCGCCCGGACGTCGGCTTCGATGACGGGCTTGAGGGCTCCGTCGCCGAGCAACACGAGCTGTGCGTCGGGCCTCCGCCGCGCGAGCTGCTCGAACGCCGCCACCGCCACGTCGTGCCGGCGTGAGGGCTGAAAGGTCGAGACCAGCCCCACCAGGGGAACGTCCGGGAGCTCCAGGCGCCGACGCAGCTCCGAGCGCGAGGCAGGGGGTGAGAACGCGGCGTCAAGCACTGGCGGCAGCACGAGCACGCGCGAGCCCACCAGCCGTCGGGCGAGGTCTTCGTACGGAACGGTGTAGCCATCGGCCACGGGGAGCAGCCGACGGATGGAGCGCGGCGCATGGATCGATCGGAACAGCCGCGCGCCCGGCGGACGGCCCCACCGCGCCAGCAGGTGATCGTGCGAGAAGTGGCAGTGCACCACGTCGGCCGAGAGCCGCTTGAGTCGGGCGATGTCCCTGGCGACCGCGAGCGGCGTGGACTTGACGCTGAGCTCCAGGCCCTCGTCGGCGAGCAGGCCCAGCGCCTCGAGCCGGGGCACCGCGAGCTCTTCGGCGTCGGTCGTGGTGCGCTTGCGATCGACCGCGATGCGCACCCCGTGACCGCGCGCGCGCTGCGCCAGGGCCAGTTGGGTGAGGGACTCCGCCGGACCCGAGAAGAACGGCGAGGCAAGCAGATGGAGCACCTTCATGCGCGACGCTCCTCGAGCAGGAGCGCCAGCCGGGCCACGTTGCGATCGCTCGCGCCCGACACCTGCCGCACGGCCTTCTGGGCGAGCTCACCGAGCGACGCCAGGGACTCGGGCCGGGAGAACAGCTCGGCCAGCACGCGGTAGAGGTTGTCAGCGTCCTTCACCTGGAGCCCGCCCCGACCGACGAGCACGGACACCGAGTCGCGGAAGTTCTCCATGTGGGGCCCGAAGAGCACGGGACGCCCCTGCGCCGCCGGCTCGAGGATGTTCTGGCCCCCGCGGGTCGTGAACGAGCCCCCGACGAAGACGACGGTCGCGAGTCGATAGGCCCTGGCGAGCTCTCCGATGCTGTCGAGGACGACGACGGGCGCGCGCTGGGGGTTGCCTTGCGAACGCAGGCCGCCGTGGAGCCCCGCCTGGTCGATCAGCACCTTCACGCGCGGCGCGCGGTCGATGTACCGGGGCGCGATGACGAAGCGCAGATCGGGCACCTCGGCGACGAGCCGCCGGTACACCGTGAGGAGCGTCTCTTCTTCTCCTTCGTGGGTGCTCCCGGCGATCCACACGCGGCCGGCGACGTCGAGGCCCAGCGCCGTATGCAGCGCCTGATCTTCTGCGGCCTCGCTCGAGGGCACCAGGGCGTCGAACTTCGTGTTGCCCGTCACGTGTACCGCGTCGGGTCGCGCGCCCAGGGCCAGTGCCCGTTCGGCCTCGTCCTGTTCCCGCATGAGGAAGAGGTCGATGTCACGCAACGGGTTGCCGATGAGCCTGAAGAACGCCTTGTACCGGCCGAGGTGCTCGGCGGAGAACCGCCCGTTGGTGAGCGCGATGCGCGCGCCGCTCTGGTGCGCAGCCCGAATGAGGTTCGGCCAGATCTCGGTGTACTCGAGCACGAGGAGATCCGGCGCGATCGCGGCGACCGCGCGACGGGTGGCGCCGAAGAGATCCCACGGGGCGAAGACGACGGCGTCGATCTGCTTCGACAGGCGCTCCTTCGCCATGAGGGCGCCGGTGTTCGTGATGGTGGTGAGGATCACCTTCGCGCCGGGAAACCGCACCCGCAGCCGCTCGATCATCGGGCTCAACGCCAGCAGATCGCCGGCGCTGGCGCCATGCAGCCAGATACGGGGCCCGGGGCCGACCGGCAGGATCCCCGGGCGGTAGAAGCCGAAGCGCTGCCACAGGCCGTCACGCGTCTTCTTCATCAGCGACAGCGCCGGGAAGAGGCACGCGAACGCGAGGTAGCTCGCGATGACGTAGAGGAGCCGCATCGATCGACCGCGCCCTATTCGCTTGGGCCGTGTCTGTCGAGCCAGCGCTTCAGCCGGCCGGGTGCTGCGCGCGCCACAGCCGGGCCCACGCGCCATCGCGGGCGAGCAGCTCGTCATGGATGCCCTGCTCGACGACGCGGCCACGCTCCAGCACGACGATGCGATCGGCGGCGCGAACGGTGTCCAACCGGTGCGCGATCACGAGGGCCGTGCGACCGGGCAAGACGCGCTCGAGCGCCGCCTGGACCTCGCGCTCACCCTGAGGGTCGAGGTTCGAGGTGGCCTCATCGAGCACGAGGACGGGCGCGCCGCTCAACAGCGCCCGCGCCAGGGCCAGCCGCTGCTTCTGTCCACCCGACAAGGTGACGCCCCGTTCGCCGACGTGCGTCTCGAGCCCCTGCGGCAGCGCGGTGATGAAGTCCCACGCCTGAGCCGTTCGACACGCGGCCTCGAGCTCGGCGTCCGTCGCGTCGGCGCGCGCCACGCGAAGGTTCTCGCGCACCGAGGTCGAGAAGAGCAGCGGCTCCTGGGTGACCAGCGCGAACTGAGCTCTGACGCTCGCGCAGGTGAGGGACCGCACATCGACACCATCAAGGCGGATCGTGCCGGTGGTGGGACGCTCGAAGGCCAACAGGAGCGAGGCCGCGGTGCTCTTCCCCGAGCCGCTCTCTCCCACCAGCGCGGTGACGGCCCCCCGTTGGAGGGTGAAGGAGACCCCTTCGAGCGCGGGCCGGTCCGGGGCCCAGCGGAAGTGCACGTCGTCGAACTCGATGGCGGTCGTCAGCGGCGGCGCCGGAGTGACGGCGGGCGCGTCGACGACGCGGGTCGGCAGCGAGAGGACGGCGTCGAGCCGCTCGAGCGACACGCCGGCGGTGATGGCGAACTGGCTGACCCGGCCCAGATCCTTGGCGGGTTGGTAGAGCAGGATCACCGCGCCGAGGAACGAGACGAGCGCCTCGGGCTCGACGGCGCCCGTGGAGGCCGCCCAGCCGAGCGTCCCGGCGATGGCGATGGAGGCGAGGACCTCCATCACGCCGGGCACCGCGGCGCGCGCCCAGCCTGCCCGGGAGAGGGCCTGGAGGGCCTGCTGGGTGCGCCGCTCGAAGCGGTGGGCCTCGGCCGCCTCGGCGTTGAAGGCCTGGATCGCCTTGAGCGCGCCCAACCCCTCCTGGACCTGACCTGCGAGCGCGCCGAGCGCCTCCTGACCTTCGCGCGTGCGCGCCATGAGCGCCCGGGTCAGCCGCGAGGCCGGCACGACGGCCACCGGCACCGCGATGAGCGTCAGCAGGGAGAGCTTCCACGACAGCGCCACCGCTACGCCGGCGAGGATGACGATCTGCAGCGTGTCCCGCAGCCAGGAGGCGACGGTGTAGGTGGCGGCCTGCTCGACGGCCGCGACGTCCGCGGTGAAGCGGCTCAACAGATCGCCCGACAGGAGCTGCGCGCGCTGGCCCGGAGAGAGCGAGAGCAGCGTCTCGAAGACGCGGCGCCGCAGGTCCTTCACCACCTGCTGACCGAAGAGCCCGACGAAGTAGAACTGCCCCAGGTAGCCGACGCCCTTGATGGCGCCGACCACGACCACCACCACGGGCAGCAGCCGCACCAGGTCTTCTCGGGAGCGCGAGGCCAGTGACGGCACGTGCTGCGTGAGGAAGCCCAGGCCGGCCTCGCCTCCGGTGAGGAGGAAGCGCAAGGCCGGTCCCATGAGGAACGCGTAGGCGCCCGTCGTCGCGCCCACCAACGCCATGCAGCCAAACGCGATGACGAGGAGCCTGCGGTGCGGGCGCCCGAGCGCGAGCAGCTTGAGCATCGACCCCCTCCTATCCCAAAGCGGCTTCGCTCAGGGCCACGGGCTGCTACATGGCCTGCGCGTGGCTGGCGACCTGGTGAGCGTGCTCGTCGTGGCGGGTGAGGCGTCGGGCGACGGGCATGGCGCCGACGTGGTGCGCGCGGTGAAGGCCCAGCGCCCCGACGTCACGTTCTTCGGCATGGGTGGCCCCAAGCTCGCCGCGGCTGGCGTCGAGCTGATCCACGGCGCGCATGAGATCTCGGTGATGGGCATCGCCGAGGTGCTGCCGAAGATTCCGCGAATCCTGTCGGTGATGGGCGATCTGGAGCGGGCCGCGAAGGCGCGAAAGCCGACGGTGGCGCTGCTGATCGACGTGCCGGACTTCAACCTGCGCCTGGCGCCGCGGCTCAAGGCCCTGGGGATTCCGGTGGTCTCCTTCGTGGCCCCGATGGTGTGGGCGTGGCGAGAAGGCCGGGCGAAGCGGCTGTCGACGCTGGTGGACGAGCTGTGCTGCATCCTCCCGTTCGAGGAGCCGTTCCTTCGCGCGCGGGGCGTCAAAGCCACCTATGTGGGCTCACCGGTGCTGGAGCAGGTGCCGCCGCAGGCTCCACCAGCGCACTTCCGACGTGCGCTCGGGCTCGATGAAGCGCGGCCGGTGCTCGCGGTGCTGCCCGGCAGTCGCCGCTCGGAGATCGCTCGCCTGGGCGCCGTGATGCGCGAGGTCGCGACGGAAGAGCAGCGCCTCCACTCGGGGTTGCAGGTGGTGGTGCCGGTGGCGCCGGGGTTGGACCGCTCCCTGGTGGAGCAGGCGTTCGCGGGCCTGTCGGCGGTGTTCGTCGACGGGCGGGCCCCTGAGGTCGTGGGCGCCAGCGACGTCAGCCTGGTGGCCTCGGGGACGGCGACGCTCGAGGCCGGCTTGATGCGTCGGCCGTTCGTCACCATCTACCGGGTCTCTCCGCTCACGTATGCGGTGGGGCGCGCGATGGTGCGCATTCCCTTCTTCTGTCTGGTGAACCTCCTGGCGCAGCGCCTGGTGGTGCCAGAGCTGCTCCAGGGTGACGTGACGGTGCCTCGGGTGGTGGAGGCGCTCGAGGGGTTGTGGGCAGGCCCCGCGCGAGAGGCCTGCCTCGTGGGATTGGACGAGGTTCGTGCCTCGCTGGGGCCTCCGGGAGCAGCGGCGCGGGTGGCGGCGCGGCTGCTGGCCCGGATCCCGCCCTGACTCACTCGCAGTTCGGGTTCTGCTGGATCCTCGAGATGTCGCAGAAGCTCGCGGCGATGGAGCCCGTCACCTTGTCGTTCTGGGTGCCGACCGTGATGTCGAAGGTGCCGGTCGCCTGGCCGCCTGCGGAGCTGTTGAGCGCCGAGAGCTTCACGATGCCGCTCTGACCGGTGGTGTTCGCCGGCTGAATCGTCGCGGTGCAGTTGCCATCGGACTTGCTGAAGGACGCGATGCCGATGTTGCCGCGGGTGGTCGCGGTGAGGCTCGACGTGATGGTGTAGTCACCGGTCGAAGGGGCCAGCTGCATGCCATCGTTGGAGACGTTGAAGAGCAGGAACGTCATGCTGGTGGAGTTCTTCGGCTCGCGGTTCGCCTTGAGCTTGTCGCAGAGGCCCGGCTGGTCGGCCATGAAGATGACGAGGCCGGCGCTCTTGCCCATCTCGTCCTTGAGCAGCCCGAAGATGGAGTCCTGAACGTTGAGGCTGATGCCGTTGACGGTGCCGGAGAACGACCCGCCGCACCCGGTGAGGGCGGCGAGCGCGAGGATGACGGAGATGCGGTGCATGGCGACTCCTTTGGGCTGCGAGGTGTTTTCCGCTTTACGTCAGCGATCCAGCCCCGCAAGTCGTTTTCACTGCGCGAGCACGCCGAAGTTGACCTCGCTGACGCTGCCAGCGCTCACCTGCACGCGCCGCGACTGAGGCTTCACGCCAGTGAAGCTGACCGACACGGTGTACTCGCCGTCGCAGAGGAAGGCCTCCTTGATGGACGAGAGGCCCGGCAGCTTGCGACCGTTGATGGCGAACTCGCCGATGGGCTCCACCCGCATGACGAGCTTCCCACGTGGGTTCTTGACGACGACGGCCTGAGCGTCGCCGGGGAGGAGGTCGACCTCGACGGTGCGCTTGCAGAAGAACGCGGCGTTCGACAGTTCGATGCGGTGGGGCCCCGGCGTCAGCTCGATCCGGAGCGGTCCCTTGTTCGAGGTCGAGCCCCAATCGTGGCCCTCGACGCGCACTTGCATCGGCAGATCGGCCTCGAGGTCGAGGGTGGCAGCACGGGCATCTTCCCCGGCATCGGGCGGGGCCTCGACGATGGCGGTGCCCGCATCGACTGGAAGGGGCACCTCACCGGCGTCGGGCTCTAGGGCCGCCACCACCACCGGAGCACCAGCATCTGACGAGGGTGCCACCGAATCGCCGGAGGTGCGCAACAGTCCCACCGCGGCGATCACCACGACGGCGGCGAGCCCAGCCACCAGGCCCCAGCGCCCGAGATTCGGGGCCGGCTTCGTGGGCGGGGCCGGCGACTGGGCTTCGGCGACGGCCTCCTTCAATTCCCGGCGGTTGCGATCCGGCAACAGCGACGTGGACTGCAACGACGCGGGCACCTGGGGATCGGTCGGCGCCCCCATCGGCACTGGAGGCACCGCGCCGGGCTCGAGCGTCGCCTTCTGGGGCGCCACTGGGCCGGAGACGGGCACCGCCGGCACCTTCATGGACGGCGCGGTGGGGGCGTACCCCAGCTCGACCGGCTCCGGCGCCGATGGCGAGCCGGGATCCGAGGGGATCTCCTGCTCGGTGCGCACCGCCCCGCCCCAGGTGTGCGAGGCGTCCTGCGCCGACAGCGGCTGCGGCGTGCTCGGCTCGAGGTGCGCGACCTCGGCAGCCACCACGCGGAACAGCCGGAGCAGATCTTCCTGGCCGATGGGCTGCCCGACGAAGCGCAGGTACTTCTCGAGGTCTTCCTTGAGCGCGAGCGCGGTGGGGTACCGGCCGTCGCGATCGGGGTGCACGCAGCTGGCGAGAATCTGCCGGAGCGGCAGCGCGAGGTTCGGCCGCAGCTGCTCGATGGGCCGAATCCGCGCCGCGCGGGCGTTGTCGATCTGCTCGACCTCGGTGTTCCCAGCGATGGCCCGCGTGTTGGTGAGCAGCTCGTACAGCACCAGGCCCAGCGCGTAGATGTCGACGCGGCGATCGATGTCCTGGCCGGTGATCTGCTCCGGCGCCATGTAGGGGTACTTGCCCTTGACGAGCCCTGCCTGGGTCTTGTGCGTGGCGGACGCCGAACGGGCGACGCCGAAGTCGATCAGCTTCACCATGCCCGTCGTCGACAGCAGCACGTTGTGCGGCGAGACATCGCGGTGGATGAGGGTGAGCGGCTGGCCGGTCTTCGGGTGACGGGCCTCGTGCGCGTGGTGAAGGGCGCCAGCCACGTCGGCGATGATTCGCGCGCACAGCTCGGGCGCCATGAGCTCGCCCTGACGCTCGTGCTCGAGGCTGATCGTCATCAGATCGAACCCGGGCACGTACTCCATGGCCAGGTAGAACACGCCGCCGACCTGACCCAGGTCGAGGATCTGCGCGATGTTCGGGTGAATCACGCTCGCGAGGATCGAGGCCTCGTCGAGGAACATGCGCACGAAGTCGGGGCTGGCGCAGAGGTGGGCGTGGGGCCGCTTGATGACGCAGACGCCCCTGGGCCCGCGCGCGAGGAAGACGTCCGCCATGCCGCCGGCGCCGATGCGCTTGTCGAGGGTGTAGGGCCCGAGCGTCTCAGCCATGGTCGTAGGGGCGCAGCCTTACCACGGTTCCCCTTGGACGCTGCGTGCGCTATGCGCGCGCCCGCGCATGAGCCCGGCCCTCGTCATCATTCCCACCTACAACGAACGCGACAACCTCGGGCCCATCACCACGGCGGTGCTCGCGGCCGATCCGCGCGTCGACATCCTCGTGGTGGACGACAACTCGCCCGACGGGACCGGCCAGCTCGCCGACGAGCTCGCCGCGAAGGAGCCGCGCCTTCAGGTGCTCCACCGCGAGAAGAAGGAAGGCCTTGGCCGCGCGTACCTGGCGGCGTTCCGGTGGGCGATCGCGAAGCGCTACGACTTCATCATCGAGATGGACGCGGACTTCTCACACGACCCGAAGTACCTGCCGGGGCTCATCGACGCAGCGAAGACGGCGGACATCTCGGTGGGCAGCCGCTACGTCGACGGTGGCGGCACGGTGAACTGGGGCCTCGGCCGGCAGGTGATGTCGCGCGGCGGCTCGGTCTACGCGCGCACGGTGCTGGGCATCTCGCTGCGCGACGTCACCGCGGGCTTCAAGTGCTTCAACCGGCGCGTGCTCGAGGCGATCAACCTCGATGAAGTGCAGTCGAGCGGCTACGGCTTCCAGATCGAGCTGAGCTACCGCGCGCTCAAGAAGGGCTTCACCATCAAGGAGATCCCCATCGTCTTCGAAGACCGCCGCGTCGGGCAGTCGAAGATGAGCCGGAAGATCTTCCTCGAGGCCGTGAAGATGGTGTGGAAGCTCCGCTTCACGGTGTGAGCCATGTGGGGCACCTTCCTCATCGCCATGCCGGCGGTGCTCTTCATCGTGGATCCCATCGGCGTGGTGCCCCTCTTCGTCGCCATGACGGCGAACGACGAGCCAGCCAAGTGCCGGGCGATGGCGCGCCGGGCCTGTCTCACCGCGACAGGCGTGCTGATCTTCTTCGCGCTCTTCGGCACGGTCATCTTCAAGGTGTTTGGTGTGACGCTGGCGGCGTTCCGGGTGGCGGGCGGGCTCCTCCTCATGCTGACGGCGCTCGACATGCTTCGAGCGCAGCACCCGGCGACGAAGACGTCTCCGGAAGAGGCGAAGGAGGGCGCCGAGCAGGAAGACATCGCCATCGTGCCGCTCGCGATGCCGCTCCTGGCCGGGCCCGGCGCGATCGCCACGGTGATGGTGCTGATGGCCGAGTACGGCAGTGATTGGATGAACGCGTCGATCGTGCTCGCCTGCATCGCCGTGACGTTTTTCGTCACCTACTTCGTGCTGCGCAGCGCGAACCTGGTGAAGAAGGTGCTCAAGCAGACGGGCATCGCGATTCTCGAGCGCGTGTTCGGCCTCATCCTCGCCGCCATCGCCGTGCAGTTCGTCTTCGAGGGCGGCAAGGCGCTGCTCGCCGGCTAACGCGCGGGCCGCCACCGCCACCCGAAGCGAGGGCGGGTGAACGGCGAGAGCACCGACTCGACCCGGCCCAGGGACTCGAGCGCGCCGCCGAGCTTCGTGAAGAGCGCGCGTTGATGTTCCGCTTCGTCCTCGCCCTGGTTCACCACGACGAGCGCCCCACCCGGCCGAATCCGCGCCGTCACGTGACGGAGCAGCTCGAGCGGCACCAGAAAGCGCTTCGGCAGGCCCCACGCTTCGAGCGGCGCGGGCGTCAGGAAGGGGAGGAACCAGGTGACGAAGGCCCACGGTCCTTCGAGCGCGCGCACGTCGCCCGCGATGAAGCGGCAGCCCGGAAAGGTGCGCGCGACAGCCTCTCCGTACACGCGCCGGGTGCTGCCCCACAGGTAGCGCCGGTGCGCGTCGAGTTCGACCGCGTCCCACCCGCGCGGGAGCGCCGTGGCCAGCCCCGCCAGCATCGCGCCGTTCTTCGCGCCCACGTCCAGCGCCCGTCCGTCGGGGAGCTCCTTCGGGGCGAGCCGATCGACGACGTCGAGGGCGTACAGGCTCTCGCGCCACGCCTGCTCGTTGCAGCAGCGCGCCCACGGCGTCAGGTCGAACCGCTGCTGGAGGACCGAGAGCCGCTCGCGCCCGGGCCCGTCGAGGACCCGTTCGAGCTCGGGCAGGGTCGCCGTGCGCTGAAACGCAGGAAGGGAGACGCGCAGCAGGGACCGCGCACGAAACACAAGCTCATCGAACATCGTCGGAACCCGACGTTACTGCGGCGCAGGGCGAAGGCCCGAGATCGACGAGCGAACGGGCTCGGACAAACGGGCCTGGAGCGGGCCGGCCTCGCTGCACGCGGCCGTCCACAGCGCCGAGAGCGCTTCGGCCGATGGCGCCTGCTCCATGGGGCGACGCAGCTTCTTCGACTGGTCCGGCAGCAACACCCGCCGCACGCCCACCCCAGCCACCTCGACGTCGAACGGCGACGTCGTCATCAGGCGCGAGACCCGCACGCAGAAGCAGAGCAACCGCAGGGCGTCTTTCATGATGGGCTCGCGGAACTCCGGAGGCATGGAGCCGTCATGGTTGATCGACAGGTGGTGCTCGATGCCGTTGGGCTGCTGGGTGACGTGGTAGCTGACAGTCCACGTGAGGAAGAGCTCGTGGCGCACCTGCATGCCCTTGCTCATCGCCATGCCCAACGCCTCGATCGACCGGTTCTGGACGTCCAGACACACCCGGGACAACTGCGTCAGCTGCTCAGATGTGAGCGAGAACTCAATGCGCTTCTTGCCCGCGAATGAAAGCTTCGAGTGCCAGTCCATGAATCGCAAACCCCCCAGGGTCATGGCGCACCATGCGCCTCTGGAACGAGTGCTGACAAGTGCCTGGAACTTTCCGTCACCAGCGGTCGGCGAGGTCGATTCCGACGTTCTGCCGGGGGGGCTCCCCTGCAAACCGTCGCCGCGACTGGACACCCGCACCCGGCGCGGCGCATATGAAGCGGCCTGAAATGAGACTCATCCTGGTGCTCAGCGTCGGCATGGTCAACATGGGATGCGCGTCGGCCTCCCTCGTCGGTCAACGACCACCACGCGATCCGATGGCCGCCGGCCCGGTGCGGACGGTGGTCCTCGAGCCGCTGTTCGAGCGGGCGGAATGGAAGACCTCGACCCGCACCGAGTTCATCGACGCGCCCGGCACCACGGGCATGGGCATCGGCATGACCTCGAGCGGAGCGCCGACGACGCTGGCGGTGACCCGGACGGTCACGGAGAAGCCGGTGTTCGCGCGGCTGACGACGTTGGCGGCGATTCACGAGCGGTTGCTCCTGGCCATCGGGGTGCTGCGTCCGGCGTGGCGCGTCGTCTCTCCCGCAGCGGCGCCGAGCCTGAAGGGGCCGCTGACGGTGGTCCGCACGATCGTGGACGGCAACGAGCTCGTGCAGAGCGACCGCCCGCTCAAGAACGCGGCGTTCGCCTTCGGGCTGGTGTTGCTGCCACTGCAGATCCTCGCGGCGATGCCGGTCGCCGAGACCCAGCGCGTCTCGGGTCAGCTCGACGTGGTGTCCCTGCCCGCGGCGGAGCTCCAGCCGCGCCTGGTGAAGTACGCCACCCAGCCCGACTTCGCGGTGAACTTCAGCGGCCTCCCGCCACGCACCCAGCCCTTCGCGCTCGACGTGGAGTACGAGGAGGGCCTGTTCGCGGACGAGTCGCCGCGACTGGGCGTGCTCCTCGATGGGTTCGTCGAGAAGCTGGCCTTCGCCATCGTCACGTTGATCGAGGAGTCCGCACCATGAGCTTCTGGGAGAGCCTCAAACCCGCCAGGCGTGTGCCCCAGGTGACGGGCGCCGAGCTGTCGGCCGATCGGAAGACGCTGTCGCTGACGTGGAACGATGGCGCGGCGCACGCGGTGACGGCCCGCACGCTGAGGCAGTACTGCCCCTGCGCCGAGTGCGTCGAAGAGTGGAGCGGCAAACGCACCTACGATCCCGCGGTCATTCCCGCCGACATGAAGATCGTCGAGATCTCGCCAGTGGGGAACTACGCGCTCTCGTTCACCTTTGGTGACCTGCACCGTACGGGCATCTTCAACTGGGAATACCTGCGCACCATGGCCGCCGCCGGAAGCGCGAGTTGAGGCAGACCCGCGCTCATCGTGAGTGACGAGCCCTCGCCCTTCGATGGACCGCGGCTGAGCCGTGACGGTGTGGGGAGCGCTGGTGATCGACTCGAAGCCCTCGGGCGCGGCGGTGGTGCTCGATGGACGTCACGTGGGTCAAACGCCCTGGGCTGGCCAGAACCCGGCGGCGGGGACGCGAACGATCATCCTCCGGCTGAACGGCTTTGCAGAGACGTCACTCCAGCTCGATGTCGGCGTGGACTGGTCGGGCACGGTGACGCTCAAGCGACGCTGAACCTCGCGCAAGCCTTGCGCAGGGCGCTCTCCGTGCTTCGGGATTTGCGGCGGGTTCGGGACGACCCGTGCGTCGCGCCGCGGCACGAACAATGCTGAAACGTGGGTCCATGCTCCAGCACATCCTCATCGCGATCGATGGCTCTCCATCTGCCCACCACGCAGCGAACCAGGGCTTCGGGCTGGCCCGGCAGACGCGCTCGAAGGTGACGCTCGCGT
>JBILEB010000011.1:0-85139 GCA_044352295.1 Myxococcaceae bacterium
GGTCGGGCGCTCGTATGGGGGCCGGGTGGCGCTCCGGTATGCGTGCGCCAAACCGGTGAAGGCGCTCGTGCTGCTCGGCTTTCCGGTGCGGCCCGAAGGTCGAGCGCGCCCGGAGGATGAAGCCGCGCTCCTCGCCGTCCGCGTGCCGACGCTGGTGGTGCAGGGCGACGCAGACGAGAAGGGCCCGCTCCCGGTCCTGCAGCCGCTCGTCCAGCGGAATCGGCACGTCTCGCTCGTGGTGCTGCCGAAGACCGGCCATTCCTTCGGTCGTCAGGAGCGCCTCGCCGTCGAGGCGGTGGCCGCCTTCCTCGGGTGAGGGCGCGGGTGTAAGGGGCCTCGCCATGCTGTCGCTCTTCGCGCTGTCGGTCCTGTCCGGGCTCCCCGTCCTCAAGCCGTTCCAGCCTCCGCTGGCGATGTTCTCCGTCGAGGTGATTCAAGACGGGCCGTCCGCCGTGTCGACGAACGGGGACTCGCTCGTGCCGTACGGCGGGGACAAGTGCGCGGCGCGCTCCATCTCGACCATGCGCGCGATGGGCGGCGGGCTGTCGATGCTCGAGCGAACGCTCTCGTGGCTCGAAGCGAACCCCGGCGTCGAGGCGAAGCTCTACGGCCGCGCAGGGACGCTCGGCGCGATGATGAAATACGTCTCGGGCGCGGCGATTTCCTCGCAGCGGTCGTGCACGGCGCCGGTGTTGACCGACGGCTGGCGCTGGAGCCTCGACGCCGCCCCGAAGCTGTGTGCCGCGGACACCGCCACGAACGAGCGCTGGCTCCTGGTGAAGGACGCGCCTGCGGCGGCCATCGTCGTCAACCGCTCGCCCGATCCGTGCCAGTCGCGGGTGTCGATCGCGATGTTCGACCCGAAGGGGAAGACGCGGGTGTTGCTGCACGCCGACTTCGCCGGCGCCATGTCGGCCACCCTCGTCGGGCCGAAGTGCCGCATCGACTTGACCTACGACCCCTCGGTCGAGGCCTTCACGCCCGAGTGGAAGTCCTGCAAAGGGTGACGACTTCGGGTAGAGGCCCGCCCGCCATGGCGTCCGCTCCGATTCTCGAGGTCGACTCCCAACACCCGCAGCCGCGCATCGTCGAGCGCGCCGCGAAGGTGCTGGAGGACGGCGGCCTCATCGCCTACCCGACCGACACCTACTACGGCATCGGGTGTGACCTGCTCTCTCGCAAGGCCATCGACCGGCTGTACGGCGTGAAGGGCCGCGATCGGAAGAAGCCGCTCGCGTTCCTCTGCCCGGATCTCTCGGACGTCGCCAAGTACGCCATCGTCAGCAAGTTCGCGTACCGCACCATGAAGCAGCTCACGCCGGGACCGTTCACCTTCGTGCTCACCGCCACCAAGCTGGTGCCGGACATGATGCAGACGAAGCAGCGGCAGGTCGGCATTCGGGTGCCGCAGGCGCCGCTCATGCTCGCCATCGCCTCCCAGCTCGGCCGGCCCATCGTCACCACCTCGGCCACCGACGGGGACGATCAGGTGTTGATCGACGCGAAGGACATCAAGGAAGCGCTCGGCACCCGGCTCGATCTGATCCTCGATGGCGGCGTGCAGCCGAACGAGCCGTCGACGGTCGTCTCGCTCATCGACGATCAGATCGAGGTCCTCAGGCAGGGCAAGGGCATCATCGTCCTCTGACGGGCAGGGGACCCGTGCGTCGGCCGCCGGCCTCGGAGTAGCCTTTCGCACATGCTGCGTTCGTCGATGATGCTCCTGGTGGCGCTGTCCGCGTGCGGACCGCAGACGATGAGCCCCGCGCCCGTTTCAGGGCGGGTGGGCGTTCCGCCGGACGCGACGTATTTCTGGCAGGTCCAGCGGTCGACCATCGAGTGGGGCGACTGCTCCGATGCGCCTGACTTCCGCGCGAGCGCCAGCGCCCTGCCGTTCGGGATGAACAGCTTCTTGATCTACAAGACCGACGCTGAAGGGAAGACGGCGACGACGCAGAACTGCCCAGAGCTCAACGCCGCGAGCTGCAGACCCTCGAACAGTGGACTGGTCTTCGACGTCTTCCCCGGGCCCGAGTTGGAAGAAGAACGTTCGCCCGTCACCGAGCCCCTGCGAGTGCGAGACCAGAACGGCGCCGTGCGGGACAGCACGTGCTCACTGAGGCAGGTGGAGAAGTGGGTTTTTCGCGATCAGGGCCTGACCTTCGAACTCGAGATCAACACCGCGCTGAGCGTCACCGAGCAGACCGGCATGGAGTGCAAGCTGATCGAAGACGATCTCAAGGCGCGCTCGCCGAACGGGCTCGGGATCACCGGCTGTGTGATCACCTTCCGCCTCGGCGGCGCGTTGCGCTGAGGATCAGCCGGTCGTCAGCACGAGCTTCACGATCTCCGGCGGCGCACCCACCCGCATCGGCGGACCGACGAAGCCGCAGCCGCGCGAGGTGTAGAGCCACGAGTGACCCTGACGCGACAGCCCTGTGTTGCGCGAGCCCCAGATGGCCGAGCCGATGAGCGTGCCCGGGAAGATCTGCCCGCCGTGCGTGTGGCCTGACAGCTGAAGGCCGATGCCCTTCGCAGACACAGCCTCGAGGTTGTTGGGCTGATGCGCGAGCAGCACCGAGGCCCGCGCTGGATCGAGGCCCGCCGCGGCGGCGTCGAGATCGTACTCCGCGCCGCCGAACCGGGTGCCGAAGTCCTCCACGCCGAGGAGATCGAACGAGGCGCCACCGTCACCGATGCGCACGCTGCGATTGCGCAGCACGGTGAAGCCCAGGCCTTCGAGCGTCGGGGCCCAGCGCTCCCAGCCCGAGTAGTAGTCGTGGTTCCCCGAGCAGAAGAACGTGCCGTACCTCGAGGACAGGTTTCGCAGCCGCGCCACGTAGCCACCGAGCTGCCCCGGCGCGCCGTCGACGAGATCGCCGGTGATCGCCACGAGATCCGGCTTCGCGCGGTTGGCCTCCGAGACGAGCATGTCGAGGAACTTCGTCTGGATGACAGCGCCGACGTGCACGTCGCTGAGCTGGACGATCGTGAAGCCCTCGAGCGCCTTCGGCAGGCCGGGGAGCCGCACGGGGATCTCCGAGATCTCCGGCGGTGTCATCGCTCGATAGACCCCGAACGTGGTGAGGCCTCCGCCAACGCCCAGCGCCGTCGCTGCGCCGACCCGGGCCAGGAACTGCCGTCTCGCGGGATCGTCCGGCCCCGGAGCGCTCACCGGCAAGACGTCGTCGAGCTTGGGCACGCCGCTCGACATCGCGGGGACCGACTTCTTCTCACGCCGCGCGAGCACCCACTTCACGCCCTCGAAGGCCACCAGCACGAGCAGCACGTGCAGGAGCAGCCCCCAGAACGCGAGCACCACGAAGGTCGCGGTCGGCGGCGGAGCGCCATCCTGACTCCACAGGCGGAGTAATGGCACGGCCGCGTAGGTGAGCAGCAGCACCCCGGCGAGCGCGCGCTTCACCCATGGGTTCGTCGTCACGTCCGAGACGAGCCGTTTGAAGAGGAACCAGTTGAGCGCCCCGAAGACGAGCAACATCACGAGGCCGAAGACGATGCGAATCCACCACATGGTGGCCACCCTAACCGGGCAGCGGGGCCTTCGCTTCCCGCCCCACCTGGCCTTCAAAAGACTTCACACAGGGCGCTGACGACGGGCCGCGAGCGTGGCCGCGACGGCGAGGCCCACCACCGCACCGAAGAGCACCGAGCCAATCAGATCGATCGCGTCCGCGAAGCGGGCCGGGGTGAGGCTGGCCACCAGGAGTGCCCCCGGATCGAACAGCTTCGTGTCTCGCCAGACCTTCAGCGCACCCAGCACCGCCGCGCCGACGAGGCCGGTCGAGGTCCCCGCGAGGAAGCCCAGCAGCCCACGGATCCACAAGCCGGTCCTCGACAGTGGAGCCCCCGAAGGTCTGGCGCTGCGCTCCTCGACGTCGAGGTGCGAGAGATCGGTGGCGCGAAACGGGGCGAAGCGGTGCAGCAAGAGCAGGCCCGGAATCGCCGCCGGAATCGACAGGAGAAAGAAGATGGGCCAACCGAGGGCATCGGCGAGCGCTCCTGAGACGGGTCCCGTGAGCGTGCGGCCCAGGCCGAACAGGCTCGAGAGCAGCGCGTACTGCGTCGCCGAGAAGCGCTTCTCGGTGAGCCGGAGCATGAGGAACGAGAACGCCGCCGTGCCGAGCCCTCCGGTGAAGTTCTCGAGGCTCACCGCCGCGTAGAGCAGCGTCCGGTTCACTGGCATCGACGCCACCACCGCGTAGCCCACGTTCGTCAGGCCCTGGATGACGCCGAACACCCACAACGCGCGCGTCATCGACAACCGCTGGGACGCAAAGCCGCCGACGAAGACGCCGAGCGAGATCGCGATGAGCGTCGCGGTGCCGCTGCCCACACCCACGTCCCATGCGTCGTAGCCGTGTTGTTGCAGGAACGGCCGAATCAGCGCGCTCGCGAGATTGTCGGCGAGCTTGTAGAGGAACAGGAAGGCGGCGATCTCGAGCGCGCGCGGGCGGGCGAGGAAGCCGACGAAGGGCTCCCAGATGGCGGCCGCCAGGCTCTGCGGCGGTGAGGGTTGAACGTCGGGCTCTGGGGCCCACAGCGTCACCGGAATGAGCGCGAGGAAGATGGCGCCCAGCGCGAGGATCGTCGTCTGCCACCCGAACACCGGTTTGCCATCTTCCTGCCATTGCGCGAGCGAGATGACGGCGTTGCCAGAGATCCACATCGCCACCCGATAGAGCGCCGTGCGGGTGCCGGCTGCGGGGCCTTGCTCGTCGGGCTTCAGCACTTCGACGGCGTAGGCGTCGACCGCGATGTCCTGCGTCGCGGACGCGAACGAGATCGCGAGCAGCAACGCCGAGATGGCGCCGACGGACGGAGACGTCGCGATCGCTGCGAGCGCGCCGAACAAGAGCGCGAGGACGACCTGCATGACGAGGATCCACCCGCGCTTGCGGCCGAGAAACGGAGGCCACAGCCGGTCCATGAGCGGTGCCCAGGCGAACTTGAACGAGTAGGGCGCCTGCGCGAGCGTGATGAGCCCGACCGTCTTGATGTCGACGCCGACCGCCGCCATCCACGTCGGCACCGAGAGCCACACCAGGCCGAGCGGAAGCCCCGACGAGATCGAGAGCAGCGACACGGCGCCCACGCGGCGGTTGCTGACGGCCATTCGCCAGGAGGTGGGTTGGACTGGGCGCGACACCGACATGCGAGTGTGACACCTCGCGCCAGGCCTTTCACTTTTTCGCCTGCAACGGGTGCAGCAGCCACCCGGCTCGTTCTCTGACACAGGCCGAAGCACGCGATGCTGAGTCGGCTGACCGCGTCGTGGTGCGCGAAGGTGCGCGCGAAGGCGTGCACGGGTCGCCGCTCCTGCTGCATCATGCCGATATGGGGTTTCTGCTCTCGCTCGTCCTCGCCTCCGCCGCCTCGATGCCGATCCCCCTTCGGGTCGGCGACCAGCAGACGGTGTCGCTGCCGGGCCTGACGCGGGTGGCCTGCGGGTGCCACGGCGTCGACGTGAAGACGATCGGGAACGATCAACTCCTCCTCATCGGGCTCACACCGGGCCGAACGACGGTGCTGGCCTGGGTCGGCGACGGGAAGCGCGTGGCGTTGGAGGTGGAGATCCTCCCCGCGTGGTTGCCGAAGCCCGTTCGACCGCTCCCGTCCCGAACGAAGCGCTGACGCTCAACGCCGCTTCTGCGCCGGAGCCATCTCGAACAGCTCCACCTGCGTCGGTTCGAGCCCCATCGCGCGGCGAATCGGCGCCCAGGTCTTCCGATGGAACTCGAGCACGCCGTACTTCTCGACCGCGGCGAGGTGCTCCGGAGTGGGGTAGCCCTTGTGCTGCTCGAAGCCGTATTGCGGGTGCTTCTTCGCCAGCGCGTTCATGTGCTGGTCGCGCGTCGTCTTCGCGAGGATCGCCCCGGCGGCGATCGAGAGGCTCTGCGCGTCGCCCTTGATGATGCCCTGCTGCGGCTGCGGCACGCCTGGCACCCGGCGCGCGTCGACGAGGAGGTAGTCCGGTGTGACTGACAAGCCCTCGACCGCCCGGCGCATGGCGATCAGCCCCGCCTGGTAGATGTTGATGGTGTCGATCTCGTCGTGGTGCGACCAGCCGACGGCCCACGCGATGGCGTCGCGCTTGATGGCCTCGGCCAGCTCGTCGCGCACCGCCTCGTCGAGGATCTTCTTCGAGTCGTCGAGCCCGCGCAGCTTGTAGCCGAGGGGCAGAATCGCCGCGCCGGCCACCACCGGACCCGCCGCCGGACCAGCCCCCGCCTCGTCGACTCCCGCGATGCGGGTGAAGCCCTGGGCCCACAGCTCGTTCTCGAACTTGAGCATGTGGCGCAGCCGCTGGCCTTCGGAGCGGTTCTCCGCCTGCCGCGCCTTGATCGCCTGTGCGAGCGCGAGCGCTCCCGCCCGGCCATCGGCCTCGAGCGTCGACACCAATCCACTGGGCACGGCAGCGCCGTCAGTGAGGTACTTGCGACGCAGCGCCGAGAGCGAGTCCTTCTTCGCCACAAGAGCGTTGGCTTCAGCGACGGAGGAGCTGCAGGCGCAGATCGCGGGGCTCGGCGACCGATCCCGCGCATTCGCTCGGCGAGAACGTGAACCGGCCGGGGTTCGTGTTGATGTTCATGAACGTCGCCGTCACCGTCACCGCGCCAAGGCCGAGGTTCTTGCCGTCGACCCGGTAGACGCCGTTCGCGTCGGTCATCCCCGTGACCTTCTTCGAGGCGTCCGCGTCGTTCAGCGCCGTCACCGTCGCGCCCACCACCGGCTTGTTGTCGAGGTCGGTGATCAGCACGGGCCAGGCCGTGGAGAAGGTGTCGCAGTTCACCCGGCCGCGGCCGCCATCGGGCTCGAAGTTGCCGGGATCGAGGCACCCGAGCGCGACGACGGACAGGACGGTGGCGAGAGTGAAACGCATGACGCGCGCACCTACACCCAAGGGCCCACAGGGGCAACCGGGGAGTAGCACCGGTGGGCATCTGCTGTTACGTGCGCCGTTCGCCCTCCGCCATGACAGCCACGACTCCCGCGACGCCGAAGCTCCCTCCTGACGATGGTTTGTGGCTGCTGGGCCTGAAAGACGATGTCCAGCCGATGACGTTCAAGAAGGGCCGGCAGTACGCCGAGGCCCGTCGCGTCTCCATGCTCGGCCGCACCGAGATCGGCATCGCCGCGCGCGTCGCCGGCAGCGAGGGCCAGAAGTACGACGTGCAGGTCGCACCCACCGAGGACGGGAAGATCGAGTCGTCGTGCACCTGCGAGTCGTGGGGCAAGTACGGCAACCACTGCAAGCACGTGGTCGCCGTCGCGCTCATCTACCTCGCGCGCATTCGTGCTGCCCAGGCCGGTCAGGCCGCCGCGCCCGCGCCTGCCAACCCCGTCGACGTCGAGACGCCTGCGCCCCCCGAGGCCATCGACGCGGTTGGAGTCCCCACCGTCGCCAAGCTCGAGAACTGGCTGGGGCTCTCCGCGCTGCCCGATCTCGAGTTCGTGTATCGCCTGACGCCGACCAACGCCCAGACCGGCGGTCGCAACTGGATCGTCGAGGCGCGCCGCTCGGACCAGCAGGCCAAAGGGCCCGTGCACGTCAAGCGGCTGTTGTCGGCCGGCACCCGCATCACGCCAGCGGACGAGCGCGTCTTCCTCGAGCTTGGCCGTCACGAGATCCGCTTCGACTCCAAGCTCGTGCTCGCCGACGACGACGTCGCCGATCTGTTCGAGATGATCCGGCACCGTCGCGTCGTCTACCGCGGCACGCCGCTCGTCTTCGGCGACGAACCCGCGCGCCCCGTCATCAAGCTGGTGAACAAGCCCGATGGCGCCACCGCGCGCGTCGACGTGGCCTTCCCCGATGGCTCCACGCTGATGTTGAAGGATCTGATCGTGCTGTGCGGGCGCCGCACGTGGATCGTCGCGGGCCAGAACGCGTACGTGCTCGAGCCCGACTTCCCGCCGCGCATGCTGCGAAAGTGGCTGCTCGAGCCGCAGATGTCGTTCCCGCCATCCCAGCTCGACCGCACCTTGTCATTCTTCGCGGCGCACCTGCCGCGGTACCGGCTGTCGCTCCAGGCAGACGGCATCGAGGTCGACGACACCACCGAGCCGTCCTTCATCTGCACGCTCGAGGGCCGCGCCGACTACGTGAAGGCCCAGCTCGCTGCGCGCTACGGCCAGGCCGTGACGGTGCCGGTCTCTCCCTCGGCGCGCTACCTCGGCTACGCGAGCGGCGGGGCAGGAGACGCGCGCAAGCTCTTCCTCCGTCGTGACGAGATCGAGCGCACCGCCGCCAAGCACCTGGTCGACTCGGGCCTTCGCTTCGACGAGGCGACGAATTCTTACGAGGCGCTCGGCGACAAGGCGATCGACTTCTGGACCTATGGCCGCGCGAGCCTGCCGGCAGCCTGGGAGGTCTTCGCCGCCGCGCCCCCGAAGCTCCGCATGCGCGCCAAGCTGCGCCCACGCATTCGCGTGAACATGTCGTCGGTGAACTGGTTCGATCTCGAGGCCGAGTTCGTCTCGGAAGACCAGAGCGTCGATCTCGGCGCCGTTCGTCTCTTCCTGGACTCGGGGCGCAAGTTCATTCCGCTCAAAGACGGCTCGTTCGCCGAGGTCGACCTCGCCGAGCTCAAGACGGCCGCGACGCTCCTCGAAGAGGCCGGCGCCATGCCCGGCAAGGTGAAGACGAAGCTGCCGCTCTTCCACGCGACGGCCCTCGACCTGCTCGCCACCATCGGCGACGTCGAGATCGAGTCGAAGGCACGCCGGGCGATCGCCGAGCTCAAGGAGATTGACGGCATTCCGCCCGTGAAGGCCCCCGACGGGCTGACGGCCACGCTGCGTCACTACCAGGAGGCCGGGCTCTCGTGGCTCTGGTTCCTCTTCCGCCACGGCCTGTCCGGCGTGCTCGCCGACGACATGGGTCTCGGCAAGACCGTGCAGGCGCTGTCGATGCTGCTGAAGGTGAAGACCGAGCACGGCGGCAAACCGGCCCTCGTGGTCGCGCCGACCTCCGTGCTCCCGAACTGGGAACGGGAGATCGAGCGCTTCGTGCCGTCGCTGTCCCGGTTCACGTGGCATGGCGCCGATCGGAAGGAAAACATCCACCAGCTCGAGAAGGTCGACGTGGTGCTCACCAGCTACTCGCTCGTGCGCCGCGACATCGAACAGCTCAAGCTGGTCAAGTTCCGCACCGTCATCCTCGACGAGGCGCAGAACATCAAGAACGCCGACTCGGCCACCGCGCAGGCCTGCAAGACGATCGACGCGGAGGGCCGGCTGGCCCTCACCGGTACGCCGCTCGAGAACCGCCTCTCGGAGCTGTGGAGCATCTTCGACTTCCTCATGCCCGGCTTCCTCGGCAGCGCTGACGCGTTCAACGAGCGCTTCGAGCACCCGATCATGGTGCAGGGCGACGCCGAGACGAGAGATCGCCTCAAGCGCCGCATTCACCCGTTCATCCTCCGGCGGCTCAAGACCGAGGTCGCGAAGGATCTGCCGCCCAAGACCGAGGTCGTCACCTGGGTCGACATGGACGCGGGCCAGCAGGCGCTCTACCGCGAGGTGCTCCAGGAGACGAAGCGCAAGGTCTACGATCAGATTGAGAAGCAGGGCTTCAACAAGTCGCGCATCTCGATCCTCTCGGCGCTCATGCGGCTGCGGCAGGTGTGCTGCGATCCGCGCCTCCTCAAGATGCCGCCCGGCACCCAGCTGCCACCGTCGGCCAAGCTGGAGCGCTTCGGCGAGCTCGTCGACGAGCTCGTGCGGGAAGGGCACCGTGCGCTGGTGTTCAGCCAGTTCACCGAGATGCTCGAGCTCCTCAAGGCCCAGTCCGACGAGAAGAAGCTCGGGTACCTGTACCTCGACGGCCGCACGAAGGACCGCATGTCGAAGGTCGATCAGTTCAACGCCCCCGAAGGGCCGCCGATCTTCTTCATCTCGCTGAAGGCTGGCGGCACCGGCCTCAACCTCACCGCGGCCGACTACGTGATTCACTACGATCCGTGGTGGAACCCCGCCGTCGAGGATCAGGCGACGGACCGCACGCACCGCATCGGTCAGACGCGCTCGGTGTTCAGCTACAAGCTCATCACGCGCGGCACCGTTGAGGAGAAGATCCTCGCGCTCCAGCAGCGCAAGCGGGAGCTCGCCGCAGGCGTCCTCGGAACCGATGCCGACGTCGGCAAGGCGCTCACCGAGAAGGACGTCGAGGATCTCTTCCGGCTCGAGGAGTGAGGCCGCGGCCTCAGCGGGCCGCCTTCGTGCCGATCCGCTCCCGCAGCGACCAGCTCAACACCGCGAAGCCGGCGAACGAACACAGCGACGAGATCGCGTAGGCGAAGCGGGGCGCCAGGAGCGCGCCCACCGTGCCGATCCAGAGGGCCAGCGCCACGATCGCTCCGCGCGGATGGAAGAGGGCCGAAGACACCAGCCAGTTGCTCGCGATGAACACCAGGTAGAACGTGAGCGCGGTCTCCGGCGGCAAGCCCATGAGCCACGCCATCGTCCACAGCCCGACGCTGCCCCAGGCGCTGAAGCGCAACGCCAGGACGAGCCGGCGCTGCGCCGCATTGTCTTCGCGGGCCCGTCGGATGAGCCGCGAGAAGATCTCCGAGGTCACGAGCGGCACCGCGAACACCAGCAGGCCCAGGCCGGTCGTTGGCACAAGCCACCGCAGCTCCGCCAGCACCTGGACCGTCATCCCGCCCGCGAGAACCAAGAGGCCGAACGCGAACGAGAACAGCCGCTTTTCACGCAGCACCACGTCGATCTCGAGGTCGCGTGCGTCGCGCTCGAGCTCGAAGAGCCGCGCCTCACGTCGGTACTGGCGTTGCTCGAGCGCCTCGATGGCCTCCACCAACTCGGCCGGCGGCGCCTCGAGCTGCGCCATGAGGATCCGCGCGGCCCGGGCGTCTTCGTGCCGCACCTCGTGCCAGGCCATCAGCGCGATCGCTTCGGCCAGCCCTTGCCGGGCCCCCTCGAACTCCGGCCACAGCCGCCGGACCTGCTCGAAGCCGAACCGGCACTCCGCGTACGCCGTGTGCGCGGTGGCGCCCAGTATCGAGCTCGTCTGGGTCGAGGTCGCCGACGTCACCTGCTGGAGCTGGGAGAGCCGCTGCCGCGCCTGGTCGTAGACGATCCACGCCTCCCGGTGCCGCAGGTAGCTCGTCAGCGCCTGCTTGAACGCCAGCGCGGTGGGAACCCGCTCCATCGGCGCCTTCGCCATCGCGCGCCGGCAGATCGACGCCAGCTCGGGAGGGACGGTGGATTCGAAGAGGGGCGGGTTCCCCTCGAGGGCGACGCTCACCACACCCGCGGGCGTCGGCGATCGGTGCGGCAGCCGGCCGGTCAGCACTTCGTACAGCGTCGCGCCCAGCAGGTAGACGTCGCTCTGGACGCACAGCGCCCCGCCGTTTCCAGCGGCCATCTCCGGCGCCATGTAGGCCGGTGTACCCGCGAAGTCGGCGTCGCGGGCGAGCGGGAGCACCCGATCGGCCTCGAGCGACACCGCCAGCCCCCAGTCCACGAGGTACACCTCGCCGAAGCTCCCCACGAGCACGTTGTCGGGCTTGACGTCGCGGTGAAGCACCCCGCGCGCGTGCGCGAAGCTGACGGCATCACACACCTTGATCAACACCTCGAGCGCCTCTTCGAGCGGCTGCCCGCGCGCGAGCGCGTCGCTCCACGGCGTGCCCTCGACGCGCTTCATGGCGAAGAACGGCGCGCCGTCGCCAGTCACCGCGAGCAGGTGCACCGGCACGATGTTCGGGTGCTCGAGCCGGCCGATGACGATGGCCTCGCGAAGCAGGGCCGTCGAGTCTCCGTCGGGGGTCTTGAGGAACTTCGCCGCGACGGCGCGATCGAGGGCGGTCTGGCGCGCACTCACCACCTTGCCCATCCCGCCGGTCCCGATCACCTCACCCAGCTCGAAGTCGGCGTTCCCGGCTGGCTCTGATGTCACCTGGACCGTGGGGAGCGGTGGAAGCGGCTCCTGCAGCGGGTTGTCGTGGGGCCCCGATTGGACGGTGGTGGCGTGACTGAGCCGGTCCGAGAGGTGTGACAAGTCCTTCACACTTCGACTCTTGTCGACGAAAGCCCCACCCGTCGAGGCCATTGCGTCATTTCGCCGCCCTCAGATGCTCAAGCGCAGAAGGACGCCGGCCTGTCCGATGGGCGACGCGAAGCTCGTTCCCGCCGGGAGCTGCTGCTCGATCTCAGCCGGCAACGAGAACCGCAGCTCGCCGCCCTTCTGGCCGTAGAACACCGCGCCGAAGACCTGCACGTTCAGGTACGTCAGCACGCGGAAGATCACGTCGAGCCGCACGAGGCCCGAGACGTCGTTGAGGTTGAGCAGGTTCGTCGCGTTGATCGAGATCCACGGAAACTGTGGGAGCCCCGGCGCCGAGGCGATCAGCGCGAGGTAGTGCCGCCCGGCGTAGAGGGGGATCTGCTGAACGGGGTCGGGCGTCAGCCGGTAGATGCCCTGCGCGACGAACAAGCCGGCCTGGTACTCGATGGGGTTCGAGTAGCCAGCGGGGTTGAAGAAGTACTCCGCCGCGAGGATGCCGAAGTTCTTGTCGGTGTAGTTGAACTGCCATGACAGCCCGCCGGACACCTGCGCGAGAGGGCCTGTGCCCCGGCCGATGGAGACGTTCGACTTCGACAGCTCGTCCGAATACGCCGTGAGGAAGTCTTCGCCGAGGAACGCGTTGCGCAGGCCCGCCTGTTCACCCGCCTTCACGAAGGTGTCGAAGGTGGTGGTCGCCGGAGCCCGGGTGATGACGAAGTCCCGCCCGTCGCGCAGCGCCAGCTCGCCGTAGACATCGACCGGGCCGATGGGGAGCGAGAGATCGACCGCGTAGCGTGGCCGGCGTCCCCGCTGCCAGATCGCGCCGACGCCGAGCTCCGCCTGCCACACCACGAACTCGGCCCGCACCGCACCGCCGAGGTTGCCGATGGTGAGCTGGTTGGCCCCGGCCGCGATGTTGTCGAAGAGCCCGTAGCCGTAGAAGTTCCAGCCGAGCTTCTCGATCGGCACGTGCACCTTCACCATGTTCACGCCGAGGCGCACGTCGAACGGGTTGAACGGGTCGCGCGGCTGCGAGTTGAGATAGTCGGTCGGGAACCACACGCGCGAGGTGCCCCAGCGGATCTTCTGGCGGCCCACCGTGAGGTACACCACGCGCGCGATGTCGAAGCGCAGCCAGAGCTGATCGAGGAGCACCGTGGGGTTCTGCGCCGCCGCCGTGGTGAGCCCGACGCCGCCAGTACCGGGGAGCGTCAGCGCGCCCATGCCCATCGACATCATGTCCATCATCGTCGGGGTGGTGGTCGTCGTCGTGGTGCCGGCGAGCCGCGACGGATCGTATTGAACGCGCGCCACGCCATACGCCCGGAGCCGATCGGTGGGTCGCCCGTCCATGTACGTCTCGAGGAGCATCGGCAGGCTCACCGGCTCCTGCGCGAAGGTCTTGCCTTCCTGAAAGAGCACCTGGCCGAACATGTTGAGGTTCGCGCCGATCTTGAGCGGGTCGGACTTGACCTCGTCGGTGTCGAACTTGCTCTTGCTGCTCCCGGTCAGCTCGGTGACGTCGCGATCGCTCCCGCCATCGGGCGTGAGGCTGGTCTGCACCGGCGCGTCACCACCACCGAAGAGGTCGGCCTCGGCGGGACGGCTCGTGCTCCCCGCATCTGCAAGCATCGCAGGCTCGGCGCCGAAGAGATCGGCCTCCGAGGGGCGATCCTGCGCGAACGAAGCCAAAGGCGCCACACACAGCGTGGCGAGCAGCCCCCGAAACGAAATCATCGGCGCGTCCTCAGCGGCTCTTCGACTCGAGCCACGCCTTGGTGAACATGTTCTGATCCAGCGGGTTCAGATCGACCGTCTTGAAGAGCACGAGCGTCGAGTTCGACTTCTCGATCTCGTCGAAGATGCGGATCTCTCCGGGGAACCACAGCTCGGCTTTCTTCGACTCCGAGAAGAGCTTCTGCCACTTCGGGTAGTACGAGGTGCGCGCGAGCTTCCCGGACAGGGCGAACTCCTGCCGCTTGAGGATGTTGTGTGTCGACTTGTCGACCCACAGCTTGAGCACCGGGTAGGCGACGTCGAAGCCCTCCTTCACCTTGAGCTCCATCACCACCGTCTCGAACTTGCCAAGCTTCTCGTCGCCGACGAACGAGGGCTCGAACTCCTCGGCGAGCCGGGACTCGTCGAAGTCCGCGCGCCGGGTGTTGGTGCCACCGATGCGCTCTCGCTCCGTGGTGCGATCCCACTTCCCGGTGCCGGGATCGTAGGTCCACAGGTTCTTGTCGAGGCGAAGCACGCCCTTGCCCTCTTCACTCTTCGGCTTGGAGAACAGGAGCATCAGCTTGTCGTCGGTGTCGCGGCGGTACACCAGCACCTCGCGCACCACGTCGGCTTTGTCCTTCTCCTTCTGCTCCAGATAGATGAGCGCCTTGTAGTCGCCGCCGTTGCGCTGGCGGTCGTCGATCTCGACCAGGAGCTTCATCAGCTCGGGCTTGTCCATCGCGCGGGCGGGTAGCGCGGCGAGGACGACGAAGAGGCACAGCGAGACGAGTTGGCGCATGGTGGTCACCCCACGTGGGACATCGCGCTGACGGGCCGGAGCCGCGCCGCGAGGAACGACGGAATCAACGAGATCACCGTGATGGTGCCGGTGATGAAGAGCACCGCGAAGACGAGCCAGCCCACCGTCGGCGTCACCACGAGCTGCTCGCTCATCAGGACCAGCTGGGCCCCCTTCGGCAGCACCACGTGCGCGCCGGTGAGGGCGGCCGACACGGCGACGCCCAGCGCCACGCCTGCCGTCGTGCCGATGAGCCCCAGGAGGAAGCCCTCGGTGAGGAACATCGCGATGACGCTCCGGCGCTGCATGCCCACGGCGCGCAGGGTGCCGATCTCGCGGGTGCGCTCGCGAATCGAGATCCACATCACGTTCATGATCCCGACGCTGATGATGATGGTGAGCACGAAGATGACGGTGGTCGCTGCCACGGTGAGGATGGTGACGAACCACTGCACGAAGCTCGTCTCGTCCTCCCAGTTGGTGATGTCGAGCTTCTGGCCGGTCCACGACTCCCGGTTGACGCCATCGAACTTCACCCAGAACGGCCGGGGGTCGTTGTCCATCAGCTCGAAGCCCTCCGCGGCGAACGACTTGCGCAGCTGCTCCTGCACCTGACGGACCTTGTTGACGTCCTTCAGGTAGACCTGCAGCGCGCCGGTCGTCTCGTCGTTGAGCTGGTAGAGCTGTCGAAGCCCCTGGTCGTTGATGAACGTGTTCCAGCTCGAGAGCATGCCGATGTTCGCGGCGATGGCGACGATGGTGACGTCGATGGTGTTGTTGGTGCCCTTGAAGGTGGGCGCCGAGAAGGTGAGCCGATCGCCGACCTTCACGTCGAGCTTCTTGGCCTGCTCTTCGAAGATGAGCAGCCCGTCGGGGCGCTTGAGCCCATCGAGGGAGCCCGACTTGAGCGTCACCACCTTGAGGAAGCCCGGCTCGTTCACCACGTCGATGCCCGCGATGCCGACCTGCATCGAGCCAGTGTCGCTGATGAGCTTGGCCCAGCCGCGGCCGCGCTGCACGACGTAGTCGAGGTCCTTCACGTCACGCCGAACGATCTCGCGCAGCTTCTTGTACTGCGTCACCACCGGCGCCGAGGAGCTCGCGGTGGACTTGTAGAACCCGGCGACGTTGACGTGGCCGCTCATGAGCGTGGTGGCCGAGACCAGGAGCGTCGTCTTGGTGCCCACGTAGATGCCCGCCAGACAGACGAGCAGGGCGGTCACGACCATGATGGCGGCGCCGAGCAGGGTGCTGCGCACGCGGTGCTGCACCAGGCTGCGGAAGGCGATGAGCCAGAGGATCGGGTCGAACAGGGTCATGGCATCACTCGTCGGCCTGCATGGCGCGCAAAGGGGAGACCCGCGTGGCGATCACCGCGGGCAGCATCGTCGAGGCGAGCGTCACCAGCAGAATGATGACGAGCGCCACGACCAGGTTGGAGGACGACAGCTCGGGGAGCAGTCGCGGACCCGAGAAGAAGAAGTACGCCACGTCGTTGGGCGCCGCGATGCCGTGCGAGTGGAGGAAGGCCATCAGCGCCGAGCCGCACACCATGCCGAGGCCGCCGAATACCAGCCCAAGCACCACCGACTCCACCAGCACCATCGAGAGCACCAACGTTCGCTGCGCGCCGATCGCGCGCATGGTGCCGATCACCTGGGTGCGCTGGAGCGTCGCCATCATCATCGCGTTGTTGATGATGACCATCGCGACGCCGAAGATGAACGCGACCGCCATCAGCAGCAGCACGCGGAAGAAGAGGATCACCTGGCCGAGCAACCCGGATGCCTGCTGCCAGGAGACGGCCTTGATGCCGAGGTTCTTTTCCTTCGACAGGGCGTTGAGCTCGGTGATGGTGGTGGTGAGCAGCTTCGGATCCTTCAGGATGATCGCCGCGTGGAGCACCACGCCCCCGTTGATCTCCGCGTCCGAGTAGATGCGCTTGACGAGGTCATCCTCGCGAAGCCGCCGGCCGACCCCGGTGAATTCCTTCTTCTCGTCGATGACCCCCGCCGTGGCCTGTGCGACGACGGTGTTCCCTTCACCGAAGAGATCGGCCTCCGCGCTCTCTCTCGTGACCTGCTTCGCGCCGGTCTCGCGTTGAATCTGCGCGAGCTCTTCGGCCTTGTCGGCGGTGAGGTAGCCGTACAGGTCGCGGAAGCTCATCAGGTCCATCAGGCTCGTGGTGCCGGCGAGCGGTGACTTCTCCAGGCCGGTGAAGGCGAACGTTCCATAGACCTTGACGTTGACGGCCGAGATGGCGCCCGCGCGGCTGAAGGCCTTGATGGTGAGCGTGTCACCGACCCGCACCTTGTAGAGCTGCAGCATGGGCGCGAGCTGCTCGTAGAAAAAGGCGTGCCGGGCCTCGAGGTTCTCGTCGGTGGTGGTGAAGAAGGTCGAGAGCAGGGTCGAGAGATCCTTCTCGTCGCTCTTCAGGAAGCCCTGGAGCCGCTTCGTCGCCTCCGCAGTCTTGAGGTCATCGAGCTGGAGGACGATGTCGCGCGTCTGCGCCCGGTTCTCCTTGACGAAGCGTTGCAGCTCCTCGTCGGTGGCGATGAGCCGGCCCAGCGAACGAGCGTCCTTGAGCTTGTCGAGGCGGCGGGCGTTCTTGAGCTTGAGCTGGTCTTCGTAGAACAGCTTGGCGACGAGGAACCCGCGCTGGCCTTTGGGCACCTTCCCGCCGTCGACGATCTGCATGCGATCAAACGACTGCTGGAACCGATCGAGATCGGTGCCCAGGTACCGAATGAAGAGGAGCTGTGAGTCGGTCACCTGCGGCGCGATCTTGTTCTCCAGGAACTCGAGGGAGCCAAGCGGATCGGCGTCGAAGCCGTCCCAGAACACGTCCCCCGACACGCGCTGGAGCGAGGCCACCACCTCGGGATCGATCGCCTTGTCCTGGAGTATCGCGAGCGCCTTCTTCTGATCGGCCTCCAGCACGCGGATCATCTGCCGCACGTGGCGGCGCGCCCCGGCGATGCGCTCGTCGAGCGCGGCCGCCGAGAGTCCCTCGAGCTCTGGCCGGTCGATGACGCCATTCTTCGCCTTGATGAGGTTGCGCAGGGCCTCGAGGGCGACGTCGACGCTGTTGCCCGAGGTGATGAGGGCGCCCGACACCCCCATGGGCACGACCTCCTTCACGTTGGGGTGCGCCTCGAGCGCCTCCTTGATGCGCGGAAACTCGGTGACCGCCGAGAGATCCGGGTCGCCCCCCATGGAGCCGTAGAGCGACAGCTCGTCCTTCGACTTCGCCGAATAGATCTGCACGTGCCCCGCGGCAGAGCCGATCACCGAGCGCGCCATCGCCGCGTTGAGGGAGTCGAGCAGCCCGCCCACCACCACGAACAGGAAGGTGCCGAAGAGGATCAGCGCGCCGATGATCAAGTTGATCGGACTGGCGAGCAGGTTGCGCCAGGCGATCTGCACCAGCATGGACAGTCGACCCATCACGCCCTCACTTCGTCTACCGGCGCCTCACCCAACGAGAGCGCGTGCGCCACCGCGTCCTTGGCGCTCTCGCGGCCGAGCACCTTGCCATCGGCGAGGCGGATCACCGCGTTGGCGTGCTGCATGACCTTGTGGTCGTGCGTCGAGAAGATGAACGTCGTGCCCTTCTGCTGATTCAGCGACTTCATCAAGTCGATGATCTGGTTGCCCGTCGCCGAGTCGAGGTTCGCGGTCGGCTCGTCGGCCAGCACGAGCAGGGGGTCGGTGACCAACGCGCGCGCCACCGCCACGCGCTGCCGCTGTCCGCCCGACAGCTCGCTGGGCCGGTGCTTCGCGTGGGTGTGGAGCCCGACCTGCTCCAACAGCTGCATGACTTTGGCGCTGCGCTCCTTGCTGCCGAGCTTGCCCTGCAGGAGCAGCGGGAACTCCACGTTCTGAAACACTGTGAGCACCGAGACGAGGTTGAACGACTGGAAGATGAAGCCGATGGTGTTCAGCCGGAGATCCGTGAGCGCGCGCTCCGTGAGCTTCGCCGTATCCTTGCCTGCGACCTCCACGACGCCCCGGGTGGCCGTGTCGACGCAGCCGATCAGGTTGAGCAGGGTGGTCTTCCCGGAGCCCGAGGGCCCGGCGATGGAGAGGAACTCTCCCTTGAGCACCTCGAGGGAGACGCCCCGCAGCGCCTGCACGGTGGTTTCGCCAAGCTGGTATTCCTTGACGACGTCGCGGATGGACACGATCGCGTTCATGGCGCGTTGCGTAGCGCAGGGGGGACTTGCCCGCATGGAGAAAGGCCCCGTCCTGCCTGAAGAATCGTGAAGTCGTTCGTTGCTGGGGTGGGTCGATTCCTTTAGTTTCCGCAGCTCTGGAGGGTGCGCATGTCCGTCAGCGAAGAAGCGATTGCCGAGAAGCTCGCTGAGCTCGAGCCCGCGTGGGCTGGCCGGCCCAACCTGTTCTCGAAGGAAATCAGCGCCCGCGACGTGAAGGCGATCGCGGCGCGGCTCGATGACGCGCTGCCCGCGGTTCGAGGCGACGCGGCCGAGGCGCTCGGCCAATTGAAAGACGTCTCGGCCGTCGCGAAGCTCAAGGCGATGCTGTCGGACCCCGAGCCCGTCGTTCGCCGGTCGGCGGCGATCGCGTTGGCCAGCCTGGGCGATGAAACGCTGGCGATGGAGTTCGTGAAGAACCTCGTCGACGCGAGCGCCAAGGTCGTCGCCGGTGCCGCCACCGCGCTTGGCCTCGCGGGGTATCGGCCCGCGGTTCCCTACCTGCTCAAGGCCTATCGCACCGAGCACCCACGCGTCGCCGCCGCGATCGCCACCGCGCTCGGCCAGCTCAAGGAGAAGCAGGCGGTTCCCTGGCTCGTCGCCGCGATGAAGACCGGGCTTTCGCCGGTCGAGGCGGCCGCGGCGCTCGGGGAACTCAACGATCCCGCCGCGACCCGCCCGCTGTGTGACGCGCTCAACCACGATCTCCCGGCGTTGCGCGCGGCCTCCGCCCGCTCCCTGGGGCGACTCGCGACGGCTGGGAGTGTCGACTTCGTGCTCAGGGATCAGGCGCTCTCGTCGCTCCACAAGCTCACGAAGGACAGCGACGAGCGGGTGCGCTTCTGCGCCGCCCTCGCGCTCGCGGGCTTCGGAGATCCGGTCGGGCAGCAGTACCTCAAACAGCTCCTCGCGAGCTGACGGCTTCATCACCGCGCATTCCCCCCAGGAGACCCATGGCCGCCTCACGCAGTCAGGAACCGCAGCGCCAGCCGCTTCCCCAGCTTGAGTACCCTGCCATCGCCACCTTCGTGGATGGGGCCTCCAGGGCCGAGGTCGAGGGCCTCTTCGCCGAACTCAAGGACGGACTCACCGCGATGAAGGGTCCCAAGGCGGAGCAGGCCAGGAAGGTGTCCAAGGCCATCGAGCGCGCCGAGGAGTTGTTGTCGCACCTGCTGCAAGTGCGCGAAAAGATTGCGTCCCAGCGGAAGGGCAAGCGCTGAACATCACCCCCTCGCAACTCGGGGTCTCGTTCGCCGAGAATGGACGTACAGGGTGACGCTGGCAGGTGCCGGTGGAAGCAAGACCCTGACACTTCACGCAGTGCTCTGGAGGCTCACATGGCCATCAACCGCATCGATTCCACGCCGGTTCGTATCTCTACCAACTTCACCGTCGGCAAGCAGTCGCAGGGCGTCGACTTCGGTCAGCGCATGCAGGCTGGCCTCGCCAACGCGGGCAACGCGATCGCGGCCGGCGCGGGCCTGCTGGGCGGCGCGGTTCCGGGCATGGGCATCGTCTCGGCGGCCGTTTCGTCGGTCTCGAACCACATCGGCGGTCCGTCCTCGGCCAGCTACGCCTCGAGCGGCATGGTGAACGTTGGCGGCGGCGTCGGTGGCCCCATCAACACCACGGTCGGCGGCGGCGCGGGTGGCCCGGTTGGCAACAGCTCGATGGGCCCGAACTTCGGCACCGGTGTCTCGCAGAACGACGTCGGCATGGGCAACCAGGCCATTGGTGGCATGCAGGGCGAGATGAGCAACATGCTCCGCCTGCAGTACCAGATGCAGAAGGAGAACATGGCCTACACGTCCATGTCGAACGTGATGAAGGGCAAGCACGACACCGTGAAGAACACCATCCAGAACGTCCGCTAAGTCGCGGCAACTGAAGGGCGTGCACTTCGAGGGCGACCGGAAACGGTCGCCCTTTGTGCTATTGAGCGTCTCCCTCGGTCCCATCACGAAAGGACACCCACCCCATGGCGGAGACGAAGTCGGACATCGCCGGAAGCATCCTGCCGATGACGAAGCAGCAGGCGATGATCTTGCTCGAGTCGGTGTACCTCTGGATGGACCTGGGCAAGTTCGACCACGCACGCGAGTTGGTGAACGGCGCCGCGGCGCTGATGCCCAAGACGAAGCAGGTGCAGTTCGCGCTCGGCACCCTCGAGTTCAACCAGCAGAAGTACGACAAGGCGCTCCAGGCCTTTCGCGCGGCGCAGCGCCTCGATCCGAAGTCGGCCCTGGCCCGCGCGCACTGCGCTGAAGCGTTGCTCTTCATGGGGAAGTCCGGCGAGGCGCTCAAGGAGCTGCAGTCGGCCCTGGACCTCGAGGACGACGGCGGCGTGCCCGAGTTTTCCTACCGCTTGTGCTTGTTCGGTGGGGCCCTCGACGTCGAGCGCGCCCTCAAAGAGTCCAACGAGAAGAAGCGCACCGAGAAGTTCGACTCCGCCGCCAAGCTGTTCCAGCTGGCCGCCAAGGTCGCGCCGGACACCGCGGAGCCGCACATTCGTCTGGGTGAGGTCTACGTCCTCACCGGCAAGAACACCGAAGGCAAGGCGGCCCTCGAGGCCGGCCTGAAGCAGTCGCCTACGCCCGAAGAGAAGGCGATGGCTGACAAGCTGCTCGAGGTGGCCAGTGGAAAGGTGAAGGACGCACCGAAGAAGCGCTAGGTTTCTTCAAGGCGAGGAGCTCATGTCCGTTCGAGGCGTCGGTCGCGGTGGCAAGGCGGGTGGTGCAGGGCGCGCTGGCGCAGCCGGAGGTGTGAGCGGCCCGGCCAAGGCGGGCGGGGCGTTCGGCGCCAAGGTCGATCGGGCGGAGTCCCTCGTGGCCCCTTCGGGGCTCGTCGGCTCTTCCAACGTGGGGGCGACGGCTGCCACCAGCGCGGTGGTCTCCAAAGCCCTCGACATTGCCCGCCAGATGAAAACGGGCCAGATCAAGAGCCGCGACGAGGCCACCAAGAAGCTCGTGCAGGACATTCTCCGCGACAAGGTTCGCAGCCAGTCCAAGCACCTCACCGAGAAGATCTTCGAGCAGTTGAAGGACGATCCTCGGCTCGCCCAGACCCTTGAACGCCTGTGGAACAAGGCGGAGCAAGAGGAGTAGCCGCTTGCCCCTCGCCGAACCCAAGGCGCAGATCCTCGAGAAGTACGGGGCCTACGTGCGCTCGTTGGCGGGGCAGGTGCGCAAACAGTTCAACTCGCAGTTCGAGATGGAAGAGCTCGTGGCCTGGGGCCAGGTCGGCCTGCTCGAGGCGGCGGAGCGCTTCGATGCCCGCGTCGGGGCGAACTTCCTGACGTTCGCGCACTACCGGATCAAGGGCGCCATCTACGACGGGCTGCGCAAGATGGGCGCGCTCAAGGGCGGCGGCGGTGTGTCGGAGCGCGCCAACGCCTACCTCGGCAACCTTTCGGATCGTGATGGGTCGTCTGGCAGCCTCGAGGACGAGGTGGAGCGGATCTCCAACGCCGTGACTGGCCTCGCCATGGTGTTCGGCACCAGCCTCGATGTGGGTGATGCCCTTCAGATGTCGGATGAGGCCCTGCCCGCCGACGAACGAATGCAGCTCGAGCAGATGCGCCGGCGGGTTCGCGGCGCCATCGAGAAGCTCCCGGAAAAAGAGCGGAAACTGCTCCAGGGCTACTACTTCCAGAACAAGACGCTGGAAGAGGCGGGCGCCGAGATCGGCCAGTCGAAGTCGTGGGCGAGCCGGCTCCATGCCCGCGCGGTTGAACGGCTCAAGCAACTTCTGGAAGATGATGGCGATGATGCAGGGGTAGACGACTCGAGGAGGCACCACCATGGCGGGACCACTGGCAGGCATTGGGGCGGCGCAAATCGCCCAGCAGAAGCTCCCCAACCAGGCCGCGCAGCAGGCGCAGAAGAGCGCGCCCAGCAAGTTCGACCAGGCGATGAAGCCCCAGGGAGCCGACGCGGCCCAGAAGGCGGGCCAGGTCCAGGCTTCCCAGCAGGTCCAGCACGTCGATAAGGCCAAGCAGATCGAGCAGGCCGGCAAGATCCAGAAGTCCAGCCTGAACAAGGTCACCGACAAGATGACCGCCAAGGGCATGGATCCCGTGGCCCAGAAGAACGAGGTCAACAAGACCAAGAGCCTGCTCTCCGGCATGGTCGAGAACATGGAGAAGGGCCAGGTCTCCATCGACAAGCTCATTCAGGGCGGCCTCAGCGGGAAGAACTTCTCGAACACCGAAATGCTCGCGATGCAGGCGGGCATGTACAAGTACACGCAGGAGCTCGAGCTCACCGGCAAGGTCGTCGAGAAGGCCACCAGCGGCCTCAAGGACACCCTCAAGACGCAGGTCTGACGATCAGTGACCCGGTTGCGGTGCGTTCGCGCGGGCGATTCCTTCACGGGAGTCGCCCGCGGTGCGTTTGGGCCCTTTTCGAGGCGATGCATAGTAGGCTTGCCCCAGCATGAACGCTCTCCGCCTCGTCTTCCCGCTGGCCGCCGCGCTGTCCCTGTCGGCCTGCAGCGTCGAGTTGCAGCACGATCTGTCCGAGGCCGACGCCAACGAGATCTACGTCCTCCTCCAGCGCAACAACATCGGCGCGACGAAGATCAAGGAAGAGGGCGGCAACGAGCCCCGCTACATCATCAGCGTCTCGAAGCAGGAGGTCGGCGCGGCCGCGCAGCTGCTCAAGGAGAACTCGCTCCCTCGCCCGCAGGCCGATGGCCTGGGCATCTTCAAGAAGATGAAGGGCATGATCCCCACACAGACCGAAGAGCGCGCGATGTTCATCGAGGCGCTCGCGGGGGAAGTCTCCAACGCGCTCAACCGGATCCCCGGCGTCCTCGAGGCGCGCACGATCGTGATGATCCCCGAGACCAACGATCTCACCCAGCCCGACAAGAAGCCGCTGCCGTCAGCGTCGGTCTTCATCAAGTACGTGGCGGAGGGGGAGGACAAGATCACGCCGCCCATCACCGAGAGCGAAGTGCGCGAGTTCGTCGCCAATGCCGTCTCGGAGCTGAAGAAGGAAAACGTGAAGGTGTTGATGACGCCGGCGCGGCAGGTCGCCACCGCGATGCTCGACCCCGAGAACAGCTTCACCGACGTGATGGGGCTGCGGATGCACAAGAAGAGCGCCACCACGTTCCAGGTGATGGTCGCCGTCAACGCGCTGCTGTTCATCGCGCTGGCGGGCGTCGCCGCGTTCCTGGTGATCCGTAAGCCGAGTGGCTCCTCGCGGCCGCCGACCCGCAAGACCCAGTCGCAGGCCCAGGCGGAAGGGTGACCGCCGCCTCGTCGCGGCGTTAGGTGACGAGTGGAACAGTTCTTCGCGTCCCTCTCGAAGCGGCAGACGATGCTGCTCCTCACGTCGCTCGCCTTTGGCGGCTCGGACGCCATTGGCTCGTACGAGCACCTCTCGGTCGATGAAGAGGAGCTGCTCAAGCACCGGGCGCAGAGCCTGCTGCAGATCCCTCGCGACAAGCGCATTCCGCTCGTCATTCAGGAGATCAAGCGGCTCGTCACCGCGCGACGACGGCAACTCGCCAACGCCGATCCGAAGCGGCTGGCGGCCCTGTTGTCCAAGGAGCGCGGCGCGCTGATCGAGGTGGTGCTCCGCGCGTTGCCATCGGAGCTGGCCGACGCGTGCCGCGCCGAGCTCGGGCCCCGGCCTACGGTGAAGCTGGCGCGCGAGGTGCGGCCCGACATTCTCTCGATCGTGCGGTGGAAGCTGGAGGAGGGACTCAAGCGTGGCGCGCCGCAGGTCGGCACGTTCCGCTTCACCGATCTGATCATGATGCCCCCTCGCGAGATCCTCTCGATCTGCGATCGGATGGGCGCGCGGGTGCTCGCGACGACGGTGGCCGGCCTCGGCGACTCCGATCGCGACGAGTTCCTCGCCAAGCTGCCCCCGGACCAGCGCTCGCTCGCAGCGAAGGCGGCCGAGGCGGGCCGGGCGAGGCGGCTCACCGAAGGTGACGCGAAGACGGTGCTCGAGATCCATGGGGCGCTCGAGAACCCGTCGGTGGGGTTGCGCAGCGCGGGCGCTCAGCGTGTGATGCGCGCCGCCGTCGCCCAGGGACCGGAGTTCGCGCAGCGGCTCACCGAGCGTCACGCGGGACACGAGCTGGGCAAGCTCCTGATCCGGTGGTTCAAGGAGGAGAAGGCGAGGTCGGTGAAGGGCGATGGTGGCCGCCTCGACATCGTCGAGCAGATGGAGCGCCTGGCCCAGAAAGGCGTCATCGACCGGCCGCTTCGGTTGCCGCCGCCGATGCGTCCCCCAGGCTCACCGCCTCTCGGTGGACCTCCGATGCTGCAGCCCATTCCCATTCCCCAGGGCCGTGGTCGGTCCCAGCCGTTCCCCGCAGTGCGGCCCGAGTCCGGGTCACGGGTGGGTCCTCCGCCAGGAAAGGAGGCACCGGCGCAGGGGTCCCGAATCGGGCCCCCCCCCGAAGCACCAGCCCGAGGGCCGCGTGCCCCGGCTGGCACCCCTCAGGCGCCACGCAGAGATCCCATCGCCGAACGGAACGCCCGTCGCGCCGGCGTGATGAGTTCGCGGCCGGCCCCGCCTGCGCTCGGGGCCCAGGATGCGCAGGGATCTGGGGTTCGACGGATCATGCGAGACGGGAAGCCCCTGGTTCGGGATCCGAGCGATACGCAGCCTCCACCGAAGCGGCCGCGGCGCGCGGTGACGTCTCCGGCCGTCCAGGAGCTTCCGCGTCGAAAGGGACCCACGGGCTCCGAGACCGGTGGTGCGCGCTCGCCCGTGCTCAAGGGCTCGTCGGGTCGTGGACCCGGCGGGCGTTCGGGCTAGACTTCTGCTCTGAATGGAAGACGAACGGCGCCCGGCCCCGGCCTCCCGCATCCTGGGGAAGGTCATCAAGAGCGGTGATGGCGGTGACGCCGGACCGGTGGACAAGCCGGTCCTTCCACCGCCTCGTCGCGGCGGGGTGGTGAACGCCGAGGAGTTCGAGGCGATGACGACCGCCAAGCAGATCATCGCCGAGGCGCAGAAGAAGGCCGAAGAGATCAAGGCCGAAGCGCTGCGGTTCAAGGAGGAGGTGTTCGCCAAGGCTCGCGAAGAAGCGAAGGCCGACGTCCAGGCGCGCGCCGCTGAAGAACTCGCCCGCGCCAAGATGCAGGCCGGTCAGATCGTCGCGGACTCCGAGAAAGACGTGCTCGACCTCGCGCTGAAGATGTCGTCGAAGATCATCGGCCGCGATCTCGAGCGCGACCCCGAGGTCGTCATCGAGCTCTGCGCGACGGCGATCGAAGCGGCCCGCGGGTCGAAGGCGATGGTGCTCAAGGTGCACCCCGAAGATGGAAAGATCCTTCGCGAGAAGCGGCCGCGCCTCATGGAGCTCATCGGCCGAGCGGTGGACATCGCCATTCGCGACGACGCCGAGGTGGAGCGGGGCGGCTGCATCATCCAGACGGAGTACGGAACGATCGACGGGCAGATCCGCACGCAGTTCGAGATGTTGCGCAACGTGCTGATGCCCGACACCGCGAAGAAGGAGAACAAGTAGCCGCCATGGCGATCGACCTGCGCCGGTACCACGAGCTCCTCAAGACGGCCCAGTTGGTGCGGGTGCGTGGGCGCGTGACCGAGCTGACCGGACTCGTCATCAAGGCCGCCGTGCCGAACGTGCGCATGGGTGAGGTGTGCATCATCAAGCGCGGTCGCGAGGCCGTGCGCGCCGAGGTGGTGGGCTTTCAGGGCGAGCAGGTGATGCTGATGCCGCTCGGAGAGCTGTCGGGCATCGGGCCGGACAGCGAGGTGATCCCCACCGGGCGTCCGTTGACGATCCGCGCCGGCGAAGGGCTCCTGGGGCGGGTGCTCAACGGCCTGGGTGAGCCCATCGACGGCAAGCCGCTGCCCACCGAGAAGATGCAGGACTGGGCGGTGGACCGCGATTGTCCGGATCCGTTCAAGCGTATGCGCATCACCCGGCCGCTCCCGCTCGGCGTTCGGTGCATCGACGGCTTGCTCACCGTGGGAGAGGGGCAACGCATCGGGCTCTTCGCCGGCTCGGGCGTCGGCAAGTCCACCTTGATGGGGCAGATCGCCCGCAACACGGCGGCGGAGTTGTCCGTCATCGCCCTCATCGGCGAGCGTGGTCGCGAGGTGCTCGAGTTCATCGAAGACGCCCTCGGCGAGGAGGGCATGAAGCGGTCGGTGGTGGTGTGCGCGACCTCCGACCAGCCGTCACTGGTCCGCCTTCGGGCGGGCTACGTCGCGACGTCGATCGCCGAGTACTTCCGCGAGCGGGGCGGGAACGTGTTGTTCATGCTCGACACCGTCACGCGTCTGGCGCGTGCCCAGCGCGAGATCGGCCTCGCCATCGGTGAGCCGCCCGCTCGTCAGGGCTACCCGCCGAGCGTGTTCTCGATGCTGCCCCGCATGCTCGAACGCACGGGCAACAGCGACAAGGGCCGCTGTACGGCGATCTACACCTGCCTCGTCGCCGGCGGTGACATGGAGGAGCCGATCGCCGACGAAGTGCGCGGTATTCTCGACGGCCATTTCATCTTGAACCGCGCCATCGGTGAGCGGAACCAGTGGCCCGCGATGGACGTGCTGGCCTCACTCTCACGTGTGATGAGCCAGATCGCCACACCTGAGCACAAGAAGGCCGCGGGGCTGCTCCGGCAGACGTTGTCGACCTACGAGAAGCAGCGCGATCTCATCCTCCTCGGCGCCTACCAGTACGGGACGGATCCACGCACCGACTACGCCATCGACAAGTACGACCAGATCATCGGGTTCCTCAAGCAGGACACCCACGACAGCACGCCCTTCGAGGAGACCGTGCAACGGCTGGTCGACATGTTCACCGACGCGCCCACCACCTGAGGACGAAAGGGGTGTAGGCTTTCGACAGGTCCATGCCTCAGTACCGCCTCGAAGCCCTGCTCGACATCCGGACGAAGGCCGAAGAGGACGCGAAGGACGCGTTCTCCGAGGCCATCAAGGCGCTCGAGGCCGAGAAGAAGAAGTTGGTTGGACTTCAGCAGGATCTCGAGCGTCGAAAGGTGGAGCGCAAGGCGAAGGTGCAGGCGTTCCTGGAGGACGCGACGAAGAAAGGCGGAGGCATCGCGGCCTTCCAGCAGATGGGGCGCTTCGAGCAGCGCCTGAAGGATGAGGAGGCGCAGGTCGCCCTCGACATCGAGCGGCAGAAGGAGGCCGTCACGCAGGCCGAGAAGCTCGTCGAGCAGCGCCGCCAGGAGATGGCCGAGGCCGCGATGGAGAAGAAGGCCATCGAGAAGCACAAGGACACCTGGAAGAAGGAAGTGCGCCGTGAGCTGCAGCAGAAGGAAGAGATGAACCAGGAGGAGATCGGCAACACGCTCCACCTGGCCCGGGTTCGCGCCGCGGAGAAGAAGTCATGAGCCGAGTCGAAGACGATCGTCAGGCAGCGAGGCTCGCCGAGCGGCAAGTCGAGGCGCGCCGGAACGAGGAGTCCCAGCGGAACAAGAAGTCGGCCGAGGCGTCGACCTTCAAGAAGCTCGTCGGCCAGACGCAACAGCAGGCGCAACAGGCCCAGGCTCGGGCGGCCCAAGCCAACGTGAAGGACCCCCACGCCCAGGAGAACATCGGCCAGAGCGCGATCGCCATGCTGCTCGAGTCCTCCGAGGCGAACCAGGCGGAGGAGGCGAAGGGGAAGACCCAGAACGAGAGCGCCTTCAAGTCGCGGCTGGGCAGCAAGACCTTCGGGGAGAACGTCAAGCAGACGACCAGTCACGAGGGCGAGCAGGGCTCGCAGGTGCGCCAGTCTGACCAACAGACCGGCACGCAGCAGCTCAAGCAGGCCAACACCGAGAAGGCCAACACCTCCCAGGCCGGGGCGCACCGGAAGGTCGACGCGAAGTTGGGCCGGGATGGGCTCGAGGAGCGGTACGAAGCCAGCGAGTCGTCGTCGCTCAACGCGAACACCGGCGGCGTCGGCGGGGCCCGGGGCGAGAAGGGCGGCCTCAAGGCCGACGCAGACAAGGGCGGCGGCGGAGGTGGCGGGCAGAGCGGGAAGGACGAGAAGGGGGGCGCTGGCGCGATGCAGCCCGGTTTCCGGTTCAATCCCGCGTTGATGGCGCCGGTACCGGTGGCGAAGCAGAAGGATGTCTCAGGCTCCGAGCGGCTGCGCAAGGTGGCCAACGAGCTCGCGCAGAAGATCGTCGAGAAGGTGCGTGTCGGCACCAACGCGGCCGGCAAGGTCGAGTTTCAGGTCGACCTGCGTTCTGATGTGCTCAAGGGCCTGTCGGTGAAGGTGTCGAGCCACAACGGGAAGATCAAAGCCGTGTTCCAGGGCTCGGATCGGGACGTGCTCAAGCTGGTCGATGAGCAGAAGGAAGCGCTCACGCAGGCGCTCGCCGCGCGTGGGCTGTCGCTCGAAGACTTCAAGGTCGAGGCGCGAGCGTGAGCCGTGACGAAGGGCCCGGCGCCGAGCGCACGATGATGATCGACGTGTCGAAGATTCGCCCGAAGCCGGCGCCGTCGGGTACCCAGACGCGTCGTCCGCCGCCTCCGCCAGCGCCTCCCACCGCGCCGGCGTTGCCCATTCGCGAGTGGAAGCCGTTCACCTTCCAGAACCTCGACAAGGTCTCGAAGACCCATGTGCGCCTGGTGCGCAACCTCGAGTGGATGCTGCCGAACGTGCGCTCCTCGGGGGAAGCCAGCGAGTCGGTGCGCAAGCGGCTGTCGGAGATGCTGGACGAGAAGATCTCGCTCCACGCCGAGTACGTGCACCTGATTCACCCCTCGAAGCTGCGCCGGTATGTGGGGGATCCGACGTTCCTGGGTGTGCTTGCGCCGGTGCCGAACAAGGCCCGCGGCCTGCTCGAGGTCGACATCGGGCTCGCGCACTGGGCCATCGACACGCTGCTCGGCGGCACCGGCGAGGCGGTCGGGCTGCGCCCGCTGACGGACATCGAAGAAGGCGTGATGACCTTCGTGGTGCTCGAGACGCTCAAGGCGCTGTCGCCGAGCCTCGACTCCGAGCTGCCGAAGCTGCGGCTCGAGACGGTGGCACCCTCGCTCGACGAGGCCCTGGCGGCGGTCAGCGAGGAAGAGAACCTGGCGGTCGTGCAGCTGAAGGCCCTCTTCGGAGGCCACACCGGGTACGTGCGGATCTTCGTGCCCGAGAGCGTGCTGGCGGTCGCTGGGCCGTCCCCCCAGGCGCCGGTGCGACGCCACCGCCGGGCCGCCGACGCGCACGCGAACGCGGGCCGGTTGGCGAACGTGAAGGTGTGGGTGCGGGCCGAGATCGGGCAGGTCGAGATCTCCTCGGGCGACCTCGCGCAGCTGCGCGAGCGCGATGTGGTGCTCGTCGACGGGCTCACCGCGCGGCCGGATCAAGGGCAGGGCGGCACGGCGAAGCTGAAGCTGGGGCTCGCGCGCGCCGGCTGCCTCGAGGCCGAGATCGCGATCGAGAACGACCGCTTCGTCGCGAAGGTGAACGGGTTCCTCCTCGGCGAGCCACCGCCGCCCGGCGCACCTGGCGATGCAGGCGATGACGACGCGCTCCCGGCCGAAGCGGGCGAGGGCGAGGCGAGCGCAGACGATTCCGAGCGGATGTCGTTGGGCGACGGCCCCGACGAGTCCACCAACCCGGGTGCGGAGAAAGCAGACATGGACGAGGCACAGGCCGAGGGCGCAGATCTGTTGAACGACATTCCGTTGCAGATCGCCGTCGAGATCGGGCGGCTGCCCATCACGGCGGAAGAGGTGGTAGGCCTCAAGGTGGGCCACGTGTTCGATCTCAACCGCCAGGTCGGCGAGCCGCTGGATCTCTCGGTCAACGGGAAGGTCGTCGCCCGGGGTGAGCTGGTCGAAATCGAAGGCAACCTCGGCATTCGCATCGTCTCGCTCGCGGGCTGATGCGTGAGGGCGTGGCTCGTCGGTTCGTTGATGGTGTGGAGTCTCGCGGCGCCGGCGACGGCGTTGGCCCAGGACGCGGGGGCCCCCACGATCGAGCCGGTGGCGGCCCAGAGCCTGCTGACGGAACCCGAGATCCCGAAGTCCGAGCCGCCCGAGCTCGCCGCCGAGGAGCTGAACCTCGGCTGGGCGCTGGTCCGCACGCTGGTGGTGTTGGGCATCGTGGTCGCGCTCGCCTACCTCACGCTCAACGTGGGCTTGCGACGCCTGATGGGCCTGGCGCCTGCGGCCGGCCGGCGAGGCCTCGTCACGGTGCTGGAGCGGGTGCCGCTCGACCAGAAACGATCGCTCTACGTGGTGCGCGCAGGTGACGAGGTGATCCTCCTGGGCTCCAGTGAGCTCAACCTGTCGTTCTTGACGAAGCTGGACGCCAAGGTGCTCGAGGCCGCCCAGCCGACCAGCCTCACGTCGCCTCAAATGAGCCCGTTCTTGCAGAAGCTGCTGGGGAGGAAGGATGCTTCACCCCCAGCCGGCCCTCCGCCTGCCTCCCCGTGAGAAACCTGCGAATGAAGCGACGCCTGTCGTGGTGGTTCCTCTACCTCTCGGTGCTCCTGGCGCCAGCGCTGGCGTTCGCGCAGCGACGGGGCGGCGGGGCAGGCTCGGGGGGCGTCGATCCCATCATGGGTGGCGGGATCGGCGAGCAGTCCTTCGCCAACCGTCCGCTGGTGCTGATGATCGCGCTGGGCGCGCTCGGCTTCGCGCCGTTCGTGCTCTTGATGGTGACGAGCTTCGTGAAGATCTCGGTCGTACTGTCGGTCGTGCGGTCCGCGCTCGGCACCTCGCAGATCCCCCCGACGCAGGTGATCACCGGCCTTGCGATCATCCTCACTGTCTACATCATGGCGCCGGTCGGTCAGGACATGTTCCGAGCCGCCGACAACGGGGAGGTCGCCGAGGGGCGAGCGCTGCTCGACGCGAAGAACGTCGACACGCTGCTCAACGCCGCAAACCGCAGCAAGGAGCCGCTGCGGGACTTCCTCAAGAAGAAGGTGACGACGAAGGATCGCGCGCTCTTCTACGGCCTGGCGCTCAAGCTGCGAAAGCCCGACGACCGCGCGGGCATCACCGAGAACGACTTCCTCATCCTCACACCGGCGTTCGTGGTGTCCGAGCTGAAGGAGGCGTTCCAGATCGGCTTCTTGCTGTTCGTTCCGTTCCTCGTGATCGACATGGTGGTGTCGAACATCTTGCTCGCCCTCGGCATGCAAATGTTGTCACCGACGACCATTTCGATGCCGTTCAAGCTGTTGCTCTTCGTGCTCGTCGACGGGTGGTACCTGATCGCGAAGGGCCTCGTCGTCGGGTACCTCTGAAGGAGGCCGCTGAATGCATTCCCTCACCTACGTCACCCAGCAGGCGCTGATCCTCGTCCTGGTCGCCTCGGGCCCACCCATCGTGATGAGCCTGGTCGTCGGCTTCATCGTGTCGGTCTTCCAGGCGGCGACGCAGATCCAGGAGCAGACGCTCTCGTTCGCGCCCAAGCTCGTGGTGGTGTTCGGCGTGCTCGGGCTGGCCGGGCCGTGGATTGGGTCTCAGCTGTTGCGGTTCACCTTCAACATCTTCGACCGCTTCCCGGCGCTCATCCAGCACTGACGGATGGATCTCCAGGCGCTCCTCGGCGAGCTGCGAACGCAGCTCGGCATCCAGACGGACCTGACCCAGGTGATGCTGGCGTTCGCGCTCCTCATGGCGCGGGTGCTGCCGGTGGTCATGCTGACGCCGTTTCTGGGTGGTGAGAGCGTGCCGTCAGAGGTGAAGCTGGGCCTGGGCGTGATGTTGGGCCTGGTGCTGTACCCGCTGTTGATCGTCCAGACGCGCGACATTCCCGTGGGGCCGCTCGTGTTCATCGCGCTCATGCTCAAGGAGCTCTTCATCGGGTTGTCGCTGGCGATGGTGGTGAACATCATCTTCGATGCCGCGAACGTCGCGGGTGGCTTCATCGACATCTTCTCGGGCACCAACCAGGCGCAGTTGATGGTCCCGCAGATCGGCAGCCAGGTGACGTTATTCGCGAGCCTCAACCTGCAGCTGACGGTCGTGCTCTTCCTGACGCTGGGTGGTCACCACCTCGTGATTGGCGCCTTCGCCGAGAGCCTCGAACTCATTCGCCTCGATCAACTGCCGCGCTTCAGCCAGGGCATGTGGCCGTTCTTCGACACGATCATCCGCACCTCAGGCGACATGCTTCGCATCGCGGTGGCGATCTCGTCACCCGTGCTCCTGGCGACGTTCCTCACCGATCTGGCGCTGGGCATGATCAACCGCGTCGCGCCGCAGGTGCAGGTCTTCTTCGTCGCGATGCAGCTCAAGCCCGCGGTCAGCGTGCTCATCATGCTGACGGCGACCCACCTCATCCTCAACCGTACGGTGGCCGAGTTCGGCGTGATGTTCCGCTGGCTCAAGCAGGTCATCGTGCTCCTGTCCTAGCGCCTCGGAGCGACCAGCATGTCCGAGGGCGGCGACAAGACGGAGGAGCCGAGCCAGAAGAAGCTCGACGACGCGCGCAAGCAAGGCAACGTCTGGAAGAGCAAGGACCTCTCGGGGGTCTTTGCCTTCGTCGTCGCGATGGGCGTGGTGAAGGCGACGTGGAGCACCGTCGAAGAGAAGGTGACGATGCTGTTCACCTTCGCCATCGACCACATCGCGCACCCGCAGGACCTCTCGGTCGCCACGCTCCAGGTGCTGGTGATGGCGCTGACGACGCTGCTGTTGCTCTGTATTCCGATCGCGTTCGCGGCGGCCATCACCGGGGGGCTGGTGGAGTTCCTTCAGGTGGGTCCGCTCCTCGCGCTCGAAGCGCTGATGCCCAAGCTCGAGAAGCTCAACCCGATCGCTGGCATCAAGAACCTCTTCGGCAAGAAGCAGATCATCGAGCTGGTGAAGTCGATGCTGAAGCTCGGTGTGACGGCGTGGGTGGTCTACGGCGTCGTCCGGGACGCGATGGCGCTCGTGGTGGCGACCATCGACGGCGACGCGGCGATGACGATGACGGTGCTGGGGGAGCTCGTCTCACGCGTCGTCATCAAGGTGACGATGCTGTTCATCGCCTTCGCCATCTTCGACGTCTGGTGGCAGCACAAGTCGTACATGAAGGACCAGATGATGTCGAAGGACGACGTGAAGAAGGAATACAAGGAAAGCGAAGGCGATCCGCACCACAAGGCGCATCGAAAGCAGATGCACCAGGAGATCATGGAGGGCGCCCAGATGGAGGCTGTGCAGGGCGCCGACGTCGTCGTGACCAACCCCGATCACGTCGCCATTGCGCTCAAGTACGACAAGGACAAGGACGGAGCGCCGCGCGTCATCGCCAAAGGAATGGACTTCAAGGCCGAGCGCCTGAAGGACATCGCTCGGGAGGCCGACGTACCGATGCTGCGCAACGTCCCGCTCGCGCACGCGCTCCTGAGGGTCGAGGTGAACCAGGAGATCCCTGAAGAGCTCTACGACGCGGTCGCCGAGGTGATGAACTTCGTCTACCAACTCCAGCAGCAGGCCTCGAAGCCGGCGCCAGCGCGCGCCTGACGTGACGGAGCGGGCCGAGGTTCTGCTAGCCTGTTTGGCACCGTGGCTGACGACCCCGAGATGGCGGTAGCGCTCAAGTACGACAAGGAGAAGGACGGCGCGCCCCGCGTGATCGCCAAGGGCATGCGGCTCAAGGCGGAGAAGATCAAGGAGATCGCCAAAGCCGCCGGGGTGCCCTTCATGAAGAACACCACGCTCGCGGCCGCCCTCTACCGCGTCGACGTCGGGCAGGAAGTGCCGGAGGAGCTCTATGACGCGGTCGCCGAGGTGTTGAACTTCGTGTACGCACTTCAGCAACAACAGGGGAAGAAGTAGCGGCCAGACGTGGCCAGGAGCTGACCCGAGATGGCGAAGGTTGGACAACAGCAGCGCGCACCGCTGTGGCCGTGGGGCGGTCCCCGGAGCGTTCGCGACAAGCTCGTCGACAAGTCGCAGGTCACCAGCAAGATCCGCAAGAAGGGCGATCCGAAGAACCCGGCGCTCGCGTCCGCGGCGCTGCTCGAGTCGATCTCGCCCGCGCACTCCGCCGAGGAGCTGCGGCTGCCCGCCCCGCCGATGCCGAAAGGGCACGAGGCCGACGTCGAGGGCTTTCTCGATCGACCGTACGTCTCGACCGTCGCGGAGCGCATGAGCGAGTACCGCCAGGCCGAGCTCGAGCGCGCCATGGGAGCGCTGCGGGCCGCACCAGAGCGGATGGATCGGCTCAACTCCCTGCTCCAGCGCGAGGCCCAGATGCTCAACCTCGTCGGCCAGGTGAGCGAGGCGATGAGCGAGGTCGAGCGTCGCCGCCGTGAGGAGACCGCCGAGGAGGCGTTCTGACGCATGGCCGCCTCTGAAGCCCAGGCGATGGCGCAGCGGCTCCAGAAGTGGGCCGACGGGAAGGCCACCCTCAAGGACGTGCGAGGATACTCCGACGAAGAACTCTACTCGATCGCGCGGATGGGCTACTTCTTCTACTACCAGGGAAAGTACGAAGAAGCCCGAACCATCTTCCAGGGGCTCTATGCAGTGAACCCGCTCGATCCGTACTTTGCCAAGGCGCTTGGCGTGGTGGAGATGGCGTCGAAGAACCCCGCCGGGGCTCTGGCCGCGTATGATGTGTGTCTCAAGCTTTCTCCTCAAGATTCAGCAGCTTACGTGGGTCGCGCCGAGGTGAAGATCGCGCAGGGGCAGCGGTCCGGCGCGGTAGACGATCTCCGGCGGGCCGCTCAGTTCGTGGACGCGCAGGACCCGCTCAAGGAGAAGATCGCTGCCTTGCTGCAACGCCTTTCCAGAAAATGAGAAGGAACCACGCAACTCGAGACTGGCAGTCGCGATAATCTTCACATCAGGGCGGGGGAATGCACCCCCGCCAATCCAGGAGAAACCACCATGGCGTTCCTCGGCAAAATCGGCAGCTTCATCAAGCCCCTCGCGACCAACTTCATCAAGGCCGTTGCTCCCAAGGCGGCTGAGGCCCTCAAGGGCATCGCTGGCGGCGTCATCAAGGACCTGTTCTCCAAGGGTGCCGGCGCGCTCAAGGGCCTCGTCAGCCAGATCCCGTTCATCGGTCCGCTCGCGGGCGGCCTCGTCGACAAGCTCGCGCCCAAGCTCAGCGAGTTGGCGCAGCGCCTCGCGGGCACGGGCCTCGACAAGCTCCTCTCGATGATCACCGGGGCGAACACCACGCGCCCTGCCCCTGGCGTCCCGGGTGGCAACATCACCCCGCCGACCATCAACAACCCCATCCGCACCGAGGCGGCGGCGAACAACACCCCCTCGACCTCGACCAATGCGTCCACGGGCGCTGGCGGGACGAACGGCACCTCGGGCTTCGACAACGGCGCGGGCCTCGGCGGCGTTCAGGGCAACTCGTCGAACAAGTGGGACGGCGGCAGCATGCCGAACCCCGACAAGTACAACATGGAGAACCCCAAGGAGGCCGCGCAGTTCCAGCGTGACATGGCCAAGTACCAGCAGGCGATGAACAACATCTCGCTCTACTGGCAGACGCTGTCGAACGTCCTCAAGTCCCAGAACGACACGGCGCAGGCGATCGGCCGTAACGTTCGCTGATGACATCAAGCGCAAGTTGACTAATCTTTCTGGAGGCTCCGCGGTTGGAGCCTCCAGTTTTTTTTCGCTCAATCGCCGCTGCGAGGGGATGCATGACCGAGAAGAAGAATGCGCCGACGAGGGAAGCTCCGAAGCCGATTCACCCCGATGTGCCGATCACCTCGACGGGTCAGGTGATCTCCAGCCCGGTCACGCCCGATTGGCAGAAGGTGCTGTACACGCCGGAACGCGCCGAGAAGTACGTCAACGGCGAGATGAACCTGCGCGACTACCACGCGATCTCGGGCCCCGAGATGCTGCAGATGGCGCAGATCGCCTTCAACCTCTACTCCAGCGGTCGGTACACCGAGGCCGAGACCATGTTCAACGGTCTCATCGCCCTCGAGCCGACCGAGGCCTATTACCACACGGCGCTCGGCTGCGTGTACATGGCCCAGGACGAGTACGAGAAGGCGAAGGAGCAGTTCGACAGTGCCCTCGCGCTCGACCCGAAAGAGCTCGCCTCGTACCTCAATCGCGGCGAGGTTCACCTGCGGCTGGGCAACATCATGGAGGCCGCGAACGACCTCAAGGCGTGCGTCGATCTCGACAAGACCGGCAAGGATCCGCTGGCAATGCGCGCTCGCGTCCTCGCCGCCGCGGCCCTCGAGTTGATCGAAGCTGCGCAGGGCGGTGGAGACTCCAAGCCGGCGGCTGCGCCTGCCAGGAAGGCCGAGCCGGCGAAGAAGGCCGAGCCCGCCAAAAAGGCGGAGCCCGCGAAGAAGCCTGAGGCGAAGAAGCCGGAGCCGGCCAAGAAGGCAGCGCCTGCACCTGCCAAGAAGAAGTGAGCGGCGTGGTGGAATGAAGTCGCCTCGGAAGCTGACTCCGGTTCAGGTCGTCTACTTTCCCAAGAAGTCGACCCGCACCGTCTCGCGGACCCAGACGATCCCCGAGCTGTTCCTCGGGGACGATCCGAAGACCGAAGAGTTCGACACCAGCGAGCTCAAGCGTGGAAAGCGCCGCACGAAGAGCGGCTCCTTCGGGCGCGTGACGCTGAGCGACGAGACTCAGGCCCCGGAGCAACGCGAGGCGCACGCCGACATGGCCGCGCTTGGGCACGAATTGTTCAGCCGCGGCCGAGTGGCCGAGGCCAAGGTGATCTTCGAGGGGCTCGCGGCGAACGCCGCTGACGCCTTCACCTTCACGATGCTGGGCACCATTCACCTCGCTCAGAACGAGCTCGACAAGGCCCTTGGCCGCTTCGAGGAGGCGCTCGAGCTCGATCCCGACGACCTGGCTGCGCTCGTCTACCGCGCGGAGATCCGCCTGCAGAAGAAGCGCTTCCGTCAGGCCGTGGACGATCTGCAGCGCGCCATTGGCCTCGGTCGTTCGGGGGAGCCCTTCGTCGATCGGGCGCGGCGGCTCCTGCAGGTAGCCCGTCGGGCCATGAAGCGCTGAGCCCCACGCTGGTCGACGGGCGCGCGGCGTCCGCCTAGGCTCCGGCAACGCATGCCACTGGTCGGGAACCCCAACAGCTTCCTCAACAAGTACTCCGACATCGCGCTGGCGATTGTCGTGATCTCCATCATCGGCATGTTGATCGTGCCGCTTCCGACGTTCCTGTTGGACGTGCTGCTGACGGTGAACATCAGCCTCTCTGTCATCATCCTGCTGATGACGATCTACATCCCGGGGGCGCTGCAGTTCAGCGTGTTCCCGACGCTGCTGCTGATCACCACGATGTACCGGCTCGCGCTGACGGTCTCGACGACCCGGCTCATTCTGTCGACGGGCGATGCGGGCGAGGTCGTTTACGCGTTCGGTAACTTCGTGGCCCGCGGCAACTTCGTCGTCGGTGGCATCATCTTCGTCATCCTCGTGATCGTGAACTTCATCGTGATCGCGAAGGGCTCCGAGCGCGTGTCCGAGGTCGCGGCGCGCTTCACCCTCGACGCGATGCCCGGCAAACAGATGTCCATCGACGCCGACCTCCGCGCCGGCTCCATCGACATGGACGAGGGCAAGCGCAAGCGGCGCGACCTCGAGCGCGAGAGCCAGCTCTTCGGCGCGATGGACGGCGCGATGAAGTTCGTCAAGGGCGACGCCATCGCCGGCATCATCATCACGGTGGTGAACATCATCGGCGGTCTGGCGATCGGCGTGGCGCAGAAGGGCATGTCGGTCGGCGACGCCGCGAAGAAGTATGCGCTGCTGACGATCGGTGACGGTCTGGTCGGAATGATTCCTGCCATCCTCATCTCGACGGCCGCCGGCATCATCGTGACGCGCGTCGGTGGAGAGGAGGAGGGCGCCCACCTCGGCAAAGACGTAGGCGGGCAACTCATCGCCTTCCCGCGCGCCATCGCCATCGCGGCGGGCATGTTGATCGTCCTCGGGCTCATTCCGGGTCTTCCGAAGATCCCCTTCTTCATCATGGGTGGCCTCGCCGGCTTCGGCGCCTACCGCCTGATGAACAAGGACAAGAAGAAGCCAGAGGGCGCGGGGCTCGAAGGCGGGGAAGCCGGGGAGAACGGGGAGAACGGAGAGACGCCAGCGGCCGCCGAGCCGCAACCCAAGGAGCCCATCAACCCCGACAGTGAGCTCTTCATCCCGGTGGTGACGCCGATCGTCCTCGAGGTGTCGGACGCGCTGGTACCCTTCGTGGACTCGCGGCAGGACGGCGGCAAGTTCCTCTACGAGCTCATTCCCTTCATGCGCGACGGCCTCTTCGTCGAGCTCGGCGTTCGTTTCCCTGGCGTGCGCGCGCGCGGAAACCCGGGCCTCCCACCGGGCGCGTACCAGATTCAGATCAACGAGGTTCCGGTCGTCACGGGCCAGGCCACGTTGGGGCACATCCTCGTCAATGACACGGTCGACCGCCTCAAGCTGATGAACATCGAGGGCTTCGAGGCGGTGAACCCGGCCACGCGGCAGCCGGCCGCCTGGGTGCCCGAGCAGCACAAGGAGATGCTCGAAGCGGCTGGCCTCACCACCTGGGACGTGCCTGGCTACATGATCCTCCACGTCGCGGCGGTGCTGCGCCGCCAGGCGCGTGAGTTCCTGGGCGTCCAGGAAGTCCAGACGATGCTCGACCAGCTCGAGAAGGCCTTCCCGGCGATCGTGAAGGAGGTCATCCCGAAGGTCATCACGGTGCTGAAGTTGACCGACGTGCTCGGGCGCCTCGTCGAGGAGGAGATCTCGATTCGCGACCTGCGCGGTATTCTCCAGGCGATCGCCGAACAGGGGCAGACCGAGGCCGACAGCGTGATGCTGACCGAGCACGTGCGCGCGGCCCAGAAACGCTACGTGTCGCACAAGTACGCGCGCGGCACGAACACGCTCATCGTCTATCTGCTCGACCCGCAGATCGAGGACGCCATTCGAAGCTCGATCAAGCGCACGTCGGCGGGAACGCACCTCGCGCTCGAGCCGGACATCGCGCAGGAGATTGTCCAGGCGGTGAAGAACGAGTGCGGCCACCTGCCGCCCACCGCGCAACGCCCTGTGATCCTCACCTCGATGGACATTCGTCGTTACGTGCGCAAGCTGCTCGAGTACGAGTTCAACCCGCCGTTCTCGGTGGTGAGCTACCAAGAGCTCTCACCCGAGCTGAACATTCAGCCGGTCGCCCGCATCAGCACGCGCTGAGTCGTCAGGCGACGAAGACGAGCACCACCAGCAGAAGGGCGATCAGCACGAAGAGGCCCGCGGCCCCGAGGGCGATCACCGTCTGCTTGTTCGAGAAGTCGAGCAGCTTCCCTTGGCCCTCGTCGGGCGGATCCTCCGTGGTGTTAAAGGGCTCGTCGGGCATGGGCCCGTCGTCCATCGGGGGCGGGTCGTCGGCCGGTGCAGCCTCTGCCGCGGGCTCTTCCGGAGGCGGTTCTTCGACGGGTGCTTCGGGTGCGGGCTCTTCGGCCGGGGGCTCCTCGGGGGGGGGGAACGGCTCCTCGGCGACGCTCTGCGTGCCTTCGTCCTGAGAGTCCGATGGGAGCAGGACGGGCGTTTCCCGGACGTCCGAGGAATCGAGGAAGAGCAACTTGACGCCGCCGATCTCGACCTCGTCGCGATCCTTGAGCGTGGCCTTGCGCGTGCGCTGCTTGTTCACCTTGATGCCATTGCGGCTGCCGAGATCCTCCACGTGGGTACCCGACCAGTCGCGGCGGACGCGGGCGTGGCGGCGGGAGACCAGATCGTCGTGGAGCACGATGTCGGCGGTGTCGTCGCGCCCGAAGACGTATTCCTGCGCGTCGGCGATCTCGATGCGGCTGCCCTCGCGCGGGCCGTTCATGACGCGGAAGAAGGGCTGTTCGCCGTTCGTGCCGAGGCCCTTCATCACGTCTTTGACGAGGTTCCGGCTGACGAACATCGTGTTGCCGGCGTTGGACTCGGTGACGTCGGCGACGCGATCGAAGACGACGTCGAACTGGGCGATGGCGATGGTGTCGCCGTTGCGCAACAGCTGCTTCTCGTTCTTCTTCAGCTTGCTGCCGTTGAGGAGCGTGCCGAACGAGGAGCCGAGATCTTCGACGAAGAAGAGCGTGCCATCGCGGACGATGCGGGCGTGGCTGCGCGAGACGGCCGACTGGGCGAGCACCACGTCGCACTGATCGTCACGGCCGAGCGTGATGGTGTCCTCGGTGAGGGTCACCACCTGCGGCTTCTCGGCGCCGCCGGCCTCGGCGCGGCGCTTGACGGTGAGGCGAACGCCCATGGGCTTGAACTCAGTCCCGCACGTACTGCTGACAGGTCGCCACCTGCGGCTGGTATTCGGACTCGCTGGCGAACTTGAGGAAGTTCTTGCAGGCGACGCTCGCGTTCTTCTCGTCGCTGCGGTTCTTGAAGAGCTCGAAGAGGCCGAAGTGGCAGAGGGCGAACTTCGGGTCGTACTTGACGCAGCGCTTGTAGGCGCGCTCCTCGTCGTTCACGAGGCCCTGCTCCCGGAACCTGAGCGCCGCGGAGTACTCGCTCTCGGGGGTCTTCTGGCCGGCGGCGCGCTCCTTCACGTCGACCAGAGCCTTGTCCTGCAGCTTGCACTTCTTCTCGGCCACGATGATGTTGTTCCGGCACGGCGCGCTGTTCGGATCAGCCTCGATGCACGAGCTGAACGAGTCCTTCGCGTCGCAGGGCTTGCCGGCCTCCATGAGGGTGTTGCCGAGGTTGAGCCAGGCCTCGCTGAACTGCGGGTCGAGCTGGGTGGCCTTGGAGAACTCTTCGGTGGCGGTCTCGAGCGCGCCGTCGTCGAGGGCGATGGCGCCGAGCTGCATGTAGGGATCGGCGAGGTTGGGGTTCACCTCGATGATGGTGCGCAGCTCCTTCTTGGCCTTGTCGTCCTTCTTGAGGCCCCGGTACGCGAGCGCGAGGTTGTAGCGGGCCTCGGTGTAGTCGGGGTTCACCTTGAGGGCGCGCTGGAAGTTGTCGTGCGCTTTCCCGTACTGGAGCTCGCCCAGGTAGATGTAACCGAGGTTGTTGTAGGCCTGCGCCTGGTCCTGGTTGAGGCGCAGCGCCTTGATGAAGAGCTCCTTGGCGTTTTCTTTCTGGCCACGCTTGAGGGCGATGAGGCCCTTGTTCACGTAGAGATCGGCGTACTGGGGCGAGAACTGAATGCCGAGGTCGCACTGCACCTCGGCGCGGGTGAGATCGCCCTGGGCCAGGTACTCGGTGCACAGGTTGTTGCACTCCAGCGCCCGGGGGTGGGGCGGAGGCGTACCGACACACGACAGGAAGGCCGTCAGGGCGAGGGCCAGAGGGAAACGACGCGCCATGGAAGACGGAAGTGTAGAGAGTCAGGCGCGGCCGGGCAACGATGGAGCGGCATGCAGGGCCCCTGATTTCCTGGGCTTTGTCGCGGGGCGGTCAGGTACGCTGTGCGCTGCCATGCGCTTCTTCGTCCGGGTCCTCCTCGCGTCGTCGTTGCTCCTCAGCTGTGCTGCGCACGCGACCAGCTTCGCGAACCGGGGCCTTGGGCTCGGGCTCGGCTACAGCCACATCGTGACCGACGACCCCGTCGTGCCCGACTGGGCGATTCCCTTGTGGCTCGAGGGCTCGTACTACGCGGAGAACGGGTTCGACGTGTACCTCCGGGTGCCGATCGCGCTGGCCCAGGTGCCCATTGGCGCTCCGCCCGCCGGCGGCGCCGGCATCGTGGTGGCGATGGGGGGCCAGTTCGGCGTGCGATACCTCTTCCTCGAGGAGACGATTCGGCCGTTCGTCTCAGTCCACATCTCGGGGATCTACGTCATTCGGCCCACGAACAACGACGTCTCGATCGGGAGCAACCTGCTGGTGGGGCCGGGCGTGGGGGCGGGGCTCGAGTACTTCGTGGCGGACAGCGTCTCGATTCAGGCGCGTGGGTTCTTCGACTGGTTCATCGCGCTCAACGCGCCGCAGCGGTTCTCGCTGGGCGGCACGGTGACGGTCGCCACGTACTTCTAGGCGGTCGATGCGCGCGGTGGCGGAGGCGCGGCGCGGCGTGGTCTGGCCGCACGGGACTTCTCGGTTCTGCGGGCGGCGAGCGCGGCGGTGACGAGCAGCACGAGCTTCTCGTCGGACAGGTGTGGCGGCTTGAAGAAGCCCACCTCGTCCTGGAGCCGGATGGAGAGCGTCGAGAAGAGGTTGAGGCGGGCCTCCATGCCGAGCTCTTCGCGGCGCATGGCGGCGTTGAAGAGCACGGTCTCTTCCTCGGCGGAGAGCTTGGCCACGCGGGCGCGGAAGTCGGGGTCGGTGAGGAGCGCGGTGTCTCCGTCGGGACGCGACAGCGAGGCGGGGATCTTGAGCCGCCGCTCGCGCACCACGACGGTGCCTGCCAACAGATCGCCCAGGCGCTGCTGCGACGGCGTGAAGAGCGCCGTGGCGCCGCCCACCAGGTAGAACGCCGGCAGGCGATCGACCGGCCGGGTGAGGTTGCGAAGGAGCGCCTGCATCCACCCGATGCGCACGCCGCTCTCTTGAATCACCCGAAGCCCGAAGACGCGCTTGCCAACCGTCTGGCCGCTCCACAGCCCCTCGAGAACGATCGCGTAGCCCCAGTCCACGAGGAAGTAGAGGAAGATGACGAGCGCGAAGCCGATGCCGGGCGCGACGAATTTCATCGCCAGTCCGCCCGCAAGGAGCAGCGCCCCGGCCGCGACGAGGGCGAGTGGCAGCACCTGGGGTTCATCGGGTGAACGGCTGCGGCGGACGAAGAAGAGGATGAGGCCGGCGATGGCAGCGGCAGCCCCCAGGTAGACCGCGAACACCGGAATGAAGACGATCGCGATCGACAGGGTGACGCTCACCAGGCTGTCGACGAGCCAGGCCAGGAAGCGGGTCAGCATGCCCGCGAGCACGAAGTCGAACTCGACGTACTCGGGCGTGAGCACGCGGTGCTGACCATCGAGGTGCAACCGGTCATCAGCCATGAAGTCGCGCAGTCTTTCGCAGGGACGCGCGAAGCACCAGCAGACACGGGCGTCGCCGCGCGGTGTACGCTCCCGCTCGCATGGAGCTGCCTGAGTTCATCGAACTGCGTCGTCCGAGGTGGGAAGCGCTCGAGCGGTTGTTGGAGCGCTCGGAGCGGCAGGGACTCAAGGCGCTCGCCCTCGATGACGCGCGCGCGCTGTCACGGCTGTACCGCCAGGCCTCGTCGGACCTGCTGTGGGTGCGCTCGCGGGCCGGCGCCGCGGACGTGAGCGGCTACCTGAACGATCTCGTCGGACGGGCCTATGCGATGACCTACCCGGGCCAACGCATTCGACCGCGCGAGGTGCTGCGCTTCTTGACCCACGGCTTCCCGGAGCTCGTGAAGAACGAATGGCGACTCATCGCGGCGTCCACCCTCATGTTCCTCGTCGGCGGCGGCTTCGGGTGGATTGGGATGGCGTTCGACCCCGATGCAGCCCCGTACCTGGTGCCGACGATGCACCAGAAGCTCGACCCGACGGAGCGGGTGAAGAACGAGGCCGACACGAGCAAGCAGAAGGCGGACGTCGGTGATCAGGCCGCGTTCTCGGCGTTCCTCATGCGCAACAACATCGGGGTCGCGTTCTTCGCGTTCGCGTTGGGGCTGACGGCGGGCGTGGGCACGACGATCCTCCTGTTCGGCAATGGCGTGTTGCTCGGCTCGCTGGCGTGGGTCTACGCAGCGAAGGGCCAGGCGGCGTGGTTCTGGGCGTGGATTCTTCCCCACGGTATTCCGGAGATCACCGCCATCTGCCTCGCGGGCGCTGCCGGGCTGGTGCTCGCGCGCGCGATGGTGGCGCCCCGAGGGCTCGCTCGGCGGGTGGCGCTCCGTCGTGAGGGCGTGACGGCGGTGAAGCTCGTGCTGGGCACCGTGGTGCTCTTCATCCTCGCGGGCTTCATCGAAGGAACGATCTCGCAGATCCACCCGCCGCGACTGCCGATCTGGTTCAAGATCACCTTCGCCCTCGTCGTGGGCAGCGGCGTCTATGCGTACCTGCTCTCGGCGTTCCTTCGCCGAGCGGACCCCACCGTCACTTCGACAGCGCGCTGAGAATCAGCCAGCCAACCGACATCAGGCACGAGAGGCCGCCGAGGACGATGCCGCCGATGGCCATCTCACGGCCCTTTTGCGAGTTGCCGCCCGCGTTGATCTGATTGAGCGCCACCACGCCGGTGATGATCGCCGCGAGGTTCGCGAAGGGCAGACAGCAGCCGACGATGCCGCACACGAGCGAGGCGATCGCCATGCCGTTGGTGATGCCTCCGGGCTGCGGGGGCGCGGAGAAGCTGCCTGGCGCGTTGGGGCTCCACACGTTCGGCGGCGGCTGAACGGGCGCGGGGGGCGGCGGGCGGACGGGCGGCGAGGCGAGGTACGGGTTCTGAGACGGCGACGCGGCCGCCGGCGGGGGCGTCTGGCCCAGCGGCTGAACGGGACGGCCTCCGAAGCTCGGCACGTTCGACGACGGCGCAGGGGTCGGTGCTGCGGCGCCTTGCTCGAACGGCACCTCGAAACTCGCGGTACACGCGCGGCAGGTGACGCGGCTCCCGGGCGTGCCCTCGTTCTCGGTACCGCAGTTGGGACAGAAGACCTTCATGGTGATTCCTTCTTCAGAGCGCTCCGCGCGCTTTGATCTCGAGGTACTTGTTCACCGCCGCCAATGACAGCGCGTCGGCTTCGACATCGATCACCGTCACGCCGTCTTGACCTACCTTGCGCTTGGCGGCCTCGCGCTCGAGGAGCAGCTCACTGGCGACCGCGTGCTGATAGGCCACTTCGGCTTCGGGCGGGGGTGTGCGCAGCAGCCGGTGGAGCGCCGCGTCCTTGATCGACAGGCACACCGGCACGTGCCGCTTCGCCAGGCGCCGCATCGGGCCCACCATCGTGGCCGCCTGGTCCTCGTCGAGGAAGTCGGTGAACACGCACAACAGCGAGCGGCGCACGAGGCGAACGTTGAGCTCCTTGAAGAGCGCGAGGTAGTCGACGGTGGTGAGGTTCGGCTTCGAGGAATACAGGGCGTCGACGATCTTCCGGTACTGGGTGCGGCCCGCGGCGGGCGCGATGAACGACTTGACGCCATCGGCGAAGACGACGAGGCCCACCCGATCGCCGTTGCGAATCGCGACGAACGCCAGGAACAGCGCTGCGTTCACGGCGTGATCGAGCTTGGTGAGCCCGTCGACCTGCGCGGCCATGCTGCGTCCGGCGTCCACGCCGATGAACACGGTCTGGGAGCGCTCCGATTCCATCACCCGGGTGACGGGCTTCCCGCGACGCGCGGTGGCCTTCCAATCGACCTCGCGCACCGAGTCGCCCTGGGCGTAGTCGCGCAGGCGGGCGAACTCGGTGCCGCGGCCATCGCGTCGGAGCTGCCGGAGTCCCAGGTTCACGAAGTCGAGCGCGGCGTCCGAGAGGAGCAGCCGGCTGGCGCCACGCATGTCGGGGAAGACGCTGACCTGGGTGTGTGCCGGCACCACGCGCTCGTGCCACATGAGGCCGAGTGGGCCCCGAACGCGCACGTTGAGATCGTGAAAGTCGAAGCGGCCGCGGCCCTTCGGTGTGCAGACCGACGTCAAGCGCAATCGGCTCTTCGCCGAGACACGAAAGGCGTGCTGCTCAGGGGTGGCCGCGAAGGCTTCGGGCGCGTCGTCCTTCAGCTCGAGGTGCAGGGCGGTGCCGCCGGCGTTGATGACGTCGAGCCCGACCTTGTTCTCCACGCCGACCTGGAAGCGGTGGGGGAGCTCCCGTGACACCTTCACCACCGCGCGGCGCGCCACGAGCCAGTCGAGGCCCGCGACCAGCAGGAGCGACACGTCGAGCAGCAGCACCAGCGGCCACAGGCCCGCGATGAAGCCCGCCGCGACCGTCGGGATCGCGAGCAGACACAACGTCGCCCAGAGCCGCGCCGAGGGGATCACCGTCGGCTACCTCGGGACCTCGACGGAGTTGACGACCTCACGCAGCACCTCGGCCGGCGTGGCGCCATCGAGCTCGGCGTCGGGAGAGAGCAACAACCGGTGTTTCAGGACCGGGCCCGCGAGCGAGCGGACGTCGTCGGGCGTCACGAACGAGCGTCCGCGCAGCGCGGCGATGGCCTTCGACGCCGTGAGCAGGTGCACGCTCGCCCGGGGACCGGCGCCGAGGCGAATGCGGCTCGAGCTCCGGGTCGCGGCGACGAGCTTGCGTACGTACGAGAGCACCGGTGGCTCGATGGCCACCTGCTTCATGGCCTCGCGCGCGGTGAGGAGCTGCTCCTGGGTGATGGCGCTGCGCACGCCAGCGCTGACGAGATCGCCCGCGTCGAAGCCGCGATGGACCGACTGGAGAATGGCTTCCTCCTCGGTGTCGCTGGGGTAGCCCACGTCGATCTTGAACAGGAAGCGATCGAGCTGCGCTTCGGGCAGCGGGTAGGTGCCCTCGGACTCGACCGGGTTCTGCGTCGCGAAGACGGTGAACAACGGTGACAGCGTCGACACCTTGCCTTCGAGCGAGATGCTGCGCTCCTGCATGGCCTCGAGCAGCGCGCTCTGGGTCTTCGCGGGCGCGCGGTTGATCTCGTCGGCCAGGAGGATGTCGGTGAAGATCGGTCCCTTCACCAGCACGAAGGACTGCGACTTCAGATCGAACACGCTGGTGCCGAGGATGTCGGCGGGCATCAGATCGGGCGTGAACTGAATGCGGCGGAACTCGGCTGACACGCTTCGCGCGAGCGCCTTCGCCATGAGGGTCTTCGCGACGCCCGGAACCCCTTCGAGGAGCACGTGGCCGCCGGTGATGAGCCCGCACAGCATCAGCTCGAGCGCCTCGTCCTGTCCCACGACGGCCTTGCGCACCTCAGCGATCGCGGCCTCCCGCACGGCGTTGGCGACACCCACGGCCTGGGACAGCGGCGGGGGGGCGGGAGGAGGAGCGATGGGACCACCAGTCGGCGTCATGAAGTTCGACCTTTCGTCGGTGAGGCGTCGAGGGTGCGGCGGGCGAGGGCGGCGAGGCGAGCGACGCCTTCCACCTCGGGTTCACTTCGAGCAGCGGCCGCGGCGCGGCTGACGTCGAGTAGCGCGGCGGCGAGATCCTTCCGGCCCCGCACTTCGAGCGCGGCGGAGATCTCCGAAGGCTCGGCGCGTTGCGGCAGCCCGGCCTTGCGCGCGTAGTCGGCGGCGAGCGCCTTCGCGATGACCGAGGCCGCGTGCGCGTGGTGCTTGCCTTCGCGGTACAGGCGAGAGGTGGCGAACAGCGCGTCGGTCGCGCCGATGCGGGTGTCTTCAGGTGGCGGCCGCGGACGCCCGAACCGTTTGAGGGACGCAGCCCAGAGCATGACGCCGAGCAGCAGTTGCGCGGCCGCGAACTGAAGGCCGTAGCGCGCGGCGAACTCCGCGATGGAGCGATCGCCGGTGAACCCATGGTGGTACTCGTCGAAGGCGATGGGGCCCTTCGTCGCCAGTGGCCGGACGAGGGCGCGCCAGAAGAGCGCGTTGTCGGCGCGGGTGAGGGCCTGGTTCATCGCGAGCTCAGGCGCGCCGATGAGGATCACCCGGCCCTGCCCGAACGGGACGAGTCCCACCACGGCCTGCTCGGCGCCCTCGTCGACGTACAGGGCGAGCGCGCCGGGGGGAAGATCGAGCCACACACGCACGCGGGCCTCGAGGCGCTCGACACCGCCCGTGAAGCGCGAAGGCTGCGAGGGGACGAGCGTGGCGATCTCCTTCCGGTTCTCGGCGCGCTCCAGGTACACGTCGATGGCGGTCAGCAGCTCGTTCTCGTCTTGTTCCCACGGGGCGTAGACGAGCGTGCCGCCGTTACGCACGTACTCGAGCAGCTTCTTCGTCTCGTCCTCGTCGATGGGCGGGCTGCGGAACGCGTTGAGCCCGCGCTCACGGAACTCTTCTTTCTCCTCGTCGGTGAGGTCCTCGTCGTCATCCCACGGGAAGCCGCCGTCACGCTTTCCAGGGTTGGTGCTCTTCTTGTCGTCTGCGTCACGGAAGCGGGTGCCGAGCGAGAGGAGCGTCGTCTCGGGCTCGAGCACGGCGAAGTCCTGCTGCCAGCGCTCGACAGGGACGCCCGAGGACTCGAGGAGCAGGTACACGCCGCGCGCGCCGCCCTTCTGCGAGCGATAGGTGGAGAGCCGATCGGCGAACTCACCCCGCCGGGCGCCCTGGAGCACGAACGAGCCGAACGCGCCCAGCACGAGGAGGCCCGTCACCAGGAGCAGGGGGAACCGATCACGCATTCGCGCGGGGCTCCGACTGGGTGAGGAGCGGCTGCACGATCCGGCGGAACGTGGCGTAGGCGCTGTCGCTCACCTCGAGGTTCCCGTACCAGGCGAAGTCGAAGCGGCGGGTCAGCTCGCGGAAGGCGAACTTCTGCTCACCGCCGCCCTTGAAGCCGAAGAGATAGTCCCAGTTCGACTTCGTCGGGTCGTAGTCGATGACGCCCGCGCGATGGAGCGTCGACAACAGCGCCAGGTAGAGGTGCCGAATCGCCTCGCGGTACTCGCCCTTCGTGGCGAGCTCGTCGGCCAGACCCGCCCACGTCTCGGGACGCTTCGACAGCGCGCTCATCGGGTCGCTCGACAGCGGCGTCTCCCCGAGGGCCACCGCTTCACCGCCCTCTGCCTCCACGGCCTTCTTCGGGAGCAGCTGAACCACCAGGAACACGAGCAGCGCGACGAGGAGCACCACGATGAAGACGATCACCGCGTTGGCGCCGAGCATCTCGCCACCGGCAAAGGCGGGCGGCTTCACCTCGGGCTTCTCGTCGCGGTCGAGCAGCCATTCGAAGAAGCGCTTGAACCACTTGCCGAGCCAGTCCCAGAAGGCCTTGAAGGGGCTGTCGGGTTTCTCGTCGTCCTTCGGGGCGTCGACCTTCTTCTCGACGGTCTGGAACTCGGGGCGGGCGAGGATCTGGGTGGCGTCATCGCGCGCGCGCTGAGGGTCGGTGGCAGACTCCATCGCCTGCGTGGCGGCGACCTCGTCGAGGCCTTCGCGCAGGTCGTTCTCGGCGGCGTCACAGTCCTGCTCGTCGTAGGCCCGTCGCTCGACCCGGCTGATGAAGCGGGACAGCGCGGAGTGATCGCGTTCGGTCACGCCATCGAGCCGCTGGACCTGCTCCGGCTCGATGCGCGGCCCCATCTCGCACTCGTCGATCAGGCGCTCGACGCGTTGGCGAAGGGCGGTCGGCTCCTGCGAGGTCTGCGCGAAGACGGGCAGGGCGAGGAGCAACATCGCCACCAACGGCGCCTTCGGGCGCTTGCGGCGGGGCAGTTGCTCCACCTGGGCGATCAGGTCGAGCCCTTCCTGCCGCACCCGACCGTCGATCAGGAGCAGCACGCCGGTCGCCGCGCGGACCGGCTCGAACAGCACGAACGCGGTGACGCAGATCATCGCCACCCACACGCCGTTGTCGAGCGAGGCGAAGCGGTTGATGAAGTTGAGATCGAGCGCGAGCAGTTGCTGGCCAAGGAAGATCGAGAAGCTGCTGGCGAGGTGCAGGTTCAGCACGAGCAGCAGCTGGAGGACGTTGCACGCGCGAACGAACGGAGCCGTGTGCCGTGCGCCGCCGAGCAGCCGGGACGCCGTGCCGTACAACGCGAGCGCGCTGCCCTCGCCCCGCATCGCGGCCGGGAAGATCGCCAGATGCGCGCCGATGAAGAAGAAGCCGATGCCGAAGGTGAACAGCGCGATGCAGGCGTCGATGACGAGCTGCCAGGTGCCTGCGATGACGAGTCCGGGGAGCCGCCCAAGCGCCGCCTGCAGGCTTCCGCGCACTGTTGGCTCGTCCTTCGCGAGGATCTGCTGCTCGAGGAAGTGACTGGCGGCGCCCTGGGCGAGGCAGCGCAAGACGAACGCGCCCGTGAGGAGGGCCGCGGGCACCAGGAGCGACCGGCCGCGTTGCACCGCCTCGGCCGCCTGGAAGAAGGCGAAGATGATCGCCGCGGCCGCCGGCATGAGGATCACCCAGAGGCCCGACGAGCCCGCGGCAGCGCGCAGGGCCGAGTCGAAGAGAGCGAGCGTGTGTCGCGGCCGCAGCTGGAGCGCGTCGACCGCCATGTCAGCCCGCCAACAGCGTGGCCAGCCCGTAGATGCTGGCAAACACCAGCACCACGCAGCAGGCCGCGAGGAAGAGGTTGCCGACCGACCAGTCGTTGCGCGCGAGCGCCCGGCGCGCCTGCTGGAGCCGCTTGCCCAGACACGTGGCGCAGCGGTTGATGCCCTCGAACTGGGTCGTGCACTCCACGCAGATGACGTTGCGGCACTCGACGCAGATGCCGAGGCCGGCGCGGTCGGGGTGGTAATGACAACGGCCGGATCCGAGGCTCACGATCGACGGTGAGTCTAGGGTGCTTCCCGGCCCCGCTGCGACAGCGTTTTTCGGCCCCTCGCCGTCAGAGTTCTTCGAGGAACTCCTCGTTCGTGCGGTAGCGCGACAGCCGCTTGAGGAGCGCCTCCATGGCCTCGACGGGCTTCACCGAGAAGAGCATCTGCCGCAGCTTCTTCACCTTCTCGTACTCCTTGAAGACGAAGAGCTTCTCTTCCTTGCGGGTGCCCGACTGGGGAATGTTGATCGCCGGCCAGATGCGCTTCTCGGCGAGCAACCGGTCGAGGACGATCTCGCTGTTCCCGGTGCCCTTGAACTCCTCGAAGATCACCTCGTCCATTCGGCTGCCGGTGTCGATGAGCGCGGTGCCGATGATGGTGAGCGTGCCGCCTTCTTCCGTGGCGCGAGCGGCGCCGAACATGCGCTTGGGGCGCTCGAGGGCGCGCGAATCGACACCGCCAGACATGGTGCGGCCGGAGGAGTCGACCTCTTTGTTGAAGGCGCGCGCGAGCCGGGTGATGGAGTCGAGCAGCACCACGACGTCCTTGCCGTTCTCGACGAGGCGTCGGGCGCGCTCCATGGCGAGTTCGGCCACTTTCAGGTGCGTGGCGGGCGACTGATCGCTGGACGAGGCGAGCACCTCGGCCTTGATGTTGCGGCGCATGTCGGTGACTTCTTCGGGCCGCTCGTCGATGAGCAGCACCATGACGTGCACCTCGGGGTGATTCTCCAGCACGGCCTGGGCGATCTTCTGGAGGATGATCGTCTTCCCGGTCTTCGGGGGCGCGGTGATGAGGGCGCGCTGGCCCTTGCCGAGGGGCGCGATGAGATCCATCACGCGCGTCACCAGCTCGCCGGTCTGGTGCTCGAGGTTGAGCCGCTCCACGGGATCGACCGAGGTGAGATCGTTGAAGTGCGGCGCGCGGGTGGCCTGATCCATCGGCACGCCATCGACGGTGTCGACCGAGACGATGGTGCCCTTGAGGCCCTTCATCTGCGCCTTCGCGGTGATGTACTGGCCCGTGCGCAGCCGGAGCTTCTGCACCAGGTTCTTGGGGATCTCGGCGTCGTCGGGCCCGGGGAGGAGGCTGCGCTTGAGCGACCGCAGCATCGCGCTTTGACCCTTGACGTCGGTGTCCAGGACGCCCTCGACGACCTGCGTGGGCACCTGCACGGGTTGGCCGGTCTGCTGGGCCTGCCGCATCTGGGTCTGCTGCTGCTGCTGCGCCTGCTGCTGGGCGATGCGCTGCTTGTATTGGTCGAGCTCCTGCGGCGTGAGGAAGATGTTCACCACCTGGCCGTCGGGCTGAATCACCTTGCGGAAGGCCTGGCCGTCTTCGGTGAAGAAGACGGGATTGCCCTTGCGACGGCGACGGCGGCGGCGGCGCTTGCCCTGGCCGGGGAGTCCAGGCTGGCCCGGTTGTCCCGGTTGGCCGGGCGTCCCACCGGGGCCTTGCGTCGCGGCGCCACCCTCGTCGGAGCCATCGTCTGGGCCGTCGTCACCGCCATCGTCATCGCCGCCGTCGTCACCACCACCGTCGTTGGTGGGCGGGGTGGGAGGCGTGGGATCGGTCGGGTCGTTCGGCAGCTCGTCGTGTTCGTCGCTCATGGGCGTCGTGCGCGCACCGGCGGAGCCCGTCGGCGCGTGTCCTGCGTCGTGATGGGGCAGGGCCGTTTACTCACCGGGAGACCCCTTCATGAGGTCACCAAACGATGCGGCCCTGAATCAGCCCGGGACCGTCGAACCACCGGCCCGATCGAGTTGACCCCAATGGTGTAGCAGCTCGCCTCGCCGTTGGCACGCGCCTTTCAGCGCACGTCGACGGTGTACTCCAGCCGCGCCTGCACGCCGGGGGCGCCGAAGAGCCACGCATGGGGGCCCAGGGCCTTGAGCAGGGGGTCGAGGGCGGTCGGGAGCGGCGACATCGCGGGCGCGGGCTCCTCGAGCACCGAGGGCGCGGTCACGCCGAGGAGCGAGCCCAGCAGGCTGCCCTGCGCCTGGACGATGGTGAGCTGGTAGTCGTCGTCGGTCTCCGCGAAGCCGGCCTTCTTCTTCGCCGACTGCACCGCCTCCATGAGCCCGCCCAGCTGGTCGACCAGGCCCTTCGCTTTGGCATCCCGGCCGCTCCACACGCGTCCGCGGGCGACCAGATCGACGTCTTCCTTCTTCATCTTCCGGCTCGCGGCGACCTCGGTGATGAACGTGTCGTAGAAGTCGTCGATCCAGGACTGGGCGGCCCTGCGTTGATCGTCCGTCCACGGCTCGAAGAGATCGCCGACGCCGGCCAGCTTGCTGCGGGAGATCGACTCCTGCGTGACGCCGTAGGTGTTCGCGAGCTTCTTGATCGCGGGCTTGGCGTAGAAGACGCCGATGCTCCCGGTGAGCGTGGTGGGGTTCGCCCAGATCTCATCGGCGCCCATGGCCACGTAGTACCCACCGGACGCCGCGGCGTCGCCCATCGAGGCCACGATCGGCTTCTTCTTCTTTGCGTCGAGCACCGCGCGGTACATGAGATCCGAGGCGAGCCCGTCTCCTCCGCCGGAGTCCACGCGCAGGACGATGGCCTTCACGTCGGGATCCTCGACCGCCTCGGACAGGGCGGACACGAAGCTCTCCGCGCCCGAGATCGCGCCGCCGATCGGTGACGACTGGTTCTTGCCACCCGAGATGCTCCCCAGCACGGGGACGATCGCGATCTTCCGGCGTGAGCCCCAGCGCACCTCGCGCGTGTCGAAGGGCCGGAACGACCGCGTCGCCTTCGCGTCGGGCACGAGCGCTTTGAGCTTCTCGTCCAGTTGTTGCGGCGTGACGACGTCGTCGAGCTGGCCGAGTGCCTTTGCGCGGCGGGTGGGTTTGAGCCCCTCGTCGAGGCCGGCCTTCCAGGCCTCGGCGGTCATGCCGCGACGGGCCGTCACGCGCTCGGTGAGGAGTCCGTCGGCGGTGTCGAGGAAGGCGTTGAGCGTCTCCTTCTGCTCGTCGCTCATGTCCTTGCGGGTGAACTGATCGGGAAAGGACTTGTACTTCCCGACGCGCGCGACATCGACGGTGACGCCGTACGTCTCGGCCGCGCCGCCGAAGTAGATGACGGACGAGCGGACCCCGTCGACCATGAACATCGCCTCGCCGGCCGCGAAGATCTGATCCGCGGCTGAGGCCATGAGGTACTCCGCGTCGCCCGCGTTGAGGATGTAGGCGTAGACCTTCTTCCCCGCGGCGCGCAGCCGCTCGAGCCCGGCGCGAACCTCGTCAGCTCGTGCGAGCCCCACGCCAGCGCCTTCAATCTTGACCAGCACGCCGGCCAGCTCGGGATCTTTCGCGGCGCGATCGAGGTAGCGCAGGAAGCGCACGTACCGATCCTCGGCAGCAACGCCGAGCAGCGAGCCGATGGTGGAGCCGCCTTCACTGCCGATGTCGTTCACGCTGATCACCGCGAGGTGCTTCTTGGGCACGATGGAGCCGTACTTCGGCCCCGACGCGCGCCCCATGAACTGGAAGTCGAAGACGCCGTTCGCGGTGCCGAAGCCCTGGGTGTAGCCGACGTTCTCGAGGTCGACGCCGAGCCCGACGTGCAGGGCCAGCGGAGAGAGCGGAGAGAAGCCGTGGCTGGCGCCCGCCGACACTCTCAAGCCGCGAAGAATGGTCGCCTTCGCGGTGTACTGCATGCGGCTTTGACCCAACGGAAGCGACTCGTTGGCGAACCAGTCGACGCCGAGGGTGACGTATTCCTCGAAGGGCCGGAAGCCCACGCCGGCGCCCCATTCCCGACCGAGCCGCGTCCCCGCGCCGTTGACGGGTGCGTTCACGTTTCGAACCGAGGCGCCGAGGCTCAACCAGCGCAGCGGCCGGGACTGCAGGCCGAGATCGACCCCGAACAGGCCCTGCACGGGACCACCGAAGAAGAAGTTCGCCGACACGCCGCCCGAGAAGAGCTGGGGACCCGCCGCCGCGCCCAGGGAGAACTTCGTGCGCGCTACGTCCGCCGTGGGCACCAGCGACTCGAGGCCCAGGCCCAGGCCCACGGTGTCGCCGAAACTGAAGGCGCCGAAGAGGGCGCTCCCCGCGAGCTGACGGGTCTGGCTGCGCTCGTGGACGAAGATGGCGTTCCACGCGCCCACGCGGCCGAGGCCCGCGGGGTTGTAGGTCAGCGCGGTGGACTCGTCGGCGAAGGCCATCGAGTCGGGGAGCAGCGTGACGCCGCGGGAGAGATCGCCCGAAGCGAGGTTCACCGTCTGCGCGAGCGAGGTGGAGGCGATGACGACGACGACACCCGCGACGAGCCGGAAGAGAGAACGCACGGGCCGGAGGTAAATCACGAGCCCGTGACGTTGTCCGGCATGCCTCGACGCGCTTCGGGCAGGTTCACCAGTCTTCGGTGCCGTTGACCGTGTCGAGCGGGTCCTTCCCGCCCTTCTTCTTGTCGCGGTTCTGCGTGCGGCCACCGCGATCTTCGCTGTTCCACTCCTCGGTGCCGCCGCGGTTGTCGAGCGGGTCGGCTGAACGCGTCACCTTTTCATTGCCGCCGTCGCCGTTGTTGATGACCCACGTCACCGTCCGCTGGACCTCGCCCTTCATCTGGCCGAACTCGTCGCCCTGCATGGTGGAGCGCTTGATGGCCAGGCGCTTGCCCGTCTTCAGCTCGTAGTAGCCGATGGTGAGCTCGGTGCCTCCGGACTCCAGCTCCTTGACGACGGCGACGATGCCGCGGTCGAGCCCGAGCGTCTTGGCGATGCTGGCCATGGTGGAGCCGCCCTTGTCCTTGATCGCCTCCGCGGCGAGCCGGTCCATCAGCGCGTCGAAGGCCTTGAAGCCCGACGAGGCGATGAGCTCCGGCGTGTACTCGGAGTCATCGGGCGTCACTTCGATCATCTGGCCGACCTGGCGGAAGCCCGGCTTCTCGATCTTCACCATCGCCTTGCCGATGGGCAGCGTCTGCAGCGTCATCGGGCTGTAGCCCTGGAACTCGCCGTTGAGGAACACGCGCGCGCCCGCTGGCTTCGTCTTGACGACGATATTCCCCCGCAGCTGCGCGTTGCGGCTGATGGACACCTGGGCCTTGAGCGAGAGGAAGTCCTGCGGGTAGCGCTTGCGATCGAGCTCGAACGACGGCGAGAGCGCGATGAGGTTCAAGATGGCGAGCTTGGCCTCTTCGGTGTCACCGCGAGAGAGCAGCACGGCGCCATACATGGCCCACGCCTCGCAGAGGTTGCCGCACGTCTTCATCGCCGAGACGGACTTGTCGAACTCCTTCAGCGTCGCGCGCAGCTTGCGCTCGGCGGGCTCGTACTGGCGGTTGTCGAAGTCGGCCTTCGACTCGGCAAAGCCCGTCTGAGCGCGCTTGAGGCTCGCGGCGGCGTCCTCGTCGACCCCGATGCCGAACAGCTCGTCGGACGTCTTGACGGCGAAGCCCTGGTACTCGTTGAGGGACTCGGTGATGAAGCCCTCGAGCTTGAGGGCCTGGGCCTCGGCGCCTTTGTCCATCGGCACCACGAGCGCCGAGATGCGCTGGGTGGTGGGCGGTGGCGCCGCGAGGGCGGGCAGGGCAACGAGCGCGGACAACAGGGCAGGAGCGACGCGCATGAGCTCTCTCTTCAAGGCGCCGGAGTGCCGGTCGCGCCAAGGGGGAACAACACCGGGTTGAACGCCGGTCGCTGCGCAGGCGCGCCTTGCGCCGCGGCCACGCCGATGCCGGTTGCCGCGCCGGCCACGACCACGCCACCCACCACGGCCCAGAACCACCACTTCGTCAACACCGAGTCGCCGGGGTCCGCCGTCGCCGTCACCCCGGTGTCTACTTTCTTCGCCACGGCCACCGGAGACGGATTGGCGAGGAAGGCCTTCACCTTGTCGACCGCCGGACCGTACGCGCCATCGTTCGGCAGCTCGACGTCCTTGAGCCGGCTCTTCGTTTCGACGTCCCACACTTCGAGGGGGCCGATGCCGCCGGCGCCGATCTCCGCGACGATGAGGAAGCGGGACTTCATCACCTCGGCCACCTGGCGGGCCTCCTTGGGAATGCCCTTGCCGAGGTTCGACGGCACCACCGACGCCATCGTCCTGCGCGCCTTCGCGTAACCCTCCGCCTCGGTCAGCTCGAGCGAGATCTGCCCCCCGTCCTTCGTGACCGAGACGAACGCGCCTGCGGGTCGAAAGCCGGCCTTCTTGATGGTGACGAGGTGGCGGCCCACGGGAACCATCGGCGCCTCGGAGAGCGGCGTCATTCCCAGCACCGCGCCGCGGAAGGACACCTCGGCGCCCAGGGGCAACGACGCGATGGTGAGCTGCGCCCTGGGCGCCTTGTTGAGCTCGAGCAGCGCCTTGTCGACGACCTTCTTCACGTCGGGCCCGAAGTACTTCGGGTCGAGCTCGATCTGCGGGAAGAGGATGACGGCCTTCGTCGCGTGCTCGGCGGCCAGCTTGAGGCCCGGCTTGCCGCCCGTCTGGAGCGCGATGTTGGCGAGGTGGAGGTGCAGGGTGGCGGCCTCCTTCGCCTCGGCCACCGCGGGGTTTTGATCGAGGAACGACAACGCCTCGGCGAACTTCGCGCTCGCGGTGTCGAAGTCGAGGTTGTCGACGGCGTCGGTGCCCTCCTTCACCAGGGCCGGCGCGCGGTTGCCGGGCATCTCGACCGGGAAGAGCGACTCGAGATCGGTCAGCGGCACGGAGCGCTCGTCGAGCGCCCTGGAGAAGTCGACCTCGACCTTGGCGGCAGCGGTCTCGGCCGCCTCTTTCGGCACGATGAAGAGGGAAGCACGGTTGGGCAGCGCCGCGGGCGCGGCCAACGTCACGACGAGAAGGACAATCACAAGCAACAGCCTACCCGACGAGGTGTTCAACGCACGTCCGACGAATGGCCCGGTTCGCTCCGGTGTTCCGACATCGACCTACACGCGCGTGCAGGCATTTTCTTGTGTGCAGGTCGCCGGCGGGTACAGTCCGCCCCGGCACAGTCCTGTAGCACGCGCAACACGCCCAATAAGGCACGGGAAAGACGATGGAAAAGGCTCCCATGGCTGAACAGATGAGCATTCTCGAAACGGCAGAAGCGGACGGCGGCGGCGGCGGCAAAGGCGGGCGCGGACGCGGTAAATCGGGGTCCGGCGGTGGTGGCGGGAGCAACGAGAGGCCCATTCAGCTCGCTGACGAAGCGCGGCGCCGGTACCTCAACTACGCGCTGTCGGTAATCACCGCGCGCGCGCTGCCGGACGTGCGCGACGGCCTCAAGCCCGTGCAGCGCCGCATCCTCTACGGGATGTGGAACGAGAGCGTCACCCATGACGCCAAGCACAAGAAGTGCGCGAACGTCGTCGGCTCGGTGATGGGCAAGTTCCACCCACACGGCGACACCGCCATCTACGACGCGCTGGTGCGGCTCGCGCAGGACTTCTCGCTTCGCTACCCGCTGATCGACGGCCACGGCAACTTCGGCTCGCTCGACGGCGATGCGCCCGCCGCCATGCGCTACACGGAGTGCCGCCTCGACCGCATCTCGGACGAGCTGCTGGCCGAACTGGCGCGCAAGACGGTGCCGTTCCGCCCCAACTACGACGGCTCCAACACCGAGCCGATCGTGCTGCCGGCGAAGTTGCCTCAGCTGTTGATGAACGGCACCACCGGCATCGCGGTGGGCATGGCGACGAACATTCCGCCGCACCACGCGGGCGAGCTGATCGAGGCCTGCATCGAGCTCATCAAGGACAAGTCGCTCGAGACGAAGGATCTCCTCAAGTGGGTCAAGGGGCCTGACTTCCCGACCGGTGGGCACGTGCTCAACGGAAAGAAGGAGCTGCGCGAAATTTATGAGACCGGCCAGGGCGCGATTCGCCTGCGCGGCGAGTGGACGACGGAGGACCGCCCGCGCGGGGGAACGAACATCATCGTGACCTCGATCCCCTACACGGTGAACAAGGGCGCGCTGGTCGAGCGCATCGGCCAGATCATCCAGGAGCGGAAGCTGCCGCCGCTCACCGACGTGCGCGACGAGTCCACCAAGGACGTGCGCATCGTCATGGAGATCAAGAAGGACGCCGACCCCGAGCTGGTCATGGCGTACCTGTACAAGCACACGGCGCTGGCGACGAACTTCAACGTCAACATGACGTGCCTGGTGCCCACCGAGAACCCCGAGGTCGGCACGCCCAAGCGGCTCGATCTCAAGGCGATGCTTCGGCACTTCCTCGACTTCCGCTTCGAGGTGGTCACCAGGCGGCTCGAGTTCGATCTCGCCCAGCTCAAGGCGCGGCTGCACCTGCTCGAGGGCTTCGAGAAGGTCTACGACGCGCTCGATGAGATGCTGAAGATCATCCGCAAGTCCGAGGGCAAGGCGGACGCGAAGGACAAGCTGATCGCGCGGTTCAAGCTGTCCGAGGAGCAGGCCGAGGCGATCCTCGAAATGAAGCTCTACAAGCTGGCGCGCCTCGAGATCCTCGTGATCGAGAAGGAGGCGAAGGAGAAGCGCGCGCAGGCGAAGGCGCTGAGCGATCTGCTCAAGAGTGACAAGGCCCGCTGGGGCGTGGTGCGCGACGAGCTGCTCGAGCTGAAGAAGGCCTACGACGACAAGCGCCGCACGAAGATCGGCGGAGCCGTCGAGGAGGTCGAATACAACGAAGAGGCCTTCATCTCGGACGAAGACGCGCAGGTCGTGATCACCCGCGACGGGTGGGTCAAGCGCGTGCGGGAGCTGAAGGATCCGACGCAGACCCGCATGCGCGAAGGCGATGAGGTGATCGCGGTGCTGTCGGGCTCGCTCAAGTCCAACGTGGTGTTCTTCTCGAACTTCGGCACCGCGTACGTCACGCGCTTCAACGACGTGCCGGCCTCCACCGGGTACGGCGATCCCGTACAGAAGCTGTTCAAGTTCGACGACGGCGAGCGCATCGTCGGCGCCCTCACCCTCGACAAGCGTCTGCCGAGCCCCGAGAAGCTGGTGGCGGTGTCGAAGAAGGGCTTTGGGTTGCGCTTCCTGCTGGCGCCGCACGCCGAGGTCTCCACCCGGGCCGGCCGCCGGTACGCGAAGCCCGCCCAGGGTGACGAGCTCATCGGCGTGATGCCGTGCGCCGAGAAGGATCTGCTCGCGGTGGTGACGAAGAAGACCTTCGCGCTCGTGTGCAAGGTCAGTGAAGTGAACGAGCTCGCCGGTCCCGGCAAGGGCGTCACGGTGATCAAGGTGGCGCCAGACGACGAGGTCGCCGCGTTCCTCTGCACCGCGAAGAAGGACGAGTCGATCGCGCTCGAGACGACCAAGGGCAAGACGCTGACGCTGTCACCGGGCCGGTACGAGGTGACCAGCCGCGCCGGCAAGGGCCGTGAGATGTCGAAGAAGGACGCCGTGAAGCTGGTGGTGCGCGCGCCGCTCATCGTCACGCTGCCCGAGACCGAGAAGAAGGACGAGAAGACCGACCGGAAGGAGAAGTGAGCCATGGCTGCCACCCGCAAGTACGACGCTGACGAGATCGAAGTCCTCGAGGGCCTGCAGCCGGTGCGGATCCGCCCCGGCATGTACATCGGCGGCACCGGCCTCGACGGCTACCACCACCTCTTGTGGGAGATCGTCGACAACTCCGTCGACGAGGTGATGAACGGGCACGCGAGCCGGATCGAAGTGACGCTCCACAAGGGCGGGCAGCGCGTCACCGTGGGCGATGATGGCCGCGGCATTCCCGTGGCGGTGATGCCCAAATACAAGAAGCCCGCCGTCGAGGTGATCCTCACCACGCTGCACTCGGGCGGGAAGTTCAAGCAGGGCAACTACACGCACTCTGGCGGTCTGCACGGCGTCGGCAGTTCGGTGGTGAACGCGCTGTCGAGCGAGCTCGAGGTGCGGATCAAGCGCGACGGAAAGCTGCACGAGCAGAGCTACGCCCGCGGCGTGCCCCAGACGAAGCTGCAGGTCGGAGCCAACGTGCGCGGCTCCGGCACCACCATCACCTTCACGCCCGATCCCGAGATCTTCGGCGCCAAGCTCAAGTTCGACGCCGAGACGATTCGCGAGCGGCTCGAGTCCAAGAGCTACCTCCACAAAGGCATGGAGGTGGTCTTCATCGACGAGACCCAGTCGCCGAAGACCGAGGTGACGTTCAAGCACGACGGCGGCATCGCCGAGTTCATCGTCAAGCTGGTGAACGACCGGCAGAAGACCGCCGTGCCCGCTGGCATGCAGCCCTTCTACAAGGCGCACGACAACGGCATTCGCCTCGAGCTGTCGATGGTGTGGACCGAGGCCACCGACGAGTTCGTGAAGAGCTACGTCAACGGCATTCCGACCAAGTCCGGCGGCACGCACGAGAACGGGCTCAAGTCGGGCGTGGTGAAGGCCGTGCGCAACTACATTGAGACGCACGCTCTGACGCCCAAGGGCGTGACGCTCACCGCCGACGATATTCGCGAAGGCATGGTGTGTGTGCTGTCGACCTACGTCGTCGAGCCGCAGTTCCAGGGCCAGACGAAGGAGCGCCTCAACAACCCCGAGGTGCAGGGCCAGGTCGACAACGTGGTGCGGCCGGCGGTCGAGAAGTGGCTCAACGACAACAAGACGATCGCCGAGGCGATCATCGCGCGCATCATCCTCGCGGCCCGCGCCCGGGAAGCCTCCCGCGCCGCCAGCCAGGCCGTCTCGCGCAAGGGCCCGGTGAACCGCACGCACCTGCCGGGCAAGCTGTCGGACTGCGCCTCGGCGGATCCCTTCGAGTCCGAGCTGTTCATCGTCGAGGGCGACTCCGCAGGCGGCACCGCGAAGCAGGGACGCGATCGCCGGACCCAGGCGATCCTCCCATTGCGCGGCAAGGTGCTCAACGCCGAGCAGGCCTCGAGCGACAAGGTGTCGTCGAACAAGGAGCTCCAGGACATCGCCAGCGCGCTCGGCTGCGGCCTGGGCAACGCGATGGATCTCTCACGGCTGCGGTACGGGAAGATCTTCCTCCTGATGGACGCCGACGCCGACGGCCAGCACATCTCCACGCTGTTGCTCACGTTCTTCTACCGGCACATGCGGCCCCTCATCAAAGGTGGCCACGTCTACATCGCGCAGCCGCCGCTCTACCGCGTCGACATCGGCAAGGAGACGTACTGGGCGCTCGACGAAGATCACCGCGATCAGATCATCAAGGAGAAGGCGAAGGGGAACGCGAAGCCGAACATCATGCGCTTCAAGGGCCTCGGTGAGATGACCGCCGACGAGCTGAAGGACACCACCCTCGACGTGAAGAAGCGCATCACGCTCAAGGTGACCGTGGACAACGAGCTCGACACCGACAAGACGATCAACGACCTGTTGGGCCGAGACGTGTCGGCGCGGTTCAACTTCATCATGGAGCGCGCGGGCACCGTCGACGAGATCGACGTGTGAGCCGGCTTCGCGGTACGACCTGAGCCGTGCCGCGGTATGCGCTCGAGCTGGTGGAGGCGCCTCCCTTCGTCACGGTGACGTTCAAGGGCGGCGCCTCGCGGCTCGAGGTGGGTCCCGGCCGGTACGTGCTGGGCCTGGTCGAGGACGCCGACGTTCGGGTCCAGTGCGCCACGCAGGCCGACTGGGAGGTGCTGTCGATGGCGGGCTGGGGGGGTCGAAAGAACACGATCCTCTCCGTCTCCGACGCCGAGCGGTGGTTCGTCGAACACGCAGGGCATGGTGGGCGTGGCCCCTTCGTCAATGGTGAGGGCCTGGCGTTGGCGCCGCGAGAGCTCTTCCCCGGCGATCTGCTCGCGCCAGCTGACGTGGTGGTGTTTCGCCTCGTCGAAGTCGAGCCGGTCCGCGAGCCGCCAGCGCTGCTCGACGCGGTGGCCGAGGCACCCGACGATCTCGGTCGCTGGCACGTGCTGGCGGACTGGTTGATCGAACGGCAGGCGCCGCACGCGTTGATGGCGGCGTACGAGCTCAAGCTGGAGGCCGGCACGAACGATCCCGAGTTGATCGGTGACTACGCGGCGGTTCGACGAGCGCGGCTCGCGTTGCCGACGGACGTGCACTTCAGCGCGCTCACCTGGCGGTGCGGGTACGTGGTCTCGTGCAGTCTGGGCCTTGGACCTCGCGATCGATACGAGTCGGAGCGGCTCACCCGCGGGCTCGGCCAGCCGCAGCTCTCGGCGCTCTCCGAGCTGACGATCCTCGCAACGGGGACGGAGTCGGCGCCGCGGCTTGAATCGGTCCTCGGTGCGTTGCCCCGAACCGTGAGAACGGTCGGTCTCCACTTCAGCGGCGCGGTGCCCATGCCCGTGCTCGGAGCGCTCCACCGGCGCCCTCCGAAGGCCCACGCCGTGCGTCTCCAGCTCGCGGAGCCGCTGGGACCGTTGCGGCCGCTCGTCGAGCTCCTCGCGGCGGCGGGGTGGACGACGATCGATCTTGGTGGGACGCGGCTCACCGAGCGGGTCGGCGAGATCGCCACGCTGGTGCGGTCGCACTCCGGCGTGACCTTCGTGCTGGGCGGAACGTCGCTTCCAGCGGACTCGGTACCGACCGTCGAGGGCCCCAACGTCCAGTGGGCGCCGAGCGACGCGGAGGCGCTGGCGGTCGATGTCGACACCGGTGCGCTGTGGCCGATCTCCCGAGCCCGCGGCGGCTTCGTGTGGGGCCTGCCGCTCGAGCCGCTGGGCCGAGAGTGGCTGTTCCGAGGCCCGGGCCACGCGCTCGACAGCGGGGACACGTTTCGGGGCGCGGGACGGCGGTACGTGTTCCTTCGCGGCGACTCGCTCGATGCGGCCTATCGGGCCTGGGTGGAGCGCGCGCTCGCTGAACGCTGACACCGCTTCGAGGGAACAGCCGAGGCCTCGACGGTGTTGAGTGGCCCATGTCGCTTGCGCGCAAGCTCGTTCAAGGTGGCTCCGTGGCCGTCATCGGCCTGATGACGTCGCAGGTGGCCCTCGCGCTCGTTGGAGCGGCCAGCCCGGATCTTCAGGGGCTGCTGCTTCGGGTCGGGCTGCCGTGTTTCGTCGCGGGACTCGTCTTCTTCCCGGTCTCGGCCCAGGCGGTGGCGACTCGCGGAGCGTTCGCCTGGAGGGTCCTCCTCGTTGCCCTCGCAGTCGGTCTGACGAACCGCGTGCTGCTGAAGGCCTCTGGGCCGGGGGAGTTCCTGCCAGCGTTCCTTGGGTTCGACGGCAACCTGCAGGTTCTGCTCCTCGGCGTCGTCGCGGCGCTGGGGCTCGCCTGGGTGACCCAGCCAGTGCTGAAGGCCGTTGCTGGGCCCGGTGGCCGCACGCGTGAGGCCGGCCCCCTTCAATGCGCGGAGGCAGGCGCGCGCCGTGCGCGGCTTCGGCACTGAGTCAGACACCTCAAGGCGCACGAAGCGTTCTTCTTCACCGCGCCCGCTCTTCTTCCAGCGCATCGTGATTCGGCGCGAGACGAACGTTTCGCTCGATCCGGAGAGCAGCTCGCGAAGCCCGAGGCGGCTCGGCCTGGGGAGGGATGGCCCTCCCGCAAGCGGAGGCACTGCGCGAGGGGACGCACGAACGTGATGCTCAGGTGTTCGGCGCGGAAGCCTGAGGCAGGACCACGACCTCTCGGTTCGAGCTGTGGGGATGTATCCAGTAGTAACATCTGGTGCGCTGGAATGTGGCCGTTGGAAACATGGTCCCGCGCAGGTGGTGTGGCCGAGCGCCCACAGCCTCGTTTCCGCGCTGTGCTCGAACTCCGTGGCGCGTTGCGGTTTGCTGCGCGCCCCATGAAGCGAGCCCTCGTCGCCGTCGTGTTGTCCGGCTGTGCCACCACGATGCCCCTGTACCCGTCGCGGCCTTCCGCAGCGGTCGGCGCTCCACCGGCGGATCCAGTCCCCGCGAAGATGGTGGTGCACCTCACCGCCACCGCCGATGGCCTCAAGCGCGCCCTCGACACGAAAGTCCCTGCGAGCGGAGAGACCACCGTCGAGCTCAAGGGCAGCCGCCCCGTCCGCTGGAGCCGCGCCCCGTTCGCCCTGCGCTTCGCCGACGGGAAGGTCGAGCTCAAGACCGAGCTCACGCTGGAGACCGAGCTGCCGCTGTTGGGAAAGACCGCGATCCCCGTCGCCATCGCCATCGTCGGAGAGCCCATCATCACCAGTGACTGGAAGGCGCGGCTCCAGGGCGCCACCAGCAAGCTCGAGTCGAAGGATCTGCGCCTGCGCACGATGCAGGGCGTCGCGGGCGTGCTCGAAAAGGCCCAGGACACCCTCGACGGCTTCATCGAGGGCTTCTCGTGGGATCTCTCTCCGCAGCTCGCCAAAGCCTGGCAACGCATCGCCGCGCCGATTCCGTTCCCCGTCGGAGACGCCTCGGCCTGCGCGCAGCTCCGGGTGTCCTCGATCGAAGCGGGCCCCACGGTCGTCGCCGGTGGCCTCGAGAAGGACGTCGCCTTCGTGCTGGCGCCCTCGGTGTCGCTGCCGTGTCCGACGGAGCCTTCCACCGCCGAGCTGCCCCGCCTCGCCAACGTCGCCACGCTCCCCTCGGGCCCATTCACCGTCGAGGTGCCCATCGCCGCCCGGTACGAGGAGCTCGCGAAGGCGATGTCGGCCACCTTCACCGACGGGAAGCTGTTCTTCTCGAAGAGCTACCCCGAGCTGTACCTGTCGAACCCCGAGGTCTTCGCCACGAAGGACGAGCAGCTCGTGGTGAAGCTCCACCTCGCCGGGCCCATCAAGGCAGCGGGGCTCTCGGCGAACCTCGATGGCGATCTCTTCTTCGCGGGCCACCCGCAGGTCGTCGACAACGTCTTGCGCGTGCCCGATCTCGAGCCCACGGTGCAGACGACGAGCTTCCTGTTGGGGCTCAAGGCCACGCTCGACGGGAACGGCATTCGCGATCAGGCCCGCCAGGCGCTGACACTCGATCTCGGCGAGCGCTTCCGAGCGGTGCGGGAGCGGCTGTCCACCGACACGCCCTTCGACGAGTCCTTAGGCTGCGTGCGCACGAACGTGTCGAAGATCGCCGTCACGGGCGTCTACCCGCACGCCTCGTACCTGCGCGTCTACGTGGCGCTGACGGCCCAGGGCTCGGTCTACCTGCCATGTCCCGGAAATCGTGACGCCGTGGCCGCCGTGCCCTGAAAGCAGCGCTCTACAACCCGCGCAGCTCGCCGGTGCAGAACGCCGGGTCGCCCCACGTCGTCTGGGTGCCGCCGAAGGCCTTGAGGATCGAGACGAGCAGGTTGTTGTGGTTCTGCCCGGCGAACTTCACGAGCCGGCCCATTCGCCAGCCGCCGCCGCCACCCGCGAGGATGTGCGGCATGTCGTCGTGCGAGTGCACGTTGCCGCGCGAGACGTCCGAGCCCTGGAAGACGAGCGTGTTGTCCAGCAGCGTCGTCCCGTTCGCGTCGGTCACGCTCTGCAGCCCCTCGAGGATCGAGGCCAGCTGCTGCATCTGCCAGCGATCGCGATCGATGAGCTTGATCCGGCCCGGGTCCGAGTCGCCGTAGTGCGTGATGTTGTGGATCGACGAGTTGATGCCGAGGAACGGCATGCCGCGGTGGTTCTTCGCGTCGCTCCACATGATGGTGACGATGCGGGTGAGATCGCACTGGAAGGCGAGGGTGACGAGGTCGAGCTGCAGCTTCGCCACCTGCGGCATCGCGGCCTCGGTGAGGAACTGAATCTCACCCGGGGCCATCGGCGTCGGGCACGCGCCGGGCGGGAGCGCGGTCACCCGCTTCTCCAGATCGCGCACCTTGGTGAAGTGCGCGTCGAGGCGCTGCTGATCGACCACGCCCATGCGGCGCTTGACGATGTTGATCTGCCCCATCACCGCGTCGAGCACCGACTTCCGGCGGCGCTGCACCTCGTCCAGCATCTGCTGCGGCTGGCCCGAGTCCATGAAGAGGTTGCGGAAGGTGACGCGCGGGTCGTTCTGGGGGAGCAGCGGGCCGTCGTTGCCCGAGTACGACATGACGCCCGAGACGTCGCGCTCCTGGCAGTTGACGCCGAGCTGCAGCGACGGGATGCGCGTCTGGCCGATCATGCCGACGAGCTCTTGATCGATCGAGCGACCCTTCGCCCAGCCCGACGAGCTGCCGTCGTTGCCGATGAAGGTGCCCGAGTTGAGCTTCGCGCCGGTGAGCAACGCGCCAAGGCCACGCTGGTGCATCTCGCCCGTGCCCTGGATGGCGACGTTCATGTCCAGGTTCCTGGTGAAGAGCAGGTGCTGCTTGTACGGGGCGAGCGGCTGGTGAATCGGCCCCAGGGTGAACTCGGTCTCGCTGGCGCCCTCGGTGGGGAACCACTGCGGCGTGAAGACCCCGTTGGGCACGTACGAGGCGATGAAGCGCTTTGGAGAGGCGCCGCCATCGGCGCGCGACTCGTCAGCGAGGAGGGGAAGGGCGATGGCGATGCCACCGGCTCCGCGCAGCACCGTTCGGCGGGACAGCCGCTTCATCGCGCCACCCCCGCCGGCCGGGTCCGGAATGTGTCACTCATCACGATGGCCACCAGCAGGTCGTCGAACCGGCCCTGCGACTTCGAGAAGGAATCCTGGATTTGCGTGAGGCTGCAGGCATCACCCGCGGCGAGATCGCGGCCCATGGCGAAGCGCGTCCACTCCGAGGCCACGCAGTCGTGCACCTGGCGCGAGTCCGCCAGCCGACGGGCCAGCTGGGGAACGCCGGTGAAGGTCCCGACGAGCGTCGAGTCCGTGGCGCTGACGATCTCACCCGAGGCGTCGACCGGCTGGCCGTTCTCGGTCGTCCGCCACGAGCCCAGGCCGTCGTAGTTCTCGAAACCGAAGCCGACGGGGTCGATGAGCCGGTGGCAGCCCGCGCAGTTTGGATCGGCGGCGTGCTGAGCGAACCGCGCCCGGGTGGTGGTGCCGGTGTTCGGCGGCGGGGGCGTGATCGCGATGCCCGGCGGTGGCGGCGGCGGCGGCTGACACATGAGCTTCTCGAGCACGAAGATGCCGCGTCGGATCGGCGACGACTGATCCGGCGACGACAGTCGCGCGAGGAAGCCGGGCTGGGTGAGGAGGCCCAGGCGCTGAGGCTCCGGCATGGTGATCGGCGCGAACTCGGCGCCGAGGCCCGACTGGCTCACGTACGACTCCATCAACTGGTTGGCGAAGAGCCGGTCGCTGGTGAGGAGGCCCTTGAGCGTGCCCTCGCGAGCGAGGGTGTCCTTGATGAACAGGTCGAGCGAGGTCTGCCAGGCCTGCGCGAGGGCCGGCGTGAAGTTCGGGTAGTTGACGGGATCCTTGCTGAGGCCAGAGACGTCCGTGGTGCGCAGCCACAGCGAGAAGAAGCGCATGCGGCCCCGGTTCGCGCGCGCGTCGCCCAGAAGCCGGCGGGTCTGCGCTTCGAGCACCTGGGGATCGACCAGCTCTCCGGACTCGGCGAGATCGAGCAACGTGTCATCGGGCGTCGAGGCCCACAGGAGGTACGAGAGCCGGGTGGCCAGCTCGGTCCCGACGAGCGGCGTGCGCATGTCCCACTTGCTGTTGGGGACCTGGCCTTCCTCGAAGCGATAGAGGAACTGCGGCGACTGCAGCATCGCCTGAAGCGTCCACTCGACGGCGGTGTCGAACGTGCTCCCGGGCGAGGCGCGCACCTGGTTGAAGAAGACGGCGAAGGCGGCCTTCTCCTCGACGGTGAGGCTGCGGCGGAAGAGCCGTCGGCCGGTGGTCGCGATGAACTGTTCGGCGCACGCGGCATCCATCGTCTGGCAGGGCACGAGGCGCGCGCGCTGGGTCCTGACGGCCGGGCCGGCGAGCGCTTCGGCCGCCTCGAGATACCGTGTCACCGACTCGTCGGTCACCTGGAGCGACTTCGCGTCGTTGTCGAACCCGTGGACGATGGGCTCCCGCGGGAAGTCCCGTGACGGGTTGGTCGCATCGCCCAGCAGATCCGCAACGGTGTGGTCGTACTCGGCCCGGGTGAGCAGGCGCATCGGCGTGCGATCAGCCACGCCGTCGCACTCGCCCATGGGCGGTGGGATCTCTTCTGGTGGAACGGGCTTGGGGCACCCGGCCAGCGCGACGACCGCCAGGCAGAAGACCCCTCCTCGAAGAACACGCATGTGCATCACCCGACAACTTGCTCGATGAGCCGGCCCGGCCGCAACGCAGAGTTCGGAGAATGTGGCCAAAGGCCCGACCGAGGGCAAGTCCCCGGTTCGACAGGGGCGTCGAACCGACCCCGTCAGTGCCAAGGCGCTTGCACGTCCCACCCATGTGGGCCAGAAGCACGGCCCATCGAAAACGGGGTGTAGCGCAGTTTGGTAGCGCGTCTGCCTTGGGCGCAGAAGGTCGTCGGTTCGAATCCGGCCACCCCGACATCGCAGTTCGTGCGCCCGTAGCTCAGCTGGATAGAGCATCGGCCTTCTAAGCCGAGGGTCGTGGGTTCGAGTCCCGCCGGGCGCGCTCTGGAAGTGGAGACGTGGGGTTACCAGCAGATGACGTCGGCACCGAAGGTCACGGTCCTCCTCGCGGACGACGAAGCGTTGATTCGGCGGGCCACGGGGCGACTGCTCCAGGCCATGGGCTTCGAGGTGCGGGCCGTCGGAGATGGGTTTGGCGCCGAGGCGGTCTTGCGCGAGGTGCCGTCCATCGACCTCGTGCTGCTCGATTTCATGATGCCGGGTCGGTCGGCGAACGACACCGTCTCGGCGTTGCGGGTCCTCAAGCCCGAGATCCCCATTGTGTTGTGCAGTGGCTACGCGCTCAGCGATGTGGCGAGCCAGTTGCTCCACGTGCCTGGCGTGCATCAACTGCAGAAGCCCTTTTCCCGCGCGCAGCTCAGCGAGCTCTTCGGGCGTCTGGGCTTCCCGGCCACGTTTCCCTGACGGAAGTTGGAAGTTGGTGGGGCGGCGCAGACCGCAACAAGTGTTGCATGGCGGCCCCTGGACTGGGCTGTGACAGTTGTCGGTAGGGATGGGCTTCTCTCGAATTCTCATCGTCGATGATGAACCGATGATTCGGCAGAGCGTGCGGCGCATCCTCGAGGCGATCGGAGCCGCCGTCACCGACGTGGCCACCGAGGCCGAGGCGATCGGCGCGTTCCAACAAGATCATCGACCTCGGCATCACGGACGTGAAGTTGAAGGGCGGCAGCGGCGTGGCGGTGGCGCGCGCGGCAGCCAGTCAGCACCCGGCGCCGCCGGTGTTCGCCGTCAGGGGCTTCGCGGAAGCGGCCGAGGGCCTGGCGGTCGGAAAAGCCGGCGTGGCGGCGTTCGTCTCGAAGCCGTTCTCGGCCGAGGATCTGCTCGAGGTCGTCGAGGGCCTGCAGGCGCCGCGGCACTTCGAGCTCGACGCGGTGGTGCGCCGGGTGGTGGGCGACTGGGCGATGCCCGGGGTGCTCGACGCCGTTCGCCGCGCGATGGTGTTCGAAGCGCTCGCCCGCGCGCACGGGAACGAGGCGCAGGCCGCGCAGATGCTCGGCATCAGCCGCCAGAACCTGCAGAACATCTTGTCGCGCGGGAAGGTCTGACCGTCAGCGTTCGGAGAGCACGCGGACCTCGAAGGTATTCCTCCTCGAGCCCAGAGGTCCTCCGCGCTACGGGCGCTGCTTCGGGGTTGGCCGCGATGCGCTGCAGCGTCGCGTCGATGTCGTCGTCGAAGACCTGGGGGATGCTCGCCTGGTCTCGCCAGCGTCTCCCCATTCGGCGCAGCGAGGCCATCGCCCTTGGCATCAGGATGACGACATGAATCGGCTACTTCATGGCCCGCAGTTCCGCGAGGGCCACGGCCGCGGGGATGCCCTCGGCCGTCTCGGCCTCATCCACCGCCGCCTGGAGTTCCGCCCACTCCTCGTCGGAGACGTCCCACGTCGTGTTGTCGTCGCCGCCCACCGCGCGCAACACCACCTCGACACGCAGCTCGACGCCGTCGTCCACCACCAGGGTATTCCCCGCCACGGTCGCCGTCACTCGCATGCCGGTCATTGTGGCGCCCTTCCTCTCACTCGCGAAACCCGTTGTCCTCGTCTTCCGTTTCCGCTTCGAGCGCCGCCAGCACGTCCTCGGCAGTCGTGACGGCGCTGGGCGACACCGCCGGCGACCTGACGCGCGTGGACACCTGCGTCGTCTCGAGGCTGGTGTGGCCCAGGAGTTCCTGCTCGAAGCTCACGTCCGCGTCGGATCTGAGGCCATGCATCCCAGTCCGGGCGTGGCCCCGCGGAAGGAAAGCACCCAGACTCCAGAAACACGAAAGCCCCCGGTTTCCCGAGGGCTTCCGTTCACTTCATGGAGCGGGAAAAGGGATTTGAACCCTCGACCCCCGCCTTGGCAAGGCGATGCTCTACCGCTGAGCTATTCCCGCATCTGTCACTTCGGTTCCCTGAAGTGGACGCGCGAAATACCCATCGCCTGACGGCCCGTCAAGCGCCTTGTTGCAAGAACGTCGACTCACCTCCGCAGCCCGCGTAGACGCCGCGCCGTGCGGTGGCTCAGGCCCTTCCTCTTCGCCGTCTTCTTCGCCAGCGGCGCTTCGGCGCTCCTCTACCAGGCCCTCTGGCAGCGGCTGCTCTCGCTCCACGCGGGGATGGATCTCTTCTCCGTCACCGTCGTCGTCGCCGCCTTCATGGCCGGCCTCGGCCTCGGGAACCTCGCGGGCGGCACGCTCGCCGATCGGCTCTCCACGCGCGGCGCCGTCGTGTCCTACGGCCTCGCCGAGCTCGTCATCGGCGGCTTCGGCCTCGTCAGCCCGAAGCTCCTCTACACCTGGTACCCAGCGCTCTCCCCGCACCTCGAGTCCACCGCCGCGGCCTTCGCCTTCCACTTCGGCCTCCTCTGCCTGCCCACCTTCCTCATGGGCTCGACGTTGCCGCTGCTCTCCCGCGCGCTCGTCCGCGACACCTCCATCGCCCCCGACGTCGGTCGTCTCTACGGCGTCAACACCATCGGCGCCGCCGCCGGAGCCATTGCCACTGCCGGCCCCTGGCTCCTCGCCCGCACCGGGCTGGAGCCCCTCGTCCTCGGCGCCGCCGCCCTCAACGCCATCGCCGGCCTCGGCGCGCTCCTCCTCGCGTCCCGCACCCCGCCCACCGTCGCGCCACCGCCAACCCCCACCGGTCCACGCGCCGGCCTCCCGTGGCCCTGGCTCATCGCCTACGGCCTCACCGGCTTCATCGCGCTCGGCCTCGAGGTCGTCTGGTTCCGGCTCCTTAACGTGGTGATGAGCTCCAACACGTACACCTTCAGCCGGCTCCTCGCGGTGTACCTCGTCGGGCTCGGCCTCGGCTCCGTGCTGGGCGCGCGGCTGCTCCGCCGCGTCACCGTCCCGGAGCGCGCCTTCCTCTGGCTCCAGCTCGCCACCGGCCTCTCCGCGCTCCTGGGGCCTGTCCTCGTCACCGCCGGCATCGCCACCTTCGGCTACCCGAGCCTGTTGCCCCTGCGAAACGTGTGGATTCCCCTCGCCACGCTCCTCGTGCCCACGCTGCTCATGGGCGTCTCCTTCGCCGTCATCCAGGCGGTGGTGTCGAAGAAGCTCGAGCGGGTGGGGCGGTCGACCGGCGCGCTCCTCTTCGCGAACACGCTCGGCTGTGTCGCCGGCACGCTCGTCACCGGCTTCGTCCTCCTCGCGCACCTCGGCACGCCCGCCACCTTGCGCCTCTTCGCGGGAGCCTCCGCCGCCTTCGGCCTCCTCGCGGCCTGGCAGCTCCCGCGGGCCCGCCGACTCGCCGCCAGCGCAGGCCTCGTCGCCGCCACCGCCGTCCTCATGCTGGCGCTCCCGTCCGCCCAGCGTTTCTGGCAGCTCCTCCACGCCGCCGATGGCCTGGGCTTCGTCGCCGAAGAGGATCACTCGTGCGTCACTGCGCTCCTCGAGAAGGAGCCCAGCGCCCACACGCTCTACATCTCCGGTGAGATCCAGAACGGCGTGCCCTTCGACGACTTCCACGTGCGCCTGGGCTGGATCCCCCCGCTCATCCACCCGGCCCCGAAGAAGGTCCTTGTCATCGGCTTCGGCGCCGGCTCCACGCCCTACGCCCTCGCCGCCGATCCCCGCGTGGAGCGCATCGACGTCGTCGAGATCTGCGGCAGCGAATACCCCCTCATCCGCAGCCTGTCTGGCACCTTCGAGCAGGTGCGGGTGCTGTTCGACGACCCCCGCGTCCACCTCACCGTGCGCGACGGCCGGAAGTTCCTCGTCGACACGCCGGAGCGCTTCGACGTCATCATCACCGACACGCTCCTCGTGCGCTCCTCGCACTCCGGGAGCCTCTACTCGGTCGAGTTCTACGAGCTGGTGAAGTCCCGCCTCGCACCGGGCGGCCTGCTCGCCCAGTGGTCGCCCACCGACCGGACCCTCCGCAGCGCCGCCGCCGTCTTCCCCAGCGTCATGCACCTCGGCGGCTTCTTCATCGCCAGCGAGCAGCCGTTCCCGATGGACACCGCCGTCCTCCAGGAGCGCCTCGCCGCCACCCGCCGCGCCGGCCTTCCTGAACGCCAATGGGCCGACCTCACTCAGGTCATCCAGGAGCACACCGTGCGCTTCGAGCCCCGAACGCCCCCCGACGGCGATGTGAACCGCGACCTCTTCCCGAAGGACGAGTACGGCCAGTGGTGAGTGGCCAGCCTTGACGGGGACCACCTTCTGCGTGTAGTGCCAGCAGCCCAACGTCTTTTCAGGAGCTTGTCCCGATGGCCGTCGTTCTCCGTCTCGCCCGCGCAGGTGCCAAGAAGCGTCCGTTCTACCATGTCGTTGCCGCTGACTCGCGCATGCCCCGCGACGGTCGCTTCATCGAGAACATCGGCATGTACGATCCCAACGAGTCGCCGGCGAAGTTCGCGGTGAACGAGGACCGCTGGGCGCACTGGACGAAGATGGGCGCGCAGCCCTCCGAGACGGTCGGCAACCTGTACAAGAAGATCAAGAAGCCCGCCGTCACGGCCTGAGCCCGGCTTCCATGAAGGACCTCATCGTCTTCCTGGCGAAGGCCCTCGTGGACAAGCCAGACGTGGTCGAGCTGACCGTCACTCCGGCCGCCGACCACGCCCTGTATGAACTGAAGGTCGCGCCCGATGACGTCGGCAAGGTGATTGGCCGCGACGGGCGCACCATCAACGCGCTGAGAACCGTCGTGCAGCACGCCGCTCAGAAGAAGGGCGAGAAGATTCGCCTCGAGCTGATCGATGATCGCCGCGGCCCGCCTCCGACTGCCCCGTGAAGGACTGGCTCAGCGTTGGCTACGTGTCGCGCGCCCACGGCCTCAAAGGCGCGCTCATCGTCAAGACCTTCGATCCCACCTCCACCGCTCTGGGCGAGGTCGATCGGCTCCAGCTGGCGCCGAAGGAAGGCACGCCCCGCGAGGTCGAGATCATCGACGTGCGCGAAGGGCCGGGCGGTGACCTTCTGCTCGTCATCGAGGGCGTGAACGGCCGGGTCGAGGCCGAAGCGCTCATCGGCTCCACCGTGTCGGTCCATCGCGACGAGGTCGACGCCCCCGAGGAGGGTGAGTTCTTCCAGGGCGATCTCGTCGGCCTGCGCGCCGTGACCCCCGACGGGAAGCCGCTGGGCGTGGTGCACGAGGTGTGGAGCTCCGGCCCCGTGCCCAACCTCGTCCTGCGCGACGGAGACCGCGAAGAGATGGTGCCGTTCGCCGAAGACTTCGTGCGCAAGGTCGATCTCGAGGCCGGCACCATCGTCATCGAGCCGCCGCGCTTCGAGGACCCGTGATGCGCTTCGACATCCTCACGCTCTTCCCGCCGATGATCGACGGGTACGTCTCGGCGTCGATCCTCGGCAAGGCGCGTGAGAAGGGCCTGTTCGAGGTGCGCGCCACCGACATTCGCGACTTCGCGTTCAACAAGCACCGCTCGGTCGACGACGCCCCGTACGGCGGTGGCCCAGGCATGGTGATGCGCGTGGAGTCCCTCGTGGGCGCCATCGAGGACGCGAAGACCCGACTCCCCACGGCTCCGGTGATCCTCATGAGCCCGCGGGGACCGACCTTCACCCAGGCGAGAGCGAAGACGTTGGCCGGGCAGGGCGCCGCGATTCTGGTGTGTGGCCGCTACGAGGGCGTCGACGAGCGCGCGCTGGCCTCCATCGACGAAGAGCTCTCGGTCGGAGACTTCGTGCTGACCGGCGGCGAGCTGGCGGCGCTGTGTGTGGTGGACGCGGTCGCGCGCCTGGTGCCCGGGGTGCTTGGCAATTCGGAGTCCGCCACCACTGAGTCCTTCGAGTCGAGCCTGCTCGAACACCCGCAGTACACGCGTCCCCCGGAGTTCCGCGGCATGGTGGTGCCCGAGGCGCTCCAGAGCGGCGATCACCAGCGCATCGCCCGGTGGCGACGGTGGCACGCGCTGCGGATCACCCGAGAACGTCGCCCCGATCTCTTCGCCCGGCACGAGCTGACGAAGGAGGACCTCACGTTGCTCGAGACGCCCCTGGAGAAGCTCTGAATGCCTGCCTTCCTCTGGCCGCTGGCGCTGTACCTGATCATCTTCACGCTGAACGCCGTGGTGCCCGGCCGCTGGGTCGACGGGTACATCACCGATCCCTCCACGGGGAAGAAGCTGCGGTACCACCTCAACGGCCTCGTGGTGCTGTTCCTCTGCGTGGGCCTCTGGGCGCTCGCGTGCCGTCAGGGCCTGCTCGAGTGGAACGCGTTCTTCGTTCACCGCTGGGAGCTCGTCACCGGCGCCTGTGTCACCGGCCTCATCGCCAGCGCGGTGATCGTCTTCATGGCGAAGCCCGTCACCTCGAACGTGCTCAAGGACTTCTTCCTCGGACGCATCGAGCAGCCGCAGCTCTGGGGCGGGCGCATCGACGCGAAGATGTACCTGTACCTGGTGGGCGCGGTGATCCTCGCGCTGAACCTGCTGTCCTTCGCGGCGCACCACCTCTCGCTCCACCGGGACGATCCGAACCCCGGCGTCTTCCTCTACGTGGGCCTCTTCAGCTTCTTCCTCTGCGAGTACCTCTTCTTCGAGGAGGTCCACCTCTACACGTACGACTTCGTCGCCGAGCGCGTGGGCTTCAAGCTGACGTGGGGCTGTCTTGTGTTCTACCCGTACTTCTATTCGGTGGGCCTGTGGTCGCTGGCCGAGGCGCCGAACCCGCAGCTGCCGGTCTTCGTGTGGCCGCTCTTCGCGATCGTCTTCTTCTCCGGTTGGGCCTTCGCGCGTGGCGCCAACATGCAGAAGTACTGGTTCAAGCGGGATCCGACGAAGAAGGCGTTTGGGGTGATCGTGCCCGAGGCGCTCGACGGACGTGTCCTCGTCAACGGCTTCTGGGGCCTGTCGCGCCACGTGAACTACCTGGGAGAGCTCCTCATGGCCTCGGGCCTCGCGCTCTCCCTGGGACACCTCGGCGCCTGGCAGCCGTGGCTGTACGTCCTCTACTACGTGTTGCTGTTCATCCCGCGGCAGCTTGATGACGACCGCCGGTGCGCGAAGAAGTACGGCCCGCTCTGGGACACCTACGTGGCTCGCGTGCGCTGGCGCATCATTCCCTTCGTTTATTGAGCGAACCGAAGGGTCGGCTCTGAAATATCGAAGTTTCCTCACGTCACCGCGGCGCCGGGCTCGCCGATACTGCGCACATGCCCGTTCGACCCACGACGCCCAACGCGCCCACGCGGCCCACCACGACCACCAACCGCCCCACGGCCCCCACCACCCCCGCGCAGCCGCAGCGGCCTCAGGGCTGGGCTCCAGCGGCCCCACGGAGGCCAACCGGCACCTCGTCGGTGAACCTGAACCCGCCGCCACCGCCGGCCTCGACGCTCCGCACGCCGGCCCTCGCAGCGGATCCCACGCTCGCCCAGGTCGCCGCGGGTCGAACCGAGCTCGCCTCTGGCGCCAGGGGCCCCTCGGTGAAGCTCGTGCAGGAGGCACTGGTGAAGGCCGGGTTCCAGCTCCCGCGCTTCGGCGCCGACGGAGACTTCGGCAACGAGACGACCACCGCGCTGCGACGCTTCCAGCAGCAGAGTAACCTCCCATCGACCGGCCGGCTCGACGCGAAGACCATCGCCGCGCTCGACGTGGCCGGGCCCAACTCGGCGCAGGACGTGCGGTTCCCCCGCTACGACGAGCTGTTCAAGGACGGCGTGATGCGCACGACAATCGCCGTCGGCTACGACGAGCACGGCGCGCACCTGGGACCGCTCCGGGACGTGGTCGAAGGGCTCAACACGCGTGGGTTCCAGCAGGTCGACGTCCGCGGGATGAATGACGATCAGCTCCGCGCGGCCGGCCTGGATCCCGCGCGCACCGATCGCGACGGCACGTACTTCGTGAAGGACTTCAAGCACGATGGGAAGGACGTGAAGGCCGTCGTTCGCCTCATCACGCCCGACACGCCCGGCGCGAAGGACCGCTTCGCCAACGCCATGCGCGACGACGAGGTCGTCATCTATTCCGGCCATGGGCGCTACGGCTCCGGTCCGGACTTCGATCACAAGACGAGCGCGGCGGGGAACTACGTCATCGGCACGCCCACCTCGAACGCGGTGGCGCTGGGGCAGAACGACGTGCGTGGGCAGGGCGCGATGGGCAACCAGTACCAGCTCGTCTTCTTCGACGGCTGCAACACGTACCGCTACCTCGACGAGATGCGCTCGCTGCCGCGGAACAAGAACGCCGGCAACCTCGACATCATGGCCACCAACACCGAGCTGCCCTGGAGCACCAGCGGCCCCGACGTGCTCGCGATGATGGACGGGCTGACGGGAGGGAAGAGCGTGAACCACATTCAACAGGAACTCGACCGCGTGAACGGCCACGTCGCCGGGCAGCCGAGCAAGTTCCGCCCCGATGGCTTCCAGGACAACTGACATGGCGGCGCTCGAGACGTTGAAGAACGAGGCGGCGGCGCGTGGGGATCGCGTGGCGGCGGCGAAGGCCCTGGCGTCGGCGTCGAACCAGCCCGGAGCGCTCGATGCTCTGTGTGCGGTGCTGGATACGCGAGACGAAGAGCTCCGCGAGACGGCGCGCTCGTCGTTGTCGGCGCTCGGTGGAGCTGGCGTGCTGACGAAGCGGGCGACCGATGGGCAGGTGGCCGAGGGCGCGCGGGTGTTGGCGCTCACTGGACTTCGGTACTTCCGCGATGACGTCGAGGCGACGACGCTGCGCGCGCTGCTGAAGGACTCGAGCGTGGCGGTTCGGGCGCAGGCGGCGCTGGCGTTGGCGGTGATGGGGCCGGCGAAGGCCGAGGTGGCGCTCCTCGAGGCGCTGGGGGACTCGGACGCGAAGGTCCGGTTCTACGCGGCCGATGGCCTGGCCTCGGCGACGTCGGCCGCGGCGAAGCAGGCCGTGCTCAAGCGGCTGGAGACCGAGACCGACGCCACGGTGCGGTTTGCACTCATCGCGGCGCGGAACCGCCAGTCGAGCTGAGGGCCACGGGCTGCACTCCCGCATAGGCGCACGCGATGCTCGGTGACGGTGTGGTCGAAGGCGAAGTTCTCGGTCAGGTTTGGCCGCGATCTGTGCGCGCTCGCACATGGTCGCATCTGAGCTGAACCGTGACGCCTCAGGCCCGGTGAGCGAGACAGTCGGGCAACGCGCCCAGAGCGGGGCCAAGCAAAGAGCCGTCGTTCATCCGAGGCGAAGAAGAACCTCCACGGCCCCCCGCCGGCGTGCTGGTGTTCGACTGCATCTGTCGCCGCATGCGCCTGGGCAAACGGTTCCCGGAAGAGGGCGAGGCGATCCGCCGGGTGTTCCCCGACGTGCCGCTCGCAGGCTTCGTCACCTCCGGCGAGGTCGCGCGCTTGAGCGGCCGGCTCGATGGCTGGCACAACGCAACGGCCGTCGTATTGGCGATTCCGGCGTGAGCCGTCACGGCACCGGGTAGCGCTGCTTCAGCTCCGCCGGCACGTCCTTCGCCTTCGTGATCTGCTGGTACGCCTGCACCGCCGAACGCGCCGTGCGGGTCTTCTGCGCGTCGCTGCCCACCGCGTACAGCCCGAACTTCATCGCCATGCCGTGGTTCCACTCGTAGTTGTCGATGAGCGACCAATAGAAGAACCCGCGCACGTCGGCGCCGGCCTGCTGCGCCTTCTGCGTCACGGTGAGATAACGAACGAGCCAGCTCGCGGCCTTCTCGGGATCGGCCGCCGCGTCGGTCCCCGTCTCGGTGATGTACATCGGCTTGCCGTAGCGGTTCTTCGCCCAGGTGATCGCGTCGAAGAGGCCCTGCGGCGTGTCGTCCCACAGCTCGAGGGAGAACGGGTCGAACGTCGAGAGCGGCGAGAACTGCGGGAAGCTGGGGCTCTCGGTGCCGGTGACGGTGGCGCGCGTGTAGTAGTTGATGCCCAGCCAGTCGCAGCGGCCCTTGAGATCGTCGCGCGCCGGTCCGTCCGGGCGCCCATCGATGTTCGCGTCCATCGTCCCGTTCAGCACGCCATCGAGGAACAGCTGATTGTTCAGATAGAAGACATTCTCAGCGCCGCGTTTGTCGATGACGCTGTCAGGGTTCTTCGGAATCGCCGGCGCGATCGGATAGACGATGCCGATCTCAGCCAGCGAGCCGTTCCCGTCGGCGTCCTTCGTGTCGTTGGCCTTCACCGCGTCGTACATGCGCGCGTGGCCCTCGATCATCGCGATCGCCACCGTGCGCGCGTCCTCGAAGCGGAGCGACTGTGCCGGTGGGTTCACCCGATCCTTCCCCGGCTGCAGGTAGCCCGGGATCACCACGGCGAAGGGCTCGTTGAGCGTGGCCCAGAGATCGACCTCGCCGCCGAACTCCTTCGCCACGAAGCCGGCGTACTTCGAGATCTCACGGTGCAGGCGTTCTTTGTCGAGCCAGCCGCGGTTCATGCACGTGGCCGGCGCCTGGTGACACGCCATGCCGTCGTGGATCCACACCGGGAGCGTGTAGTGGTTGAGCGTCACCATCGGGGTGATCCCCTTGGCTTTGAGCGAGGCGAACATCTGGTGGTAGCGCTCGACGTTCGCGCGGTTCGCCGCCGCCGCCAGCGCGTCACCTTCCAGTCCGTCGGTCGCGGTGGGGAAGATGCGGCTCCACTCGAGGGAAAGGCGCATCGCGTTGAGGCCGAGCTCCTGCTTCGCGGCGGTGAAGTCCTGCTCGAAGAGCTCCCAGTGGCCGGGTCCGGTCGACGGCGCGTCCCACGTGAAGTGCGTGGCCACGGCGGGGCTCACCTGGGTGCGGCTGGTGATGAGCTGGTACCAGTCGCTGCGTCGGTCTTCGCATTGCGCCGCGGGCAGCGTCGGGCAGCCCATGTCAACCTGGAAGCCGGCGATGGAGGCGCCGAAGAGGTACCCCTCGGGGAAGGCCTTCGGCGCGGGAGCGCAGGAAACGAGCGCGAGCACCAGGCCAGCAGTGGACAGAGAGCGCATGTCGAGTGGACTCCAGCAGCGGGGGAAGGCGGGCCCTAGCGTACCAGCAGGCCGAGGTGCGCGAGGGCGACCAGCCGTCCAGTGGACGATGGCCAACGCGCCGTCGGGATCAGACGAACAAACTCGAGAGCGACTCGGCACGGTAGATGCGCGCGATCGCCTCACCGAAGAGCCGATCGGACGACACCTGGCGGATCTTCGTGCACGCCTGCGCCGGCTTGCTGAGCGGCACGGTGTCGGAGATCACGAGCTCCTCGAGCATCGACTCGTTCACGCGCGAGATCGCCGGCCCGGAGAGGATCGGGTGCACGATGTAGGCGAAGACCCGTCGCGCGCCCTTCTCGCGGAGCGCCGCGGCGCCCTGGGTCAGCGTGCCAGCGGTATCGACGATGTCGTCGACGATGATCGCGTCCTTGCCCTTCACGTCGCCGATGAGGTTCATCACCTCTGAGGCGTTCGCGCGCGGGCGCCGCTTGTCGATGATCGCCAGCGGGCAGTTGAGGCGCTTGGAGTACGCGCGGGCCCGCTCGACGCCACCGGCATCGGGCGAGACGATCACGAGGTCTTCGCTGGTCGGAAACTTCTTGCGCAGATCGTCCAGGAACACCGGCGACGCGTAGAGATGATCGGTCGGAATGTTGAAGAAGCCCTGGATCTGTCCGGCGTGCATGTCCATCGACACCACGCGCGTCACGCCGGCGGTCTCGAGCAGGTCCGCCACCAGCTTCGCGGTGATGGGCGTGCGCGCCGACACCTTCCGGTCCTGCCGCGCGTAGCCGTAGTAGGGCACCACCGCGGTGATCGACGCGGCGCTCGCGCGCTTGAGCGCGTCGCACATGATCAACATCTCCATCAGGTGATCGTTCACCGGCGGGCAGGTCGACTGGATCACGAAGACGTCGAAGCCACGCACGTTCTCGCCGATCTCGACCTGGATCTCTCCGTCGCTGAAGCGGCCCACGTCGGCCTTCGAGATCGGCCGCTTGAGGTACTCACAGATTCGCTCGGCCAGGCCACGGTTCGAGTTCCCAGCGAAGACCTTGAAGTCGTGACTGACGGGCATGTCGGTCGGCGTAGTCGATCGGTTTCATGGCTTCAATGTGCGTCTGGATCACTGCAACCCCTCGTGGTCACGTTGCTTTTCATCAAGCCCATGCAGTTCAAAACGCCGTGAACTATATGAACGCCATGGATCCGACGACGGTGTTCGCGGGGTACCTGGGGCAAGTGGAAGCGGCGCTGACGGCGCAGCTGGGAGGCGATGCGCCGCCCCCTGAAGAGACGCTCGTGATCGCCGCGCGGCACCTCGTGCTTAGTGGTGGCAAGCGCGCCCGGCCGATGCTGGTGAAGATCTTCGCCGACTCGCTGGAGTTCGAAGACCCGCGCCTGGTGACGGTCGGTATGGCGGCGGAGCTGATCCACGCCGCCTCGCTCCTCCACGACGATGTCGTCGACGCGGGAATGTTCCGCCGCGGCAAGCCCACGGTGAACGCGCGCTGGGGCAATACGGTGTCGGTGCTGTCGGGCGATCTGCTGCTCTCCTCAGGCCTCTTCGAGCTCGCCCGGGCCGATCCGCGCCTGGGCACGTTGTCGCTCGCCACCGTGCAGGAGATGACGCGCGCCGCGATCGCCGAGGTGCAGGCCCGCGGGAACCTCTCGCTGTCACTGGCCGACCACCGCGCGATCGGCGAAGGCAAGACGGGCTCGCTGTTCGGGTTCTGTGGCCGCGCGGTCGCGACGCTCGCCGGGCACGAGGACGCAGGCCGGCGCTTCGACGTCTTCGGCCGCCGCATCGGCGTCGCCTTCCAGATGGCCGACGACGTGCGCGACGTCACCGGCACCGACGAGGGCAAGCCGCAGTACGCCGATCTCTCCTCGCGCACGCCGAACCTCCCGGTGCTGCTCGCCTGTCGCAAGGACGAGAAGCTCAAGCGGCGCATCGACGAGGCGTGGCGGTTTGGCGCGCTCGGTGTCGAGAAAGTTCGCGAACTCGGAACGTCCGTCCTCGTCTCCGGCGCGCTCGACGAGGCCATCGCGATGATGAACGCCGAGCTCGACGCGGCGGTCGACGTCCTGGGTGAGTACGGCCGCACCGAGCTGGGCAAGAACCTCGTCCACTGGGCGCGCACGCTGGCGCGGGGCATGACGCTCAAGGGGGCTGCATGAAGGGCTATCTCTGGGCGCCGAGCGCGTCGACATCGGTCAAGTCGGTCCACTCCGGCTGGGAAGCGATGGCCATCGACGCCGTCGGCAACGTGATCGAGTTCTGGGGCTTCAAGCGCAACCAGGGCCGGGTGTGGGCGCTCCTGTACTTGCGGAACGAGGCGCTGACCGCGGCCGAGCTCGAGAAGGAGCTGGCGCTCTCGAAGGGCGGCGTGTCGATGCTCATTCGCGATCTCGAGCGCTGGGGTGTCGTGCTGCGCGTGCGCGTGCCGGGCGACACCTCGTGGCGGTACAAGGCCGAGGTCGATCTGCTGCAGATGGCGCGGCGGGTGATCGAAGAGCGTGAGTTCTCCTTCATCGCGCGCATTCGCGCCGATCTCGAAGAGGCCCGGAAGCTCGCCGAGGCCGACGGCACCGTGGAGCGCGAGAAGGTCGATCGCCTCCGCAAGATGGAGGCTGTCGCTGAGGCAACCGAGAAGGCGCTGACGATCTTCCTCAAGACCTCCACCCTGAACGTGGGGGGCATGTTCGAGCGCTTCCGCTCCTGACTTGCGCCGCAGGCGGTTCGTGAGGCAAGCACCCCGCCCATGGACGCCCACTACGACATCGTCATGAAGGCTCGCGAGGCGGCAGGGCAGGGCCGTCGCCGCTACTTCGCGTACTCCACCGTCCTCGATCGTGACGCCTTCGTCGAATGGCGCTCGCAACACGGGTACGACTTCTTCGAGCTGCCGAAGGGAACGCTGGGCGAGGCGAAGGATCTCTCGCTCGTCTACGACTTCCCCTCGCGCTGGTGGGGCGGCCGCGTCGCTGGCCTGTCCGACACGCCGGGTTCGCGCGTGTGCGGCGTGGTGTTCGATCTCGATGAGAAGGATTGGCCCATCATCCAGCACAAGGAGGGGGCCGTGACGGGCATGTGCGTGGAGCGCGCGGTGACGGTGAAGCTCGCCTCGGGCGAGACGGTCGAAGCGACGGCGTTCACCACCAACCCCGTGCGGAAGAGCCTCGATGGTCCGGTGAGTCAGCGCTTCGTCGAGGCGTTGGTGCGGGGCGCGCGCTCCGCCGGTCTCGAGTCAGCGTGGGTCGACTCGCTCACAGGGTGACGTCACAGCCGCGCCTTCTCGGGGTCGAAGAACTCGGTGGGCCAGGTGTCGGGCGTGAAGTCGGAGAAGTGCCACTTCTCGAGCAGCTCGCCCTTGAGCCCGTACCCCTCGACCTTCATCGGCACGCCGGTCTTCAGATCGGTGCAGATGCGGGTCTTCGCGTAGTCGAACGGTGGCGTGGCGGGCGGTGAGAGGTAGCTGCCGCAGAACTCGCCCTTGTCGTTCCACCCTTCGGGCACGAGCGGAAACCCGCCCATCGACTTCGCACGCTCCGTGTCCCGCATGAGGCGGCCGACGAGCGGTCCGATGCCGGCCTCGCGCACGTTGTGGTTCGAGTCGGCTTTCGCGAAGGACGAGTCGACGTTGAGCCAGATGGCGCCCGCGATCGAAAGGAAGCCCGCCTCGCGCACCCGGAACTCGTTGGGCCGCACGCTGGGGTTGAAGACGACCTTCCGGCCTGCGCCCGGCCCCTTCACGTAGTGAAGCCGCACCGAGAACGGCGACTCCCGCACGTACACGTCGACGACCTGCTCCGGGAGGAGCTCGCCGCGTACGCGCTCCTGTTTCACCATGCGGTACTTGTAGGTGTTGATGCCGAGGATGATGCGCTGGCCCATGCCGAGGAGCTTCGCCTGCGGCGTCTCCTTCATGACGCGCTCGAGCGCCTCGCGTGGGCTGGCAGCGACGAGGGCGCGGCGGTCGGCGTCGGACAGGGTGGTGAAGTCCACCGGCTCTTCAGCGCGCACCGCCGTTGCCATCGACATCACCACCGCCACCCACCGGATCATGAACGCATCATGCCCGAAGGGTGGACGTTCGTCAGGTCGACGCGCGCGCGGCCCGGCGTTGCGCCGCCAGCTTCGGGAAGAGTACGACGTTCTCGAGGTGCACGTGCTCGAGCGAGTCGGCCTCGAGGCCCTCGAGCTGGTGGTCCAGGCCGCGCCGATGCCTGGTGTGGCGGCGTCAGTCCGGCTCGAAGGTCAGCACCGTGCTGCGCAGCGCCCGAAACGCCTCGAGGGTGGCGCGCTGCTTCGGGTAGTCCTCGACGGGATACAGGCCGGCGCCGAAGCTCACCCGTCGCGAGAGTCGAACGCCTTGCTTCGTCTTTTCGGCGACCACGCGAACCGAGAGCCCTGGCGCCGACGCCATCACCGGATCCGGCAGGCGCGCCACGTGGAACCCCGGGGGACCCTCGAGCTCGACGACCTCCTCGGTGGCGCCCCACGACGGCCTGATCGCCAGGCCCGTCGCGCGCTGCTCGGCGTCGAGGTGCTCGTAGAGCGCCGTGAGGAAGGTCAGCGGGAGGAGCCAGTTCTTCCCGTCGCGCACGGCGAACTGCGGGGCGGTGACCGTCACGGTGCGCCCACACACGCCCTGGAGGCGATCACAGGTCGTCCAGGCGATGTCGCTCGAGCTCCCCACTGGAGACACTTCGGCGCCCCGGCCCTGCATCTTCTGGGTCAGCTCCCGCGCGGACCAGTCCTGGTGCGCTTGCTGGAACTCCTCGCTCCGATCGCCTTCGCCGCTCGACTCGATGCGGTCGACGAGCGTGCCGGTGCCGTCGAGCCGGGCGCGGTGAAGCTCCTTGCCCACGGAGGCGCGGCAGGGCGGCCCTTCGAGCGTCACCCATTCGCCCGCCCCCTCGCCGGCGCCGACCTCGCCGCCCACCATCCAGAAGACGAAGCCCGGTTGATCCTTCAGGGCCGGCGGCA